>JBAXSP010000009.1:0-2584 GCA_037130655.1 bacterium | reverse complement strand
CCAGTCTCGGTATTGAAGGTGGCGATTTTGCGCTTGAATTTCCGACCGATAGTGCACACGGGGACTATGCGACCAATGTGGCGATGGTCTTCGCCAAACAGCTTGGCAAAAATCCAAAAGAACTTGCAGAAGAAATCAAAACTGAAATCGAAAAAGCACTTCCACAAGAAATCGCACATATTGACATCGCTGGTCCAGGGTTCATCAACTTCACCCTTTCAAATACTTTTTTTGCTACTGAGCTAAATCATATTAAGCAAAAAGGGGAGCTGTATGGCAAAAGCAGTCTTCACACAGGAAAAAAGATTTTGGTAGAACATTCAAGTCCGAATTTGTTCAAAGCATTTCACATTGGTCATGTGATGAATAACACCGTTGGTGAGGCAATTACACGACTCGCAAAATTCTCTGGTGCCGAGGTGACCGTGATTTCATACCCATCAGATATTTCACTTGGTATCGGTAAGGCGGTGTACATCATGCTTCTAGACGGAATTGAAAAAATGCATTCATGTGCAACCGACACAGAAAAACTCGCATATTTGGGAGAATGTTATGTTCGCGGGACAAAAGCATTTGAAGAAAGTGACGAAGTCAAAACTCGTGTTCGAGAAATTACAAAACACCTGTATGATCACACACCAAGTGAAGAACTGACTGTTTATGAAGCAGGCAAGGAAATTAATTTGGACTATTTCAAAAAGATTGTCGAACGACTCGGTTCTCATTTTGATGCATTTATTTATGAAAGTGAAGCAGGAAAAGTTGGGCAGGAAATCGTTGAGTCAAACATCGGAACAGTTTTTTCTCAGAGTGACGGAGCGGTCATTTATGAAGGAGAAAAAGTTGGTCTACACACACGTGTGTTTATCAATAGTGAAGGATATCCGACCTATGAAGCCAAAGACGTCGGTTTGATGTCACTCAAATTCGAACGATACAATCCTGACCTTTCTATTTTTATTACTGACCACGAACAAACAAATTATTTCGAAGTAGTAAAATCCGCTGCCGGAGAAATCAATCCGGTCTGGGCAGAGAAAACAGTTCACCGCACGCACGGACGTATGTCTTTCAAAGGACAAAAAATGTCTTCACGTTTGGGTGGGGTACCGCTTGCTGCGACATTAATTGATACTGTTGTAGAAGAAGTCAAAGAAAAAAATCCTGAGAGCACTGGCATATCTGCGGATATGATTGCAATCGGTGCACTGAAGCTCGCAATCCTTCGTGCAAAAGCCGGAAGTAATATTAACTTTGACCCAGAAACATCATTATCGTTCGAAGGGGATTCAGGTCCATATTTGCAATACTCTATTGTGCGTGCAAAATCAGTCTTGAACAAAGCATTCGCACAAGGACTCTCTCCAGTGTTTGATGAGACAAAAGAATTCGGTCAACTTGAACGACATCTCACACGTTTTTCTGCTGTAGTGGAAAAAAGTATTACTGAATGGGCACCGCATCATATAGCAATGTATGCACTCGAACTCGCACACTTGTGGAATAGTTGGTATGGAAATACGCACATCATTGATTCAGATAAAAAAGTTGCCGAGCACAATCTCTTTATTGCCAAGCAGACAGCTCAAGTACTTGAGAATGCAGTGCGATTGCTCGGAATAGAGATACCTCAATCAATGTAGTATTTTAAGTGAAATAAAAACGACAGACCTGAGGGTCTGTCGTTTTTATTTTGTTGTTGTGTTATATTTCGAAATGGAATAATAGCTATTGAAATGAAAACATATTATCACGTTATTTTTTGGATATCGTTGGTTATGTGTCTATTACCAGCGAACACATTTAGGGCGATCAGTTCTTTAAGTCCAATTATTGTTCTTGGATTGCAATTCTTTTGGTTTTTAGGAATAGGAGGGATGATTGCATATAGTATTCTCATAAAAGAGATTCGACTTGAATCAGCATTCTTACCATTGATTGCAAGTATCATCGCTCTTAATTTGAATTATTTTTTCGGCAAACAAGATGCTCAGTTTGTTTTCCAATTGGCGTACATAGTATTTTTTACTATGTTTAGTGTTGGTGTTGTGTGCACAGGTTTTGTTCTGTGTTGCAAAAAGATATTCAGAAGATTGTTTATTGAACACGAAAACCGCTAGAATTAGCGGTTTTACTTTTCTATCTTTTTTATGTAATATATAAACATAAGCGATGAACGAGCTATCACTCGGGAGCTTGGGAAGAAACCCTAGGGGAGTAGAACCCATAAAATGAGAAGGAGCGGAATTTTTGGAAACGCGTTTCCAAAAATTCCGCTCCCAAAAACAAGGTGGTACCACGGTTCGACTACGCTCACCGCAAGCGCTAGAGACTCGTCCTTGGAAAATGACTTTTGTCGTTTTCTGCGGACGAGTTTTTAATTTTTAAAATATATGGAAGAACAAAACAATCAACAAAACAAATCAACATCAGCTCTTCGTGAAGAAGCAGTTTTAGCATTTTGGAAAGAAAACCAAATCTTCGAGAAATCGCTCGAAAAGAATAAAGACGGCAAACCTTTTGTCTTTTTCGAAGGTCCGCCAACTGCCAATGCCAAACCGGCACTTCACCATTTGGAAGC
>JBAXSP010000008.1:0-5545 GCA_037130655.1 bacterium | reverse complement strand
ATAACAGCCCCGCGAGGGGTTTTAAAATAGCCAAAATTTATATTACAATCTATACGTATGAAAAAATTTATCAACGAAACACGCACTGAATTAAAACAAGTTACTTGGCCAACACGTCGCCATGTTATTTGGTTTACTGCTACAGTTATCATTATCTCTCTTTTGGTCGCTTATACATTAGGACTTTTTGATACACTCTTTACTGGTGGTGTAGCAAAAATATTGAACAAATAATATGGCAAAACAAGAAGTTACTGGAGAACGTCATTGGTATGCGATTCACACCTACTCAGGATATGAGAATGCAGTGCTTCGTAATCTAAGACAGCGTATTGATAGTTTGGGAATGGAAGACAAAATTTTTAATGTTGTTGTTCCAGTAGAAAAGAAAATCAAAATCAAAGGCGGAAAGCGCGTTGAAGTAGAAGAAAAAGTGTATCCTGGATATGTGCTCGTAGAAATGATTGTGACTGACGATTCTTGGTTCGTTGTTCGCAACACTCCTCGTGTTACTGGATTCGTTGGCTCAGGTGTTACCCCTGTTCCGTTGTCACAAAGAGAAATCGATGAATTCTTCGGTAAGATGGATGACAAAGTTGCGAAGCATACGATGGATTTGGTTGTTGGCGAAACAATCATCGTTGCGGATGGTCCATTCAAAGACCTCGAAGGGAAAGTTGATGAAGTTGATCAAGAACGAGGAAAAGTTCGCGTACTTGTTTCAATGTTCGGACGTGAGACTCCTGTTGAACTAGATTTCTTGCAGATTAAGAAACTGTAGAAAAGTATTTCAGAATATAGTATTTCAGAATATAGAAATAGAAAGAGCGATTTTGCAAAGCAAAATCGCTCTTTCTATACTCTGTATATCCGAAAATCTGGTTACTTTGGTTATATTGCTATAAACCAAAAAAACTGTTATATTACTGGAGTTACGCTTATAGCTTCAACTTATTAAGTAACTCACTGTTCTGCTTAGCTAGTGCCTAGAGCCTGCAAGCTAGAGCCTATAAAAAATGGCAAAGAAAATCATTAAGAAAATTAAGGTACAAATCAAGGCAGGTGGGGCAACTCCGCAACCACCGCTTGGTCCCGCCCTCGGACAAGCAGGTATCAACATCTCAGAATTTTGTCAAAAATTCAACGCAGATTCACAAAACATGGGAGGTGAAATCGTTGGGGTAAAAATCAATGTATACGATGACCGTTCATACGATTACCGTATCTCAACTCCTCCAGTAGGAATCTTGCTCCAAAAAGCTGCAGGAATCACAAAAGGTTCAGGTAAGCCGAATGTTTCAAAAGTAGGAAAGGTAACAAAAGCGCAAATCCGCGAAATCGCAGAACGCAAAATGCCTGACTTGAATGCGAAAGATATTGAAGGAGCTATGAAAATCATCGAAGGTTCAGCTCGTTCAGCTGGTATTACAGTCACTGAATAATTCATACTACAAACAAAAAATCGCCCAAGTGGCGATTTTTTGTTGCTTGTGGTACTGTGTATTCGGATTAAAAAAAGAATAATATGAGAAATGTACATCAAATAGGTAAAGGTGCTTTGCCAATACAAACGCTTTTAGAGCTTGTCGAAAATGGTTTTATTACCGCAGATGAAAGTACTATCAAACCATCGTCAATAGACTTGGTTCTTGAAGATAATATTTACGAAGTACCTGGAGTTTTTCAGGTAGAACCAGGTAAAAATGTTTTAGATATGGTCAAATCTTTCGGTCAAGGCGTCCATCCTTTTTCGGGAGGAATGTTGCAAAAAGGCAAAACATATCTAATTCCGATTTCAAACAAAATCGATTTACCAAAAAGTATTTATGGATACGCAAATCTAAAATCGACTTCTGGTAGGTTGGATATGCATGTACGTTTACTCGCAGACAAAGTTCCCTGGTACGATTTTGTACCAAAATCTTTTTGCGGTAAGTTGTGGGTTTTGGTTTCTCCAAAAACTTTTTCCATTCAATTGAATGGAAAAAGTTCTCTCAATCAATTACGATTATTTAATTCTGACACTCGTTTGATGAGCGAAGAACTTGAACAAGTTATGCAAAAAGACGGACTTTTGTTTTCTCCGCAAAACGGAGAATTATTCAAAAGCAAGATTCGTTACAAAGATTTGAGGGTTCGTGACGATGATCGCTCACTTCTTCTTTCTCTTGATTTGCAGTCAAAAATTGTTGGTTATCGTGCCAAAGAAAATATTAATCCTATTGAATACAATTGCAATGAAAAATATCTATATTCAGATTTTTTCGAAGTTATTGAAAAACCCAAAGGTAATTTTCTAAAACTCGATTCCAAAAGTTTTTACATTCTTTCAAGTCTGGAGAATGTTATGGTTCCGCCAGACTTAGCTTGTGAAATGGCTCCGATGGATGACAGGCTCGGAGATTTCCGTTCACATTACGCAGGTTTCATTGATCCTGGTTGGGGGTATGGCAAGGCAGGTGAAGAGCAGGGTCGTCAGCTTACACTCGAAGTCAGGGTGTTTGAAGATATGTTGGTAAAACACGGTCAACCGATTGCTCGGATTAAATTTGAGCAATTAATCGCAACTCCCGATGTTCAGTATGATCAAATTGCTTCTAATTATACTAAACAAGTTGGCCCTAAATTGGCCAAACAATTCAAGATGTAATAGAACTATGTTTTTAAATCCCGCATTTGCGGGATTTATTTTTGTGTGGTACAGTCACACAGGAATAAATCGTTTTTAATAATGCAAAAAGACAAAACACTACTCTTTGATCTCGACATGACAACTGTCGACTGGGAAGGAGAAGGTTCTCTACTCAAAAAGATTTGGGAAGAAAAAATCCCCGGACTTGAATTTCTTGGTTCGCAAAAATCAAAAAAATGGAATATTGCCGACAACTATGCACCGGAATATTTCGAAAGGATTTCTGAGATTTACAAAAGACCTGTTCCAGGGTTCTATCTATCAATGCCACCAATGAAAGGATTTTTAGAACAGCTTCCATGGCTTGATGAACTTGGACATATTGCTTTTGTTTCAACACCAATTGCATCATCGTTGTTCGACACGAGTGATCTTTTTGAAAGAAGAGAATACATAGAGCACTACAACCGTGTTTCAAATGAAAAAACTTGTTGGATTGAAGAACATATTGCTCCGGTGCTCGGCAGAATGCCAGAAACATTGTTTTTAAAGGACAAATCTCATGCACACGGAACATTGTTATTTGATGATAACCCTAATGTAAAAGAAAAAGTTTGTATGGAACCTTCATGGAAACATGTTCTCTATACCGGAGAAGGTGCAGGGTTTTTGTTCAGTAAAGAGGTCAATCATGATTGTAAAATTTCCTGGCAAGATGAACGGTTCATGCCGATTGTGCTTGATGCACTTATTGATGTCAAAAAAGGTAAAAAATAAGTCAAAAAGAAAACCACCCAAAAAGGGTGGTTTTTTATCGAGTTAATTTCCTTTATCACTCAAACGTTTGCCTTCCAAAAACAAATCCTGATCGGCTCGTTTGATATCGAAATCATCAGTATCAGTTACTGCGTGAATTTTTACAAAGTCCACCCCGATATCTTCTAGTGCTTTTTTGAAACCCTCATACATGTTGAGTGCAATTTTTCGTGCAGTCGGATGTACGGTGGTCGCAGTACGAAGTTCAATGATATAAATCAGATCAGCAAAAGGGATAGTAAAAGTATTTGAAACTTTATATCCCATAGCTATGTAATACTGACGAGTTAAATCGTCGCAATCAAGTAGAGCTATTGCATCTTGTTGATATGCCAACAACTCAATTGCTTCATTGAAAACACTTTCAGGTAGTTGATCCAAATACCACGGCTCAAAACCTATATCGGTTGTGAGTAATGGTACTCTTTGCAGTGCACTTCTTTGTCTTTGTAAATCACGGTGTGATCTGAAATCAATTGTAAACTCTACCAAGAAACTTCCTACCTCATTTACAATTTTTGGCACTTCAGTCATTTTTGGTCGCATACTTAAAAGTTCTCGATACATCCCTGCAATCAAAGGTTGTCTGATAAAATTTGTTGTAAATACAAAAATCTCACCCTTATTTTTTGCAACTAGAGGAGGTGTATTGTAAGCGAAATTATCTTGAAAATATTTTCGATAATCTTCACTTTCTTGATACATTTTCTTTTTTTCAAAAGTACTTGGATATCGCTCAACCAAAGCTTCAAGTGTCGAATCTGCCAATGCTTTGATTTCCGGTAATGGGTGATACTTCATATACGAAAGCTTGTCATCAAACTGGCGTAAGTTCATGTGGCAACTGGCATTTGTTTTTGCACCAGCCGGCAAGAATGAACCGAGTACATCATATGCACGTTTTTCAATCATTACATTGTACTTTTCTTCATCCTCAGGTTTTTCCCCGTCAATTTTGCGTGGCCGAACGATTTTCAAATGAGCAATTGTTCTTTCAAGGGCTCCTTTGTAAAAAAACAAAATACCGTTCCATGATAGCTTTGGATTCTACTGTTCCAACAGGATCAACATACCCAAGTCCTGTCACATCGATATATCGAGTGCTTGTTTCTTGGCCATTGTATGCCCACCAGTTTTGAATTTCTTTGGCGGCAAGCATACTGATGTCATCAAATGCTCCTGTAGTACTTCCACAATCAGCAATGCTTTTGTGTCCGTAGTTTGAATAGAATTTGGACATAAATTTTTCATAGCCTTCTTTGGCTACTGTCCATAAGTTTTTCCAAAATCCACCAGCAGAGCGGGAATTGAGTGATTGTACCATCGCACTTTCTTCGGGCTCGAGTTCGTCCCAAAAAGTGATTTTTGCACCAAAAGAAGTTAACTTGATGGTGAAGAGTTTCATTAGTTTTTTAATATTCATTTTTGTAAGGAAATTAGTCCGTCACAAATGTACCTTTTTGGTACTAGTTTGTCAAAAATAAAACCCTCACTACTGTGAAGGTTTTTGTTCCGATAATTTGATCAATGCAAAAGTTGCATAATTGATGGTGTCCAAGAAATTTGCCTCAGGCCCTTCGGAATTAATTTCTTTTCCGTTAATAATTGCTTTGAGACGATAGACTCTCCCCAAAATCATATCTGTCATAGAGGTGATTTCCATGTCTCTCCACGCTTCACCATAATCGGTATTTTTCTTCTCCATCAAATCTTTTGCCTCTTTTGTTATTTCGTCATAAAGAAGTAAAATCTTTTCTTCATCAAATGAATCTGGGGCTTTTTCGATTGCTTCTCGAAATCGAACCAACATAATTGCAACAATTGCATAATTGAGAATACCTCGGTATTCACTATCAATACTATCGGAAATTTTCTGTGAACCGTTTTCCTCGATTGTTTTGATGCGTTTTGCTTTGATGAATATCTGGTCGATAACTGTCATCGGTCGCCATATAATCCACGACTTCCCGTAGTCACGATTTTTTGAGGCAAAGATGTTGCGACAACCTGCTATTACTTGATCAACTTGTTCAAATGTCTTTTCCATATTTTTTTGAGAAATTTATTCCGTCCGCAGTATAGCAGGTGACAGGTCTA
>JBAXSP010000007.1:0-17121 GCA_037130655.1 bacterium | reverse complement strand
TCTCAAAAGGTTTTACGAAGTGATACTATCACTCTTCACCGCCTGCGCTTTTCGAATCTCACTCGCAAAGTGAAACTGTTCACTTTGCTCACTTCCGCAAAACAAAAAATCCCCGATTGGGGATTTTTTGTTTTGCGGAAGTGGTGAGATTCGAACTCACGGACCGCGTAAACAGTCCTCTGTTTTCAAGACAGATGCCTTAAACCACTCAGCCACACTTCCGTTTACTATATTACTGCATATTTGCTTTTTTTTCAAGCTTTCTTTTTGACTGCTTAATACACAGAAAAGACAGGCTGGATTTTTGTTGTGGTTGTGGTATAGTGTGACTACATGGAGAATGCAATTATACATTGGAGCGCTCTAGAGTACGATCACAAAGAAAAATCTGTCGATTGGTTTTGGGCCATCGGACTGTCTGCAATTGCTGGAGCTGTTATCGCAATATTGTACAAAAACTACTTTTTTGGAGTTTTTTTGATACTTGCAGGTATTTGCATGGGGATGTTCGGTGCCCGCAAACCTCAAATGGTAGAAATTGGCATATTTGAGGAAGGAATCATTGTTGGTGATAGAAAATATGAATGGGCAAAATTGCACGGATGGAACATTGTCGGCGTTGGTGAATCACAACAATTGGTGCTTCATACTGAACGCCCTATGGCACCTGTCATGACTGTTCCAATGCCATTTCAAGATGCTCAAAAAATACAAGAGCTATTGAATGCTCACCTTGAACAAAATGACCAACTACACGACAGAGGTATAGAAAAATTGATGGATAGAATAGGTTACTAAATAAACATGATCTCGTAGTTCAACGGATAGAATATCGGTTTGCGGAACCGACGATCCAAGTTCGATTCTTGGCGGGATCACAATGTAAAAAGCTGGCTTATGCCAGTTTTTTACATTGTGGCTCGAGCAAGTGAACTGCTTCACTTGCGTCCAGAATCGAAAGACTTTTCCGTGCGAACGAAGTGAGGTGGAAAAGTACCAGCGACCGTCAGTCGAGATTCTTGGCGGGATCACACATAAGAAAAAGACTGGACTGCTCCAGTCTTTTTCTTATGTGTGATAGCCGGAGCCATAATTTTTCACCAGAAAAATAGGCGAGGCGGGGTCGCGAGATTTTTCTGGTGAAAAATACTTGTGACCACAATAATAAAAAGCGGAATATTCCGCTTTTTGTTTTGTTACGATTTTTTACGTCGTAAGTATTCTTCATAGGCCACTTGAGCACACCATTCGTCGTAATGACTGTGACCTCTAAACAGGTCTTGCAAATCATAATCATCAATGGTTTCAATGCAGAACTTTAGTTGAAGCATTGCAAGAAGTGATCGTGATTGGTTGTTTCCGAACAAGCTAAAAATTTCTTTACTTTTATTTCTTAGTTCTTCTAGAAACTGTTTACGAACAGGTTCTTCTATTTTTTCAACAGAAGCAATGAGAATTTGTTTGATGTAAAATTTAAAGTGCCAAGTTACCGCAATGTCTCGTTGAAACTTTTTATCCTCTAATAAGGTAAAGATTTCTTCAGGATTCAGGGATAATTTGAACTCCGTTCTAGGTAAAAAATTATCTTCGTAGTCTGTATGGACACGCTTCTCTATCTGTTTAAAACTCATGATATATATGTAATTTATCTCCGTTACTTATATTATCACAAAACTATATAATGTCAATACTTATCCAGAAACACCGCTTTAACGAAAAGCGACTTTCTGTTGTACAATAACAACATATGGAACAAGAAGTACAAACAACAATAGAGCCAACAGCTCCAGTGTCAGAGCCGATTATTACTAATCAAACAACACCGGCAATGACAGAATTCAAAGAACTCTTTTCACAAGCGTGGAATATTTATAAGAAAACATTCAAAACAAGTAGCAAGGTCTTGCTTGTAGGGCTACTCATTGCCGGACTTTCTTTTGGTGTAGGGGTGGCAACATTTGCTGCGGCACTTGGTATGGCAACATTGGTTACTGGTTGGGTAGGAGTGGTAAGTGTGATTATCTTTGGGGTAGTTGCTTGTTTGGTTTTTGCAATCGCACTTTATTTGATGGTTATTGCACTGATTGCGGTGTATCAAGTGGTAATGGAAACAGTTCCTGCTGAAACAACTATTCGTGAACGGTTTCGTATTGCCCGCAAAAGTGTACACCCGATGATTGAAGTTAGTTTCATTTCAGTATTGTTGGTATTGGGAGGAATGGCACTATTTATTATTCCAGGAATTTGGATTTCATTGCCGATGTCATTTGTTGGACTTGCGGTGTTGTTTGATAACAAGACAAGTCACCAAGCAATCGAACAAAGTATTTCTTTGGTGAAAGGGCGTTGGTGGAGTATCTTCTTCAGATTGTTTTTGTTGCAAATGGTATTTTTCATTGTGATGTTGCCAATCGGTTGGATTGGAAAAATGTTGCATGTACAAGATGCGCTCAACAATGTATTTTCTTTGTTTACCATGCCACTTTCTATGATTTTCACTATCGTGCTTTGGAAAGATTTGAAACGAGTACATACTGGTGAAATTGCTCCAATGACTAATTTTGTGCGAGCACTTATGATTATTGGTGCTGTCGTTGTAGGGGCAATGGTTTTGGGTATGTGTTTATACGGATTCGGTCCACTCAAGTAATATGATTGTTTGCGGAGTTGATTATGGAACAAAAAAGATCGGTCTTGCATTTTCTGATGATTCAGGAACAATTTCATTTCCGTATGGGATCATAAAAAGCGATAAAAGTGCAAAAGATGTCCTTATTGCTCTTGCAAAAGAAAAAAATGTTGGCGCTTTTGTGTTCGGTAAATCACTCAACATGAATGGAGAAGATAATGCTGTTACAGAAAGAATACAGTCTTTTGCAAAAGAAATTGAAACTACGACAAATCTTCCCGTGCATTTTGTGATTGAAAGTTTTTCAAGTATGCACGCAAGAGGGAATACTGGTAAAGAGATGTTTACCGCTCGCAAAGAAAAGAAACAAAATAATGACTTGGCAGACGCTGAAGCAGCAAGTATTATTTTGCAAAGATATTTAGAAACAATTAAACAGTAATATATGATTTCAATCGACGATATAAAAAAATTAGATATGCGACTCGGAAAAGTTTTGGTTGCTGAAGCGGTACCAGATTCAGACAAACTGATTCGTTTCGAGCTTGATTTCGGAGAAGAACAACCACGACAAATTCTTTCAGCAATTCGAGAGTGGTATACAGAGCCAGAAGCGCTTGTTGGTAAAATGATGTTGTTTGTTATCAACCTTGAACCACGCATGATTCGTGGACTTGAATCACAAGGAATGTTACTCGCTGTTGGAGAAGAGAAACCAGTTTTCTTGATACCGGAAGAATCGGTTACTCCTGGGTCAAAAGTTCGATAAAAACTTATAAGATGACGAATTTCTTCGTTAAACTATTTAAAACATTCGGCAATGTACACAATCGTACATCTTCTCATTTTTTAAATAAGTTTGCCTCGAACTTCATTCATCTTATAAGTTTTTAAAAAATAGTGTTTATTAAAGAAACTAACAAAGAGGCGACACTATTGTGTCGCCTCTTTGTTATACTTACTACATATCGTTATGTCATTACATGTATTTTTTCCTATACCAAAATATCTCACACTTCCATCTGTTGGTTTTGATATTTCAGATGAGATGATTCGTTTTGTTGAATTGGTCAGCGAGCACAATAAGATTCGTCTCGGTAGATTTGGTAATGTTCCGATTCCTGAAGGAGTGCTTCAAAATGGTAAAATTAACGACAGTGATGCATTTGAAAAAGTACTTAGTACACTCCAGAGGAAATACGATTTTTCTTATATTCGAGCATCACTTCCAGAAGAGCAGGTATATTTGTTTACACTCAAAATTCCCAAAGTTGATCCAAAAGAAATTCGTAGTTCGATTGAATTTCAACTAGAAGACCATCTTCCAATTTCTGCAAAAGAAGCAATCTTTGATTATGAAGTTTTGAGCGAAGAAGCTGATAGTTATTTGTTGCAAATATCTGCAGTACCAGAAAATATCGTTACTACATATGCGTCGATGCTTGAATCAGCAAAACTATTACCGATTTCATTGGAACTTGAAGCACAAGCAATTGCTCGTGCAGTGGTGCCAAACACTGACAAGAATACGTACATGATTGTTGATGCAGGGAATACTCGTACTGGTATTTCTTTTGTGTCTGGTGGAGTGGTTATGTTTGCAACAACGGTTGATATTGGAGGTAGTATGCAAACACAAATGATTATGAAAAACTTCAATGTCTCATTCGCTGAAGCTGAAAAAATGAAACGTGAACACGGGCTGGTTCGAAGTGATGACAACAAAGAATTATTTTCAGTGCTTATCAATAGTGTCTCAATTTTGCGTGACGAAATCAATAAGCATTATATTTTTTGGCACACACACAAAGACGAAACTGGTAGAATTCATCCACGAGTTGAAAAGATTATTCTCTGTGGAGGTAATGCAAATATGATTGGGCTTTCAGACTATTTGGCAATGTCGCTTCGTGCACCAGTTGTGAACGCTGATGTGTGGTCGAGAGTATACGACAAAAATATCGATGTTCCACCAATGATCGAATCTGATTCACTCAGTTATGCTACAGCAATTGGACTCGCACTTGGTTCATACGACACAAAATGATTAATCTTTTACCACAACAAAACAAACAAGCCGTAAAACAAGCTATCAGATTACGATGGAGTGTGTTGATTCTTTTGTCGGTGTTATTGCTCGGGCTTGTTTTTGGTGTACTACTCATACCTTCGTATCTTATTGTTTCTGCTCGTTTAAGTAGTGTCAAAGATCAAATTGGTATGGTTAATAAATCAGAAGGGTTTGTCATTGATCAAACAATGAAGGTGGTGGTAGATGATCTATCTAAAAAAATTAGTGTTTTTCCAGACACAGTTTCTGCAACATCTACAACAGTTGGTACATTTTTCTCAAGTATTGCAAAGGTTAAAACAAGTGGTATTTATATTACAAATGTAAATTTTATTAAAAAGAATCCTGATGATATAAAGGTGCAAATTACTGGTAAATCAGATTCAAGAAATACCCTTTATACATTTTCTCAAAACCTTGAAGCATCAGAACATTTTAGTAATGTGGTCGTACCAGTGTCTTCTTTTGTAAAAGGGAAGAATACCGATTTTCTTATCACGGTAAATTTTTTACCATAAAAAATATGAAAAAAACAGTAACCATTTTTATCATAGTAAGTTCCGTCACAATTGCTGTGTTGTTTGGTGATTTTTTGTTTTGGAAAAAAATAAATGACAACAAAAAAGAAATTGCTGTCATAAATAATGAGATTCAAAATCGATATAAAAATGACACGGTGGTAAATAAAATGCGCAGACTTGTTTCAAGTGCACAAGATGATCAGCAGTTGCTCGCAGGACATTTTTTGAGAAAGTCACAAACAATTGATTTCTTGAACAGTTTAGAAGATTTAGGAACTACTGCAGGAGTTACTGCTTCTATCAACGACGTGACGGTAGGTAAAGATGCAAAATCATTGAATGTTTCAATTTCTGCAAATGGTAGCTATCAAAATTTGTACAACTATTTTTTCTTACTCGAACAATTGCCGTACTACATAACAGTGACAAACTTGAGTGCTACATCGGAAGGTGTCAAAATTGATCCAGTCACAAAAGTTTCTGCTGGTATTGTTTGGGATGGTGCAATTTCTTTTACCATTAATTCTTACAGTGATACTGATTAATATATGTTGCAACTATCATTTTTACATAAAAAAAATAAACCAAGAAACACACAACTTACTACTATTTTTTGGTGGAAGGTTTTTATCATCGGGCTCTTTGCTTTTTTAGTATTGATTATTAGTATTTCTTACGGTATTTTTTCAAAAGCAGATCAGGATCCATTTGTTGCTGATACAACAAACACGATTGGTGGAGTGAAGCAGTACAATAGTGATAAGGTGCAGAAAATCAAACAATATTTTGATGATAAAGCAGTGATATATAATTCGACTGTCACTACAAAGCTACAAATTAAGGATCCTTCGATATAGCTTGAATACTGGATTTTTTGTCATTTTTATAGTTTAATGTGTTGACTTGGACAATATTGCCCCTGTAGTTAAATGGATATAACTGCGGACTTCTAAGCCGTTATTCTAAGTTCGATTCTTAGCGGGGGCACACAAATAAAAAGACTGGACTGCTCCAGTCTTTTTATTCGTGTGCCAGCCGGAGCCATAATTTTTCAAACACAGAGGACTTGGTCACAGATAATTTTTCGTTATCACTCAAAATTTCCGCGACCCCGACTCGGCGACAATTTTTGTCGAACAAAAATCGTAGACCGCCTCCGTCTTTCAAGTCCTCTATCGCCGTAAAAATCAAAGGCCCGACTCTTACAGAGTAGGACCTTGATTTTTTGTGGGCGATAGAGGACTTGAACCTCTGACCTTCGCTGTGTAAAAGCGCTGCTCTACCAACTGAGCTAATCGCCCGAATTTCTAAATATAAAATCCGAGTAACAAAACAATCATACACTATTTTTTAAAAAACTCAATATATGTGCTATAGTCTTGCCAATGGAAGACACTAGTGTCAAAAAGCTCGTCCCGACGGTAATCTTTGAAGACGACAATATTGTAATCATCAACAAGCCTGCAGGTTTGATGGTGCACCCAGACGGAAAGAGTGATGAATACACACTCTGTGACTGGTTCGTGTCAAAATATCCAGCATGTAAGGATATCGGTGAACCGATTGAAATCATTCACAAAGGTGAAAATATTACGATTCAAAAACCGGGCATCGTTCACCGGCTCGACAAAGAAACTTCAGGTGTCATGGTCTTGGTCAAAAACCAGCCAACTTTTCTGTTCGTAAAACGCCAATTCAAAAATCACACCATTCGCAAAATTTACCGTGCGTTTGTGTATGGATTTCTCAAAGAAGATATCGGACTCATCAATGCACCAATCGGACGAAGTGTCGGCGATATTCGCATGTGGAATGCAGGGCGTGGAGCGCGCGGAGAATTACGTGAAGCAACTACTCGCTATCGAACACTCGCTCGCTTTTCTGATTTGGCCGTTGATGAATACGAAACACAACAACCACCACTTGACCATCGGTATTCATATGTAGAACTGTATCCAATGACTGGGCGCACACACCAACTCCGTGTGCATATGAAGTTCATCAACCATGCAATCGTTTCAGATTATCTCTATGCATCAAATAAACCAAAAGCACTTGGTTTCAATCGAGTGGCTTTGCATGCGCATTCGCTTGAACTTGAAATGTCTAACGGGGAACGTCGTAAATTCGAGGCTCCACTGCCAGAAGATTTTGAAAAGGTCTTACTTCTTGCGAATAATTAAAAATTGTGATAAAGTTTCGCTATTATGACAGCAACAGTATATTCTCCAGTAAACACAAAGGAACGGGCAAAACTCGACATTAAGGCGGGGGACACTATCCGTGTGTGGAACAAAATTCAAGAAAAAGGTAAGGTTCGTTTACAAGCATTTGAAGGCCTCGTATTGGCCCGAAAACACGGCACAGAAGCAGGTGCAATGATCACTGTACGTAAAGTATCAAACGGAGTAGGAGTAGAACGTATTTTCCCACTATACTCTCCAACAATCGATTCTATCGAAATTTTGAAGAAATCAGGTGCTCGCCGTTCAAAACTATACTTTATCCGAACAAAAGCAATCAAAGAAGTTGCAAAACGTTTGAAGAGTATCGTTGTTGGAAACAAAAAAGGTTTGCCATTAGAGGAGGTGAATGAAGAAGAAATCATCGACGAAACTATCTCAGAAGATACACCAGTAACAGAAGTACTAGAAAACGAAGTAGCTGAAGGAATGGTAGAAACTGCAGAAGAGCAAAAGTAATAGTTATAAAGTTCATAAAGTTGAAAGTTGTAAAGTAAAAAAACAAAGAGCGATTTTGGCTTTGCCAAAATCGCTCTTTGTTTGTAAATATAAATTAGTAGACGCTAATACATTGAGTTGATATAATATATCTATGGTTAAGACAGGACCAAAACCAAAAAAGATTATAGATACAACATGGCGACCAGAATTAGCTTATGCTATAGGATTGGTTGCCACAGACGGTTGTTTGTCAAAAGATAACTTACTAATAGATCTAACTTCTAAGGATAGAGAACAACTGGAGAATTTTTCTAAATGTTTGGGTGTGAATTTTACAATAGGCAAAAAATGGAATGGTTCAGGAGATGCTTGTTTAAGAATTCAGTTTAAAAATAGAATTTTTTATGACTTCCTTTTATCTATAGGTTTAACTCCTAAAAAATCACTAACCATGGGAGAATTAAAAATTCCTAAAAAATACTTCTTCGATTTTTTGCGCGGTTGTTTTGATGGAGATGGTTGTTTTTATTCTTATTGGGATCCACGCTGGAAATCAAGTCATATGTTTTATTTAGAGTTTATATCTGCAAGTAAAAAACATATAGATTGGTTACAAAGTGAATTACAAAAGAATCTAAAAGTTAAAGGACACATAGCTTTCGATGGTAAAAAAACTACGCAACAACTTAAATATGCCAAAAAAGAAGCGCTATTAATTATTGGAAAAATGTACTATAATCCAAAAGTTGTTTGTTTATCTCGAAAGAAAATAAAGATAGAAAAAGCTTTAGGTATAGAAAAACAACAACAGAAGAAATATATTTGACAAAATATTGCACGGGTGGCGAAACTGGTAACCGCACTACCTTGAGGTGGTAGCGCCCGCAAGGGCTTGGAAGTTCGAGTCTTCTCTCGTGCACAAAATAAAAATCTTTAGGTTTTACCTAAAGATTTTTATTTTTTAGAAACTCCAACATTTGCTATACTATCCGAATGCAAGAATCTTTTGTTTTTCTATCAGCTGCCCTTGTTTCTGTTTTGGGGTTTTTATTGTCATATAAAATCTATCAAAAAAAACAAGTAGCAGGTCCGTTGGTCTGTCCACTTCGGGCAAATTGTGACCGAGTTATTCGCAGTAGTCATTCAAAAATTTTCGGCGTCTCACTCGAATGGTTTGGAATGTTCTATCACGTAGTCGGCTTTCTTTTTTATGTAGGAACATTTTTATTTGCGGTACACATTCCACTTTGGGCAGTATTTATGGCAAGTATCGCAACACTCTTTAGTTTTATTTTTTCTTTGTATCTGACAGCGGTGCAATTGTTTGTACTCAAATCATGGTGTTCATGGTGTATGGGTTCTGCATTGCTTGCGACAATCAATTTTATTTTGATTTATTTTGTATCTGATCTGCCAATTATTTCATTACTTGAAACGCACCGAAGAATTATTTTGATTGTACATATTCTTGCGGTCTCACTGGGTATGGGAGGAGCATTGATTACTGATATGCTGTTTTTCAAATTCCTCAAAGATTATCAAATCAGTGAAGCTGAAAATACTATTCTGGAAACGCTTTCAAATGCTATTTGGATTGCATTACTTATTCTATTGGTTTCTGGTGTTGGAATTTATTTACCAAAGATTGCACAGTATAATGACACACCGAAATTCTTGGCAAAGATGAGTGTGATTGTCATTATTACAATCAATGGATTTTTGTTGAACAAAATGGTGACACCAAAACTGACCTCACTTCGTTTTGATGTACCACAAATGCTTGATCCGAAATTGAATCGTATTCGTGCTATTTCTTTTGCGCTTGGAGCAATATCACTCACTTCGTGGTTGACTGCCTTTGTTTTTGCAATGCTCAAAAATCTTCCTCATTCATATGGAGAGCTGATGGGTATTTATGGCGCTATTCTTATCGTGATGATTACTGGTTCTCAAATTGCACATTATTTATTTACTCATAAAAAAATTGAGCTATAAAATAATACTTGAAAAATAAGTCTAAATATGGTTTAATCGGGAAGTTCGAAACTTATATGGAGGCTATGGTGTAACGGTTAACACTGAGGTTTGTGGAACCTTCGATTCGGGTTCGATTCCCGATAGCCTCCCCAAAATAAAAAACCCGAAAGGGTTTTTTATTTTGCTATAATTCTTTGATGCAAAACAATCATAACTTCAAAAGTATTGATATTTTTATTGCTGCACTTTTTGTCTTACTTTTGTGTACTTGCATTATTTCTGTTAAACAAAATAGACTTGTTTTTGATACTACTCTTTCAAAGACTCAAACTGCCACCACCGAAAAAGTAGTGTACTTAACTTTTGATGCCGATATGACTCCTTCAATGAAAGACCGTTTTGTGAGCGGACAAGTTTCTTCTTGGTATAGCAGTGTATTGGTTTCATATCTTATTGAAAATCATATACCGGCAACAATATTTGTGACCGGTATATTTGCAGAAATGTACCCAACAGTGGTGACCGAACTTGGTCACACACCAGATATTTCGATTGGAAATCATACATACAATCATTCAGCTTTTGAAAAAAATTGTTACGGACTGTCTATTATTTCTTCTGAAAAAGAAAAAATTACTGAAATACAAAAAACACAAGAGATACTCAAACATCTGATTGGGTACACACCAAAATATTTTCGTCACCCCGGGCTTTGTCATAAGTATTCCGATGACTTGTTGGTGCAAAAGATGAATTTAATTGTTTCAGATACTGGTTTGATTTCCGGTGATGCATTTAATAAAAATGCTAAAAAAATAGAAAAAACTGTTTTACAAAAAGTCCACAACGGATCGATTGTTATTATGCATTTAGGTGGCCCAAATGCGCCAGCAACCGAAATTGCCGTTGTTGACATAATAAAAGAACTCAAAAAACAACACTATATGTTAAAACAGTTACCATAAAGTATTATTTCTGTACTTCTATTAGTACTGGTCCCGGAAAGGGTGGTACCTGGTAGATATGAAATTCATGATGTGGACGATAGTGCTGATGCATTGTCCGGATAATTGGCATATCAGAATCTTCTCCGATACGGGCAAAACGCATTTCATTATCAAACGCTGTTAGTCCAATTGTTAGTATTGTTGTAACAAGGAAAATCCCGACAATGCTGTAGAGTACCGGTTTTTTGTATGAAAAACGATAATGGTGAATAAGGACGAAAAGTGTACAAAGTAAAATAATGACAAACAAAATTAATACAATAGGTAGCACGTGTATCATTTCAAAAAAATGAGCTCCTCCACGAAAATTAATTTCTTCACCAAAAACAAGCACAATAAAGCTTGTGATATAAAGCAATAGTGTAAAAAGTGTCAGTATTCCAACAACAGAAAGAAACGAGAAAAAAGCAAAATACCATTTTGGTTTTTGTTTCAACGAACCTGTTTTGATTGTTTGTAAAAGCTCTTCTTTTAGATTGTGTATTGTTTCTGTCATATTATTTTTTCTTTAAGATATCCTCGACGACCTTTTTTGCTCGATTTATTTTGACTCCAACGGAAGAAATAGGGATTTTCAAAATATCACTAATTTCCTTATAGGAAAGCTCTTCATAGAAAAAGAGTAGTAATATTTCTTTGTGATGAGGAGGAATATCATCGAGCACTTGTTCAATTTCTTTTTTGATTTCACTTCGCTCTACATTTTCTCTAACATCATCACTATCTTTGAAATAATTGATCAAATATTCTGGATCAAAAAAAGAAAAAGAGAGAGATCGTTTTTTCTTTATAAAATTGACCGCTTCATTGTGAGCAATGCGATAGATCCACGAAGAAAACTTTTGTTTTGTATCGAAGCTTTGAATGTTGGTATATGCCTTGATGAAAATATCTTGCACGATGTCAGTAATATCTGAGCGGTCTCGCAAAAAACGCTTGAGGTAGCCCGCAAGTTTTTTTTCGTAGCGGTCTATCAAAACTCCAAATAGTTCAATATCACCCTTTTGTACCAATTGTGCAATCATTTCATCGGTTTGTTCCATTTCTCTAATAATAATACAACTGAATCATAACTATATTACATTAGCCAACATACTATCGGTTTCGTACAGAAAATACAGTGTAATATTTAGGAGTATCCATTGTATTACTTACTGCGGGGGACGCTCTGCAACTACAATCTTTAAAACCTTTTAACTTAGAATCTTACAATATATGAATAAAACCAAAAAAATTGCATTATATGCAACAATTCCAATCTTGGGACTCGCAACACTTGCTGGTTCTGCATTTGCAGCATCTGCAGGAAGTGATAAAACTAGAGGTAAGATGGGGCGTGGAATGGGTGGCCCTGAAATCGTCAACGAAGACAAAATGCTTGATAGTGTCGTAAGTCTGACACTTACTCAAGTCAAAGCACAGTTGGCAGCAGGGAAGACCATTGATGCAATCATTGCAGAAAACGCAATCGACAAGACTGCTATTAAAAAACAAGTAAAAGCAACAATCGAAGCTGATATGCAAGCAAAACTTGATGCAGATATCAAAAGCGGGAAGATTACCCAAGCACAAGCTGATAAAATGAAGACAAAAATGGCAGCAGAAAAAACAAAACATACTGAAGCTTTGGCGAAAGCCTTAGGAATGACCACTGTTGATGTTACTACTGCGCTCGATAACGGTAAAACAATCGACCAATTGATTACTGAAAAAGGGCTCGACAAAGATACGGTCATGAAAAGTTTGAAGCCGGACATGAAGAGCTTTGGTAAGAAAATCAAAGTTCCTGTTCCAGAAACAAATTAATCAAAGGTCTTTTTTAATAGTAATAACGAAACACCCATATTAGAGTGGGTGTTTTATGTTGACATAATATACATATAGTGTTATATTCTTATACGGATGTTAAATTACTTATCATAATGATACTAAAAACAATTGGTCCTTTTTTAATTATTGTCTTTTTTGCCTTATTGCCCACGAGTACTTTTATTAGTGGTGTGGATGTCAAATTTCCTTCGTATGCCTCCGTATTCTTTTTTGCGGTAGCATTTGGTTTTAGTTTGCTTGCAAATGCAAAGCCGAGGATATTTTTGTATGCAACTTTTCTGTCACTTGCAACATTTTTTGTTTTCCTAATGTGGAGAGATTGGCCGGGATGGGTATACGTAGTATATTTCATCTTGTTAATCACCACTTGTGTGTTTATTGCAATTTTGGAAGCAAATTTACAAAGAAGGAATAGAAAAAGAAACATACTTACAAACCTGTAACAACAGGTTTTTTCTTTTTCTCAAAATCAGTATTTTTTGCTATAATCATCATATGAAAAATAAACAACCTATTATTTTTGTAATCGCAATCATTGTCTGTATTATTCTTGTGATATTACTTCGAAAACAATCACCAGAAAAAGAATCGATGCAATCAACAGAGCATATAAATGCGGTAGCGACTTCAACAGAAACTATTACCAAACCAAAACCATTAATCAAAAAAACAACTATGGAACAAGCAGGAGGACTCAAAATTGAAACAACAAAAGAAGGCACTGGAACAGCAGTGGTCAAAAGCGGAGACTCGATTTCTGTACATTACACCGGAACACTCATCGACGGACATAAGTTTGATTCAAGTCGTGACCGTGGAACACCGTTTGTGTTTACTATCGGACAAGGTATGGTTATCAAAGGATGGGACCAAGGATTGCTCGGTATGAAAGTCGGGGAAGTTCGTAAGCTAACAATTCCTGCTGATATGGCATACGGTGCAAATGGTATCGGAGGTGTTATCCCACCAAATGCAACACTGCTATTTGACGTAGAACTTCTAAAAATAAATTAATATATGCAAAAAATACTTCAATTAAAAGAAAAAATAAAAAACATCACATCATTTGTTTGGAACAACAAACGCTATAGATATGGCGCAATTGCATTAATCATTATTGCGCTTATTGTTATTTCAAAAACAAACAAAGATAGTGGTTTGATTACTGAAACAGTAACAGTCAAAGATTTGCATCAAACCGTGCTTGCGAGTGGGCAGGTGACGTCAGTGACAGATTTGTCGCTTTCTTTTACAACAAGTGGAATGATCAAAAAGGTAAATGTTGCTGTTGGTGACAAAGTAAAACAAGGGCAAGTGCTTGCAAATCTAGAACAAGGCACAGAATATGCACAGGTTTTGTCTGCAAAAGCTAAGTACCAAAAATTGTTGGAAGGTGCAACAAGTGAAGAAATTAATGTCAAAAAAACAGCTTTAACAAATGCTAAAATTGATTTAGCAAATACTATTCGTCAGCAAGCGGTATTGGTTAAGAATGCATACCAAAAACTCTTAAACACTGACCTCACTCCTTCTATTACCTCAGGAACTATTAGTGGATATCTACCAACTATTTCTGGTACATACACCGGAGACAAAGAAGGTTTTTATGACATCACAACACTTTCAAGTGGTGCGGGTGGATATTTCCAAACAAGTGGTATTGAAAACGCTACTGGTAATATTAGCACCACCAATCTTGTTGCGCTTGGTACGAAGGGGTTGTATATCAAATTCCCAACAGGGTATACCCCAACTGGTAATGATCACTGGATCCTTTCTCTTCCAAACAAACAGTCTGCTAGTTATATCACCAATTACAATGCATACACTTCAGCACAAGAAACGGGGAGTAGTGCTGTTGCAAATGCTCAAGCAGTTGTTGATGCACGACAAGCTGATTATGATTTAGAAATTGCTGGTGCTCGAAATACTGATCTATTACTCGCACAATCTGATGTACTATCTGCAGAAGCAAATTTTGAAAAGACCGTTATTCGCGCACCTGCATCTGGAACCGTTACTGCTGTTCGTTTCAAGGTAGGGGAACATGTACAAGCATTGTCTGAGGCGATTGTTCTGCAAGATATTGATAATTTGTATGTTGAGGGTGATGTTAATGAGTCACGAGTATCAACACTACAAATTGGCCAGCCAGTTGCGATTACCTTTGATGGACTTGGTCCAGAACAAAAGTTCACTGGTAGTGTGCTTTCTATTGATCCCGGTGCAACCGTGCAAGATGGTATCGCAAACTACAAAGTCAAAGTTGCTTTGAATGAAAAGAGTCCACTCATTCGACCAGGAATGAATGCAACATTTACCATAACAATTGCAAGCAAACAAGGAGTCGTTGTGGTTCCTGAATCTGCATTAATCAAAAAAGATGCTGGAACATTTGTTTCAATAGCAGAAGGAAAAAATGAACACAAAGAAATACCAGTGACTGTCGGAATGAAAGGAGATGGTAATTTGGTGGAAATTACGAGCGGATTACAAGCGGGTGATACTATTGTGATCAATAGTTCACTGATTAAATAATTTTCGTGAATAAAGGCGACAAAATAGAAAAGTCTATATCTCAGCACTTGCGTGTCGGTTGGTTTTTGGCCAAGCGTGATATTAAGCGTGCAAATATTTGGACTACCGCTTTGATTGTACTTGTAATGACGCTCACGTTTTTGAACTTGGTTGTTGTATCAGGTATTCTCGTCGGTCTTATTCAAGGATCAGAAGACGCACAAAAAAAATACTCAATCGGAGACATTGTTATTTCACCATTTCTCAATCGTTCATTTATTACAGAAACTCCAACCGTGGTAAATATTGTCAAAACAATTCCAGGGTATAGAAATCATACCGTCCGATATAGCGGTAGTGGAATGTTTGAATCAGATTTTCGTTCAACAATAAAACCAGGAGAAAAAAGAAATGGTGCTGGCGGTTCATTTTTGGGGATTGACCCAATTCAAGAACAAAGTTTTTCTGGTGTTTCAAAATTTGTTGTACGTGGTTCATATCTGGATGAAAAGGATCAAGATAGCGTCTTGATTGGAAAAAATTTATTGTACGAATTTACTCCGATTGAAGCACCTGGTTTTCAAACGCTCAAAAATGTTGCTATTGGTTCACGTATTCGTGTGACAGTTGGTGAAAATCAAAAAGAATATACGGTCAAAGGAATCCTTTCTTCTAAGGTTGATGATTTCGATACATCGGTTGTGGCACTCGACAGTGAAGTGCGAAAAATGATTGGGCGAGATGATTTGAATGCAGGAAAAATCGCAATTCAGTTGCAACCAGGTAGTGACCTCGCTTTTGCAAAACAGTTCTTATTGGATAACGGAGTAGGGCAGTATGCTCGTGTACAAACAGCTGAAGAAGCCTTTCCAAAATTCTTGAAAGATATCAAAGCTACGTTTGGTATTTTGGGTAATGCGATTTCTGGTATTGGACTTATAGTAGCAAGTATTACAATCTTTATTGTAATTTTCGTGAACGCTATCACTCGTCGTCGATACATCGGCATCTTGAAAGGAATCGGGATTCACCAACGAGCCATTTTGTTCTCATATATTTTGCAAGCGTTTATCTATGCAATACTCGGAACACTTATTGGATTCTTTTTGGTCTTCGTTATCATCAAGCCATATTTCACTGCACATCCAATCAACTTCCCATTTTCTGATGGAATCTTGGTTGCAACAGTTGCGGGCACTGCGAAGCGAGCAGGCTTGTTGCTCATCGCAACACTATTTGCTGGATATATTCCGGCTCGAATGGTTATTAAGCAAAATACATTGAGTGCAATATTGGGACGATAATTGTATACACCTCTATGGAAAATTTTAATTTTGAAAAATCTAATATAGAAAAAAAAGAAGTATGGAAAAAAGTAGAGCAATCAGTATTTAATGAAAATAATTTCTATAGAGTGGTAACTCAAGCAGGGTACGATGATTTTATTAACAACCAAATCATTAGAAGTTCACCGACTGGATCAAGTTCTCGTGTCGTTGAAGGTGTTGATATTGGTGGTCGTCCAACAATTTTTCCTGCTTTTTCAAAAGGCTCACCGGACGCTACTTCTTTTCAAGAAGGTGTAGATAATTATATATTTGAAACAGCTATTCCAATGTATAAAAGAGGCGAAGAAAATCCTGTCACCGGTGTTCCGATCAAAGGAAGACATTGGGCATATCGACCAATAGATGAAAACGGTGATGTTGTAACAGAAATAAAACCAGAACAAATAACAAATATTTATAAGGTTGATAAAGATAAAAATATCTATTTAAAACATGATTAAAATAAATAACTTAACAAAAAAATTTCAAAGTGGTGATCAGACAATCTATGCGGTTAATGATCTTTCTTTTGAAGTACCAGAAGGACAATTTCTAAC
>JBAXSP010000006.1:0-37147 GCA_037130655.1 bacterium | reverse complement strand
TCATTAGTCATTAGTCATTAGTCATTAGTCATTAGTCATTAGTCATTAGTCATTAGTCATTATATAATTACCTTATATGAATTCTACATACATTTTCTTCGGTCGCTCAGGTGCCGGTAAGGGGACACAGGCGCAACTACTCAAAGAGCAATTAGAAAAAGCAGGGCGTACTGTTCGGTATATCGAAACAGGTGCAGCTTTTCGTGCTTTTATCGAAGGTGATTCTTTTGCTGCACAAAAAGCCAAAGAACAAATGGCTCACGGTGAATTGTTGCCAGAATTTTTACCAATCTGGATGTGGTCAGATTTTTTAGTTAAAAATGTTTCAGGTGATGAGGATTTGATTTTGGATGGCGTTGCTCGTCGTCCGCACGAAGCCCCAATTTTGGATAATGCGTTACGTTTCTTGGGAAGAGAACATATGCATGTTGTCTATGTGAATGTTTCAGAGGAATGGGCAACAGAGCGGCTCCTTGGGCGAGGGCGTGCAGATGATCATGCAGATGAAATACAGAAACGCTTGTCTTGGTTTGATTGGAATGTCATTCCAGCAATGGCGTATTTCCACGAACTTCCAATGTACAAATTTCACGATATAAATGGAGAGCAAACAATAGAGGAAGTTCATGAAGAAATTATAAAAAATATAGAACTAGTATAAAAGGTATATATGACAAAATATTTAAAAATTATATTAATAATTGTTGCGATGCTACTTTCTTTTTGGTCAGGCATTCAATGGAAAACTTTTTGGTATAATGATAAATGTCTTGATCTCGGGGGCGGAAGTAATCCAGGAAATTATCCAATTTGTGTAATTGAAAAATAAATTAGAATGAAAATCATAATCAAAACAAAAGAAGAAATAGGGATTTTGAAAGAAGGTGGAAAACGCTTGGCTTTTATTGTGGATACATTAGCAAAAGAAACAAAAGCTGGTATGAGTACTTGGGATCTAGAAGAGCGAGCACTGGAACTGATTGCAGAAGGGGGAGATATTCCAGCATTCCTCAATTATCGTCCTGAAGGAGCTCCTACGCCATTTCCGTGTGCATTGTGTGTGTCAGTCAACAGTGAAATCGTGCATGGAATTCCCAAGAAAGAAACTATTTTGAAAAATGGTGATGTTGTTTCAATCGACTGCGGACTCAAGCACAAAGGATTGTTTACTGATCACGCAACGACAGTTATTGTTGGTGAGGGAACGAAAGTGACGAGAGAGTTATTGCAAGTCACAAAAGAATCATTGATGGCAGGAATCGCTATGGCAAAAGTTGGTAATAAGACTGGTGATATTGGCTACGCAGTATCTGCGGTTGTTCGTCCACATGGTTTCGGTGTTGTTCGAGAACTTGCGGGGCATGGGGTTGGAAAACATATTCATGAAGATCCATACATTCCAAACTACGGCAAAAATGGCGCAGGAGTACTGCTTCAGCCGGGAATGGTGATTGCTATTGAACCAATGATTACCATCGGCAAACCAGATATTGTCTCACTATCAGATGGATATACTATTAAGACCGCTGATGGATCAAAATCAGCTCATTTTGAACATACAGTTGCTATTACCGAAGATGGACCAATTATTCTAACGGAGTTAGAATAACAATTTTAAATTACGAATTAAATTACAAGCGCGAAAACCTCTGGTTTTCGCGCTTCGAAGTTTTCCATTCCTAATTATTAATTCCTAATTCGTAATTTCTGTTATACTTTATCTATGCAATTCAAAGAGCAAATCATTTCTCAAAATTTTTCTAGTCCAGAAGAAGAATTACTCTATTTACGTAATCACCTCAAAGAACGCGAAGCGTTACTCAAACGGGAAGGTCACGAAAATCCCAAAGAACAAGCTTCTCTTGAAGTTGTTAAACAATACGCTGAGGTACCAAAAGAACAAGTGCTCGCACAATCGTTACATCTTCCAGAAAAGCACGAGCAGGCACTGGTACTTAGACTTGAACCAGAATCTCATGATCGAACGATGGAAGAATTACTCGGTATTTTACTTTCAAAAGGTGTTCGTAATGCGTTGTCAGTTGTCGAAAAAATGAACGACCCACACATTGAAGATGATTTTCATCGTTTTTTGGTGCAGTATCTTATTGCTGAACAAAAAATTCCTGGACTCAAAGAGGGGACAGCTTTGCATAAATCGTTGAATACGGCATTGTTCAAGATTTCAATGCCAGACAAAAACGCATCAGATACACGTGATTGGAAAATTATCCTTGGTGCAATTGAGCAATTTTTTGCAGGAATGCAATTTATTGGAGACGGTAGAGATAACAAAGACGAAAGTCATTATTCAATTGAATTTACTATTTCACACAACGAAGAGCAAGTTGTATTGTTTGTTGGTGTTCCGCGATCAAAAATAGAATTATTTGAAAAACAATTACTTTCAGTCTATCCGCTTGCTCGTATTGAAGAAGCTCCGAATGACTACAATATTTTTGCGCCAAATTGTGCTGTTTCTGGTGCGGTAGGTTTTTATGCAGAGAATGATGTGTTTCCAATCAAGACCTATGACATGCTCGATCAAGACCCAATAGAATCAATCATCAATGCATTCAACAAAATCAAAGCAACGGGTGAAGGTGCAGCCATTCAATTTATCATTCGTCCAAGTGATGAAGGGTCAATCAAACATTTTCATAGTTTACTTGGGCAAGCACAAAAAGGTGAAAAAATAGAAAAGGAAAAAAGTGGTATTTTTGGTGAGTTTGATACAGACTTAAAAAATGCAACCAAGGATTTGATTTTCAATCCATTGTTCGGAATGTTTAGTGACTCTGATGAAAAAGATGAAAAGAAAGAAGAAAAAAAGGAGCCTGATGAAAAAGTTGTTTCTGCAATCAATGATAAATTAAAGAGTACAATGACCGGAGTAAATATTCGTATGTTTACTTCTGCTGAAACAGCAGATCGCGCAAAAAGTATGTTGAATGACCTTGAATCAGTTTTTGCTCAATTTACTCGAGCGGGAAGCAATGCAATCCATTTCAAAGAACTGAAAAAGAATAATCAAACTGAAGTTGCACGAGATTTTACCTTTCGTAATTTTAGAGACGATGAACGAATGGTAATGAATTTGAAAGAATTGGCTACGCTTGTGCACTTTCCATACGGTATCGGTTCTATGGTTAATGTTGAGCAAGCTCGCGCAGGTCAAGGTCCTGCTCCAATTGAGATGAGTAAAAATGGCGTATTGCTCGGGTACAACGAATACCGCGGGGTCCGTACACCAATTCATTTTTCCCGAGAAGATCGTATGCGCCACTTGTATGTGATCGGTCAGACAGGAACTGGTAAAACAGTCACTCTTAAACAGCTCATCAAACAAGATATTGAAAATGGTGACGGTTGTTGTTTTATCGATCCACACGGTGACGATGTGCAAGATATTCTTTCGTATATTCCACCGCACCGTATCGATGATGTGATTTACTTTGATCCAGCATATACTGCGCGTCCAATGGGGCTCAATATGCTCGAATATGATGAACGATTTCCTGAACAAAAGACCTTTGTCATCAACGAGATGATGAATATCTTCAATCAACTCTTCGATATGAAAGCCGGTGGCGGGGCGATGTTTGAACAATATTTCAGAAATGCTGCGATGCTTGTCATGGAAGACCCAGAATCTGGTTCAACATTGCTTGAAATTACTCGTGTATTGCAAGACAAAGCATTCAGAGATTTGAAATTATCTAAATGTAAAAATCCAATCATCCATCAATTCTGGACAGCCGCTGAGGCGACAACAGGGGATCAAGGATTGGCAAACTTCGTGCCATATATTTCGAGTAAGTTTGATCCATTTGTTTCAAACGACATTATGCGACCAGTTATTGGACAACAAAATTCAGTCTTTAATTTTCGAAAGATTATGGACGAGAAAAAGATTTTGTTGGTCAATTTGTCAAAAGGACGATTGGGAGAAATCAATGCGAATTTGATCGGCCTCATTTTGGTTGGCAAGATTCAAATGGCTGCACTTTCTCGAACTGATATGCGCGGTGAACAAAAAAATGATTTCTATTTGTATATCGATGAATTCCAAAACGTCACCACTCCAGCAATCGCATCTATTTTGTCCGAAGCTCGAAAATATCGATTGTCATTGAATGTGGCTCACCAATACATTGCACAGCTTCCAGAAGATACAAAGAATGCAATCTTTGGAAACGTGGGCTCAATGTGTGTCATGCGCGTGTCTCCAGAAGATGCAACATTCTTGGAATCAAAATTTGCTCCGACCTTTACCGCAAGTGATATTACGAAGCAAGAAAATTTGAATGCGTACGTTTCGATGATTGTAAATGGTGTACCAACACAAAAACCATTCAATATGCATTTGGCAGAATTTCCAGTAGGGAATAAAGCAATTGTTGATTCATTGAAAGAACTTTCATATGTTAAATACGGTAGACTGCGAGAAGAAGTAGAAGCCGAAATTATGGCAAAATACCGCAAGTAATGACTAATGACCGGTGACTAATGACTAATAAAAAAGACTTTGAAATAAAGGTCTTTTTTGTTATGATACCGATATTGTTTAGTAATTATCCTTATAATATATATGCAAGAAAAAATGGAACGCACCCTTATTATTTTCAAGCCAGACGCACTAAAACGTGGTATTACTGGCGAAGTACTGTCTCGTTTTGAAAAGGTTGGACTCAAGATTGTTGGAGCAAAAATGCTCACACCAACCTATGAGCAATTTCACCATCACTACGAAGCTATCGGAAAAGTGATCTCACGTCGCGGAGAAGAAGTGTTCAATATGACACTTGCAATGATGCAATCAGGTCCAGTGCTTGCTATGGTACTTGAAGGAATTGAATCAGCATCACTCGTTCGTAAAATGGTAGGTGCTACAGAACCAAAAAGTGCTTTGCCTGGAACAATTCGTGGAGATTACGCTCATATGAGTTATGGACACGGTGATGCTCACAAAGTAGGTATTCCAAATATTATTCACGCTTCAGGTGATGCGGATGAAGCAAAATTGGAAATCGCACACTGGTTTGCAGAAAGTGAATTGTTTGATTACTCTGTAGCTCACGAAGTATTCACTCAGCCAAAAAAATAATTGATGACGAAAATAATTTTTGTGGTTGAATGATAAAAAACGTCATTCAAAAATAAAATTTTCTCTCGTCTAGTTCTGTGGAAAACTTTTTTAGCGTATACTAGTCTCACGGGTATCTTGGTGTATTATCTAGAACACCAATATATTAGGGAGTATGGAGTCCAAAGTTACCGTATGGAATACTTTGGCAGTACACCCACCTAGCAATAGCTAGGTTAATATACCGGATAGCCGTAAAGAAAAATCTTCCGTAAGGAAGATTTTTCTTTTTCTACTAGAATTAGTCATTAGTTATTGGTCATTATATAATTACTTCCATGTTACAAACACTTCGCAAAAAACTTCTTTTTACTATTTTAATTGTCTGGGGGCTCAACACACTCGCTCACAAATTCTACTGGTATTCATCGATTTGGTGGTTTGATATGCCAATGCATTTTCTCGGAGGGTATTTCTTGGGACTGTTGATGTTGCTGGTGATTGCTTATACCGACAAACAGAGTTCAAATCGAGAAAAAATCATCATTACACTACTCGGTGTGTTTGCTATTGGGGTGATGTGGGAAGGTTATGAATATGCAATTCAAATACTAACTGGTTCAAATTTGGCAAATCCACTCGACTCTACTTCGGATCTATTTTTTGATATGGCAGGTGGAACTTTTTCCCTCATTCTTTTAAGACGCTTAATGTTAAAATAAAGTAATGGAAAAGAAAAAACTAAAATTGACGTTTTGTGCGGGTACTGGCTCAGTTACTGGTGCCAATTTTTTGATTGAAAATGAAGATAAAAAATTTATTATTGACTGCGGACTAGAACAGGGGACAGGACTTGCTGATGAAACAAACTGGTCTGCTTTTCCGTATGATCTGACAAAAATTGATATTTTGTTTGTTACTCATGCGCACATTGATCATATCGGACGTATTCCAAAGTTGGTGCATGATGGTTTTCGTGGAAGAATTATTTCTACTGACGCAACTCACGATCTTGCTCGTCCAATGCTTGAAGATACCATTCAGATTTTGTCACACGATGAGGAACATAATCTCGATAAGATTTATACACACGAAATATTGGAGCAAGTAATGAAATTATGGGAAGGTGTGCCATATCATCAAGCTATCAATATCGACCACGGATTTACAGGTAAATTCCTCGACTCAGGGCATATTTTAGGTTCAGCAATGCTTGAGCTTAAATATAATGGCAAGACCATTGTCTTTACTGGAGACCTTGGAAACTCTCCGTCACCACTTTTGCGTGATACAGAACCACTTGGTGATGTGGATTACTTGGTTATGGAGTCTGTGTACGGAGACCGAAATCACGAAGATCGTGATATGCGCAAAAAGAAACTTGAAGGATTTCTTGAAGACAATTATCGCCGAGGAGGAGTCCTTGTTGTACCAACATTCTCACTTGAACGAAGTCAGGAAATGCTCTTTGAAATCAATGATTTGGTTGAACACAAACGCATTCCACAAATGCCGATCTTTTTTGATTCACCGCTTGCGATCAAATTGACTGCAGTATATAGAAATTATACACATTATTTCAACGATGTAGCACAAGCTCACGTAAAGTCAGGGGATGATATTTTTATTTTTCCAGGACTACAATCAACACCAGAAACAGACGATTCAAAAGCAATTTTACACGCACCAAGTCCCAAGGTTGTTATTGCTGGTTCTGGAATGTCTAACGGTGGGCGAATTCTGCATCACGAACTCAACTATCTTCCTGATGAAAAAAACACCCTCTTGCTTACCGGTTTTCAGTCACTTGGAACACTGGGGCGAACAATTCTCGAAGGGGCAAAGAGTGTGCGTATCAATGGGCAAGAAGTTGCAGTCAAGGCTCAGATTGCCAAGATTGATGGTTATTCAGGGCACAAGGATTCAAATCACTTGATACAGTTCGTAGAAAATGTTCAAGACCGAGTCAAGAAAGTGTTCGTAGTAATGGGTGAACCAAAATCTGCAACTTTTCTTGTGCAACGACTTCGTGACTATTTGACGATTGACGCAACTGCACCAGAACAAGGAGATGTAGTAGAACTAGATTTCTAAACAGAATATAGAAAAGAGAATATAGAACATAGATTAAAACATATTTTGTTACACTATAATCTATTTTCTATTCTCTATAATCTTACATAATTTTTCCTGTGCTATAATTAACTAATATAATATAAATTTCATAAAAAATGGACGATAATAAAAATAAGTTCCTCTGTTACAACGGACCGATTGGAAACGGAGACAAACACAATCACTTAAAGGTCAAAATTGGTATCTCAGGAGCCGCAGAAACAGGAACTTGTGGTTTGCATGCACTTGATGCTGCCAAAGGACTCGGAAGAGAAGTAATCAAACAAGGAGGAATTGTGGTCACTGGTGCAACAACAGGTTTTCCACTTTGGGCATCAATGGGTGCAAAAGAAGAAAACGGTATTGTTATCGGATTGTCACCGGCTATGAGTGAACATGAACACGTTGAAACATATCGACTACCACTTGATTACACAGACTTGATTGTCTACACAGGCTTCGGCTTCCCAGGACGAGATTTGTTGTTTACACGCAGTTGTGACGCGATTCTGATTGGCTGTGGACGTATCGGAACAATTCATGAATTTACGATTGCATTCGAAGATGGTAAACCAATTGGCGTACTCGAAGGGGAGTGGACAATGGACGAAACAATCAAGGAGATTATGGAACGAGGTAATCGCCCAACAGACAAAGTCATCTTTGATACTGACCCTGCTCGATTGGTGACAAAGATACTTGCAATGGTTGCAAAGGACAAAGAAAAAGAATTTTCACCAATTAAACATCAAGATTAATATAGACAAATAAAAAAACTACCGATTTCGGTAGTTTTTTTATTTGTTAGCCTTTTGTTTGCTCCATTACTCGAGCGAAACTTTCAGGATTTGTTCGGGCGATTTCAGAAAGAATTTTTCGATCAACTTCGATATTTGCTTTCTTCAAGTTTCCGATCCATTTACTGTATGAAAGTCCAAGTGGTCGAAGTGCTGCATTCAAACGAACAATCCATAGTCGGCGGAAGTCGTTTTTCTTGTCACGACGGTGAGCAAATGCGTAACTTCCTGCGTGAGCAATAGCTTCGCGTGCTTGTCGTTCCTTTGTACTACGTCCAAATCGGTATCCTTTTACCTTAGAAAGGACATTGCGACGACGTTTTAATGAAATTGTTCCTCTTTTTACTCGTGACATATCTGGGTGGTTATATTATTAAAAATTAATTGTGAGGAAGAAATTGCCCCATGTCTTTGTTAGTCAAAGTAAATGCTTGCATTTTCTTACCGTTCAATTGCTTACTACGTGATTGTTTTGCGTTAAAGTGATTGAATCCTGGCTTGCGAGAAAGAACCTTACCGTTTTTAGTAATTTTCAATCTTTTCAATAATGACTTGTTTGTTTTGATACTCATAAAATTATTTTTTACTATCTCGTTCAATGACGAGCATCATTCCTTTTGGTATTTTCTTGACCGGTTCTGCAATCTTGTACTTTTCAGTAATGAGGTTGAGTACTCTGTCGAGTCGTTCCTTGAGAAATGCTTCGTTCATATATTTCGCACGTCCCTGCAAATATAGTTCAACCTTGATACGATGTCCTTCAGCGAGCCATTTTGATGCGGTCTTTGCTTTGATAGCAAGGTCTCCGTCTCCAGTGGCAATCTTGACCTGAATACTTTTGGTTTCGGTGATTTTTGTACTCGCCTTAGCTTTTTTCTGCTTTTTGGCTTGTTCATACAAAAATTTCCCGTATTCCATTATTTTTGCAACTGGGGGGACTGCCATTGGAGAGATCTCAATAAGATCCATATTTTGAGACTGAGCAAGGGCTACAGCGTCTTTCGTTGCCATAACACCTAATGCCTCAGCGTCGCCTCCAATAACACGTACTTCAGTAGCTCGTATTTGGTTGTTTATTTTGATTTGCAATGTAAGAAATACGAAAACATAGACGGTTTCGTAAGGTCAATAATAGCTTATAAATCCAAAAAAAGCAAGTTTCTAAGGACGTGGCTTGAGGGTCTAAAAATAAGCTTGATTTTATTGTATTTTATTTGTATTGTAATGAAGGGAAAAATAGTCTTAAAATGAAAAAAATAAACGCATTTATTCGTAATCTTACTGTCTTTTTGGTTAAAAAAACAACGAACATGTTTCATTCAGCTAGCTCTGCCGGTATGTCAGGGACAAGAGTTCTTCATGAGTCACACTTTGAATTTTGGGGTCCACGTCTTCTAATTGTTGGAAAAGATAAAAATGTTCGTTTTCTCGGCCATGCTTTTTCTGTGGAAATTATTTATAACGAACAAGGCAAGTGTATCAGTTGTAAGCCACGCTTTATGACACTTAAAGAAGGTGAAATTTGTTTTTGGGGCAGGTCAGCAAATTTTGAATATCAGAAAGTTCAATACAACAGGTCATCTTGACCTGTTTTTTATTTGATTATAATTAGTAATTGATATATCTTTTATTGTGTAATGTCTATTTACTCTATTTATAAAAATGAAGGAGAAACTCCGCTTGAGGTTTTGGACAGGGTTCGTATCGAAAAAGCCTTAGATTCCAATGTTTCTATGACTTATGCGGGACGTTTGGACCCATTAGCTTCAGGGATTTTAATTGTGCTCACCGGAGAAGATGTTCATAAAAAAGACGATTTTAATGGACTTTCAAAAGTGTATGAATTTGAGATTTTGTTCGGTTTTGGAACTGATACAGGAGACGTGATGGGGAAAGTTGAAAGTTATAAAGTTGAAAGTAATTCAAAAGAATTGAAAGACGAAATCACTAAAGTGATTTCGTCTTTCAAAGGAAAACAATTACAAACATATCCAATGTATTCCTCAAAAACAGTTGATGGGATTCCGTTGTGGCAATATGCCCGAGAAGGCAAAGAGGTGATTGCTCCAACTCATGAAGTAGAGATTTCTGACACCAATGTTTTGGGTTTTGAAGAAAAATCTGCCAATGAATTGTTACAAGAAATCAAAGAGCGAATTGGGAAAGTAAAAGGGGATTTTCGACAACAAGAAATTCTAGAAGAGTGGGAAAATCTTTTACAAGGAAAAGAAACAAAATTTTTGATCACTCAATGTGTGGCAACAGTTTCGAGTGGAACATATATTCGAAAATTGTGTGAAGATGTCGGAGAAAAAATTGGTGTATCTGCACTTGCGTGGAGGATTGAGCGGACGGAGATAATTGGGAAATAAAAAACCACCTTGTGTTAAACAAGGTGGAAGTGGGATGTAATTCTTAATGTTAACGGACAACAATGATACGAGAACCAGATGAGCATGCTGAGAAAAATTTCTCCTCCACCCCTTTGTTCCAATGTACATTTGCTGTAATTTCCGAGGTGGTTTTTTTAATCACATCTTTGAAATCTGCAGAGTATACATATTTTCCGGCGGTAAGTTCGATAGGAAGCACTTCTTGTGTAAGATGCATAGTGTCTCTCATCATTAGCACTGTCACCATTGGGTAATCACCAAATTTTACTTCATCAAGCTTAAAATCAGACACAATAAACGCAGAAGTTGCTTTGACATACATCAATACAGGTTCTTTTGTTAAAGTATCAGAAGAGTTGTTTTTTTGAGCAAAGGAGCTCGTTGTTGCCATGCAGGCAAAAAATAAAATTGCAATGTACTTTTTCATAATTTATTTGTTTTGTTTTTTGGGTTGCCATAAATCCTATAAGGGAACTATGGTAACCCAACAACAGACAATTAAGTCATTTCAAATCTGATAATAGTATAGCATATTATAATATTTATGTCAATAGTAGTACAAAACATTAAAAATACCCTTAATTTATAAGGGTATTTTTAATTTGTGGAGATGGTGGGCGGATTTGAGTCACGAATCACTAAGTATAATTGTTCGCTTTAGCTCCAATTCTACTAAGTGTTCGCGACCCCGCCTCGCCTGTTGCAAGGCAACTATGGCTCCGGCCGTTCGAATCCCACACGAATGAAGCAGTTCATTCGTTCACATCTCCACATTTTTAAAACGCACAAATATTGTGCGTTTTAAAAATGTGGAGATGTGGGGATTCGAACCCCAGTGCAATGATGATGCGCAGATGGAATCTACATACATAGTTATTTTGGTTTTTTTAGAATGATTGTCGTATCAAAACAACAAACCAGCAATCACTCGATTCCTTCATTGTCGGAAATAATTTCGGACGCAATTATTTCTTACCATAATGATATGATGCTCGCGCTATTTTATTATGGATCAAATAGACGAACATACTACGCAATTAAGCAGTAGCAAAAGCAAAGTCGTTCACTCCGAAGAATGGAGACTTTACTGCAAAAGAGTTTTTTGCATTTCAGTTTTTGTACGTAGTTTTGCAAGTTGCGTACGAGCTTGGTATGCACCAAAAGGCTAATCATCATTGTCGATGCCTGGCATCCCCCAATTATTTTAGTCGATAGTCTTATGGTTGTTAGTCACTTAGGTAATCTGCTAAATGACTAATAACTAACGACTAAGCGACTTTTACTTTTTCAATGATCTTTTATTTCATCACTCTTCGTATCTCTCGCTCAACATCACGCTTTTTGATTGTTTCGCGTTTGTCGAACACTTTTTTACCTCTTCCCAAAGCAATTTCTACTTTGATTTTGGTGCCCTTATTGTACAACGAAACAGGGAATAGTGTCAATTTTTTGGCGTCACGTTCGGTAATCAAATCACGGATCTGTTTCTTGCTGACAAGGAGTTTTCGAGTGCGTTCGCGGTCATATGCTGGTGAGGTGTTTTTCGGCTGATACGGCGGAATATTCATTCCAACGAGTTCCAGTTCTCCGTCAGAAAAGACGACGAACGCACTGTCGATGTTACCTTGGCCAGCACGAATAGACTTCACTTCTTGTCCGGTGAGCTGGATTCCTGCTTCCATTTTGTCGACAATTTCATAATTGAAATTGGCTTTTTTGTTGCGAATAAGTGACATATTTCTATCGTACCACGGGGTCGAAAAATTTTATAGACGAAGTCTATAAAATTCTTTCGACGTGAATTTTCTTGGTAGGAAAATTCAAATTTTCTTTGAAAATTATGATATAATCGCTAAATGTCAAACAAAAAACAACCAACAAAAAATCCACAAAAGCCACCCAACAAAGCTCTTGCTTATTTTGGGAAACACATGATTTCAACTATCTTGTTATTGATGATTGTCATTGGTGTGTATAGTGCAATTGTCGGAAATCACAAAGAAAAAACTGTCGTAGCTTTTTCACAATTTGCTAGTTTTGTAACCGATGGAAGTATTGCTTCAATTGCTGTTGATGGTAATAAAATCACTGCCAAAAAAGTTGATGGTACTGAAATTGTTACAACCAAAGAAACAGAAAATGCACTATCAGAAGCATTGATTACCTATGGTGTACCCAAAGAAAAGTTGATCACGGTGCCGATCACTGTTGATTCAGGAAGCGGTGCGTCATTTTGGTTGATGTTAGTACTACCAATTCTTGGTCCAGTCATTGTGATTGGTTTGATTATGTTTTATATGGCTCGTCAAATGAAAGGCGCAAATGGACAAGCAATGTCTTTTGGAAATTCTCGTGCACGATTGACTGACCCGAATGATAAAAATAACAAAGTGACCTTTGCTGATGTTGCGGGTGCTCGCGAAGCCAAAGAAGAATTAGTTGAGATTGTGGACTTCTTGCGTAATCCAAAAAAGTTTTTGGATATCGGTGCACAAATTCCAAAAGGAGTGTTGTTGACCGGCGCTCCAGGAACCGGAAAAACATTGCTTGCTCGCGCAGTAGCAGGGGAAGCAGGGGTGCCGTTTTTCCATTTGTCAGGTTCTGAATTTGTTGAAATGTTTGTTGGTGTTGGCGCTTCTCGTGTGCGAGATTTATTCAAAATGGCCAAAAAGGCTTCTCCTGCAATCGTTTTTATCGATGAGATTGATGCTGTTGGTCGTGTCCGTGGACATGGAACTGGTGGCGGAAATGACGAACGTGAACAAACACTCAATCAAATTTTGGTGGAGATGGATGGTTTTGAACCAACTGAAAAAGTTATTGTTATGGCAGCAACTAATCGTTCTGATGTACTTGATCCGGCGTTACTTCGTCCAGGACGTTTTGATCGTCGTGTGACAATTGACCTGCCAGATCGTCGGGATCGTGAAGAAATTTTACAAATTCATGCTCGCAAAAAACCATTTGCCGAAGATGTTGATTTGAAATTGATTGCCGAACGAACTCCAGGATTCTCAGGTGCAGATTTGTATTCACTGATGAATGAAGGTGCAATTTTGGCGGCGCGAGAAAATCGTACAACCGTTGTGCAAAATGATTTGTTCCGCTCGATTGAAAAAGTAATGATTGGTCCTGAACGAAAAAGTCATTTGTTTACTCAAAAAGAAAAAAAGATTACTGCATATCACGAAGCAGGGCACGCGCTTGTTTCTTCGATACTTCCTGATGCTGATCCAGTACACAAAGTTTCTATCATTGCTCGTGGACGTGCTGGTGGTTATACGCTCAAGCTTCCACTTGAAGAACGAAAACTGCAAAGCAAAAAAGAATTTCTTGATGATATTGCAATGTCACTCGGTGGCTATGTTGCTGAAGAAATGATCATGGGAGATATCACCACTGGTCCATCAAATGATTTGCAAGTTGCGACCAATTTGGCGCGTGCAATGGTGACTCGGTGGGGGATGAGTGATGCGATCGGTCCGGTTGCGCTTGAAAGTGATGGTGGGCGAGCATTGTTTGGTGCAGGTGTTGGTGACAAGGAGTATTCTGAAAATATGTCAATGAAAATTGACGCAGAGGTTTCAAAAATCATGAATGATGGACTCGCGCGTGCTCGTGAAGTACTCACCAAACATCGAAATATTCTTGATGCAATTGCCGAAAAATTGATGGAAGTAGAGACACTTGAACAGCCAGAATACGAAGAAATTTTGAAGAAATATAGTATTCCGTTGAAGAAAATGGTGGGTTAGTTTATAAAAAATGAGCGAAAATTTATTTTTTCTAATAAAGAAAAAATAAATTTTCGCTCATTTTTTTATTTTCTAAAAAAAATTTATTATTTACCAAAAAACACTTTGTTTTCAACACTTTTATAAAAAAAAATACTCAACCTAACATATAATATAAGAGTATCGATTTTAATATAAACATGTCGATAATAAAAAACATTACAACTTCTGTGCGCATTCACTGGCGATTGCTTTTTTCGTTGTTGTTTTTTGTTGTGTTTGGAATTGGTCTTACTATTTTTGCAGCACCTTCAACTTCACCATATACACCAGGCGAAACACTCGATCCAACTTGTACTCCTGGTTCTACAAACTGTACTGTTGGGATTTTGGAATCTCGTGATGAAGGAACAAATCTTACCTATCAAACAAAAGCACTTGATTTTGTCGGTGCTGGTGTAGTTGCAACTGAATCAGGTGGTGTTACAACAGTGACTATTTCAGGTGGGGTCAGTAGTGCAGTCCAGTCTTTGAATGGACTAACTGGAAGTACACAAACATTTGCAACAGGAACAACTGGGAGTGATTTTAATATTAGTTCAACAGGAACAGTCCATACATTTAATTTTCCTACCGCATCTGCTTCTGCTCGAGGATTACTGACATCAACTGATTGGTCTATGTTTAATGGAAAACAAGACACTCTTAGTTTCAGTTTACCGCTTCGAAATACTGCCAATACTATTTCTATCGATCTTGCTGATACTGCAACAGACGGATATCTTAGTTCGTCTGACTGGAATACTTTCAACGGAAAATTACAGTCTTCTGATTTTATAACAAGTGCAGGTGATAATGATAATGGGATTGCTATTTCTGTATCCAATCAATTATCAACAACGTCAGTATCTATTACAACCACAGTTGCAGATAATTCGAATACTGGTGTGCTTTCAAGTACTGATTGGTCTACATTCAACAATAAAGAAAATACGCTCACTTTTTCAACAGGACTTACTCGCATAGTAGATACTATTACCAACAATCTTTCCACTGGAATTTCTGGAGGGCAATCAGTTATTGGAGGTACTGCGTCAGGTGAAAATCTCACACTCTCTTCAACTTCAAACGTAACGAAAGGTTCAATATTGTTTGGTAATTCTACATATGATGAAGCAAACAATCGTATGGCGATCGGTACCACTTCTTTTGATGGAACAAATCCAGAAAAGTTATTGGTTGCAGCAGGTGTAACAAGTTCTGTAAATGTTGTCAAAGGTACTGGTAGTATCAATAGTTATTTGCAATTAAATATCCAAAACACTAATGCGGGAACATTAGCCTCTTCAGATGTTGTTGCAACAGCAGATAATGGTAGTGAGACGACAGGATATGTCGATATGGGAATCAATAGTTCTGGATATACTGGCGGGGTGATGGGCGTAGCAAATGATGCATACTTGTACAATATCGGTGCTGGTTCTGGTGGAAATCTTTTGATCGGTACAGGTTCGTCAGGTAAATCTTTATACTTTTTGACCGGAGGAACATCACAAGCAAGTAATACTCGTATACAAATTGATGGTACTGGTAATACAACTTTTACCCAAGGTGTTTCTACTTCGGGTAGTCCGGTAGCATTTACACTCACTGGTGCAACACATACAACACTCGCAACTTCAACTGAAGCAAGTGATGTTAACTTCAACCTAGCTCGCATCGTACAATTCAATACCGGTGCACTAACCACACAACGTGCATTTCGTATCCAAGCTCCAACCTATTCATTTGTCGGTGCTTCGACGATTACTGATGCTGCAACATTTGCGGTAACTGGTGCTCCAATCAAAGGCACCAATGCGACAATCACTAGTTCTCATGGAATCTTAGTGCAAGCCGGCGCAGTATCTACTGCAACCGCGGCGTACGGACTTACCGTCAATGCACCAACGGGTGCGACAACAAACTTGGCCGCTCAATTTTTGGATGCAGCAACAATGTCAGGGGCTGAAACATTCTATCCAGTTGGTGATTTTTATCGTTCAAGTGGCACTGATGGTGTTAAGGTTGGGTATTGGAGTCGTTCAAGCGGTACTGCTGAAGGTGGGGCGATCATGGGTCGATCAACTTCACTTATCTTGGGTGCAATGTCCGGAACTACTCCGCAAAGAGCTTTGACTATTTTAAACGGAGCAAACACTCCTTCTATGTTTTTTGGTACAAGTACTTCACCGAACTCTCCATATGATTTTGGAATGAGTGGGGCAATTACTTTTTATACAACACCAAACACAACAAAGTGGACAGGATTAGTAACTTCTGGAATATATACGTCATCTAACGGTCCTATTATCTATGGTTCGAACGGTGTTAACGGTTCTTCTTTTGGAGACCTTGTATTGCAATCACGTTCACTTAGTACTACTTCTGTCGGTATTGTTACTGGTGCGACACCTGCTGTTCGTATGAGAATTGACGGCACAGGTAATACAACATTCACACAAGGTGTAGCAGCTACATCAACGAGCCCAACAGCATTTACCCTCACTGGTGCTGCTCATCTTGCACTCGCAACTTCAACAGAAGCTACTGATGTAAACTTCAACCTAGCTCGAACAGTGCAGTTCAACACGGGAGCACTTACAACACAAAGAGCTTTCTTGATTCAAGCACCAACATATAGTTTTGTCGGTTCTTCAACTATCACCGATGCTGCAACTTTAGCTATAACTGGTGCTCCAATCAAAAGTACAAACGCAACTATCACAAACACTCATGCCTTACTTATCTCAGCTAGTGCAGTAAGTACTGCCACAAACTCATACGGTCTCACTGTCAACGCACAAACAGGTGCAACGAATAACTACGCTGCGCAATTTATCGGAGGAAACGTTGGTATTGGAACAGCAACACCTGCATATAGTTTGGACGTTGCAGTTACTGCATCTGCATCATCAACAAAATTACGAGCAGCTAACATTGTGTTGGCTGACGGTAGTCCTGGTGCAACAACGTATGGACTTAAGGTGGACAACCAGGTGGTAACATCATCTGGTACTAACTACGGTATCCATAGTACTGCGATTGCAAGTACTAATTCTCCTGGAACTGCCATTGCTGTGTATGGACTAGCTAATACTTCATTTAACAGTTATGGAGGATATTTTGTTGCAACAACAGTGAACGGCAGAGTTGGGTACGGTGTGTATAGTAGTGTTGGAAATACTGGTGGAGGAACTGCGTCAATTGCCTATGGTGGGTATTTTGAAACTACACAAGCCGCAAGTAGTACTAGAGTTATTGCAGCAAACTTCAACACAAGTGGAGCTACTTCATCACACTATTTATTTGATGGTCAAAATAACAGTAGTTCTGTTTTTTCTGTTCGCGGGACTGGTCAAACAGTAATCGGATCATCAACAATACCTACTGGGTGGTTGCATGTTGGAGCAAACTTGTCTGCATCTGCATGGGGGACTACTGGAATCAACATCAACACAACAGCTTCAACATATACAGATACAAGTACTGGTGCTGCTGGTACAGTGACAAATGCTGTAGCCAATGCTTTTGGTATGCCAACACTGGCTTCAACAAATGCTATTACTGTTACTAACGGTGCAAATATGTATATCGCAGGTGGTGCGATCAAAGGAAGTAATACAACACTCACTAATTCTCATGCGCTTTTGATTGCAGCTGGTGCAGTAAGTACTGCCACAAACTCATACGGTCTCACCGTCAACACGCAAACAGGTGCAACAAATAACTACGCCGCACAATTTATCGGTGGAAACGTTGGTGTTGGAACATCTGCGCCAGTATCATTGTTTAGTGTTGGTGCATCTTCTCAATTCCAAGTAAACTCTTCTGGTGTTATTGCTGCAGCGGCTGGTGTTACATCATCAGGAACCATTACATTTTCAGGACTTGTTGGTTGTGTGGGGCTTGCAACCAACGGTACTGGTATTGTTTCTTGTTCTTCTGATGAAAAATTGAAGGATATTCATAGTGAATATACTCGCGGACTCGATGCTATCATGGGAATTGTTCCGCAAACATATTCATGGAAAGCTGATTCATATTTGAATGACGGGGGAATTCTCTACAGTGGAGTTATTGCTCAAAATGTCGAACAATTTATTCCAGAAGCAGTAAATACTGGTGCGCTTGGATATAAACAAGTCAGTCAAATGACTTTGATTGTCACTGCAATCAATGCCATCAAAGAACTTGATCTAAAGATTGTTCCACTGACAGATCTTTCTACTGACACACCACAATCACTTGGCTCACTCATGAAGCAATTCTTAGAAAATGCAAACAATACATTACAAGAAGTATTCTTCGGTAAAGTTCATACAAAAGAATTGTGTTTGGATGATGTGTGTATTACAAAAACACAATTACAACAATTGCTTCAACAACAAAATGTTCAACCAAACCAAAGTAGCGGAGGAGGTAGTAGTAATAATACTGGTGACGTAACTCCTCCTGCAGAAGAAAGTACTGGTGGAGATAGTGGGACACCGCCAACAGAAGAACCTGCTCCTCCTGCTGATTCAGGTACACCACCTGCAGATGTTTCTGCTACAACAGATTAAAAAATATCCGCAGTGCGGATATTTTTTAATTTCAATTTTGTCGTCACGAATATTTTTCACCAGAAAAATTTCGCGACCCCGTTCTTACAGAACCCGTACACCTTTTCGATTTTTTGTTTCGTTGTCACTCACAAAAATTCTGAAAAGGTCTTGCGTTTGTGTTTTTGACACAAACTCACTCGGCTATTTTTCTGGTGAAAAATTACGCCTCCGTCTCGGACAAGTGTCGAAAATAATGAAGCAGTTCATTATTTTCTACCTTGTCCGCCTTCTTGGATTCGAACCAAGGACCGCAGAGGTATAAGCTCTGTGCTCTAACCAACTGAGCTAAAGGCGGAAAATCAATAAATTCAATTACTCGTTTATATTACCGTATCTCGGTATTTTGAGCAATTATTCAAAATGAAGCAATACATTTTTTGCTTGAGCTTTTTGAGCAAGCAGAGGGAAGGTGATTAGATCCAAATCTTTTTCAATAATCTTTTTTGCTTCATTTCGAGCGATTTCAACGAGTTTGATATTCTTGATTGCATCCATTGCGAGATCTGATACACCCCATTGTTTGAACCCAGAAAGTTCTCCAGCGCCTCGAAGCGAGAGATCAAGTTCTGCCAATTCAAAACCATTCTTTGCATTGACCAATGCATTCAACCGGTCTTTTGTTTTGTCGCTCTTGGTATCCGGCACCAAGAAACAATATGGTTGGTGAGTTCCACGAATCACGCGTCCACGAAGTTGGTGCAACTGAGACAGACCAAAACGTTCTGCTCCTTCGATTATGATGACGGTTGCATTTGGTACATTGACACCGACTTCAACCACAGATGTTGCTACAAGAATATCGATTTCTTTTCTTGCGAACGCTTTCATTGTTTCGTCTTTTTCTTCCTTTTTCATTTTTGAATGAAGTACGTCTATTTCATATTTTGGAAAAATATCTTTTTTCAAACGCTTTGCTTCTGTCTCAACTGATTTGAGTTGTAATTTGATTTCAAGTTCAGGATCAGGTTCATTGATACGCGGACAAATAATATAGACTTGTCGCCCAGCTTCAAGTTCTCTTCGTACTTCTGCATACATTTTCTCTCTTGCATTTGGTGAGATGATTTTTGTTTCCACTGGTTTTCTTCCTGGTGGCATCGCATCGATGATTGATAAATCAAGGTCGCCATAGAGGGTGAGTGCGAGGGTGCGGGGAATTGGGGTCGCTGTCATTGAGAGGAAGTGTGGTGCGTGGATTTTGTTGTCAGATTCTTTGCGGGCGAGTGCTTGGCGTTGTTTAGTTCCGAAGCGGTGTTGTTCGTCAACAATAGCCAAAGCCAAATGTTTGAATTTGACTGATTTTTGGATGAGTGAATGCGTGCCGATAATGACCGGAATTTCGCCATTTGCAATCCATTTTGATAATTGTGTTTTTGATATTTCGGTCCAACCTTTGGTGTTACTTGCTACTTTCGATGGGAATTTTTTACAACCAGAACTGGTAATCAGTGCAACTGATAATCCGGTTGGTCTGATATATTCAATAAAACTTTCAAATTGCTGTGTTGCCAAGATTTCAGTTGGTGCCATATAGGCAACTTGCAAGTTGCCAAAAGTTTGAACCTTTTGGGTCTTGTTGCTTGTCGGACGGTTGTGGACGACTGCATATGCTGCAGCTGCGGCGACGAGTGTTTTACCACTACCAACATCTCCTTCGACAAGTCTGGCCATTGGGTGTTCTTTTTCCAAATCTTCTGCAATTGTTTTGATTGCATTATTTTGTCCGTCAGTTAAAGGGAAGGGAAGTTTGTCGGTAAATTCTTTGATGAGCACTTTTGTATTTTCGATGGTGTAGGTTTTTTCTTGTGCAAAGCGAGCTTTGTCTTGGAGTCGAATGAGTTGAATCAAAAAGATTTCTTCAAACGCAAATCGTTTTCGTGCTGCTTCAGCGTGTTCCTTTTTTTGTGGTGAGTGAATCCAAACCAATGCTTTTTTGATATCAGGCAATGAATACATTTTCAAAATATGTTCTGGAATGTATTCTTCAATACTATCCAAAATATTTTGATTGAATAATTTTTGGATGGTGTGATACATCCATTTCGACGTAATGCCACGTGTTTCAGAATAGACAGGGTATCCGAAAGAAGAGAGTTGTGTGTCAGTGTTTGCAAACAATGAATCTGATATATCGATAGGTAACGTATCCAATTTTTCTATTTCAGGATTTTGTATACTTTTACCATATTGCTCATGAACAGTTATGATGCCAGAAATTTTGACAATAGTATCGTCTTTTATCATTTTTGCCAGGTATGGTTGATGGAACCAAACAACTTTGATTGTCCCACTGATATCTTCAAAAACTCCTTCGGCCATAGCCGTTTTTGTTTTGAAGGTCTTTTTTGTTTTGAGCCCGTGAATTTTTCCGAGTAAAGTGACACGTTCACCGTCTTCTGTGTTAGAGACGTGTTTGATATCAGTAATATCAGTATACCGAGCAGGGAAGTGATAAAGCAGGTCTTCTACAGTGTGTAGACCAAGTCTTCCAAGTGCCTTTTTTTGGTCGTCTGTCAGTCGGCTAATACTCGTAATCGGGGTGGCTAATTGCATATATATAGTATAACGCAGATTTGCTTATTTCTTAAAAAGGAGTAGAGTATATGACGGAATTAAGACTTATTGCCAATGAGATGTATTGTATTGTTTTTGATGCTCTGCTCGTGCTCTTACTCAAACGAGGATTCTCCTAAAAATGGTCTATCTACTAAGGGGCCGTTGCGTTTCGATTCAACACTTGTATGGGATATTTCTTCGATATCGACCACTCGAGAAGAACGGATTAGTTTTCTGCTTAATCAAGATTCTGCTTTTCGACACAGAAGAGAAGGGTATCCGTATGATGGAAGATTTGCGGTTCATCACAGTGGTGTTCTAATCAAAGATACACTCTGGTATGAAAATGGAGAAAAAGATTCACTTTTGAAAAAGATGAAAAAACTTTCGGTCAATTTTCCTAACACAAGATTTTTTGTGCTTTCATTTAAGGTCAAAGAAGATGGTGTTTCTTGGAAAAAAGAACCAGGATATTCTCTCTGGTTCAAGCAATTGTAAAAGCCCCAACAGGGGCTTTTTTTTGAGTCTATTATTTCAGTAATTCTTGAATTTTTGTGACAAGTTCATCAAGTGTAAAGTTTGATTTAACCATGAATTCATTTGCTCCTAATTCTTTGGCTTTGTTCATATCCGCTTCTTCTGCTAAGTTTGAGAAAATGATTACCGGTGTTTCTTTTGTTTTTGCGTTTTCGCGAAGTTTTTTCAAAATACCGAAACCATCTGTTCCGCCTGGAAGTACGAGATCCAAAATAATAAGATCAGGAACTATTTCCTCTAGGTTTTTTTCCGCCTCAGCAATGTTTCCTGCGGTGTGAACATCAAAACCACTCTTGGTTAATTTGCCAGCAGCTAAGCCTTGTAAAAAAGAATCATCTTCAACTATCAGTATTTTTTGTGCCATATGCTCTAGTGTAGTCTACTATTTGGTAGGTTGCAAGGGTGAGCTTGTGTGGGAACACAAGCGCAAGACCTTTTGAGATATTTTATAAGCGAAGCGAAATAAAATATCCAAAAGGTGTACAGTTCCTGTAAGGAAAGCTTGTGTCGCGAAACAGAAGAGTAGTCGTTATATCTTTTAATTAGATTGTGGAACGTAGGGTAGGATGACAAAGAAAGTTGTACCAGCATCGCTCGATTCAAAACGAATTGTTCCGCCGTGATATTCAACAATGTTTTTGGTTGTATAGAGCCCTAAACCACTTCCAATAGAATCAACGGTCTTTGCGTTATCTGCTCGGAAGAATTTTTGGAAAATAGACGATTGTACTTCAGTAGGAATTCCAATACCAGTATCTTTGACAGAGACTTCAATACCAGTTTCTTGCTCGTGAACTGAAATAAAAATCTTGTCATTTTCATTACTGTATTTGATTGCATTTTCAATCAAGTTTTGGAATACCACACGAATCTTTTCTTTATCAGCAATAATGTGTTTAACAGGATTATTTTTTAGGAAAATAATCTCAATATGTTTTTTATAGGTTTCTCCAGAGAAATCAAAAATAAGCTCATCGATTAATCCCATTAGATCGACTTCTTCGTATTTGTATTTGAGTGCGCCATCTTCAGTGTGGTTGATCGTGAGCATTTCATTCACAAAAGCAATCATTCGTTCGTTACTTGAAAATGCTTTTTTGATTAAGTCTTCTTGTTCAGGGGTGAGTGGTCCAAAATCTTTGTCGATAAACATTTTGAGTATCCATTTGAGCGCTGAAAGGGACGTGCGTAGCTGGTGAGCTGAGATTGAAATCAGGTCGCTTTTTAATCCGTTCAATTCGGTCAGTTTTTGTACCTCAGCTTTAAGTTGTTCAGTTTCGTTCATATTCCTAGATTATATAAAAAAAACAGCTCTATTGAAAGAGCTGTTGAGTGGTTTTTTTGGGTCGGTATTTTTCCAACTCTTCTACAGAAAAAAATTTTGTGAAATACCTATCGGTTCCTCGGGGTAATTTGTCTTTTACTGAATGAATTAAATCAAAGATACTTTCTTCGTCTAGATCAGATTCTTTTTTGAAAATGATTGGATACTCCTGTACTTTTGGGAAATGTGCATCATTGTTGTGTTTTATAATCAATAGTGGGATTTCTGTTTCTTCTGCAAAACGTAACGCTTTGGCAGTAAAATCATGATGAGGGCTATCAAGGATGATAATATCTTTTTTACGACTCACTCTCGCATTCTTTTTGTGTATTACAACATCCTTTTTTGTGTACGGTTTTTTAAAAAAAAGTTTTAATTGTTTTTGGTTCCAATCTACTGGGGTGCAGTGAATGTATCCAGGTTTCAATGTAAAATCTTCGGTAAAAATAAATATCTTCATTTTTGTATAGCTTGTTTTCCTCAATAAGAATACGTCAGAATACAGCCACTGGTCAACATAGACAAGTTTTTTATTTGATGCCCAAACGAGTCAAAAATTCTTCAAGTGTCTTACCTGAAATTTCTTCGTGTTCATTTGGTCGAATGTTTCCAAGTTCGATGTTTTCAATTCTAAAACGTTCTAGTTTGTGTACTTTGTATCCGAGTGATCCACACATCTTTCTAATCTGACGATTTTTACCTTCAGTTAGAACAATATCAAAAACATTTTCCTCGACACGTCGAATTTTGGTTGGCTTTGTTTTTTCTTTTGGTGAAATACGAACACCTTCGCGCATTTTTGCTAGGAATTGGTGAGTGATTTTTTTATCAACCATTACACGGTATTCTTTTTCGTGAACTTTGGTTGGGTTGAGAAGTTTGTCGGTAACTCGTCCATCATTAGTCATAATCAAAAGACCAGATGAATCTTTGTCGAGACGTCCGACAGGGAAGACTTCAGTGTCGAAATCAGCTACATCTTTGACCGCTTTTTCATGTGCCGATGCTCCGACGGTCACCACACCCGCTGGTTTGTTGTAGGCAAAATAATTAAAATCTTTTTTATAAGACCCGTCGATACTGATGGTGTCTGTCGGGCGAACCTTCATGCCAAGTTGTGCTACTTTTCCATTTACAAAAACCTTACCTTTTTCAATAAGTTCATCAGCTGTATTTCTTGTTGCGATACCAAGTTCACTCATTCGGCGATTGATACGAACAGGGGCATTTGTTTTTGGTAAAAGTTTTTTCATTGAGAATAAAGAGAAACAAAGTGTCTTGTTTCTGCGATAATTAAACTATACATTAATTTATGATATCTGTAAAGTTTCTGTTTTCGCTACTTTAGAGCTTGTAAGTAGTGGGATAAAAATAAAACTCAGCGCTAAAATACTGCTTAAAATAAAAAATAAACTAACCAATGGAAGTTTAAAATAGAGGAGTGTTGTCGCGGTTATTGGTCCAATGACATAGGCAAAAGGAGACATATCTCGATACAATGAGAGGATATGAGTATCGCTGTCTGTTATTTGTCGGAAGAAATACGTGTCAGTACATACTTCTATTGTCGCTGCTCCTACTCGAGTGAGAAATAATACTATTGCCAAAAAGACTAGATTATCTTGTGTTACAAACGGTAGTGTTGCTGTTGCTCCAAGTATTACCACGAAACCACCGGTCAATATAAGACGAAGTGAGGCTCCTTTGTCTATGAATCTACCGATGGGGTATTGTACCAATACAAACGCTGAGAGCATGATTGAAAAAATAATACCAAGTTGTTCCCATGACAAATGTAATACTTCTCGAAGATAGAGCGGTGTATAGATAACCATCCATGAAAAGAAAAACTGCAGGAGAAAGTTTAGTGCAATAATTGGCCACAAGGTAGTTCTTTTGATGACGGTTCGAAGTGTCTCTAAGAGTGTTTTTCTTGTGTAGTTTTTATCGTCATAATTTTTTATCAAAAAAATACTCAGTAATACCGCAAGAAACACAATACTCGATGCACCAAGGTATACAAGCGGTAAACCTGCACCAGCTAATCTGCTAGAAAACAACGGTGCAAACATCCATCCGATATTACTGATCATCAGATAGAGTCCACGAATTTTTCCAACATCTACGGTAGTACTCCAGTGTTCAATAAAAACATCCAGCGAGAAGAACACAAGAGTATTAATGACAATGTATGCAATAAGAGCAACAACACCAACTGCTTGAGAGGGAATTTGCGATAGTGTTATCAATAAAAGCACTGTCAGCGACAATAAACTAATAAATGTTTTTCTGTTTCCAAAAAGATGAAGGATTCGTGGAAAAAAAGACAGACAAACAAGTGTACACAAAGAGGCTGTTGCATATAAAATGCCAGTCAATTTTTCTCCGACAAGTGATTGGGCAATACTCGAATTAACATATGCAGTTAGTGCACTGTGAAAACAAAAAAGAAAAGCGATGACATATATGCGTCGTAACATTTCTTTATTATAACAAAGAGTTAGTTGAATGACCTGTTTATCACAACATAAAACACCCAACAATTGTTGGGTGTTTTATGTTTTTTAAACGGTAATGATAACTGGGATGACCAATGGTCGTTTCGCTGTTTTTTGGAACAAGAAACGAGAGAGTGTTTCGCCAACCATATTTTTGACGTACTCAGTGTCATTGATATTTGGACGACTGTTTTCCTCAATTGTTTTCTTGATGAGCATACGTGCTTGTCGAAGTAGTTCTTGATTTTCTTTCAAGTAGACGAATCCACGAGAGATAACATCAGGAGATTTTTTCAACTTACCAGTCTTACTATCGATTGTACCAATGACTACAAACATGCCGTCTTGTGCGAGCATTTGGCGGTCACGAATGACTACGTCTTGTACATCACCAACAGAGAATCCGTCGATCATCATAGGGTCAGAAGGTGCTTTTTCTTTGAGGACAACAATTTTGTTTCCATTGTCTTGAATTTCAATAATCATTCCATTATCAGGCACAACAACGTTTTCTTCTGGCATACCAAGTGATACAGCCAAATCTTTGTGTAATTGTAATCGGAAATGGTTTCCGTGAATCGGAACAAAGAATTTCGGATGAATCTTTCGGTGCAACCATTTGATGTCTTCTTGGTTTCCGTGACCTGTTCCGTGAATGTATTCTTCAGATGTTCGGTAAGAAATGATCTTCACTCCTTGGCGGGCGATACCGTCCTTCAGTTTTTCAACAGCACGTTCATTTCCAGGAATAATAGATGCAGACAAGATAATCGTATCTCCTTTGCGAAGTTTGAATTTCTTGTGTGTTTTGTTGGCAGCACGATTGAGCGCAGCAAATTCTTCACCTTGGGCACCAGTCATCAAAATGATGACACGATCAGCAGGGTAGTTGTCTACTTCTTCAATACCGATTAAGGTACCTTTTTTGTACGCAAACAATCCAGCTTGCTCAACAACTTCCATGTTTGTTTTCATTGAACGTCCTTCAATAGCAACTTTTTTATTCAATGCTTCAGCAATTTGTACGATTTTCACCAAACGAGTGATGTGTGATGCAAACGCCGCAATAATGGTGCGTCCAGTTGCAATCTTGATGAGTTTTTCCAATCCTTCATGCACTTTGATTTCAGGTAAAGCGAATCCTTCGTTTTCAATGTTCGTTGAATCAGTCATCAAGAGCAAGTTGTTTGCAGTATCGAATTCTTTGTATTCTTTTTCTTCTGAATCAGTTGGAATTCCATCCATGTGATCGAGTTTGTAGTCACCAGGTGTCACAATGTTTCCGTACGGAGTTTCAATAATGATACCCATTGAGTCTGGAATAGTGTGTGTCACTCCAAAAAATCTCACACGAAATTTTCCAACAGTAATTGTTTGATTTCCTTCAACAGGAATCATGTTTAGTGGTGGTAGGTGAGGGAACTCAGCTTGTCGTTTTTTGATAAGCAAGAGTGAAAGGTTTCGAGAATACAGTGGTGGATTGCCGATACGTGACATCACAATTGGAATACCTCCAATGTGATCCAAGTGACCGTGAGTGACGATCATCGCACGAATTTTATCTTTGCGTTCCTCAAGGTATTTTGTGTTTGCCACCATGTAGTCGATACCTGGTGTTTCTTCATTTGAGAATTGCATACCAGCGTCGATAACAATAATGTCATCAGCTGTTTCGATTAATGTTGTGTTTCGTCCGATTTCTTCTACTCCTCCAAGGGGGATAATACGGATATTTCCTGGTGCCACTGGTGGAATGTTGTCAGTCACTTTTTTGGTTGATACTTTTTCCATTGGTTCGGTTGGGGCTTTTGGTTTGCGTCCACCGCCAAATTTTGAGTATTGAAAAGTTCCTGCACGTTTTGGTGTTCGTCCTGGTCGGTCTTTTATGTTTGTTTGCCGATCAAAAGCTTTGTCTGAATTTGATGCAGGTCTTGTTTGTTCTGTTTTGTGATACGGACGTCGAGCAGTATGTTGCTGTCCACCGGTATTGTTGTTTTGTTCTTGTTCATTCATAACTGAATTGTAATAATTTATTTAACGAATAATTTCCATATAAAATCTTTTTCTTCATACCATTTATATATTGATGAAAAACGGTCTGATGCATTTCTGACAGAAGTAATGTTTTGTCCATATACATTGTGTCGTGTTGCGTAGATTAAGTCAGGGCTATAGAGAAAGACTGCAGGTGAGTCATTGGCAATGAGTGTATTTACTTGCAAGTAAATATCGTTACGTTTTGATTCATTTGTTTCTTTCTTTGCTTTTGCAAGTAGTGTATCAACTTGTGTGTTTGCATATGACGCAATGTTGAGTCCTGGGTCATTCCGTTGAGATGATTCCCAAAAGGCTGACAGGTCAGAAGGAGAGCTTACTACTTGTCCAAATAATAGCACTTCAAAGTCTCTAGGTCTAATCACATTGCTTGTTAGGGCGCCGTTTTCATAGACTCGAGTATTTACCACCATACCAACAGCGGTCAAACGCTCTTTGATAAGTTCAGCTGCTTTGACGAGTTCAGGGGTGTCAGCAGTAGTGATAGTAAAATTGATTGTTGTTGTCGGTGTGTTTTGTACAACTGTTTTTTTCACCATCTTCTTTCCTTTCTTTTCTGTTACGGTTACTGACTTATTTCCACCTTTTGAAAAAACTCCATCATCTCCAAGTTTCCATCCAGCGCCAATCAATATCGTACGAGCAGCAAGAATTTTGTCATCAGCACTAGTTGTTTTTGATGACGCTTCCATAGCTGAACTTTCTATCAATGAAGCGGGAAGTGGACCTGATATCTGTGTACCATATCCACCAAGTACGGTGTCGATAATTTCTTGTTTATCAAGCGCAGTATCAATTGCTTTTGTTACTGCTTTGTTTGCAAAAACAGGTGCTTTGTTTGAATTAAAAAAGAGTCCGAATACACGAGGAAGTGGAGTAGAAACAACGGTGTAATCATCTTTCAATGACACAGCGTTTTCTGCTGAAATATTTGCTACTTGATCAACGGTACCACTACGAAGTGCTTTTACTGCATCATCTTCATTGTCATAAAAATGAAGATCAATTGATTTGATAAAAGGTTCACCTAATGCAAATTTTTTGAATCGCTTCAATGAAATACTATTTACGATACCGTCTTTGCCGGTACTGACTGAAGAAATTTTGTACGGACCAGAGCCAATTGCATTAGTATTTTTTGTTGAAAAAAATAATTGTTCTGTTGGGATAGTTGACCAGATGTGTTTTGGAATAATACCGATAGTCGCATTGTCCAAGAAATCAGGGAACGGACTTTTCAGTCTAAACAAAACAGTTTTTTCATCTTGTGCAACAACAGTGATTCCTTCCCAGTTTGCACGTTTTGGACTTTTGACCAATGGATCTTGTGCTTGATTGATAGTAAACACCACATCATCGGCAGTCAATTTCTTTCCGTCTTGAAAAGTAAGATTGTCTTTCAATATAAATGTGTATGATAGTCCGTCTGGAGAAACAGTATATTTTTCTGTCAAATCTGGAATTAGAATTCCGTCACTGCCACGTCGCATAAGTCCAGAAAAGACTAATTCAGTTAGATCTCGGTCAGAATCAGACAGTGCGAGTACCGGGTTGATGAACCGTGGTCCGCCGACAATTCCTTCAGACAAATTTCCTCCAGCTGCCGGTATTGCAACCATAAATTTTTCATTAATTCTATTTAATAGAGAGAGTGCTGAAACCAAGATAACAAGACAAAGTCCTGTGACGATAAGCCATTCTTTAATTGTAAGGAAATAAAAGACATTTTTTATTGAGCGAAAACTTACTTTACGTAAGTCACTCAAAAAAGATAATAGTTTTTTCATAGTGTAATTATTGTGTTGAGATAGAGAAAAAAGCCACAGGTATATTTGGGCTTTTAGGGATTAGAACAAAACGGCGATGAATGCAGAAATAGCAAACAATATTGCAACTACAATAGTTGTAACAAAGAGTACTTTTTCGAAACCACGACGAGTCATGTGTACAGAACTACCTTCAGTTCCACCAAAAGAAGAACCAACACTGGCGCTTTGATGTTGAAGCAAGATAGATATGATAAGAATAACTGAGAGGGCGATCTGAATAGATGGCAGTATTGAATGTATAATTCCCATAAGGAATATACTAGCACAAATAGTCGTTTTTGGGCAAGTCTAAAAACAAGAGAAAAAATAATATGTTTATTTTTGTATAGTAAAAAAGTAAAGAAATCGGGGTGTTTTTGCGAAGCAAAAACACCCCGATTTCTTTACTTTTGCTATTTAATCTGTCTTTTTGAAATACTCACGTTTTTGTGCTTGACATTGAAATCGACTTCGGCTACAATGACCCCACGCCTTATATAGAAGGCAATTTAAATTGAACCTTGAAAAATGAAAACGTCGGAGGCCAACCGTGAGTCGTTGGTCTCCCGAATTTGAGTGGTAACAGTATTATGAGCTAGTGCTGTTACCGAAAAGTATAAGAATTAAGTGAAAGAACGAATATTTTAGACAAGTCTATTTTATTTTGTTTCGTTTCCGACTATATGCAGTAATGTATATTTTTAAGTAGAGTTTGATCCTAGCTCAGGATGAACGCTGGCGGCGTGGATAAGGCATGCAAGTCGAACGGACCTTGTCTTTTGGATCGATAAAGTAACGTGGAGTAGCAATACAAAGCGAAGCGATATTTTGAAAAAAGACGCTGGTTAGTGGCGAACGAGGTAGTAACACGTAGGAATCTCCCCCTAAGTCATGAATAATACATCGAAAGGTGTACTAATACATGATGGTCTCGCAAGAGTAAAGTTTTAACGCTTAGGGAAGAGCCTGCGGAGTATCAGCTAGTTGGTAGTGTAATGGACTACCAAGGCTATGACGCTTAGGGGAGGTGAGAGCCTGACCCCCACCGATGGGACTGAGACACGGCCCATACACCTACGGGTGGCTGCAGTCAAGAACCTTCCACAATGGACGAAAGTCTGATGGAGCGACGCCGCGTGATCGATGAAGCCCTTTGGGGTGTAAAGATCTTTTATAGGGGAAGAAGTTTATTGACGGTACCCTACGAATAAGAGGCTCCTAACTCTGTGCCAGCAGGAGCGGTAATACAGAGGCCTCGAGCGTTATCCGGAATCACTGGGCGTAAAGGGTGCGTAGACGGCACTATTAGTCTTTTGTTAAATCTCCAGGCCTAACCTGGAACCCGCAAAAGAAACGGTAGAGCTTGAGTATATGAGGGGTGTGCGGAACTCATGGTGTAGGGGTGAAATCCGTTGATATCATGGGGAACACCAAAAGCGAAGGCAGCACACTGGCATATAACTGACGTTCAAGCACGAAAGCGTGGGTAGCGAATGGGATTAGATACCCCAGTAGTCCACGCCCTAAACGATCATCACTAGCTTTGGAGAGTATCGACCCTCCCCGAGGCGAAGCTAACGCGTTAAGTGATGCGCCTGGGAACTACGACCGCAAGGTTAAAACTCAAAGGAATAGACGGGGACTCGCACAAGCAGTGGATTATGTGGTTTAATTCGACGATAAACGAAGCACCTCACCCAGGTTTGAAACCTAGTTGCAAGCTTTAGGAAACTTTAGCCCTCGCAAGACAATTAGGCAGGTGATGCATGGCCGTCGTCAGCTCGTGGTTTGAACTGTTCCCTTAAGTGGGGTAACGAGCGCAACCCTTGTCGTGTGTTATAAGTGTCACACGAGACCGCCCAGCCCAATGTGTATGAACTCATTTGCAGTGTGGAGTTTTTATTTCAAAAAGATTTATCTTTTAGTTTTGAAAACTCCACACTGCAAGTGAGGAGTTGTATGTACAGTGGAAATTTTACTTCATCAAGCGAGGAGCGTATGAATGAGTTATCTCATTCATAACGTCCGAGTCGAAGATGAAGTATAAGATTTTATAAATGCTTTTATTTTTTGAACAGAATTTATCTGCTATTTAAATAAAGTTTCCACCGTGCATATGACTATGGTGTGTTTTGTGGAATTCTTATTTCAAAAAGATTTATCTTTTAGTTATAAGAATTCCACAAAGCATATCACTCGTAACCATCGGGCTGGGAGGAAGGAGAGGATGACGCCAGGTCAGCATGTCCCTTTGATATCTGGGGCTACACACATAATACAATCGCGTTGACAACGGGTCGCGACGGGGTAACCCTGAGCCAATCCTTATAAACAACGCGCCAGTTCGGATTGAGGTCTGCAACTCGACCTCATGAAGCCGGAATTGCTAGTAATCGCAGGTCAGCCATACTGCGGTGAATACGTTCTCGAGTCTTGTACTCACCGCCCGTCAAGTCAAGGGAGCCGGGAGTGCCCGACGTCTGCCCATAAGGGTGGCCTAAGGTAAGCTCGGTGACAGGGACTAAGTCGTAACAAGGCACGGCTAGCGGAAGCTGGTCGTGGAATGATTCAATTTGAAAAGGTACTCCAATCTGTTCTTCGGAATGATTGAGTATTGAATGTCGATATTGTGTACTTCAATTGAGTACATAATGGTCATGATGTATGGACCTAAAAATACAGTGACGCCAGGGAAAGACCTGGTTGAAACGAAACAAAATAAAGTAGATTTTGTTCGAATCTTAATTCTTATACAAATACAAACAACAAAAAGAAAAACACCCGATGGGTGTTTTTCTTTTTGTTTAATTATTGAACCAAAAAAAAAGAGCCGTCATATTACTGACGACTCCCTGATTTTATAAAAAAGAACTAACTAAAATAAAAGAAATTACTGCAAAAGCAACTTACCGGTTTTTTCACCAACACGATATACATACATTCCACGAGGGAAAGTACTTACATCGATTCGTTCACCTGCAACAATTCTTTTATTCAATACAATTTGACCTTTGAGGTCAATTAGTACGAATGGAGCAGTGTAACTATCATTGAAATCAATGATCACTTGCTCGCTCGTTGGGTTGGGATACACCGACATGATATCTTTTTCAATTGTTTCAATGCCAACGTATGGCTTTGTGTTCAATTGAAAATAAGCTACTCCTGATGTTGTGTGTACTTGATCAGAATTGTCACCGGTTGCTACTACGTAGTAGCAATCGGCATCGAGGTTCGAAACCGTGAACCAGGCACTTCCTGAGTCATTCAGACAAGCAATTGGATCACTTGTTATCGGACTACTGAAGTTTGAGTTTTTATCCAATTTCACATATACCGTCGAAGTTGTTCCTTCGGTATTTTGGTAGTGGATATACACCGTGGCTTTTTTACCTACATTGTCCATTGCGATATTTGTAATCGTGTATGAAAATGCAGATAAATTTAATTTGAACTTCATCACATTTGATACAGCGTGATCTCCAATGGTATTAGCACCAGAAACTTTTACCCAGTAATAGGTATCTTTCGATACTGGAATAGTAAAAGTTACTGTTCCACTGTCACCAATACAAGTTTTCAAACTGGTTGTTTGAAAGTTTGCAAAGGTCGAGTCACTGTCGTATGTTGCTACATTGTCCGATGTCACTTTTTCAGTATTTACATACTTACAAGTCACATCAGCAGAACGTCCGCTTTTGTTCACTGTAACTTTCGTTATCATGAGCGAATACGGCCTCATTGTTGTCATAAAGACAGGTATCCATTTTCCTTTAGCGAATGTTCCCAAGTCATCTTCTCCAATAATCTTTACAAAATACTGTATGGCTTTTGACCAAGGCTGATTTTGAAAAAGGAAAACAGGAGTAGAACCTGCTGAACCGGTTGTTGTCCAAGAACTGCTGTTAACAGCAGTGGTTGTGTCTGATGCAAGAAATGCTCTAATAGAGGCACTGGTTGAATTAGTGGCTAATTGGTAACTTCCGTAACACTTCACGCTAACTTTTCCATTTACCGGATCAATATCCAATGTCCAACCAGTATCAGTGGTCAGTGTGAATACAGCCGGATCGCTCCCGATATAATAACTTACCATTTGTAAGTCAGTGTATCCTTTGCTGTTTGACAAACGAACCTGGAAGTAATACGTCGTATTAGCTTTCAGTGAGTCCGTTGTGGTAAATGAAATCAATTGCATTCCTTTCCCTGAAACAATAACACGACGAATCGTGTCTGTCAGTGTTGCTGACGTAGTTCCGTACTTAATTTGACATGTTGTAGTTAAATCAAAACCGAAGACTTTTACATCAACAGTAATTTGTTTGTTTTTACAACTGACGCCAATCATTGCTCCATTTGGTTTTTGTTGTGTCACATACGGTGCAATTTTCATTACGCCGAGGGTGTCACTACCAGCAGGATTGGTGAAAATATAGCCTACATAGCTATATGAATTTGGAATTGTTCCTGGAATGATATGTGAATAGTTCACATTTGTTCCAGAATCAACTGATGCACTATCATAATGATTACTCGGATCGAAAAAATTTGTCGGTCCGTTAGCAAAATAAGAGTGTAACATTCCTTTTACATTTGACGTTAAAATTAGTGATGAGAACACGGTGTCGTGAACGTTTTGACTAATTTGTACAGTGTCAATTGTTGGAACTACGGGAATCGGTAAAGAAGTAATCTGCAGTACATTTGAAACAGTGTCAGTACCTAGTGTATCTTGTAGACGATAACGTCCGTAGAATACACTTGGCGGAGCAGGTAACTTAGCATTATTGTAAACCGTAATAGTATCAGTGATAGTTGTATCACTAAAAATACTGTCGGTTGTAATTTTGCCAAGTGCTTTTGGAAAAGCATAGCTTCCTGAATATTCAAAAGTCACCATAGCTGGAGCTTTGAATCCGGTAACTTGATATTTGACGATAATACCGCCGAATATCGGGTCGCTCTTCAGGAAGTTTACAGTAGGACTTTGGGCGTTTGCACGGCCAATGAACAAGGTGGCAATAATGGCCACCAATAGGGTAGTTGTTACTTTTTTCATTCCTTTTATATTTATGTTGTAAATGTTATCTGTTGAAATTATAACAAAAAAATACTTATATGTCAAGCTATTTGAGCTTGCTATATAAGATTTTTTGGTCACAAACAGACATTTTCCGTAAATAAGACGTAAGAAATACCCTTTGCTTACGGCTATTTATGTATCATAATTAAGGCAACATATCTTGCCCAAAGAGGTGTATTTGACATAGTGGTCATTTTAATTGTATAATTATATCACTTATTAGTTTCCTAATTTACTATATGAAAAATTTTATTAAACAGCTTTCTTTTATTTTTGCACTAGGTATCCTTTTTATCTCAGGAAGTGTGTTTGCTGCATGTCCAGCAACAGTAACAAACTTGAAAGCAACACAGTTATCAAATACTAGTTTTGAACTTTCTGCACAATACGATCCAACACCAGTAATTGTTCCGATAGGTACAATAGTGTATATAAAACCCCAAATCGAAGTTTCTGATAATTCGAGTTTTATGAATGGAGGTAACATGGGGCCAGTATATTACCCAGCTGTTGCGCAGTCTTATACAGCAAAAGGAATACTCAAACAAACTGTTTCAGTTGTTCAAGGTCAGATGTATTTTTTCAGAACAGTAGCTACTGTTTCTAATTGTGGTGCTGTGTATGATAATAATGCTATTTCCTTCATGTCTCCAGCTCCATTACCTAATGCTACGAGTGTTTCAATGATCAGTGTTGATCCAAACCCACCAACATCGGCAACGGTGACTGCAAAGGCAACTTTTTCTATCACTGGTGCAGGTCCGACAGATGTGTATTTTGTGTATGGAAAAAATAATGCGTTAAATAATAAAACTGCAGTACAAACAATTGCAGGACAAGGGCCAACAACTTTTACAGCAAATCTTGATCTTTCGATATTTGCTCCTGGTGATACGATCTACGTCAAAGCGGTTGCTGGTCCCGCAACATCAACTACTTCAATCAATTTTACTATTCCAAAAGTAGCACCGCAGGTATATCAATGTAATGACGGAATAGACAATGACGCAGATGGATATACTGATTATCCAAGTGATCCAGCTTGTACTAGTGCAACTGACAATGATGAGTCTCCGAAAAATAATGCAAACCAAGCGATCCTTGGTTGCACTGACAATACTGCTTCAAACTACAATCCAAACGCAACAAAAGACGACGGGTCTTGTGTTTACGGGGGAGGGTCAGGAATTATCTATGGATGTATGGATGTTAATGCCAACAACTTCAATCCACACGCAACAAGAAACAATACACCTAGTTCTTGTGTGTACGGCACCGGAGGTGGTCAATCTGGCTGTACTGATCCAAAAGGATTAAACTACAATCCAAATGCAACAATTAGTGATAATTCTTGTATCTATCAAAATAACTATGTCTATGGTTGTACTATCACAACAGCACTAAACTATAATGCACGAGCAACCATCAATGACGGAACTTGTATTTTTTCAGGTGGTGGAACAGGAGGAATTGGAACAGGTGGAACAACTCAATCAGGTAAACCGACTGCGGTGACATTGATTGCAAAATCTGCAACCAAAACTACCGCAACACTTGCTGGTATTGTGTACGCACCGAATACAACTGCGAATGTGTATTTTGAAATCTTTGATGCAAATAATGTATTACTCCGTTCAACCCCAGGACAAAATCTTTCAGTTGTTGGTCAGTCATATTACAGTTTCGTTGCAACTGATTTGAATCCAAACAGTATTTATTACTACCGACTTGTTGCGTCAAATAATCTCGGGACTTCAGTGGGGGATAAGATGTTTGTACAAACACAAAAAGTTGGTAGTACAAAAACAACAACTCGTTCAGGACCAGTTGCTCCGATTGTCAAAGGTACAAGTGTTACTGCTTCTTCAACACTTGGTGCATCTGCGGTCTTTGGAAACGGTTTCTTCCCAACATCATTCATTGGTTGGTTGATTCTGCTCATCATCATTTTGTTTATCATTGTGATTGCTCGAGTATTCTTCAAGAAGAAACAATAATATAAGTATACGTAAAAGCGCGAAACCCAGAGGGTTTCGCGCTTTTACTATATCTTCATATCTCAAAAAACGGTACACTTAACGATATGTTTTCTAAGAAACTGATATTTTCCGTAATACTGGTAGTGCTGTTTGGTATTTTTGTGCTTTCATTCAATAAGCACACCGTTACCATAAACGACACCGTGTTTACTGTTGCAATTGCAAACACCCCGGCACTTCGAGAACAAGGTTTATCAAATACGACACCACTGAAACAAAAACAAGGAATGTTGTTTGTGTTCGATAAACCAGATATACACGGGTTTTGGATGAAAGATATGTCATATCCACTTGATTTCATATGGATTAATGAAAACAAGCAAATTGTTTCTATAAGTGAAAATGTATACCCAGAAAGTTATCCGGCTGTTTTCTATCCAAATACAGCTATTTTGTATGTATTAGAAGTTCCTGCTGGTAACGCCGCTGCTCGCGCGCCGACGCGCGGCGGTGCAGCAGCCGGCCAGGCCCTGCAC
>JBAXSP010000005.1:0-40007 GCA_037130655.1 bacterium | reverse complement strand
ATAGCAGAACACAAAGGTAGTGAAATGATTGGAATGGAATACGAACCATTGTATCCATATCTTCTAAACACTATTTCTGGTGAACAAAAAGAAAAATTACCGAATGCATTCAAGGTTGTGTCTGCAGATTTTGTTACTACAACTGACGGAACCGGTATTGTGCATATTGCGCCAATGTACGGAGCAGAAGACTTCGACGTGGCGACAAAAAATAATTTGCCAAAATTCCACACTGTTGATGACACCGGGCATTTTATTGCAGGAACAGATTTTCTTGAAACTCGTTTTGCGAAAGACGAACAAGTTGCAATCGATATCATTAAAGATTTGGCAGGACGTGGACTTTTGTTCAAAAAAGAAAAATACGAACACTCATATCCGCACTGCTGGCGTTGTAAAACTCCGCTTCTATATTACGCGCGAGATTCTTGGTACATTGCAATGTCAAAACTGCATGATGAATTGGTCAAAGAAAATGAAGACATCAATTGGGAACCTGCACACATTCGTGAGGGACGTTTCGGTGAATGGCTCGATAATATCAAAGACTGGGCAATTTCTCGCGAACGATATTGGGGGACACCACTTCCGATTTGGCAGTCTGCTGATGGTGAGCGATTGTTCGTCAATTCATTTGAAACACTCAAAAAATATACGAAGAAATCTGGTAACAAGTATTTCGTAATGCGTCACGGAGAAGCCGAACATAATTTGCACTGGCAAGTGAGCACACATCCAGACAATCCACATCACCTCACTGATAATGGAAAAGAACAAGTTCGTGTTTCAGCGGAAGATTTGAAAGATAAAAAAATCGACATGATGGTTATTTCGCCATTTGTTCGTACGAGAGAAACAGCACAAATCGTCAAAGAAGTGCTCGGTCTTTCTGATGAACAAACAATCTTTGATGAACGACTGAAAGAATTCGGTGTCTATTCATTCGAAGGAAAAACATGGGGCGAGTATCATGATGCATTTCCAAAAACAAAAGAATATGTTGATGCAAAAAATGACGGTGATGAATCTTACCTCGACATCAAACTTCGTGTGATGGAATTGTTGTATGAATACGAAACAACATATAAAGACAAAAATATTTTGTTCGTCACACACGGTGGTCCAGCATGGATGCTTCGTTCAGGTGGGGCAGGGCTTTCGATAGACGAGACATATGCATTGATTGCACAAGAAAATAATGCGCATTTTGATGATATGAAAAATGCCGAAGTTCGAGCGATTGATTTCGTTCCAGTTCCGCACAATGAAAATTATGAACTCGACCCACACCGACCATTTATCGATGAAGTAATTCTTGAAAAAGATGGCAAAGAATTTCATCGCATCAAAGAAGTAATGGACGTGTGGTTTGATAGTGGTGCAATGCCATTTGCGCAAGATCATTATCCTTTCGAACACAAAAAAGATATCGATGGTGGAATCTTTACCAAATCACATAGTTATCCAGCAGACTTTATTTCAGAAGCGATTGATCAAACTCGTGGCTGGTTCTATACACTTCATGCAATCGGCGTATTGATGGGCAAAGGCAAGGCGTACAAGAACGTCATTTGTCTCGGACACTTACTCGATGCAGAAGGCAAGAAGATGTCGAAGTCTATCGGCAACATTGTGAACCCGTGGGAAGCAATGGATAAGTTTGGTGTGGATACGCTCCGTTTATGGATGTACTCAGTCAATCAACCAGGGGATAGTAAGAACTTTGATGAGAAGACGGTGAAAGAATTGGAAGGAAAAGTATTTACGCTGACATACAATATTCTTTCATTCTATGAGCTATATAGAGATGTTTCGCTAGAGCCTAGTGCCCAGAGCCTAGTGCCTACAAATGTCTTAGATCAATGGATTCTTGCAAGATTTAATTTCTTGGTAGAAAAAGCAACAGAGGGTCTAGATAATTACAAAACTTTCGAACCAGTGCGTGAGATTCGTGATTTCGTTGGAGATCTTTCGACGTGGTATTTGCGACGTTCTCGTGATCGTTTGAAAGACGGTGACAAAGAGGCGAAACAAACGTTGTATTATGTACTCAAAAACTTCGCAAAAATTCTTGCACCGTTTGCACCATTTAGTGCCGAAGATTTGTGGTTGAAATTGCGAACAGAAAATGATCAAATTTCTGTGCATCTAACAAGTTGGCCGGAAATTCAAAAAGTAGATACAGCTGTTTTGGAAGAAATGCAAAAAGTTCGTGATATTTGTACACAAGGAAATGCTTTGAGAAAAAGTACCGGGATTCCAGTAAGACAACCACTCAATCAGTTGAAAGTTGAAAGTCAAAAGTTGAAAGACGAATATACTCAAATTATTTGTGATGAATTGAATATTAAAGGTGTTGAATATGGAAATAGTGAGGGATTTGTTCTTGATACAGAAATCACCCCAGAACTAAAACGAGAAGGAAACTATCGCGAACTTGTTCGTGCATTGCAAGACCTCCGAAAAGAAACAGGACTGACTCCAGAAGACACAATCAATCTGACAATTTCAGAAAATGCAAAAACCTTGGTTGAAGAATTTGAAGCTGATCTAAAAAAGACCGTCCAAATCCGTGAAGTTATTTTTGCTGATGGAAGTAATGAAATAAAAATTGACACCGAAGTTTATAAAGTAAGTATTGAAAAATAAGATGAAAAGTTTTGGAAGAAATTTGGTTGAACTAGTACTAAAAATCAAAAAGACTTTTCGTGTGCAAACATATGTCATTGAATATGTCTTTGTCGGGGGAGTGTTGATTGCCATTGCCTTGATTTCACACAAAGGACTGGTGGAATGGCTTGGGGTACTTGCGGTCTTTCTGACATTCGGACACACCTCGATTGCTGATCGACTACACGAACGTGAATCAAAACGATATAACATCGATCGAAAAGTCGAAGTCCAGTGCTATTGGAAATTGAATTATTATTTCGTCGAGCGAGGAGCGAGTGAAAGTGTAATCACTTTCACATCGTCCGAGTCGAAGACGAAATATAAGTTCAGTACATAGATGCTCTATATCACTGAAGCTTTTATTTCTATGCCAAAGAATTGTGTTGGCGAATTTTCCTGCAAAGAAAATTCGTGTTGAAAGAATTTTAGCAACAAAGTTGTTAAAATTTTTCGACTAAAGATCTATTTCTTCTTGCTCGGCGCGTGGAGTGCTCTTGCTGGTGTATTCATTTTCTTGTTGTATCCGCTCTGGCGAAAAGTCTATCGAAAATATCATCCTGTTTAGAAATGTAAATAAAAAAGCCAACTCGTAAGAGTTGGCTTTTGCTTAACATGAACATCTTTAAGCAGTTTTTTCTAACAGTTTTTGAAAACCTGGCACTTCTGACATACTGAAAGTTGTCCTAGTTTCTGATTCAGTTGTTGTATTTTTTTCCAACATTGAAACTGTTTTTTCAGTATGATCTTTTTGTTTAGGAGGCATCATTTCTCCAGTAAGAACAAAGATTTTTACATCCCATTTGTTTTTGATAGCAATTTGAGATTTTATTGCATGGTCCATTACATCATCAAACAAGTTGTTCGGTACTTGAGAAACTTCTCGCTCAGTGCCCTCTGCTGATCTTTTGAAATCATGCCAAATTTGAGGGTTAGCAGGATTCAGAAATTCTCCAGAACTACTCATAAAGAATATTGTGAAGAGATTGTTTAAAGGGACACCAACCAAGTAATTTTCGGCCTCGGTGTTTTCGGTGCGGATCCATAAGGGTCCAGTAATTTTTTCTTTTTTCATAAGAGCTGGCTTGTTTTTTTACCTGCCAATATTATATCACATTAATTATCTATATGTCAATAGATAAAAACCGTTATATGTATGGGAAAATAGCCGTATTATATGTACCACATTTATCACACCAAAGCTGTCGTACTTGGTTACGGCAATATTGGGGAAGCCAATCGTCTGTATGAATTGTATACGGAAGATTTTGGTTTGATTATTGCAACCGCTCAAGGAACGCGACGACTGCAATCACGTCAGCGCTACGCACTGCAGGAAGGTTCGGTTATCAAGGTGGATTTAATTCGTGGAAAAGAATTTTGGCGGATTGGCAGTGTTTCGACTATTGGAAAAGTTTTCTCTGAAGATGTCTCGTGGAATAAAATGATTGGGAAGTGGCTCAGACTTATCAGGAGATTGATTCAAGGAGAAGGAACGCATGAACAATTGTTTGGTGATGTACTTGCGGTAGAGCAATTAGATAAAACTGTATACAGTTCTTTGTTTCGGGAATATGAAATCATTTTGATTGTGCGCCTATTGCACATTCTTGGGTATTGGGATCATGAAGAATCAGATAAGAACTTGCTTGATTTACATATCGACCAGATGGAACAAGTGATTGCACAATTGAAACGAGAAGAATATGTTGAGCGTATCAATATGTCACTCGGGCAGACACAGCTGTAATAATGACTAGTGTCTAATGATCAATGATTAGTATTCGAAAAAGTGCGCGAAGGCGAAGCCTTCGCGCACTTTTATTGGTCATCAGTCATTGGTAATTGATCATTATTTGATATACTTTCTATATGGAAGAATCAAATCGTCTTGAAGAATTGAAACGCAAACTCTACATGAATCGTGATACCGATAGTCTGACTGAGTCAAAGAAATCAGTGCTTCACGATATTATGCACAAAGCTCCAAAAACTTGGGACGCAGTCAAACCTGCATTTGATACAGGCACACGTATGATGAAAAAGAATTCTTTTTTTAAAAAATTTTTTATAACCGCAATAGTATTCTTTTTGATTGCTATGGGTTTTTTTGCGGTGATGACATTTCGTGGAGGAAATACGGTTTCAAACAAAAATATTGATCTAGAAATTTTGGGAAATGCATTCACTCCGGGTGGCAACAAGCTGACCCTTGAAGCATTGGCTACCAATAGAAATAATTCTGCAATTGAACTCGCTGACCTTATCTTAGAATATCCAAAAGGGAGCACCAGTAATCAAGTCGAAGATCGTGTTCGTATTCGAGAAAGTTTTGGGACTATCGGCGCAGGAGAAACAAAACATCATGCATTTGATGTCGTACTCTATGGTGAACAAGGTTCAGTCAAACAAATGAAAATGACACTCGAATACAAAATCCCTGGATCAAACGCAATTTTTTCAAAGACAATCGACTACTCAGTGACACTTTCCGCTTCACCGCTATCGCTTGCAGTTGACGGACCAACAACAACCAGTGCAAATCAGCATTATTCTTTCACTATCAAGACAGTCTTAAATGGTGAAAATATTGCGCAAAATATGATTCTTCGTGTTGATTATCCGCCAGGATTTTCATTTGAAAATGCAAACGTACAACCAATGCTTGGGGACAATGTCTTTGATTTGGGTGATATGAAAACCGGTGTTTCAAAAGAAATTCGTATTTCAGGAACACTCTCTGGTGAACAAGGTGAAGAAAAAGTATTTCGTATTTATGCCGGAGAACAAAAACAAGATGATCAATCGACTGTTGGGGTGACATACAATTCATTGCCACACGCTGTCACTTTGCAGAAACCATTTCTTGATGCCCATTTTGAAATGACTGGAGGAAACAAAGATACCTATGTAGTTTCTGGTGGATCTACTGTCAACGGTACTGTTGTTTGGTCAAATAATTCACCAAGTAGCATTGCGAATGCTGAAATCAGTACAACAATCATCGGCCAAGCGTTTGATGAAGGGACATTGCAAGTAGATGGTGGATATTATGATGCACGAACAAATACCATTACATGGAATCGTGATACATATCCAGCTTTTTCACAAATAGAAACAGGTGCAAGTGGCGCATTGCCATTTAGCTTCACCACAAAAACAATGTCTTCGTCTGGTTCGTCGGTTAGTCCTGAAATTTCAATCGTCGTAAATAGTAAAGGATTGCAAACAGGTGATGGGTATCAAAATGAAGAATTAACCAGTATCGACAAGAAGACCATCAAGTTCGGTAGTGATTTTTCTGTAAACGGAAATATTGTACATGGCACCAATGACACAGGAGTTATTCCGCCAGCAATGGGCAAAGAAACAACTTATACAGTGACTTGGTCAATTTCAAATTCAACTGATCCGGTATCAAATGCAATTGTGCGAACAACATTACCAACGGGTATCAAGTGGGGGGATGTGGTCAATAAAAACGATGAAGATATTTCATATAATGATTTGAACAAAGAAGTAATTTGGAAAGTTGGTGCAGTCAAAAAACTTGGCGCAGGACTGGTCCGAAAAGTAAGTTTCAAAATCAAAATTATTCCAGCAAACAATCAAGTAGGAGAGGATGTAGCTCTCTTGAATTCAACAACCGTTACTGCGACCGATAGTTTCTCTGGAAATGATATCCGTTCAACACTCAAAGGATATAAATCTTCTGAGGTTGCGGGTTCAGGGGATGGACTGGTGACGAAATAGTTATAAGGTTTATAAAGTTAAAAGTTATAAAGTAAATAAGAAAAGCGGTCGGAGGCGAAGCCTCCGACCGCTTTTCTTATTTTAGAATTATCTCAATATCTGATATATTAAGTGTATGGAAAAAGACGCACAATTGATGGAAAAAATCGTTTCTTTGGCAAAGCGCCGAGGATTTATCTACCCAGGTTCTGATATTTATGGCGGACTTGCAGGAGCATTTGATTATGGTCATTTTGGTGTTGCTCTCAAAGACAACATCAAAAACTCGTGGAAAAAGAAATTTGTGAAAACTCGCAAAGATATGTTCGAGGTGGACGCAGCCATTTTGATGAACGGCAAAGTCTGGGAAACATCAGGGCATGTCGGTGGATTCTCTGATCCACTTGTAGAATGTACAAAATGTAAACGCCGTTTTCGTGCTGATCAATTAGAAGACAGAAATGCTTGTCCAGAATGTGGTGGGGCATTTGGTGAAGAGCGACAGTTCAACATGATGTTTCAAACAAAAATCGGTGCCGTTGAAGATTCTTCTGCGATTGCGTATTTGCGTCCAGAAACAGCACAAGGAATGTTTGTGAACTTCAAAAACATTATGGATTCAATGCATCCAAAATTGCCATTTGGTATGGCACAAATCGGAAAAGCTTTTCGTAATGAAATTACTCCGCGCGATTTTATTTTCCGTGTTCGAGAATTTGAACAAATGGAAATCGAATATTTTATTCGACCAGAACTGTGGGAAGCAGAATTCAATTATTGGAAAGATGAAATGGTTGAATGGATGAATAGTATTGGTATCGATAGTGCTCGTGTGCATGAACTCGAAGTCGAAGGAGCAGATTTGGCTCACTACTCAAAACGCACCGTTGATTTCGAATTTGATTTTCCGTTTGGAAGAAAAGAATTGTACGGACTCGCATATCGCGGAAGTTATGATTTGGGTGTACATCAAGAAGTAAGTGGGGCATCACTCGAATATTTTGATGAAGAGACCAAAGAACGATTCATTCCGCACGTTATCGAACCATCATTTGGTCTTGATCGTACCGTACTTGCGCTTTTGACTTCTGCATATACTGAAGTTGAGAATGATGGGGAAGTGAGAAGTTTCTTGAAATTCAAACCAAGTATTGCCCCGAACCTTGCGTGTGTATCACCGCTGTTGAAAAACAAAGAAGAACTCGTCCACGAAGCCAATGCAATCTATGCAACACTCAAACAAGCTTTTGGAACAATCGCTTGGGATGACAATGGAAATATTGGAAAGCGGTACCGAAGACAAGATGAAATCGGAACACCATATTGTATTGTTGTAGACTTTGATACATTGGAAGATGGAACCATTACAGTCCGTGACCGCGATTCTGGAACACAGGTCCGAATGCACAAAGATGAAGTTGAGCAATTCTTGCGAGATTCGCTTGAAGCATAAAATAAAAAAAATCCCCAAAGGGATTTTTTTATTTATTAAATTTTTTGAAATACTTTTGCAATTCTTTGACGTGGCTTTCGTGAACAATAATTCGTTCATTCTCACGTTTGGTTTTTTCGATAATTCCATCAAGCGGAATTTCTTTTCCTAAACCATTTTTTATAATTTCAAACATTTTGAAACCAAGTCGTTTTGAAATACCTGCTACAGGATTCCAATCCCACGGTGTGTCATAAGTATTGTTTAAAATATATGCGCCACATTGTCCTTTCCATAGCTTGGCTGTGTTTGTCCCAATACTTCCGCCGGCCACTTCGATGTTTTTGAATGCACCAGTTTCTGGAAAGGTAAGCTGTTGCGCTATTTCTGAAAGAGTTCGAGGGTCATCGCGCAAAAGAATGTATTGTTCTTTGAGTGAGACGGTGCTTGGATGTAATTCACGAACCAATTGGTCAGGTTCAAGTCGATGTGTTTTTTTTGATGACATTCGATAATAATATATTTCTTGTGTCATTACGTCTCCGATGCACGCACCAATTATTTCATACGGAGCATTCTTTTTATTTTTTGATTTTCGAATTAATGAAATCATTGTACTGAATCCTTCAGATTGTCCTCGCATAAAAGCTTTTGTTCCATCGAGCGGATCAATGGTGAAGAAATATTCAGCGTCTGCTTTTGTTGAACAGGGGATACGCAAATCTTCTTCCTCAGCAATAATTCCAATAAATGGATATTGTTCTTTGCAATGTTTCAACCAAATTTGTTGGCATTTTTTGTCTACGTCAGTAAAAAAATCTATATCAGATTTGTAATCACTTTCTTTTTCATATGCAGTAAAATGCGCTCGTCCTCTGCGAATTTCCATCAAAACTCTATGTGTTGTGTCTTTGAAAAAGACTGCAAGTTGGTGAGGGTTGATAGGGATAAATGGTGCAGTGTTTTTCTTCATATATATTCAATGTATCTTTTCAGTATTTATTTGTAAAGTTTTACCTACCGTCATCTATGTTAGAATGTCTCTATGAAATCAAAAATACACCGACTGAAAAATGGTTTGAAAATTGTGACAGCACCAATGAAAGGGAATCCGACCGTCACCTCGATGGTCATGGTCAATGCTGGGGCTGACTTTGAAACCAAGGACAATAACGGACTCTCACACTTTTTGGAGCATATGTGTTTCAAAGGGACAACCAATCGTCCTTCTTCAAAAATCATTTCAACCGAACTTGATGGACTCGGCGCACAATACAATGCGTACACTGATCGAGAAATCACAAACTATTACACCAAGGTTGATGCAAAATTGTGGAAGAAAGCATTTGCAGTGATTGCCGACGTGTATCTCAATTCAACGTTTCCAGAAACTGAAATTGAAAAAGAGAAAGGAGTAATCGTCGAAGAACTCAATATGTACGAAGATATGCCTGAGCGCAAAGTGTGGCACATCTTGGCAGAAGGAATGTATGGTGAGCATTTTGCAGGACGAACAATCGGCGGAACCAAAGAAAATGTATTGAAGTTTACCCGTGATGATTTTGCAACATATCACCAAACACATTATGTTCCTGCGAAAACAACCATCGTCATCGCTGGAGGAATTACAGAAAAAGAAATGCTTACTGAAGCAAAGAAATATTTTGCAACCCTTACTGAAGGGAAGGTAATCAAAAAACCGAAGTTCAAAAATGATACAGCATTTCCACAAGTAGTTAGTTTCGAAAAGAAAACAGATCAAACGCACACTGTGCTTGCATTTGATACAGTACCAAAAGGTCACAAAGATGCGACTGTGCTCGCAGTACTCGGTGCGATACTCGGAAGCGGAATGAGTTCACGATTGTTCAATTTGCTCCGTGAAGAATTGGGTGTGGCGTATTACGTATACGCATTCCATGATTCCGAAAGTGATCGAGGGTTGTTTTGCATACCAGCTGGAGTTACAACAGCGAGGTTGAATGAGGTGGTAGAAAAAATAGTATTGCTTTGTAATGATGTCGCAAAAAATGGTGTAGGAAATGAAGAGTTGAAAAAGGTAAAACAGCATATGATTGGAAATATCAAAATGGGATTGGAATCTTCAGATGCTGTTGCTGGATTTTTTGGCCCACAAGCACTCATTCTCGGTATCGTTGAAACACCGGAAGAAAAAATCAAAAAAATACAAGCAGTTACCGAAAAAGACTTGGTTCGTGTAGCAGGAAAATATTTGGTCAAAGAACGAGCAGTGTTTGCGGTCGTCGGTCCTACTTGTGATACAAAGAAACTCGCTTCCACAATAAGCGCTCTTGGTGTACGATAGATGTATATGAGTGAAAAACACACAACGATATCTATATCAAATTCTTCAATTATTAGAACAGTGCTTATTGTTCTCGGTATTGTCGGGGTAATTTTGGTCAAAGATGTACTTATTACGCTATTGGTTGCTATTGTCCTCGCTTCTTTTGTGGAAGTAGTAGCTGAAAAACTAAAACGCAAATATCGAATTCCTCGTCCAATCGTTGTGTCAGTGGTGTTTTTCGGATTACTTTTTGCTATTGGGGGATTGTTGTACTTCATTATTCCAATTTTCTTTGATCAGATTACAACACTTGGAGCACAACTTGCCCGAGCATTGCCGACGGTTTCTTGGTTGCAACCATTTCAAAGTAAAGGTTTTGCTGTTGGTGCGCAAAAATTTGCTGAAGGTATCGGCTCAAATGCTTCAATCGGGGAAGTGGTGTCTGGTTCACGGGCATTTTTGACACACCTCTCAACAACGCTCTTCTCTTCACTCTCAGCATTTTTCAACGGATTTCTTCACTTCATTATTATTCTTGTTATTTCTTTCTATCTTTCAATGCAACAACGCGGAGTTGAAAGTTTCTTGCGATTTGTTACACCAGAAAAACATGAAAAATATGTTGTTGGTCTATGGGAAAGAATAGAACGCAAAATTGCACTCTGGGTACAAGGACAACTGTTGCTCGGATTGATTGTTGGGATTCTCGTATTTGCAGGATTGCAAATCATGGGAGTTGAATACTCGCTCTTGCTTGCATTGATTGCTGCTATCTTTGAGCTTGTTCCTTTTGGAATGATCTTTGCAACAATTCCTGCGGTACTACTTACTGCAATGAATAGTGGCGTTTCTACGTCATTGATTGTACTTGTCTTGTATATCGTTATTCAGCAAATTGAAAATTATTTGATTGCTCCACTGTTGGTCAAAAAAGTTGTCGGCGTTTCTCCAATTGTCGTTATTATTTCAGCTTTGATCGGATACAATCTTATTGGTTTCTTCGGTGTATTACTCGCAGTTCCTTGTGCTGTGTTTGTCATTGAAATTCTCGACGATATTGCCAATAACAGAAAAGTCCCTATTATTCATGAATCAAACTAACCATTTTTACATAACAACAACGCTTCCATATATCAACAGTGAACCACATGTTGGATTTGCGATGGAAATTGTGCGTGCTGATGTAGTTGCGCGTTACAAAAAAACTCTTGGGTATGAAGTGTTTTTCAATACCGGCACTGATGAGCATGGACAAAAGATTTTTGACCGAGCACAAGCAGAAGGGAAGGAAGTGCAAGATTTTTGTGATGAAAATTCTGCAAAGTTCCGAGCGTTGCTTCCGGTGCTCAATATCACTTCAGATATTCATTTTATTCGCACAACAGACGAAGATCATATTGTTGCGGCACAGGCACTCTGGAATATGTGTGATGAGAATGGATATATTTACAAAAAAACATATCAAACAAAATACTGTGTCGGTTGCGAACTCGAAAAGACTGAGAGTGAGCTTGATGAGAATGGTGAATGCCCAATTCATCCAGGTAAGAAAATTGAATTGATTGACGAAGAAAATTATTTCTTCAAATTCTCTGCATTTGGTGAAAAACTTTTGAAGTTTTATACAGACAACCCACACTTCGTACAACCAGTAGGGCGATTCAATGAAATCAAAAGTTTTGTAGAGCGTGGACTCGAAGATTTTTCTATTTCACGTTTGAAAGAAAAAATGTCTTGGGGTGTACCAGTACCAAAAGATGATTCACAAGTGATGTATGTCTGGTTTGATGCGTTGACCAACTATATCTCGACACTTAGCTGGCCAAAACAACAAGATCTATTTGAGCAATTTTGGGTAAACGGCGAAACAGTGCAATATTGTGGCAAAGATAATTTGCGTCAACAGTCAGCAATGTGGCAAGCAATGCTTATGGCATGTGGTATTCCAAATACATCACAAATTGTGATCAATGGATTCATTAATTCAGGTGGGCAAAAAATGTCGAAATCTATCGGCAATGTTATTTCTCCATTTGATGTGATAGGTGAATACAGTACCGACGCATTGCGATATTATCTACTTCGAGAAATGTCGACCTTTGAAGACGGTGATATGACAATGGATAAGTTCAAAGAAGCCTACAATGCAAATTTGGCAAATGGTTTGGGGAATCTGACTTCACGATTACTCAACATGTCAGCGACATACGGAATAGAAATTGATCACATCACATTTCAACCATTACAAAATGGTGAAATCGAAAAAGCATACGAACAGTTTGAAAATGGAAAAGTAATGGATATTATTTGGGGAGAAATAAATGCACTCGACAAATTTATCCAAGAGACTGAACCGTTTAAGACAATCAAAACTAATCCAGAGAAAGCCAAAGAAGACTTGAGATATGCATTGCTTCGCTTGTCACACATCGCTTGCTCACTCGCACCACTACTGCCTGAGACTTCAGAAAAAATGATTGCTTTGATTAAAGCAAATCAAAAACCAGAAATTCCGTTGTTTTTGCGGAAAGAATAAAAAGAAAATCCCCGAAAGGGGATTTTTTATACGACAAGACGAAGATCATCAATGGCTTGTTCTGGTTTGTAACCTTTGAAATACATTTCAAAAAACCAGTCAAATTGTTTTGGAATATCTGTACGCATACTTTCACATTTAGCAAACCATTCATCGAATCCGTCCGCAGTGTTATAGCAATCTTTACAACAAGGGATGCCTACTTTTCCTCTAATGTGTACATAGAGTCCGCTGGTGATTTTTCTTGCATCACAACAACTACAAACTTCGGTGGTTGAGAGTTCAAATACCCAATGAGGGTCTTGTTCTCGGACGGCAAAAACTTTTTGTTCCATTTATTTTGATCATTATATTCCTTGGTTTTTATAACAAATTAAAAACAATAGAGCAATTTTTAAAAAAGATATTTTTGACAAAAAATAAAAAAAAGAGTAAATTGTGTGAGGAATTAAAACTTAATAAAATGAAAAAAATAAAAATCGAACATATCTTTATGTTAATAGGAGGCCTTGAGCTAGAGGTTTCAAAAGATAAAGAATTATTTCTTATTCTTGAATCAGTGCCTGTTATCGGTCAAAAGTGTACTGGAGAATTGAAACGCAGTGTAAGTAAAAAAGAGCGTGTTTCTGCCGGAAGAGATGAATTTCTGTTTAGTGAAAAAACAAATGCAAAAGAATTTGTTCTTTTGAATAAACAGTGTGCGTTTTCAGGATTAAAACTTGTTAGTACAAAAGATTTTCAACCAATTACATTGCTTGATATTGAACTAACAGAAGGTCAATACTATAGTGTTACTTTTGACAACCTAAAAGACGAACAAAGATTTCTTGTATATACAGAAAGTGCTAACACAATTCTTTTTCCTTATGGACAAAAATCCGACACACTAGATGATTTTATCGAACCTCTTTTGTTAACAGAAGAGGGAGCTGCGAATCAAATTGCAAATGAGATTTTGGAAGTAACAAACGGTTTAAGAGAAACACCTTGTCGTTTTATGTATGCTTTAGAAAAAATGAACAATTTTCAAAAAGAACATTTTAAAGAACAAAGCGTATTATATTCAAAAATCCCTCACTGATGAGGGATTTTTTTTGACAAATTGTATCAAAAGAGTAAAGTGGTGGAGGAATTAAAACTTAATAAAATGGAAATAACAGCAAAATTAAAATCATTAGATGATTTGGATCCAAAACCTCAAGGAGGGCAATGGTATACAGTAATGCCACACGATAAATCTGTAACCAGAGTAGTTGTCTTGATAGATGATGTTTGTCCTAATATTGCCATTGATTGGTTCGGTCGTACAGGTATAGCACGTTTTTTTGAGCCAGTTCTTGTTACAAAAGAAGAAGCGAAAATTCATTTGAAGCAGGAAATCGAAAATATGAAGAATGCTTTAGAAAACGATATAACTGATGATAGAGAGAGATCTGCTGCTGAAAATGTTATAAGATTGAATCAAAAATTTTATCAAAAGTACTTCCTGCCATAGTGTGTTGTCGAAAAAAACAAAGCCGTACGGACGGCTTTTTTATTTGCAAAAAAGCCCAAAATTCCGTATAGTATGCACACAAGACAAAACGATGTCTTTTTTGATTTTTTATTAGTTTATCATTTATTTTATGGACAAACGGGATTATCCTTTGGAGAGAGTTAGAAATTTTGGAATTATCGCCCACATCGATGCGGGTAAGACAACAACGTCAGAGCGCGTGCTCTACTATACTGGTGTTTCTCACAAAATTGGGGAAGTGCACGATGGTGAGACTACAACTGACTGGATGGAACAAGAAAAGGAACGTGGAATTACTATTACTTCTGCGGCTATTACTTGTTTCTGGACACCTACTTATGTAGAAGACAAGAAAGATACATCAAAAAAATATCGTTTTAATATCATTGACACACCTGGTCACATCGACTTCACTGTAGAAGTGAAGCGTTCTCTTCGCGTGCTCGACGGTGCTGTTGTCGTGTTCGACGGCGTTGCTGGAGTAGAACCACAATCAGAAACAAACTGGCGTTATGCTGACGAAGCAAATGTTCCACGTATTTGTTTTATCAACAAACTCGACCGTACTGGTGCGTCATTTGACCACTCATACAAAACAATCCTTGATCGTCTTTCAAAGAAAGCAGTTCGAATGCAAATTCCAATCGGTCTTGAAGAAAACCATGAAGGTGCAGTAGACCTCCTCAAAATGAAGGCATTCTACTTCGAAGGTGATATGGGAAATAAAGTTATCGAAAAAGAAATCCCAGAAAATATGATGGCACAAGCACAAGAACTTCGTGCTGAAATGATCGAAGCTATCGTTGCCAACAATGAAGCATTGATGAATGACTATCTCGAAGGCAAAGAAATCCCTGAAGCAGTGCTTAAGGTTGAATTGCGTAAGGCAGTTATTGCAAACCAAATTTTCCCAGTATTCGTTGGTTCAGCACTCAAGAACAAAGGTGTTCAATTGGTACTCGATGCGGTGGTTGACTACCTCCCATCTCCAACAGATATTCCAGCAATCGGTGGAGTTCATCCAGACACAGAAGAACCACTTACTCGTCCAGCTGACGACAAAGCTCCTTTCTCAGCATTGGCTTTCAAAGTCGCGACTGACCCATTCGTTGGACAATTGATTTTCTTCCGTGTGTATTCAGGTAGTGTTGAAGCAGGTTCTTATGTGTACAATCCTCGTACAGGAAATCGCGAACGTATCGGACGTATTCTACGTATGCACGCCAACGAACGTGAAGAAGTGAAAAAAGTGTTTGCTGGAGAAATCGCAGCAGCGGTAGGTCTCAAGGAAACAATTACTTCTGACACATTGTGTGAAGAAGCAAATCCAATCGAACTATATCGTATTGTGTTCCCAGAACCAGTTATCTCACTTCGTATTGAACCAAAAACAAAAGCTGACCAAGAAAAAATGGGTATGGCACTCTCTCGTTTGGTACAAGAAGACCCAACATTCCGCGTAACAACTGATCCAGAAACAAACGAAACAATTATTTCAGGTATGGGAGAACTGCACTTGGAAATCATTGTTGATCGTATGAAGCGTGAATTCTCTGTTGAAGCAAACGTTGGTAAACCACAAGTTGCATACCGCGAAACAATTCAAGGAACTGCAGATGTTGAAGGTAAGTACATCAAACAATCTGGAGGACGTGGAAACTACGGTCACGTGAAGATTCGCGTGAAGCCAATGGATATGTCTCTTTCAAAAGAACAAATCGCTGATTTGCCGAAGAGTGTCAAACGTGAAGATCACTTCGAATTCGTCAACACAATCAAAGGAGGTGCTATTCCACAAGAATACATTCCAGCTTGTGAAAAAGGATTCCGTGAAGGATTGGATCGTGGTGTTATTGCTGGATTCAAAATGGTGGATGTGTCTGTTGATCTATACGACGGTTCATACCACGATGTTGACTCAAACGAAATGGCCTTCAAAATTGCAGCTTCTATGGCAATGCAAGACGCAGCCAAAATGGCTCGTCCAGTGATCCTTGAGCCGATGATGAAAGTTGAAGTAGTTACTCCTGAAAAATTCATGGGAGATGTGACTGGTTCACTCTCATCAAAACGTGGTCTTATCGAAGGTATGGAAGATCGTGGAATGAACAAAGCAATCAAAGCCGTTGTGCCACTTTCTGAAATGTTCGGATACATGACACAACTTCGTTCTATGACTGAAGGACGTGCAGGATTCACCATGGAATTCGTTCGTTACGATATCGTACCGAAAAACGTAGAAGATGAAATTGTAAAAAATCGTAAGTAAAAATAAAAAAACAGGACATAAAAGTCCTGTTTTTTATTTGTGTTTGTGTTAAAAATACCGTACCATTCATCTTGGACCCAAAAGCACTTTATAAAAATGATAAATCTCAACTATACTCAGCAGGTAGTGCTTTTTATAGCCTACATAATGATCTTTCTACATGATTGGTATTACGCCATTCATAAGGCACATGAAAAAACACTCGATGTATTACGTGATTTTTTGCGAATGCAAAAAACTCATTTGATTCAAACTGGAATTGTTGTTGTATATATTGTCATCGGTTTTCCGTTGATGCTTCGCACAATACTTTTTCCAAGTACTATCTACAAAAATTGGTTTTATTTGGCCAGAGCGGTGCTCTTGGTATCAATGGTCCGAAAACCGATTCTTATTGGAACACTTCCAACGAATACCAATTTTGTTGCGGTGGCCAATCACGGAAGTTTTTTTGATATCTTCGCAACAGGATATTATTTCAAAGGATTACAGGGGACTGTCTTCCTTCATAAAAAATTGTTGAAGATACCGATACTTGGCTGGTGGCTCAAACGACTGGATGTTATTCCTGTGATTCCTCCGACCGCAAAATATGAATCAAGTACTAATACGATGGTTCATACAAAAACGGTCTCTGAAAAAATAACGAACTGGCTATTGCCACAAATTATTCTTTCAAAAAGAGAAATGGCTGAAATTAATATTTCCGCCAAGTACAAAGCACTTGAAACATTAGCACAAGGAAAATCATTGGTTGCGTTTCCTGAGGGAACACGAACATTGAACGGACAGATGAAGCAATTTGAAGATACTGCATTCAATATTGCCAAAAGAGCTGGAGTGCCAATCGTGCCGATTGCCTTTATTGGTACCTATGAGGCCAAGCCAAAATGGCGACAGTACATCAAGTCAACGCGTATTATCATACGAATTGGTACACCAATTGACGGGAGCACGATGTCTCCAAAAGAATTAGCTGAAAAAACTCAACACATTATTCAAGAAATGATTGATGAGTAACTCAAAATCCCCTTTGCAAAGAGGGGATTTCATTTTTTCTACAAAGAAAAATGACGTCGAAAGAAACTTGTCGGCGAAGTCAATAAAGTTTTTTCGACGCTTTTTGTTCCATTTGACACAAGGGTGATTTTTCTATATTGTTCAAATCGGAATAAATGTAATGCAAAATGAAACAAGAATTAATTAAGCTATTATTGGAACACGGAATTATTAAATTCAATTTCAAAAAACCGTTCACGTTCAAATCAGAACTAAGGTCGCCGATCTATGTCGATCTGCGAGAGTGCATGAAGCACTATAAAATAATGGAATTGATAAAAAATCTTTTTAAAATTAAGATTGAAAAACTTTCTATCGACGGTATCCTCGGTGTTGCAACTGGTGGTATTGCTCATGCAATGTTCTTGAATACACAATTTAGGCTTCCTTTTGGATATGTTCGTTTGGATGCCAAAGCCTATGGTTTGGGTAAAAATATCGAAGGTATCGATGTTTTATGGAAAACCATTGTTGTTATTGAAGACACTGTTTCAACAGGAGGAAGTCTTTTGGATAGTATTAAAATTTTAAAGGATAGCGGTGCTTCATTTGTATATCCGTTGTGTATTTATTCACACGAAATGGAAGAATCCAAGAAAGGATTCGAAGAAGCAGGGTATATTCTTGAGCCGCTTATTACATTTACTGATGTAATATATTCAGAAAAAGCAAAAGAAATGATTTCTCCCGAGGAATACATATTGTTGTTGTCTTGGAAGTCTAATCCTAAAGATTGGTTCGAAAAATTCAAAGATTTTTTTGAACCAGAAACGGCTTAAAAATAAAACACCTGAAAAGGTGTTTTTCTTTTTTTTGTGATTTTTACCACGGAGCGAGATACGTTTCTTGGAAATGGCCTACGGAAGAGCTCGGCTCTGAGTATGAGGAAATTTTTGACCACAAAAATATTCCGTCCTTTTCCAAGAAATCGTATCGAGCGGAGATTTGACATTTCGCGCTTTTTCGTCTAATATAAGCCTTAATCGCACTTTTAGCGGTTTTTGTTTTCGAAAACAAGACATTTTATTAATTAATTTACGTTTATACCCCAAAAGGGATAAACCAATGAATATATATGGCTCAAGAAGTATTTGATCGTAGTAAACCACACGTAAACATTGGTACTATGGGACACGTTGACCACGGAAAAACAACGCTTACAGCGGCTATTTTGCACGTGTTAGACATGAACAAAGGAAACGGTTATTCAGCTCGCGTTGAAGCAATCGATAGTATCGACAAGGCTCCAGAAGAAAAGGCTCGTGGAATCACTATTTCACTCCACCACTCTGAATATACAACTCCAAAGCGTCACTACGCTCACGTTGATATGCCAGGTCACGCGGACTACATCAAGAACATGATTACTGGTGCTGCTCAAACTGACGGTGCTATTATCGTTGTTGCTGCAACTGATGGTGCTATGCCACAAACACGTGAACACATTTTGCTTGCAAAACAAGTTGGTGTGCCAAAAATCGTTGTATTTTTGAACAAATGTGACATGGTTGAAGACCAAGACATGATCGAATTGGTTGAAGAAGAAATCCGAGAAATCCTTACAAAACAAGGTTTTGACGGTGCTAATACTCCAGTTATTCGTGGTTCAGGTTTGAAAGCATTGCAATCAACATCTGTAGATGATGAATGGGCAAAGAAAGTACTCGAACTCGTAGATGCATGTGATAACTACATCGACGAACCAGTTCGCGAAACTGACAAGCCATTCCTTATGCCAATCGAAGACGTCTTCTCAATCGAAGGACGTGGAACAGTGGTAACAGGTAAAATCGAACGCGGTATCGTTAAAGTTGGTGAAGAAATTGAAATTATCGGTTTGAAAGATACTGTAAAAAGTACTGTAACTGGTATCGAAATGTTCAACAAACAACTACAAGAAGGTATGGCTGGAGATAACGCTGGTATCTTGCTCCGTGGTATCAAAAAAGAAGATATTACACGTGGACAAGTGCTTGCAAAATCAGGTTCAGTTACTCCTCACTCAGAATTTGAATGTGAAGTATACATCTTGAAAAAGGAAGAAGGTGGACGTCACACTCCATTCTTCACCGGTTACAAGCCTCAATTTTATGTTCGTACTACTGACGTTACAGGTGAAGCAACACTTCCAACTGGAACAGAAATGGTTATGCCAGGTGATACAGTAAAATTGACAGTGAAATTGGTTTCTCCAGTTGCACTAGAAGATCAACAGCGTTTTGCTATCCGTGAAGGAGGTAAGACAGTCGGTGCTGGTGTGGTGACAAAAATCATCAAATAAGCATCACTCATCTTCACGTACTTAAGTTCATTCCAAAGCTATGGCTACAGAAAAAAAGACAACAAAAAAGAAATCTGGGGAAGACGCAACAGTTACACTACGTATTCGTGTTCGTGCCTATGAAAATAAGATTCTTGACAATTCAGTCAAGCAAATTATCGATACAGCACTTCGTCATGAAGCAACAGTAGTCGGACCAACACCGCTTCCAACAGAAATTAAAAAGTACACAGTGAATCGCTCACCGTTCGTTTATAAAAACGCTCGTGAACAATTCGAGATCCGTACACACAAAAGAATGATCGATATTTTGAACCCGTCTCCAAAAACAATGGAAGCGCTTACAAATATCAATCTTCCAAACGGTGTCGATATCGACGTGAAGATGCTGTAGAAATAATGAGTGATTTTTTGCCGAGGCAAAAAATCACGACATTGTTTCTCAATCCGACGTCACTCTTACTTTCAAAATTTGGTTTTATAACATCCTTAAATGTCTCACGACTTTTGAGTTTGTTATCTATACCGAATTTTTGACACAGGGTGAATAGGACTCTAGAAACCTCAAACAATTTATGAAAAAATTTATTCTCGGAACAAAACAGAATATGACCCAATACTGGGGCGAAGACGGAAAAGTTTCTCCGGCTACTGTAGTTGTTGCGGGACCGATTACTGTTACACAAGTTAAAACTGGTGACAAAGATGGGTATACTGCGCTACAAGTTGGCTACGGCGAACAAAAGAAAGAACGTCTTTCGAAGAGTGTTCTCGGTCACACCAAAGATGCTGCCTACAAAACACTTCGCGAATTCCGCGCAGAAGATGCAGGTAAAGCTGTTGGTGACATTATCGACGTATCAGCCTTTGAAAAAGGTGATATGGTGGTAGTGGCTGGAATCTCAAAAGGTAAAGGCTTCCAAGGTGTTGTTAAACGTCATGGTTTCCATGGTGACAAACGTACACACGGACGCAAACACTCAGAACGAAAACCAGGTTCAATCGGTGGAGGTCTTCGCACACGTGTTCCAAAAGGAATGCGTATGGCGGGACGTATGGGTAATGACCGTGTTAGTGTCAAAAACCTTGAAGTTCTATTGGTAGACAAAGCAACAAACACAATCCTTATCAAAGGAGCACTTCCAGGTCGAAGAGGGACATTACTTGAAATAACTGCATAATTATATGGAAAAAACTACTACAAAAAAGGTGGCTGTTAAGAAAGTAGCAAAAGCAACTTCTAAAAAAGAAGCTGGAGTACTTGAAGCAACACTATATAACCAAACAGCTAAATCAATCGGTACTGTCGCTCTTCCTCCCGCAGTGTTTGGGCTTGCGCTCAATACTGACCTCGTTCACCAAGTAGCAACTGCGATCCAAGCTAACGCTCGACCAAACGTTGCTCACACAAAAGACCGAAGTGAAATTCGCGGAGGTGGTAAGAAGCCATGGAAACAAAAGGGAACAGGACGTTCACGTCACGGTTCTACTCGTTCTCCAATCTGGCGTCACGGAGGTGTGACTTTCGGTCCACGCTCTGAAAAAGATTACAGTCAAAAGATCAACAAGAAAATGCGCACAAAAGCGTTGTTCTCTGTACTATCTGCAAAAAATCGCGATGGTGAAATGATCTTTATTGATGAAATCAAATTTAAAGAAATGAAAACTGCAAATGCGCAAATCGTTATCGATGCATTCGCAAGTATGAAAGAATTTGAAAAACTTGGACACAAGCGCGCAAATCGCGGTCTTATCCTTATCGATGGACGCAATGAAGTACTTGAAAAGAGTTTTGCAAACATCCCGCAGGTCGACTGTGAACAATTGAAGGACTTGAACGTTCTTGATGTGTTGACACATAAATTCGTAATCGTTATTGCACCAGAGACAGCATTCGCTTTCCTTGGTTCAAAAACCGCATAATATATGGCAAAGAAAACAGAAGTAACTACAGAAGTTAAGAAAGATGTAAGTGCTATTATTCTATCTCCTCGTATGACTGAAAAGGCTGCGAAGATGTCAGAATTCAATGCGTACACATTTATGGTCAAACCTTCAGCAACAAAGTCTGAAATTATCAAAGAAGTTGTTCGACTTTATAAAGTGACACCAATCAAGGTGAACATCACAAAAATCATGAATAAAATTCGTTTTGTTCGTGGTAATTGGGGAACCAAAGGTGGTGGTAAGAAAGCGGTCGTATTCCTTAAAAAAGGTGATACTATCTCTATTGCATAAATATGAAAACATATAAACCAACAACACCATCACGTCGTAATATGCAAACGATTAACTATCGTGAAATACTAACGACTGGTACACCACTCAAAAGTTTAACAAAGGGAGGAAAGCGTGATATGGGGCGCAACAATGCTGGACGTATTACTACTCGCCACAAAGGAGGAGGAAATAAACGTCGTTACCGAATGATTGATTTCTTGTACAACAAGTTCAACATTCCAGCGAAAATTGCTTCTGTTGAATACGATCCAAACCGAACTTCTTTCATTTCAATCGCAGTCTACGCTGATGGAGAAAAGCGCTATGTGCTTACTCCAAAAGGAATGAAGGTAGGTGATACATTCATCGTATCTGACACAGCTCCACTGACACCGGGAAACCGTCTACCACTCAAAAACATTGCCGTTGGTACATTCGTATACAATGTGGAATTGAAACAAGGTGGTGGTGCGAAACTTGGCCGAAGTGCTGGAACCTTTATCCAAGTCATTGCGAATGACGAAGGATACACTAGTTTGAAAATGCCTTCAGGAGAAATCCGAAAAGTGCATGAAAAGTGTTACGCTTCAATTGGTGAAGTCGGAAACTCAGAAAACAAACTTCGTAACTACGGTAAAGCAGGTGCATCACGATGGAAGGGTATTCGCCCAACTGTTCGTGGATCTGCCATGAACCCAGTAGACCACCCATATGGTGGAGGTGAAGGTGCACAAGGACGTGGAACACGCCGACCGAAGACTAAATGGGGTAAAGTAACTGGTGGACGAAAGACTCGTACTCCGAAGAAATACTCAAATCATCTTATTGTTACTCGTCGCAAGACAGGTAAGAAGAGATAGATTTAGCACCTAGCTACTAGCGTCTAGCAACTAGCAGGACAAAACAAAAGAGCGACGGGCTTTGCCCGTCGCTCTTTTGTTTTACAAAAATCACCATATTTTGCAATGTATTTTGATAATAACAAGGTATTGACTTTATATTATATATAGTTTATAATTTGTGCAACCAATGTACATAAAAAAATGAATATAAAACTATACGATTACCAGAAAATTGCCTACAAAAAGGTGCTTTCTGCACTGCTTGAAACAGCCAAAGCCTTGATGGTTATGGCTACAGGACTTGGTAAGACAATCGTATCAGCTAAAATAGTTGAATACTTTTTGTCTAAAAAGCCCAAAGCACGAATCTTATTTCTGTGTCACGATACTGGTATATTAGAACGTTCTCTCAAGAAATATGAGGAGCTTCTAGGAGACAAGTATACGTACGCACGTTTCTTTGGAGAGAATAAAAATTGGAATGCAGACGAACACACGTTTGTGTTTGCTACCTTTCAATCAAAACCTCATGAATTTTTTAAGGCAAAACATTTCGATTATATTATCGTTGATGAAGGTCATCATGCAAAAGCAGATACCTATGAAATTGTTTTAAATTTTTTCAAACCAATCTGGAAACTAGGAATGACTGCAACTCCTGACCGCGAAGACGAAAGAGATATTCGTCATATGTTCGGAAAAGAAGTTGTAAACTACTCACTGCCAGAAGCTCTTGCAAAAGGCTGGCTTACACCGCTTGAATACAAAATAGTTACTGATGGACTTGATCAAGATGAACTTGAGTTAATTTGTCAGGAAGTATTTGTTGAAAAAGCTCGAATTAGTGAAAAACAGATTAACGAACGCATCTTTATTCAAAAAAGAAGTGAAAAGCAATGTTTGGAAATCTTACAGCATACGAGTGGAGGTGAAAAAGCGATAGTTTTCTGTCGTAATATTACTCATCTTCGTCATCTTGCAGAAATTCTTCCAAACAGTGTTTGGTTGCACTCAGAACAGTCGTCAAAAGAAAATGAAGACGCTATGGATGCGTTTGAGAACGGTGATGCAAGTCATGTGCTTGTTGTAGACAAGTTCAATGAAGGAATTCATGTTCCAAATGTTGAGGTGCTCGCATTTTTGCGATCAACTGATTCATATCGGATATGGTTACAACAACTTGGTAGGGCATTGAGTAAAGTTGCAGGTAAATTCAAAGTAACGGTACTTGATTTTGTTGCAAACATCGAAAGAGTCAAGAATGTTCAAAAATTGATTACTGAAATTGAAGAATTTAATCCAGTTGGTATGAGTCAAAATGAACAATTAATTCTCGGCACACCACTTCATGTTGATGGAAAAGGTTTTAGTTTTGATTTTAGCTCTGAAATTGTGAATGTTTTGTCTGTTCTTGAGTATATGGTTTCTAGTAATGAATTTTATGACACATGGCAAGAAGCCAGTGAAGTCAGTATAAATGCTGGTATTGTAGATGTTGCAGATTATCAAAAAAGACACAAACAAGTAAACCGTAAACTCCCTTTTAATCCAGGTGCTTATTATTCTGATTTTCCTGGATGGTTAAAATTTTTGAAAAAAGAAGTATTACCCAAAGGTTGGCAAACTCATTCACAAACCTACAAAAAATTACGAGCATCTCCAGAATTAGTAGAGAAATTTGTAAATGAAATTCAGAAAAAACAGCCCGATTGGGTTAAAAATTATTGGAATTCGACAGGTATAAAAATTACCAAATGTTACCATCCAAAACTTCTTAAGCTTTTGAGGGAAAAATTTCTAGTTTACGGTCTGCCTCCAGAAGGTTACAAAAATGCTTCTTTCTTAGCAGAGGAGAATAAACTTGCACGTGAGACAATTTATAAGTTTGTAGAAAAGTTTCGTAAGGATCATTCTGAATGGTTTGGGATTTATCATCCACAAGGAAATGGAAAACCATCAGAACACTTTCACCCTCAATTATGTCTTCGTATAGTAGAATTTTCTAAAAATTATAAAATTTTGGATGGATGGATTAGTTTTGGTGCTATAGAAAGTAAGTTAAAAGGTGTTTCTCGTCATACTATCAAAGCATTTGCTAATGTTCAAATCTTAAAACACAAGGAATTATACAGGAAAATTGGTACTGGAGAATATTATCATCCAGATTTAGCTAAAATTATAGTAGATAATTTTAAGTCGCTAGATTTTCCTCCTGATGGTTGGACCACTGTAAATAAGTTGTATGTTGAAGAAAAGATATCTAGTGATGCAACAATAAAAAGGTATATTAGTAAATATAGAGAAAAACATCCTGAATGGTTTGTAAATTATCGCACAATGACTGCTCCTGCTGAGTTTTTACACCCGGATTTAGTTGCTCTAATTAGAAAAGATTTAGGTGGTAAATCTTTGGCTCCTAGCGGATGGTTTACGGCAACTGGCCTGAAACAAATGAAAATTGCTAGTGTTGATGCTATTATAAATTTTGTCAAAAAACGTAAATCAGAATTTCCTATAGAATTCTTTAACGAGTTTTATGTAAAAGGTTGTTTACGTGAACACTATCATCCAGATTTAGTTCAAAAAATTAAAGAACATTTTGGTAAAAAGTAATGTTAATCTCAAACTAAAGACTAAAAACTTTAGTGATCACTAAAGGGCAAACGACAAAGTCGTTTGCCCTTTTTATTTTGTCTTTGTGTATAATGTCCGGATATGGAAGGGAAGGAATTCAGAAAAATGCTGTACGATTGGTACAAAAAGAATGGCCGGCATAGTTTGCCGTGGCGACAGACGACTGATCCGTACAGTATTTTCATTTCCGAATTGATGCTCCAACAAACCCAAGCTCCACGAGTTGTGCCGAAATACGAAGCATTTTTGAAAAAGTTTCCGACGGCCAAAGTGCTTGCTCGTGCGAACACTCAAACTATTTTGCAGTACTGGCAAGGACTTGGCTACAATCGTCGCGCACTGTTTGCACAGCGCGCCTGCATTGAAATACAGAAAACCTACAAAGGTATCTTTCCAAAAAGTCGTGACTCCTTGATATCTTTGCCTGGTATCGGTCCATACACCGCCCGTGCGATTTGTGTGTTTGCATACAATCAATCAGAGCTGGTGATTGAAACAAATGTTCGTACGGTCATCATTCATCATTTTTTACAAAACAAAGAAAATGTAGCTGATAGTGAAATCGAAACTATTTTGAAGGAAATCGTTGATACCAAAAATCCCCGAAAATTCTATTCGGCGATGATGGATTACGGCACTTATTTGAAAGGGCAGGGAATCAAAACTCATCGCAAAAGTACGACCTATCAGAAACAATCCAAGTTCGAAGGTTCATTCCGTCAGATCCGGGGTCAACTGGTCAAAGCGTATGCGAGCGGGGGATATAAAAATGTCCAAAAATTGATCCGTTTACAGGAAAAAGTAGTCAAAAATGACTACAAAAAAGCCTTGGAATTGCTCGTAAAAGAAGGAATCGTTAAAATTAAGAATTAGGAATTACGAATTTAAAATGGTCAAAAAGGGGCGAAACCGGAGGTTTCGCCCCTTTCGAGCAAGCTCTTGACTCATCGGTATCATTCTGCTAAGATGTCAGAGACTTTGAACAACCGTATAGGTATTCAAGGAATGCTCAATTAAGAGCAATTTTTAATTAAATTTTCTAAGGTCAAGCTTAAGCTTTTCCCTCGATCCCGTTAGTTAGTCCAATTTAGGGCTACAATACAGAACGGTGTTATGTATTCATACATAAATGAGGCATTTGTCTTTATTCTCTTTTCCTGAAACAACAAACAAAATGACACGATCGCTCAAAAAAGGTCCATATGTTGACGCAAAGCTTCTATCAAAGATAGAAGGGAAGAAACCCATTGAAACTGGGGTTATTAAAACTTGGAGACGTGCGTCTCAAATCTCTCCTGAAATGGTAGGGTTTGTTTTTGGTGTTCACAACGGACGCCAGCACATCGAAGTATTGGTTACTGAAGATATGGTCGGACACAGACTTGGTGAATTTTCTCCAACAAAGAAATTTACTCGCCACGGAGGTAAAATGCAAAAAGAACTTGATCAGAAGAAGAAAGAAGCTGAAATTTCTGCTGCAAAAGCTGCGAAAGGAGCTTCTACTGACGCTAAGAAGAAATAATTTTTACTTATATGAAAGCAATTCTACACAATTATCGTCAAGCTCCACGTAAAGTTCGTCTCGTTACGCAACTTATCAAAGGCAAAAAAGTACAAGATGCAGTTATCGAACTCGATTTCCTTGCAAAACGTGCGTCTTTACCAATCAAAAAACTCTTGAATTCAGCAGTTGCAAATGCACTCGCAAAAACTGATGTAAAGAAAGAAGATCTTTATGTTTCAAACGTAATGGTTGATAAAGGGGTTGTTCTTAAGCGTTCAATGCCACGTGCTCGTGGTTCAGCTTTTCCTATCCACAAACACACTAGTAATGTAGTGATTGAATTGGGAGTAAAGGACTCATCAAAGGTCAAAGGTGCAAAACCAAAAACTACTAAAAAAACTAACAAATAATTATGTCTAAGACTGTACACCCATTTTCACACCGTTTGGTTACTCTCCGTGATTGGAAATCACGCTGGTTCGCAACTGACAAAAAATACCGCGACTTCTTGAAAACAGACGTGCTTATTCGTGGTTTTCTTGATAAGCGTTTGCGCCAAAACTACATCGCTGATGTTGCAATTGAACGCAATCAAAAAGCTACTCGCTTGATCATCAAAACTTCACGTCCTGGTATGCTTATCGGACGTTCAGGTGAAGGTATCGAAAAATTGAAGAAAGACATTGCGTCTTTCCTTGGTAAAAAGGGAATTGTATTTCCTGCAGATTTCAAACTCGATGTTGTCGAAGTTGAAACTCCTGAAGCAGATGCAAAACTCGTTGCATACATGATCGTTGAAGGTCTTGAAAAGCGTTTGCCTTTCCGCCGTGTCCTCAAATCAACAATCGAAAAAGTGATGGCTACTCGTGGAGTAGAAGGAGCTCGTATTCGTTTGGGCGGACGTCTTGGTGGGGCAGAAATTGCTCGTACTGAAGAAATCAAACGTGGTTCAATTCCACTACAAACAATCCGTGCAGACGTAGACTTCGCGCGCGAACGTGCTCGTATGTCATACGGTGTCATTGGTATAAAGGTCTGGATTTATCGAGGTGAAGTCTTTTCTGAAAAAGATAAGAACACTAAACAATAAGAATCATTGATATGTTATTCCCAAAGAAAGTAAAATTTAGAAAATGGCAAACAGGACGCCGAAACATGGCAACAGCAACTCCTGATACTCGAGGTACAACAATCTCGTTCGGTTCTTATGCATTGAAAGCAGAATCTGCTGCTCGCGTGAAATCAAACCAAATCGAATCAGCTCGTAAGGTGCTTTCTCGTACTGCAACAAAAGTTGCTCGTATTTGGATTCGTGTATTCCCAGATCGTCCATTTACTGCAAAACCAGCCGAAGTAGGTATGGGTAAGGGTAAAGGTGATCCACAAGGATACTGTATGGAAGTGCTCCCAGGTCGTATTATTTTTGAAGTTGATGGTGTATCAGAGGCAGTTGCTCGTGAAGCACTTCGAAAGGCAGGAACAAAATTGCCAATCAAGACTCGCATTGTATCCCGTCAATAATATAATTTTATATGAAAACAGAAACAACAAAAAAGAAAATATTGAGTGGTACAGTCGTATCTGACAAAATGGATAAGACAGTCGTAGTCGCAGTAAGTACATTCAAGAAACACCCGAAGTACAAGAAATACTATCAAATCACTAAGAAATACAAAGCTCATGACGAGAGTAATACTGCAAAAGCAGGGGAGAAAGTAAAAATCGAAAGTACTCGTCCACTTTCAAAAGACAAACATTTTAAGGTCGTTCAATAATTAACTAATTTTCGTTATATGATTCAAACAGAAACAGTCGTAAAAATAGCAGACAACACTGGTGGTAAAATCGGTAAGGTTTTCAAGATTCTTGGATCTTCAAAACGTCGCTATGCGCAACTAGGAGATAAAGTTGTTATCTCTATCAAAGTTGCTGAACCTCGCAAGCAAATCAAGAAAAAGGATGTTTGTCAGGCAGTTGTCGTACGTCAACGAAATGCGTTTCGTCGTAAAGACGGTTCATACATTCGTTTTGATGAAAATGCAGTTGTTATTATCGACAAAACAAAAGGTGAACCAAAAGGAGGTCGCGTCTTCGGTCCAATTCCACGTGAATTGCAAGAACGAGGATATCAAAAAATTATCTCTCTTGCTCCAGAAGTCATCTAGGCTTCCGGCGTAATATTTTATATATGATTAAAAAAGGCGACAAAGTAATAGTAATAGCAGGTAAAGACAAAGGTAAGAAAACTACCGTGTTGAAAGTGGTTGCAGGAACAAAAGTAATTCTTGAAGGCGTGAACGCAGTTAAGAAACACAAGAAACCAACTGGACGCGGGGAAGTAGGTCAAATCATCGAAAAGAATCTTCCGGTACACATTTCAAACGTAATGATTGCTGATCCAAAAGGAGGCAAGCAAACTCGTGTTGGGTACAAACAGGTCGCAGGTAAAAGTGTTCGTATCGCAAAGAAGAGCGGACAAGAAATTTAATTTTACACAATATGGAAACAGTAAAACAAAAAGCAGATAAAGCGTACGACTTGATGAAAGGGGAATTTGGTTACAAAAACAAACTCTCTGCACCAAAATTGGTGAAAGTAATCCTTGCATCAGGAACTGGTACTGCGATGAAAAAAGATAGAACAGTAAACGATCGTATCGTTGACCGTCTATCAAAAATCACTGGACAACGTCCAACTGTTCGTGGAGCAAAGCAATCAATCGCTTCGTTCAAGATCCGAACAAATGACCCAGTTGGTGTTGCGGTAACTATCCGCGGAGAAAGAATGAATTCTTTCCTCGATAAATTCATCAACGTTGCAGTGCCTCGTATGAAAGACTTCCGTGGTTTCGATGCAAAAGCAATCGATGACATTGGAAACCTTACACTCGGTATCAAGGAACATACTATTTTCCCTGAATGTGCTGATGAAGAATTGAAAGATGTATTCGGTTTTGGACTAACTATCGTAACGACAGCAAAGAACAAAAAAGAAGCAAAAGCATTTTTCGATCACATCGGAATTCCGTTCAAGAAATAGACTAAATACATCAAAAAAATCCGCAGTAATGTGGATTTTTTGATGGGTAAGTATGTTACAATAATAGTAATAGTAGTCTTTAATATTATTATGTCTTTCAGAAAAACAATTTTAACCATTTCAATAATAGTTTTCTGTCTCTCTTTTTCAAGTGCTTTTGCACTTCAAACAAGTTCGTATACGTTTGGACAAACTGATGTAAATGGAAATCCTGTGGCTGGTGCAACGATTGCCAACAATACGTATACTTCAGACCGTTCGATGCAAAGTCCGCAAGGGATATGGCTTGATACAACACTCCACAAGCTTTTTGTTGCAGACTCATCTCAACGACGTGTCATGGTCTATAACCTTAATTCTAATAATACTCCGGTAGATAGAATTGCTGACAATGTACTCGGTCAGCCAAGTTTTCGAGGTAGTACTGCAATCGCTACTCAATCAACCACAATTCTTCCAACAAGTGTTTTGTATGTACCATCACTTGATATGTTGTTTGTGGGAGATTTCTCAGGTAATCGTGTATTGGTTTATGCAAATATTGCTTCAGGTGGTATTACTGATGGAATGAATGCAACATATGTTCTTGGTCAAACAAGTTTTACAACATCAACTGCCGGCTCAACTGCAAGTACGATGTCTGGTCCAAGTGCTTTGGCATATGACACAACAACTAAAACGCTTTTTGTGGCTGACTATACTAATGGGCGATTAATGGGTTTTGATCTTTCAAGTGGAGTGGTAAGTACTGGAATGTCTGCAAGTTATGTACTCGGACAAACAAGTCTAGGGACACCAACAACAAGTACTTGCAGTAGCACGCTTTCAAGAAATTTGATTGGTGTTGCTGTTGATGTCAGTGGACGAAGAGTTTTTGCATCAGATCCAACTTGTCACCGAGTTGTGGGGTGGGATATTTCAGGGGGATTAAGTAGTAGTGGAATAACGGCGACAATTGTGCTTGGTCAACCAAACCTTACTACAAGTACTACCAATACGGCAGCCGGGTTTGCTAACGGTACTTGTAACTCAGGTACAACTAACGGTTGTGGTATGAGTGCGCCTCGTCAATTGACTTATGATGCGACAAATAATCGTCTTTTTGTAAATGATCTATCGGATAATCGTACGGTGGTTTATACATCGTTCACCAATGGTGTTATTGCTGCGAATGCATTTGGGCAAACATTACTTACAACATCGAGTGCGGCAGCGAATTCAAATGGTACTGGCTTGGGCGGGCCAATTTCTTCAGCTTATGACGAGACGAATGGATATTTATATATTCTTAATTTCACGTATCATCGTATCACTTTTTATGATATTTCAGGCGGTATTACTAGTAATAATATGGCGGCTACGAATCTGCTCGGTCAACTTGATTCAAGTGATCTGCCAGTGTATAACCAAACAGCATCACAATCAGCAACAGTGAGAGCAAATGGTATGAACACACCAATCGGTGCAGTTATAGATACTGACCATCACTATATGTTTGTATCCGATGCAAACAATAATCGTGTACTCGTGTATACATTAACAAACGACAACGTTCCCTCAAGTGTTGTCCCTACATACTATCTTGGTCAAGCAACTTCGACAGGTAGTAGTGCTGGTTCGTGTAATGCCGCGGGATTAAGTACACCATTAGGGCTCGATTATGATTCTGTTCATAAACGGTTGTTTGTAGCAGATTTCGCGCACAAGCGTGTGATGGTCTATGACTTATCTGCAGGTGTTACTGGAAATAATATGTCTGCTACATACGCGCTCGGTAAAGCAGATCTTACTACTACTTGCAGTACTGCTACTGTTTCATCTACTAACTTAGTTGGCCCTACTGCGGTTGCATATAATAGTGTGACAGATAAATTGTATGTTGCAGACTATGGAGCTAACCGTGTGGTTGTTTATAATCTTTCAAGTATGGCAAGTGGTCTAACGGCTGAGAACGTGCTCGGTCAATGTGATTTCACTTCAAGTTCTACGAATATTACTCTGTCAGGGAGTTGTACCGGTTCCGGTATGAACACCCCCTATGGAATTGCGGTAGATCCGACCAATAGCCGACTCATTGTTAGTGATTCTGGGAATAATCGAGTGTTGGTTTACTCTACTACTTCTATCTCCAACGGAGCATCTGCAACGATTCTGGGACAACTCTCAACTACGACAAATACTGCAGGTACAACAGCAAGTACAATGAGTACACCTCGTGGTCTTGCATGGAATCAAGCAGATAAGTTGTTGTATGTTGCTGAAAATGTAAATAATCGAGTATTGGTATTTGATTTTTCTGCCGGCGTTTCAAACTTTGCTTCAGCTTTTGCTGTTCTTGGTCAAGATTCTTTTACTACTTCTACGGCACTTCCTTCTCAAAATGGTATGTATGGTCCATCACATATTTATTTTGATGCTATAAATAGACGTTTATATGTTGTTCAAACAAGTTCAAACCGCGTTGATAGTTTTGATATTCTGAATTTTTCTCGCACACAACCAAGTGGTACAAGAGGAACTGCGTATAACACAGCAATCAGTAGTTTGAGTAGTCTTAGTAGTCCAGCCTTTTTCCTTGTATCAGGCTCATTACCAACAGGTATTTCAATCAGCGGTTCAAATTTTGTTGGAACACCGACAGTTTCTACAACGTACTCTTTTGTGCTTCGAGGTCAAACCTTTCTTTCTGATCCATCAATCTATACGTTTACTATAGATGATCCAGCAACGACAACCACAACAACTACGAGACACAATAATATATCAATTGTCCGTGCCGTGCCGATGGTGGGTAGTGGAAATAGTTTAGTCCCAAGTCCAAGCATTACAACTAATACAAATACCGTGTTTAATAATGGTGTAAATATTACTGGATACGCACTAGCAACTAAATCAGATTTTTCAAATAGTCCTGGTATTGTTCCGTTTAGTTTTGTTACGCAGAAAAATTTGACGATTCCACGTAAATCAGTCGTACAATATATCAAATTCTATTCAAGTACAGGAGATTCAACGCAGTCAGTCATTGTTCCTGCTTTGGAACAGGGGACAGTAAAAAGTTGTGTATATACTCGCACGCTTTCAGTTGGCAAACGAGGTACTGATGTTGCCTGTATGCAAAAAATCCTCGGTATAAAAGCTGATGGTGTATTTGGAAAACAAACAACAACTATAGTAAAAAACAAACAACAATTATTTAAATTAAAACAAAATGGAATAATCGATAAGATTTTTTGGGATAAGCTCTTGAATGAAGATGTAAACTAATAAATCATTCTGTTTCGGATATGAATAGAAATACTACAAAATCACACAGAAAGAAAAATATACTGTACGGTATATTTTTCTTTCTGTGTTTTCTTTGTTTTCCACACAGTTCTTCAGCTGTTTCTGTTCCTTCTGCGATTACAACCCTTGCGGGGAGTGCTGATGCAACGTCGGTGACACTTACTTGGACAGCACCTTCAAATGGCGGAGCAAGTATTACTGATTATACGATTCAATATCGTTTAAATGGAGATACTTCATGGACAACATTTACTGATGGTGTCAGCACAACAGCAAGTGCGACGGTGACCGGCCTTACTACTGATACTGTATATGATTTTTCTGTCATGGCTGTTAACAGCCAAGGAACCGCAGCAATTTCAAATGTTATACCAGTCAAAGCTGGATATATTTTTATTACTAGCCCTATGAAAGGTGTTGTTGGTGCGCCGTATGTTGCAACTCGTGCTATTACTGATGACTATATAGCGCCATTTTATATTCCGTATATTCAAACAAGCACAACATTGTCTATTACCGCAACAGTTGCAAGTGCGGGGCTTCCATCAAGTGGTGGAGTGAAGTTTGTTTTAAATAAGGGATTATCAACAGAACAAACAGTATACGATATGTCTTCACCGTTTACTGCTTCATTTACGTCACTTGCGAAAGCAGAATATACGATCGATGTATATATCGTCGACTCGAGTCAGGTTGTTCAAACAAGTGCAGGTAATCATGATCAAGCAACAAATCTTGGTATCGGAGATATTATTTTAGGTGTCGGTGATTCAATCACCGAAGGGTATTATGATACTGATCTTGGTTCAACACCAATTGCCAATTGGACAACAGCACCAGCCGGAACTGTTTCAAATGACAATCGTCAGTTCCCACAACACGGCGCTTTTTCTGGTAGATGGAAAGAAGGGTTTCTCACAAAATTACAAAACACCCTTGTTTCGTATTATGGATATCCAGTTTTTATTATGAATGACGGAAAAGCGGGTATTACATCTGCTGGATATGTCAGTATGATGAGTGGAGCAGGGTATCGCACAAGAGTAACCGCACTTGCTCCAAATAAAGCATTGGTTAATCTTGGGGTGAATGATGCATATAATAATCTTACTGCTTCATCACTCCAAACAAATTTGACAACAATTATTAACACCGAATTGAAAACACGATACGGTATCAGTGCGGCAAATATCTGGCTTGCGTATCCAAACTATTCTATTGATAGTGCTTTTCATAATTTGCTCGAACCGTATCAACCATACTATACGACAGTAATTTCAAACACCGGTGTTTCTGCGGGTCCTGACTTTTGGACATTTTTCAAAAATCATTACAACGATGGGTATCATTATATTGATTTAGCTGCGACTAGTCAGGATGTACATCCAAATACTGCAGGTTTTGCTCAGATGGCACGATTGTATGCAATCAATATGATGACACCAGCAAATTTTTCTGTGAGTGAGTCACTCGGTCAAATGAATTTTAGTTGGACTTCGAGAGCTACACTTGAAAGTTCTTTGGCTGCCTACAAGATTTCATACGGAACAAGTAGTGGAACATATACTGCAACAAGTACAAGTGCCACAATGAATACATCAAACTTCGTTGCTGGAACGACTTATTATACAGTGGTACAAGAGAGTGACACAGATACATATTCACCAAACTTTACTCCGCGTTCAACAGAAATTTCTTTTACTCGAACAACCGCACTTGCTCCAACAAGTTTTTCTGTGACGTCTGAAAACAATGCAATGACGCTCACTTGGACAGCTCCGACTGATATTGGTACAAGTGCAATTTCTGATTATGTTATTCAGTATCGTGAAAATGGAACAACAAGCTGGAATACTTTTGCTGACAGTGTTAGTGCTGTGACAACTGCACAGATTACTGGTTTGATTAATGGTAATCTATACGATTTTCGTGTAATACCAGTTAATAATGGGGGACAAGGGACTCCATCTTCTGTTGTTTCTGCTACGCAGATGATCGTAAATAGTCGTAGAGGAGGATTTATTCCTTCAATGCCATCAATTACAGTGGTTACACCTCGGGATATTGTTACACAGCCCGTTACTCCAACGATTATTCAAAATATATCAACTGTAACGAATCCTGTTTTTTCTAAAAAAGTCGTATATTTTGCTACAGGAAAAAAGGGAAGTGATGTTTTAGAATTACAAAGATTTCTTGTCACACAGGGGTTTTTCCCGAAAGAGATAAAGGTGACAGATTTTTACGGATCAGTTACCAAGGCTTCAGTAATCAAATTCCAGAAAAAATATAATATTCCAGCTACTGGTATTGTTGGCCCAAAAACGATGGATAAGATTATTGCTTTAAAAAATCAAAATTCAATCAAAACCAGTACTCCAGAAGATGTTTGTCCCGCTGTTAAAATATGCTAAAGGTAGAATCTGTATAAAGCCCTAAAACCCTTGTTTTTGGGTTTTTACTATGTTATTATGTGCTCGTGGTGTTTGATCCATTGTTCTCCTTAAGTGACCTTACAAAACACTTGTTTTATAAGGATATTTAAGAAAAATAATGCGATATCTCATCACTTATTATTCACTATTAGTCCCTTAAAAAGGCTAATTAATTTTTCCTATGGCAAAAACATCAACAAAAGCCCGTGCAGAAAAGAAACCAAAATTTCCGGTTCGTGCAAAGAATCGTTGTTTTAAGTGTGGTCGTGGAAACGCATTTATGCGTGATTTCGGACTTTGTCGAATCTGTTTCCGTGAGTTAGCAAACGACGGAATGATTCCAGGAGTACGTAAGTCTTCTTGGTAATTCTTTTCTAATAACATCAAATTATTATGGACCCAATATCAAACATGCTCATATCAATGAAGAACGGAGCAATGGTTTCTAAAGAAACTGTTGTCGTTCCTCATTCAAAAATCAAACTCGCTATTTTAGAGTGTTTGAAGCGCGCAAATTTCATCGAGGATGTAAAAGCTCTCGTGAAGCGTGACCGTCCGATGATCGAAATTACACTTCGATACGTAGATGGAAAATCAAAAATCAGTGACGTAAAACGTATTTCAAAACAATCACGTCGTATGTACGCTGGTATTCGCGATATCAAATCAGTGAAGAATGGCTTCGGAGTAACAGTATTTTCTACTCCAAAAGGTATTTTGACTGACAAGGAAGCGAAAAAAGAACAGGTCGGAGGTGAAGTATTATTCGAAATCTGGTAATCAAATATATATGTCAAGAGTTGGTAAAAAAATTATACAAATTCCTGCTGGTGTTGAGGTTAAACTCGACTACGGTATGGTGACAGTAACTGGTCCAAAAGGAACAATTACTCGTCCTGTCATTGATGTGGTTACTATTGCGATCGAAGATAATGCACTCACTTTCACACCAAGAAAGACTGACAAATTCGCCCGATCTCTTTGGGGTACTTACGCATCTCATTTAGAAAATATGATTGAAGGAGTAGTTACTCCATTTTCAAAGAAACTCATTCTTGAAGGAGTTGGTTTCAAAAGTGAAGTAGCTGGTTCAGATCTCAAATTAGCACTTGGATTTTCTCATCCAGTTATCGTTCCAATCTCTGAAGGATTGACGGTGACTGCTGAAAAAAATAACATTACCGTATCAGGTATTGATAAAGAATTGGTCGGACAATTTACAGCAAAAGTTCGCGCATTGAAAAAGCCAGAACCATATAAAGGAAAAGGATTCCGTTATGATGGGGAAGTTATTCGTCGCAAAGCTGGTAAGAAATCTGCATAGTATATGAATACACAACAAAAGAAAACTGAAAAAAGAATTCGTTTGAAAGGCAAGATTAGAAGTCGTGTTTCTGGCACAGCTAGTATTCCACGTCTCTCTGTATTCCGTTCAAATGTCCATATGTACGCTCAATTGATTGATGATACAAAAGGTGTCACAATTGGTGAAGCATCAGACATCAAAGAAACAAAAGGTACAAAAGCAGAACGCGCAGTTGTTGTCGGTAAGAAAATTGCCGAAGTTGCACTAGCAAAAAAGATTACTGCAGTTGTTTTTGACCGTAATGGTTTCAAGTATACTGGTCGTGTCAAATTAGTAGCAGATTCTGCCCGCGAAGCAGGACTTAAGTTTTAATTTTATGGCTTTCACAAATACAAAACCCAATAATAATACAATGACAGGAACTGGGACTGGGGCTGGTGGGGCTCGTCCACATAGAAAAGGCGGAAGACCAGGAGGTCCAGGAGGAAAAACTTATGCAGAACGACCAAAACCTGAGTTCGATCAAAAGATGATTTCTATTCGTCGCGTTACTCGTGTGGTTTCAGGAGGACGTCGTATGAGTTTCGCAGTTGCTATTGCAATCGGAGACCACAAGGGCTCTGTTGGAATGGGAACAGGAAAGGGTGCTGACACTGCGCTTGCAATCGCAAAAGCATTGAAAGCTGCTCGCAAAAATATGATTACCGTCAAATTGAACAAAGAAGGTTCAATCCATCACGATGTGTCTGCAAAATACAACAGTGCACAAGTAATGATGATGCCAAACAAATCAAAAGGTCTCGTAGCAGGTTCTGCTATGCGTGATATTTTGATCTTGGCTGGTATCAAGAACGTTACTGCAAAGATTAACTCTGGTAGTAAGAACAAAATGAACAATGCTCGTGCAACTATTTCTGCGCTTTCTCAAATCGCAGTCAAAAAAGTACATGCAGCTCCTGTGGTCGCACAAGAAGAAAAAGTAGCAACACAACAATAATATGCAACTACATACACTCGTTAAAAAAACACCAAACAAGAAAAAGAAATTGATTGGACGTGGAGGTTCAAGCGGTAAAACATCTGGACGTGGAGGCAAAGGACAAACAGCTCGTGCTGGTAACAAAAAGCGTCCACAAATGCGCGATATCATCAAGAAACTTCCAAAACTTCGTGGACGTGGAAAAAACAGTAACAAATCAGTCAAAGAAGATTTCAAAGTTGTAAACGTTGGAACTTTGGACAAAGTATTTGAAGCAGGAACATTTATTACAAGAGCATTGCTTTTGAAAAATGGTTTGATTAAACGAACACAAGGTGTTCTTCCTCAAGTCAAAATTTTGGCTACTGGTGAACTTACAAAAAAGCTCTCTATTTCATCTGACTGTTTCGTAAGTGATTCAGCTAAGGCAAAAATAGAACAAGCTGGCGGTATTATTAAGTAAAAAGTTCATAAAGTACAAAGTTGTAAAGTAAATGCAAAACAGTATAACTTTAAGAACTTTATAACTTTAAGAACTTTCAACTAAATTTATGAATACACTATTAAAGAAAATTAAACTGCTAGTAACTGACCGAAACCTTCGTAATAGAATTTTGGCTATAGTAGGTTTTCTTGTGTTGTTCCGTTTACTCGCAGCTATTCCAGTTCCTGGAGTAGATGTGACTCGTTTGCAACAATTTCTTGCCAACAACCAATTCTTTGGAATATTGAATGTGCTCTCAGGTGGAGGACTATCAAATCTTTCAATCATTATGCTTGGGGTGAGTCCGTACATTACGGCTTCAATCATCATGCAGTTGTTGACTATCTTGTCTCCTCGCATTAAATCTGCGTATCAAGACAACGGTGATGCAGGGCGTCAAAAATTTGCTCAATACGGAAGAATTTTGACTGTACCAATGGCACTATTGCAAGGATTTGGATTCTTGTTGCTTTTGAAGAAACAAGGAATTATTGTTGAACTATCAACATTTGGATTTGCACTTAACTTAGCAGTTATTGTTGCAGGTTCTGTTCTCCTTATGTGGATTGGAGAATTGCTTTCTGAATTCGGTATTGGAAACGGAGTATCACTCCTTATCTTTGCTGGTATCGTAGCGCAATTACCAACACACATCGCACAAGCAATCTATTCATTCGACATTTCTCAATTACCAGTATTCTTGCTTTTTGCTGCACTTGGGGCATTGATCATTGCATTCGTGGTATTTGTGAACGATGCAGAACGACAGATTCCGGTAACCTATGCACGACAAGTGCACGGTAATCGAGTAATCGGTGGAACATCAACATACATTCCAGTTCGTTTGAACCAAGCAGGAGTTATGCCAATCATTTTTGCACTTTCAATTTTGCTTTTTCCGCAGTTGATTGCAAATGTATTTGCTAACTCAACACACAGCGTACTTGCAAGTCTTGCACACGCAATGTCTTGGTTTGTCACTTCAGCTTGGGCATACCCACTCGTATACTTTATCTTTGTAGTATTATTTACATACTTCTACACAGCAGTTACGTTTGATCCAGAACAAATGTCTCAAAATCTCCAAAAGAGTGGAGCATTTATTCCAGGAATTCGTCCAGGTGAAGCAACAATGAAATATCTTTCATATATCATTGTTCGTCTAACACTCTTTGGTGCACTCTTCTTGGGGCTCATTGCGGTTATTCCGTTGGTACTCAAAAGTGCTACAGGAATCACATCACTGACTGTTGGAGGTACATCACTCTTGATTGCGGTATCTGTGGTTATCGATTTGGTAAAACGAATTGAAGCACAGCTTTCACTTCGGGAATACTAAAAGTAATGACCAGTGTCCAATGACCAATGACTAGTAAAAGCGCGGCGACCTTTGGTCGCCGCGCTTTGTATTCCATTAGTCATTAGTCATTAGTCATTAGTCATTAGTCATTAGTCATTAGTCATTAGTCATTA
>JBAXSP010000004.1:0-69201 GCA_037130655.1 bacterium | reverse complement strand
CTTAGGTCCGCGCAGTTTACGAAGTAAACGAGCAGACTTAGTAACTCGTGACCGAATCATTGCTTAAAAGGTACTGGTGCTGTAAATACAGATTTTTGGCGAAATTACCTATATTTGACAAAACACCATAAAAAATGTATTATCTTTTTGGATTAAATAAAAATATAATGGAACAAGAATTAAAACTTCGCAAATTAGCGATGAAATTGGAAGCGAGGAATCGTAAATTATTTAAAAGTTTTTTTACCAATATACTTATCACCCTCATAATAACAATTGTCATTGGAATTATAGGAGGATACTTTTCTAACAATAAAGAAGATATAAATCAGCTATACTGGTGTGCACTTACCTTAATACTAGTTTTATTTTTCATATTTTTTGCTGGCTTATTGTCTTTTCTTGCCGTAATAAAACCAACAAAAGAACGCATGAGAATGATAGGTATTGTAGACGACATCCTCAATCATCAAAAAGATGGGCAGCTTCCTAGTGAAAGCTTTATCTACTATGTCAATATCATCGCTCCGCATATCGAATTCTTGACTCAACCAGTAGATGAGTATGCGAATTACCGTAAACCTAAAATAGGTGATCCTTACGACGATGTATCTGATTACAGAAGCATCACTAAAATCCTTAGAACAAGGATATGTGATTCGTTCAAAACAATTGAAAGAGAAGAGCAAATTCGCCTCAGAGGATATTACTTGAGGGATTCTCGACAAGTATATGTTTGGTTGAATCTTGATCAAATAGAAGTTTCAGCATAAAAAATCTCCCGAAAGGGAGATTTATTTTTTATATTTCTACTTCACCACCACCGGAATTCTCATCTGTTTCGAATTTTTACTATCACTTGGATTTTCTTCATCGATCACTATCATGAGGTTTGCACCTGATTTCAATTCAGTTTTTGGATCGATCAGCTCTAGATTTGCTTGTGCATCAAATGGCTGTCCGTTCATCCAATCTGTTCCTTCTGCAACCTTGAGCAATCCACTCGCAATCTTTTTGTTACTTCCATCAAAAACACTTACGACGGCGAGTTGTGCTTCAAACACTGTCCAAACACAACCAGTAGTTGCTTTGTCGTTTTTCCATGAAGCTTGTAGTGTGTACGGAAAAGTTACCATTTCTTGAGGAGTAGGTGTATTCACCGTAAGACCACAATATGAAAGTTTTGGTTGTGTAGTTACCGGAATGTCTTCTACAACAGGTGTTTGTTGTTGTTCTTTTTGCATAACAACATCTTTTCGAAACAACAGAGATAGTGCTGAAAAAAGAATCACACAGATAACAATAAGTAGTGATGGGATGTGGTGTTTTTGATTTGGATTGTTGTGCATATGATTTTTATTATTGACTAAATTCCTCCCCCTTGGCCCATTTAAGCATCGTCTCGTAATCTACTTCCCCGCACAATGTCTTACCTGTTTGAGTGTTTCGATAAAATGGCACTCCTCCACACTTTGCTTCTTTGTCTATCTCTTCAATACGAGCCATATTTTCTTTGTTGTGCCAGACTTCAAATCGAGCAAATGCAATTCCTGTTTCTGCTTCTGCCTTTCTCCCGAGTGCTTGCATTTTTTGGCAGTGCGGACATTCGAGCCCATAATATTCTTCTAGATATGGTTTATTTTCCATCTGTTGTTGGTTGGTGAATAATACTTAGTATAGCATCAACATATTCTCTATCGTTAGCAAGTCGTGGAACTTTGTGTTGTCCACCGAGCTTTCCTCGCTCTTTCATCCAAGTGTAAAAAGTTCCAAGTGGTACATAATCAAAAACAGGCTTGGTCAAAATAGTATCTCCGTTTCTTTTTGCATCATAATCAGAATTGAGCGAACGAACAGTCTCATCAATGATTTGTTCGAACTTTTTTGTATTGTCAGGCAATTTTGAAAATTCAACCACCCATTGATGGTGTCCACCTTCTTTGTGTGTCATAAATTGCGGACCAACCGTAAAGTTTTCAATAATAGCATCAGTCTCAAGACATGCAGTGAGTACTGCTTGCTCAACATTTTCAACCACCACTTCTTCACCAAACGCATTGATGAATTGTTTTGTGCGACCAGTAATCACAATACGATATGGTTTTATTGAAACAAAACGAACCGTATCTCCGATGACATATCGCCACAATCCACCTGATGTTGAAATAATAATTGCATAATTAATTCCCTCTTTGACTTCGTCTATGGTATATACACTCGCATCTTTGTTACCAAATTCTGTCATTGGAATAAATTCATAAAAGATTCCATAATCGAGCATCAACAACATTCCTTCTTGTTCAGGAGTATCTTGTATTGCAAAAAAACCTTCTGACGCATTGTATGTTTCAACAAATTGCACACGGTCTCCAAACAAATCTTTGAACAATGGTTTGTATGGACGAAACGAAACAGCGCCGTGGAAAAATACTTCGAGGTTGGGCCAAATAGCAAAAATATCTTTGACGTCGTTTTTCTTAATGATTTCATCAACAAGTCGCGCAACCCATGTTGGTGTACCGACGAGCGATGACACATCGAAACTATTTGCTCGAACAACAATGTGCTTTGCTTTATCTTCCCATTTTGAAAGGAGTGCAATTGATCTTGCTGGAACACGATTCATTTCCGCAAGTATCGGAAGTTGTTTGGTGAGCACCGCAGAAACATCTCCACATAAAATCTTTGGATCAAGTGGTGATGGCGACAATGATCCGGTAATAGTCAGTGATTTATGAAAAAGAACATTAGATTTTGGATTACGATCCAAATACAACGCAATCATATCTTTGCCACCACGAAAATGAGCTTCCTGCAAAGAAGCCTTGGTTACTGGTATAAATTTACTTCGAGCATTTGTTGTACCAGATGATTTTGCAAACATCTTCACCTTACCTGACCACAAGATATTTCGTTCACCTGCGAGCGCACGCTCGATCCATGGATACAAATCTTCATACGTAGAAAGTGGGACATTTTTTCTAAAAGCTTCAATTGTTTTGATTGAACCGAATGCATGTTTGCGTCCCCAATCAGTCAATCGTGCGCGATGCACCAAAGAGATGAGGGTTCTTTGTTGAGTCTTTTTTGGGTTTTTTGAAGCATGTGAAATACGTGCGACACGCCGTGCTACATACGAACCAAGTATTTTTCTAATAAATTCTTTGAGCATGTATTATGTTTATTTTATACGAAAATAACAAAACGCCCATAGAATAGGCGTCTTGAGTGTTATTTCGTCGAGCGAGGAACAAGTGAAAAGAACTCTTTTTACATTGTCCGAGTCGAAGACGAAACAAAATCTTCATAAGATTTTATTTTACGAGTCTTGCGAGACGAGATTTTCTTCGTCCAGCAGTATTCTTTTTGATGACTCCGCGTTTTGCAGCTTTGTCGATAACACTAAAAGCAAGACTAAGGTTTTTTACCGCTTCATCTTTTTTCTTTGCAGAGACGAGCTTTTCTACCTTTTTGATTTCTTCTTTCATTGCTTTTTTACGTCGATCATTAACCGCTTTTTTGCGAAGTGATCCACGAAGTGCTTTTTTTGCTGATCTGGTGATTGGCATAAATATATTAGTTAGTTTGTTTATATAATTTCTTGAGACACGAAATCATTACGAACTTCTTTATAATAGCAGAAAAGACCCAAAAGTAAAGCTTTTTGGCCGTATGCTACAATAAGATACATGATTGCTCGTATCGAAGGAACTATTATTGAAAAAACCCCTGATCACCTTGTGGTGCTTGTTGGCGGTATCGGTTATTTGGTCTACACAACACGAGAAACGCTTGATTCATACGATGAAGGTATTGTTGTTTCTCTTGCGACCTATCTGGTTGTCCGTGAAGACGCACTTGATCTGTATGGATTCGTTAGTAATTACGAAAAAGATATTTTCATGCTCCTGCTTTCTGTGTCGGGCATCGGACCAAAATCTGCCATCGGTGTATTGAATGCTATTTCTGCCGAAACACTCGTTCGGGCTATTTCAACCGGTGACACACAAACACTTTCTACGATTTCCGGCATCGGACGAAAAACTGCCGAAAAAATCGCACTTGAATTGAAAGACAAAATTATCAAAAGTGGCAAACACGATGCCCGTGATATTCGCGGCGAAAGTGAGGCACTGCTCGCACTTGAAGCACTCGGCTACCGACAAGGTGATGTACGTGACGCACTTCGAAACATTGATGCAGGACTTGATACTCAAACAAAAATCCGTGAAGCGTTGAAAATACTCGGGAAACAGTAGATTTGATTTTATTCAAAATCTGTGTTATATTCTTTTTGGAATTAGTTTCGGTAACACATGCTAGTAAAAAGAAAACACACACAACCAGATCTTGGAGTGGAAGCGGCGATTACTCTCGCACCAGGACTTGAAAAAGAGTTTAAACAGAAACAAAAGTACAACAACAAACAACGACAACTCTTTTCTAAAAGAAAACCAAAATAACCCCACAAAACGGGGTTTTTCTTTTTCTGATAGAATAATGGAATGCCAGAACTTCCGGAAGTTACCACAACTGTCCTTGGACTCAAACAAGAAGCTGTCGGCTTTTCTATTACCGACTGCTGGAGTGATCTCCCTACCCCACACCCAAAACGCAAAGATTTTTTGGATACGATCAAGTACGAACCATTTTTCAAACAATTCAAGAGACTTATTGTTGGCCAAAAAATAATCGGTGCGCATCGTCGTGCCAAAAATATTTTAATTGATTTATCAAACGGCTATACGATTTTGATTCACTTGAAAATGACCGGGCATCTGATGGTCGGACTATATGACTATGACAAAAAGAACAATAGCTGGTCAGTTCATCTAAATGAAAAGAATGACTCGCTTCGAGATTCATATAATAGGTTTATTCACTGCGTATTCACTCTTGAACAGAAAGGAAAAACAAAACACTTAGTTTTTTGTGATGCTCGTAAGTTCGGCAAAATTACTATTGAAAAAACAACTGACATTGAAACATCAAAACACTTGAAAGACAGTGGGCCGGAACCAATCAATTCACAAACTCACCCGGACATTACACAAGATATTTCTTTCGCTGATTTTGAAAATACTTTGGACAAAGCAAAAGGAAACACTCGACCAATCAAAACATTCTTGATGGACACGCGCACCATTGCCGGCATCGGAAATATTTATTCTGATGAATTACTCTTTCGCGCAGGAGTACACCCGAAGAGCAACTGGAACAACATTCCGAAAGAAGTAAGGAAAAATATTTACAAAGCAATGCTCGTAGTTCTCAAGAAAGGTATTGATTTTGGTGGTGATTCGACGAGTGATTATCGAAACATTCATGGCAAACCGGGACAATTTCACGAAAACCATTTGGCGTACAAAATGAACGGAACAAAGTGTGGTATGAAAAATTGCAATGGAACAATTCTTCGTGAAGTGATCAATGGTCGCAGTGCTCACTTTTGCGATACACACCAAGTGCGATACAATTAATCTATGTCAGAAATAAAAATAATTTTATTATCGCTTGTTGCTCTTTGGATTCTTTGGTATGCCACAGGTGGACCAGCTCGCGCAGAAAAAGATAAGCCATATCTCACCCCAGCAACACCATACGAACAAAGTAGAGCGTATGGGAAGTAATGACTAATTACCAATGACTAGTGACTAATATTTAAAAAAAGAAATCCCAAAAAGATTTCTTTTTTTGTTCAGTTTTATTGGTCATTAGTCACTGGGACACTGGTCATTTGCGGAATAGGATTATTTTTTCTTTTGCAAAAGAAAAAATAATCCTATTCCGCCTGCTACACTCACATTCAAACTTTCTTTTTCACCGTTCATTGGAATTTCAAGCACTGTATCACTTGCATCAACAAACTCTTTGCTTACCCCATCAACTTCATTACCAACGATAAGTGCACACGGAAATTGTGGTTCAACATCAAACAAAGAAACACTACTTGCTGTTTGCTCAAGACTATATATATGTACTCCCTCTTTTTTTAATACAGTAATTGTTTCTTCGGTGGTTGCATAATATTCATATGGAATAGTTTTCTCTGCACCGAGAGCAGTTTTTGCAATTGTGCCAACTGGCCGCCCAAAACGATCGATTGGTTTTGGTGTTGTGCCTACAAGAAAAACCTTGCTCACCCCTGCTCCGTCGGCAGTACGAAAAAGCGAACCGGTATTGTGTTCACTGCGAATATTGTCGAGTACTAAAATTAACTTCTTTTCATTTTGGGTTATTGACCTTTTGTTCATATAATGCTATTTTTATAACATATTTTCAGCAACTTGCCGAAAAATAACCAACCCCTCGTAGCTCAGTCGGTAGAGCAGCTCCCTTTTAAGGAGATGGTCGTAGGTTCGATTCCTACCGAGGGGACAAAAATAAAAACTGCACAATTTGTGCAGTTTTTATTTTTGTGTCCCCTCGAGCGAAGCAAACAATTTTGCTTTGCGTGTAGGAATCGAAAGCCGGAGCCCTAATTTTTCACCCGAAAAATAGGCGAGGCGGGGTCGCGAGATTTTTCTGGTGAAAAATACTTGTGATCGATTCCTATGAAAAAATATCCAAAAGGTGTACAGAAACTGTAAGTTTACTGCCCCTGTAAGGAGGGATTCCCACCGAAACAAATAGCTTTAGTAATCTGTGATCGATTCCTGTATAATTTATCTGTATGAAAAAGGAAGAATTTGATCAAATCAAAACAAGTTGGAAAAAATTGAATGAAGAATATGATGGATATATTGAAGAATTTTTAAAAACTAAAAACATCGAGGATTTTAGTGGAGAAAAATATACTATATTAAAAAATATGCAGACAGAACTTTTCAATATAGAAAATAAAATTTTTGATCTGATTAGTGGAAATACAACACTAGAAAAATAAACAAAACCAGCTATATAGCTGGTTTTGTTTATTTATTTCACAAACTGCACCAATACCCCCATCAACACCACCCCAATAACCGTCGCAACGGTCGTAAATGTTTTCGGGTGATTATGAAAAGTTTCCGGAATAATATCGCTTGCAGAGATATACAGGAAAAATCCAGCAATAACCGCAAGTATTCCTCCGAGCACCTTATCTGGAACCGTGAGTACATAATAGGCAAGCACTATTCCAAGAATTGGAACAATCGAATCGAGAATCAAGAACCACAATGCTTTTCTTCGTGAACCATCTTTGAGGACTGCACTGACGGTATTTAATCCATCAGAAAAATCGTGGGCAATCACCGCAATTCCAACGGGGATTAAAAGCCCTATGTCAGCTTTCGCAGCAAGGCCAATAGCAATACCATCGAGCAAACTATGGGCGATCATTGCACTAGCGCGAAACGATGAACGATGAACAACTCGGTGCTCATGACCTGCTTCATGAGAATGACTATGTAGCACGAGAGATCTATCCAAAACAAGATAGAGCAAAAATCCTGCTAGTATCAGCATAAGTGCACCTTGTACATTTCCCAATAATTCTATCGCCTCACCAGGCAACCCAATTACTGCCAAAACCAAGATTGCTCCAGCAGTTACTGAAACCATCAAATGAAGTGTGTCTTTTGATTTGCGAGAAAAGTATAATGCCGAAAAACCACCCAAAAAGGTCATAATCCCAGCAAATAGTCCGAATAGAAATACTGACATATATACATTGTATAACACACAACAATATCCGCTACTAGTTGATGAAAAAGGCTCGTGGTATTATGTCTTTATATGAACACAAAATTATTTTTTGGAATTATTGGATTGGTGCTTATACTTGGTATCGCAGGAGGAATTATTGCAAACAAAGGAACAAACTCATCAAAACCAGGGCAATACGATGCTTTAGCAATGCATTTGAAAACTGTCGGAGCAAAATTCTATGGCGCCTTTTGGTGTCCACACTGCCAAGCCCAGAAAAAAGCTTTTGGTAGTAGTGTAAAACTCCTTCCATATGTAGAATGTTCAACTGCTGATGGTTCTGGGCAACTACAAATCTGTAAAGATGAAAAAATCGCCAGTTACCCTACATGGAAATTCACCAACCCTATCACAATCAACGAAAACCTTCGTGCTGTCTGTGACATATACAAAGAAAACACACCAAGCAATGACCCTATTTGTGAAAAAACAGCTTCTCCATATTCAAAAGTGTGGGTTTTTGAAAAAGAAACGATCGGAATGGATGTTGAACCTGCAAAAAATGCTGATGGAAGCTATACAATCCCACCATTTTCACGTATTACCGGAGAAATTCCACCTGAAACACTCGCAAAATGGACAGGTTTTGATCTAGGTACACCAACTAACGCGACTTCAACCGCTAAATAACCTATGTCTGTAGATACTTTCAACACATTTTCAGCAATTGGAGCACTTCTTATTGGAATCTTCGGACTAAAGGTATTTTTTCTTAGTTTTTTTGCACCAAATCATAAAATCACTTTATTTATCAAAGAAAAAGCCTTGCTTTTGATTGGTATTATTGTCAGCGGTGCTTGTTTGGGAAGCCTCGTGTATTCTATGGGGTACAATTATTCTCCTTGCACGCTTTGTTGGTGGCAACGAATCGCCCTGTTTCCAATGATTCCACTTGCATTTATTGGTTTTTGGAAGAAAGAATCGATTGTTTCTGTATGGACAATCAGTATTCTTGCTATTTTTGGCACAATCATCTCTTTGTATCACAATTCCCTCAACTTTGGACTCTCTCCACTGATTCCCTGCTCTTCAGCGGTATCTTGCACACAAAACTTCGTGAATGAATTCGGTTTTGTCACGATTCCACTGATGTCTCTATGTATATTTATCGCAATCATCGGACTTTTGGTTTGTAAAACTTCGAAGAATATCACTCAATAAAACCTTTTGAAAGGCTCTGCACAGGAAACAACCAAAAGAAAAACACCGACAGGTGTTTTTCTTTTGGTTGTTTCCGAGCAAAGAGGCATTTTTTCTGCCTTGAAAAAATGTCGAAAAAAGTATACGACTTCGTCATATTCTTTCTTTCGACCCGATTTTTGTAGTGCAAAAATCGTGTGCCTTTCAAAAGGTTTTATTAAAAAGTTTTCCACAACACACAAAATAAAAAACTTGTATACTTATATCAGATGAGGCACATATAGAAAGCGACAGTCAAACTTTTGGCTCTTGCCAATAAAAAATGGACTTGCTCCCTTTTCATATAATTAAGTTAATTATTACGCAACTTTCACCTCATTTGTTCTTTCTGCTTTTCAAGCCTACAATAAAATATAACCATACAAAAAGCCTTCTCCCACAGAAGGCTTTTTTTATATGAATTTTTCTATTTATTATATAGACAACAAAAACCGTTCAAGCAAATACATCATTTCTCCTTCTCCTCTATGCCCCAAGTGATACATACTTACCAATTCGCAATATTCTTTCATAAAAGATCGGTTTTTTTGTGCAGACAATATTCGCTTGGTTTTTGATACAACAAAGGGATTGATTTCTGAAACAATGCTTTCGTCCTTATTTTTCAATGATAATTCAACAGTTGCCAAGGTTTTTGCCATCCAAGCAATTCGTCCATGTATTTCTTCTGCTACCTCACCTCGTTCGAGAGATTCCATAAAAAGACTGAACAATTCCTTCTTATCACCTGCACCATATGCATCAGTAATCAAAAAAGGGTTATATTTACTTTGCTCTTTTTCTTTCAGGTCAAGTACTTCTACTTTGTATTTTTTGCACAACGGAGCAAGTCCTGCAATGGTTTTTTCTTCTTCGAAGATGCATTTTCGAGTTCCTGCTGAAGCTTGTTCTAAAATCAACTTCCAATCTGCTTCATGTTTATTCTGAGAAAATATATTTACAAATACCACTCCTTTCATTTCCTCAAAAAGTGATGTTGCAGTTATTTCTGTAAGCACCTCTTTGATGCTTTCAGCTGATGACACAACAAAATCTTCACCGAGAAACTTTCCTCGATATAAACTTCTTTTTTTGTAGTCACCACCAACAACCAGTGTCATCATAGCCATTTGCCAACTTTATTACAGTAAACCTGATATGGTTCGCCGTATTTTTCAAGCAAAATACATTCTTCGCGTTTAATGAAATTCATTTGTGTCACCAAGTGTGCAATCAATGCAGAAACTAGCGCAAACGGACTTGATATAACAAGAGAAAATCCAACAAACATCAGTGTAATACCAAGATGAGTTGGACGACGAGTAACCCTGTATGGCCCGTGCATAAAGAAGCTCGGAGTAATCGGAGTACCATTTTCATAAGCTTTTTTGAAAGCAGCTGAGGTTTTTTGTGCCCAATAAATAAGAACCGGTGAGATAAATAGTAGTACCCAACCCAAAATAACAAGATTTGGATGCACGGTTTTATTGGTATTAAAATAAGTATCCAACAACATTGCTGGAATAAAGAGGACAATAAAGGTCAAATATGATTCTGATAAAATGATATGTACGCTTTTTGGTTTCTTCTGAGTTGGTTCCATAGAGAGAGTATAGCAAGTGATAGGTTCTAGTGGCTAGTGACTAGGTTCTAGTTTTAACAAAAAAAGAGCGAAAACCGTAGGTTTTCGCTCTTTTTTCTATGTTTTTACTAGCAACTAGAAACTAATCACTAGAACCTATAATACACCCCAATTTTCTCCTTGTTTTACTCCTACAGCAAGAGGGACTGTGATTGTTGGCTTTGGTTCATCCGGCATTGCTGTCACCAGCGCATTACTAACAATTTTCGTTACTTGTTCTACTGCACTATGTTCTACTTCATAAATGATTTCATCGTGCACCTGAAGCACCATTTTGGCTTTTTCATTCAAACCAGCCTTCGCAAGCTCTGTTTGAGCCTTAATCATTCCCAATTTCATAATATCCGCCCCTGTTCCTTGGATTGGTGCATTGATCGCAGTTCGCTCAGCCATTGCTCGGATAAACTGGATACTTGATTTAATATTTGGGAAATAACGTCGTCGTCCATACAATGTTGTCGTAAATCCGTGCTTTTTAGCAAATTCCTTAATTCCTTCCAAATATCCCGCAATCGAAGGAAAGGCCAAGAAATAGTTGTCGTAGAAAGCTTGGGCTTCTTTACGGTCGGTTCCTAGTGCATCTTTGAGTGCGGTCACCCCCATACCATAGAGAATACCGAAGTTGATGACTTTTGCTCGACGTCGCATATCATAAGTCATATCTGCTTCACTTACCCCAAAGACTTTCATTGCCACTGCTGTGTGAATGTCATCACCTCGAATAAACGCTTCGGTCATATACGTATCGCCTGCAAGCATTGCCGCTACCCGAAGTTCGATTTGTGAATAGTCGAACGAAACCAATGTACAACCCTTGCTTGCAACAAAACCATTTCGAATTCGTTTTCCTAATTCTGTCTTGATTGGAATATTTTGCAGGTTTGGATTTTCACAACCAAAGCGTCCGGTCGTGGTTCCTGTCTGCAAAAAGTGTGCATGAATTCTTCCGTCTTCTTTCACCAAACTCGGCAAGGTGTCGATGTAGGTCGAAAGTAATTTTTGTAATTCGCGGTATTCAAGAATAAATGAAATGACTGGATGTGCGTCTTTCATTTTAAGCAGTTCGGATTCTTTTGTTGAACGTGCACCACCGGCAGTTTTTTTCATTTTGATTCCATCCGAAAGTTCCAACTTGTCGTACAAAATTTCTGCTAGTTGTTTTGGTGAATTGATATTGAATGTCTCACCAGTTAGTTCGTAAATTTTCTTTTCCAAAATATCGAGCGCTGTGTGATATTCTTTGCTCAACTTTTTCAAATATTCTACATCAATCAAAATACCATTTTCTTCGAGCTCAGAAATAATCGGAATGAGTGGAGTTTCAATTACATCAAAAACAAATTCCAAATTATTTTTCTTGATATCTTGCATCAATACTTTTTCTGCATCTGCAATCGTTGTTGTTTTTGTGTGAAATAAAATCGCGCCGATGTCTGGTTCTTTGTCTTCTGAATTGAGTAGCGACGTTGCGATGCTCAATTTCTTCACCAAAAAAATATCATCGCCTTTGATTTCGATTTCATCTTTGATTGGATCAAAACCAAAAACTTTTTCGATACGTGTAATCAAGCTTCGGAATTCAAATTTCTGACAGAGTGCAATCAATTTTTCTCGTTCTGCATTTTTTTTGAATTCTTCTGGAAGTACAAAAGTAATTGGCACATCGCGACGAATTGTTGCGAGTGTTTTTGAGAACAATGCTTCTTCTTCATTTTCAATCAATAGGTCAATGATGCGATCAGTGACACTTGCTTTTTTCTTGACACTGTCTCTGTCCTTTTTAATTGCGACAAATAGTTGTTCGATTGTCTTATATGCAAGAATCAAACTTGTTGCAGTTTTTTCTCCGATACCTTTGACTCCAATAATGTTGTCAGATGTATCACCGCGCAATCCTTTGTAATCTGGAATTTGAATTGGCAAAAATCCGAATCTTTCCACCACCGCTTTTTCATTATAAATAATGGTATCGTTCAAACCTTTTTTCAAGGTGTACACTTGCACACGGTTTCCTTCAACCAATTGAAGTGTGTCCATATCACCTGACGCAATGATCACATTCAACGTGTCATCATTTTTTGTTTGCTCTGCAATTGCACCGAGCACATCATCGGCCTCAAAACCTGGTGCATCATACATTGGAATATTTAATGCGTCGAAAATTTCTCGTGATTGTATTATTTGCGAAACGAGTGCATCATCAGTTTTTGCACGAGTACCTTTGTAGGCGTCATACGCTTCATGGCGAAATGTTTTTTGCGGAAGATCGTAACACGCAACAATATAATCTGGTTGTAACTCTTCGGTGATTTTGAGCACCATTGCAATGATACCATAGAGTGCGCCTGTCGGAACTCCGGCACGTGTCGCAAATTCTGGTAGTGCGTGATATGCACGGTGAATGATTGCATGAGCATCAAGTAATACGAGTGTCTTTTTATTTTTGTCCGTTAGTTTTTTTGCCATACGCTTTGAAAAATTTTTTTAAAATGAAATTGTTGCACGTCTTCGTCCTTCGCTTTCATGGACCAGTGAAACAGTGATCGTTTTCTCTGGTAACAGAATGCCTGAAACTTTTTCTGGCCATTCAAGCAAGATGAGTGTATTGTTTTGATTGATCAATGCTTCCCATTCCAACCTGCTCATTTCTTCTTTGTTCTCGAGACGATATGCATCAATGTGCACCAAATTTTTTATCAAATCATTTTGACTTTCGTATCGTTTCATAAGAATAAAAGTTGGTGAGATAACAGTTTCGGTAACACCAAGTTCTTTTGCGATTGCTTGTGAAAGGGTTGTCTTGCCGGTGCCGAGTGTACCAGAAAGGAGTACTACTTGTGCACCAACATCACTGTGCTTCATGTTTTCCGAGATCAATGAAACAATCTCTACTGCAAGTTGTGCAGTGTCAGTGAGTGTCACCAATTCGAACTTTTTGTCTTTTTCCATATGGACACTGTAACACAAAAAGACAATCAAGTTCCACCAAAAAAAGAACAGCGACCAAAGGTCGCTGTTCTTTTTTTAGCTAGTAGCTAGATGCTAGGAGCTAGTCGCTTACTGCGACAAAGTTGTTGTGTTTGTACTACTACTTGTTTTTGTATTAGTTAGTCTTTTGCGATCATAGAGATTGCGAGCAATCAATACAAGAATCAAGATTACAAGAATCAATAGCAACCATCCGAAGAATGTTGTTGGGAAAAATCCATTTCCAAACAATGCTGCAGCACCGAGTCCAATTGAACTACATGCACCTTTATGATTGATATCATATGCAATCACATCTTCTTGTGCACCACTTACTGGGTGAGTGTATACCATACGCGCAGTTGTAACTACGATATCAGTATCACTTGCAATTGTATCAATGTGAGCAGATACATACGCAGTTCCAGTTTGGTTTGGAGTAAGTGTTCCAAGTGGGATAGTGAGTGTGTTTGAATCTTTATCAAATGAACCATTTGATGATCTTACAAAACTAACTCCGCCTGGTAGTACTACTTGTAGTACTACGTTTGAAATTGTTTTTCCCGAAACGTTTTGATACGTTACGGTGTATTCAAGATTATCTCCAGTACACACAGAATCAAATTTGTTTTCAATACGAAGTGCAATCAATGATGGCACTGTTTGTGCAGGAATCAAATTGACTGTTTTTGAACTATCGTGAATGTATACGATTTTTGTAGTCGTTGTGTTTGTAGAATCTACCACACCATCACCAGTTGTTCGGAACCATACGCGTTCACCGTACACAGTACCGAAATTATTTTGAGCAACTGCTCGGTAGTAATAAATAGTACCAGCTTGCAATCCATAAATAGAATCAGACATTGCTTGTCCATTTGCTGTTCCAATTGAAACAGTGTTTGTACGATTTCCGTATGAAGTTGTTTGACCCCATTCGAACCATACGTTTGTATTATTGTTGTTTGCATACGCAATACCATTTAGTCGGGCAGCACTCGTTGAAATGTTTGTAGCCATTGTTGTAGCAACAGTTGGGCTTTGGTTGTTTGTGGAGTTATTATTGTTGTTATATCGGCAAGAACCATCATCACGGTTTGCACGATAATCATAGTTGTATGCACTTGAGTTTGTACAACCCCACACATATGTTGTTGTGTTGTTGTTTACATAAGTACAGTTTCCGTTATCACGAGTTGCACTTGCATTGTAATTCGTTGCACGATAATCCATACATCCCCAAATAATAGTATTGATTGGAGTATTGTATTCATCGTTATCAGTTGCACTTGTACAACCACTATCGCTTGGATAGTCTCGGTATCCATCCCCATCATTATCAATCCCATCATTACATGCGTATGTTTGTGGTTGATATTGATTGTTTGAAATTTGGAAATCGACAACAAGCACACCTTGGTTCGGAGAAGCATTACCTTGTACCGGAGCTAGTGTTCCAACTGAAAAACTTCCAGCAAAGAGTGAGTCAACAGACACACCGTTTACGAGTTGGTTATTTGTTGGAATATCTTTGTACCAACGAGCAGTACCAGACATCAATGTTGCTGTTTGTGATTGTCCTCCTGAAACAGTCACACTTACTGTTCCACTTCCTGCATTACTTGCAGATCCAGTGAAAGAAAAAGTTGTTCCTGTTTGTGTACGAGGAGAAAGACTAAGTGTCACATTTTGTGCACTTGCTGTTGTGTTATTGTAAAAGATTTGCACAGAGATAATATCTCCAGGGTTTGCAGAAACTGAAGATGATCCACATTGTGCAAAATTACACCCTGGATTGTTTGTTGCATTCATCACTGACACAGTTGGAAACTGTGTAGCAGACGCAAAAGTTGCACTAGCAAAAAGTGCGAGCGCAGAAAACGATACCAGTTTGATTATTTTTTGTATTGTTTTATTCATATAATTATTTATTACTTAACAATGGATTCCTCCATTTTTGAGTATTCGTGCGACTACAAATGTATCACAAATACTTAAAAATAGAGGGCATCATCGAAACGATGCCCAATATTACAAAAAAAAAACTTAACGCAACCATTGAGCAGGAATAACATAAGATGTTCCTCCCCAATTTGACGAACCCCCTCCATTAAAACTGTTTCCAGTTCCTGTGTTAAAGTTCGTGTTTGTTTGGTTTGTTCCACCACCGAAACTGTTTCCGGTTCCCCAGTTAAGACCTGTGTTTGTTTGGTTTGTTCCACCACTGTTACTGTTTCCAGTGCCCCAATTAAGTGCTGATGTGCTCCCCCCAGGGGTAACAACAATACCGCTCCCGTTATTGGTCGGTGTCCACGTCTGAGACGTTCCACCATTTGAAGTCGTTGTATTGTAGTTTTGAACCAAAATGGTTTGTTGCGGTTGGCTAAAATAAGCCAAACCGAGCATTGTTCCAGCACTGATTAATTGTCCTGCAATCATATACGGATAAGGATTTCTCCCTCTTCCATAACAACCACCATTACAACCAACAACACCGCAATACCCACAACCTTGTTGTGCATACCCCATGTTTCCGTAACCGTAGTTACAGTTAACGTTTGGAGGATAGCCATTGAAGTTCCACCACGGACTTGTGTACTGATCTGTGTAGATCGCCGGAACTCTAACAGGAATACCGCTCCACGTGTTACATCCACCCTGACATTGCACTTGTTGGCAATTGTTGCATGGCTGTTGTTGTGGTTGCTGGTACACCTGTTGCTGTACCTGCTGATTACATGTTGTGCAAGGAGCAGGAGTCTGAGCGATTGGTTGCTGTTGTATTTGTTTGATAAAAATATCATTCAAACACTGGTTGCTACCCAAATTAATATCTGGATAATTACCAACAACATCGGACAAAGCACTTGGGCTAATTGTAAACATTCCTTCGTTTTGGTAAGGATTTCTGTTCCAGTAGTCAAAATATTTTATGACTACTTTCTCTTTTTTCCCAGAACCAATACTTCCGGTTGTTAATCTAAAAACCAATGCTTGGTCGGACTGCCAACTTGCGGTTTGCAGTTTTGCGTTCCGATACATTGAAGCAATGAATTGCCTCGAGGCTTTGTATGGGGCCACCAGATTTCCTTGAGCATCTTTCCATTTGTCGCGTTTGCAATAAATGTTGATAATGTTTGTTTTTTGAATTACAAACTCATCAATACTCATGTTCAGTTCAAGTGTTCCATTCTCAATCCCCTCCGCAATTTCTGCTCCGGTTTTTTGAGTGGTTGGATTTTTACTATATGGCAAATGATGCCAAGTAGTATCGTTAGAATTTTTTGTGTAGCCTTTTGCTGACACAACCAAAACAATGATTGCCGTAAAAAGGACTTTTTTGATGTTTAAAATGTACTGTTTCAATTTTGTATATTATTTGATTTCTAACAAGATTGTATCACAATACAATATGTTTGTCAAGTCTTCATTCAGGTGCTGTTTTTCAGTAGACACGTATATTTTTCTGGTGAAAAATTACTTTGCTCGACTCGTCAGTCTGCGCAGAGTCTACTGAAAAACACACCTTCATTCCATGAAAAAAAATTGCAATTATTTTAAATAATAGTTTATATATTTTTATAAAAAATAATTATTTATTTTTTATAATTTAAATTTTATTAGTCATTAGTCACTAGTCATTGGTCATTGCTTTTTTTGTGTTAAACTAAAAAGACCATGAGTATTTCTTTTGATGACAAATCACAAAACAAACGCGTTGACGAACTACGAAAACAAGAAGAAGAGGGTTTGGTAGAAATGTTGGCGACCGAAAAATACAATATTCCATATATCAACCTTGCTGGAGTGGTTATTGAAAACGAAGCATTGCGAGCCTTCGACGAAAAAGACGCACATGATATGGAAGTTGCTCCGTTCAAACTAGCCGGGAACAATCTGCACATCGCACTACACTCTCCTGCTCACACCGATGTTGCATTACTGACAGCAAACCTCATCAAAAAAGGATATGTTCCTCATATCTATATGGCATCAATCGCCAGTCTCACAAAAGTTTGGGAACGCTATCGCGAACTTTCAAACACCACTGTTTCTCGAGAAGGTGGTATCGACATCACCGGAGACACTCTCCTTGCACTCGGGACACAGATTAAAACAATTGATGATATTAGAAAAATCATTGAACAAATTATTTCTGACGGCTCTCAAAAGAAAACTTCTCGCATGCTTGAAATTATTCTCGCTGGAGCAATTTCGATTGATGCGTCTGATATTCACATCGAACCAGAGCATGAACGAATTCGTTTACGGTATCGTCTCGACGGAGTGTTGCAAGATGTAGCATTCTTTGATGAAGCAAAGTTCAGAATGATCGACTCTCGTATCAAATTGATCTCAGGATTGAAACTTACTCAAACAGACCAAGCACAGGATGGACGTTTTAGTATTTTTATTAGCGGAGATGAAATTGGTATTCGTACATCAATCATTCCATCTGCATACGGCGAAGGAATTGTTATGCGTCTACTCAACCCAAAAGCAACGAAAGTAAAATTCGAAGACCTGGGAATCGAACCAAAACTCTTTAAGATTCTGGATCACGAAATCAAAAAACCAAATGGATTGATGTTGATCACCGGACCAACAGGATCTGGAAAAACAACCACCCTCTATTCATTCCTTCGTCGCATCTATGATCCTGAGTTAAAAATTCTTACTATTGAAGACCCGATTGAATATCACCTCGCAGGTATCACTCAAACTCAAACTGAAATCGACAAAGGCTACGGTTTCCCTGAAGGACTTCGTGCAGCACTAAGACAAGACCCTGACGTAATCATGGTGGGAGAAATCCGAGACAAAGACACAGCAACAATTGCAATCAACGCAGCACTTACTGGTCACTTGGTGTTCTCAACACTCCACACCAACAATGCCGCAGGTGTTATTCCCCGCTTGATTGACCTTGGTATCAATCCAAAAATCCTCACTTCTGCTCTCACTATTTCAGTAGCACAACGGTTGATCAGAAAAGTTTGTAAATACTGTGCGACAGATCGTGACGCAAACGAAAATGAAAAGAACATATTCAGCGCGATTATCACACAGGCGATTGCAGAAGGAAAAGATATGGCTTCATATAATGTATCAGCTGATATGGATATGAAAGTCAAACAAGCGGTTGGTTGTGAAAAATGTAGCGGAACTGGATACAAAGGACGAATCGGTGTGTTCGAAGCAATACTCACAGACCAATCAATTGAAGATATCGTAAACAAAAACCCAAGTGAACGAGAAATCAAAAAAGCATCTGAAACACAACACATTCTTGATATGAAAGAAGACGCAGTGGTGAAAATCTTGAATGGTGTGACAACATATGAGGAAGCAGTGGAGGTTGTAGATTTCGATGAAGATTAGAGAGATAATGACTAATTACCAATGACTAGTGACCAATAGTTTCGAATAAAAAAAGTGACAACTCTTGGTTGTCACTTTTTTGTTATTGGTCATCGGTCATTAGTAACTGGTCACTATTATATGACTTTTATTTTGATAAATCGCTTCTTCCCTATTCGATACGTGCCGCTTTGTGCGATTGCATTTTTGTCATCAACAATCTTTTCACTATCCATATGTTCAATAGATTTACTTTCAATCAGTCGAGCAAATTCTCCTTTTGAACTCACGAGCCCGTGATGCAAACAAATTTCTACCAGTTGTGTTTCTCCTGCTACTTCCATATCTGCAAGTTCTGGAATTTCTCCTTTTGAGAAGGTGTTTTCAAAATGTTCGTACGCATTCTGCGCAGCGTCCGCACCGTGATAAAGAGCAACAATTTCTTTTGCCAACTGCTTTTTGTATATCATTGGATTTGCTCCATCAGTAATTGCTTTGGTAATTATTTCAATTTCTGAAGTTACAACATCAGTCGCAAGTAAAAAGTATTTTGGAATTAGTTCATCTTTGACAGACATAATGTGACCAAACATATCGTTCGGTTCATCGGTAATCGTAATCACATTTCCCCAACTGGTCGACATTTTTCGTCCATCTGTTCCCTCAAGCATTTGCACCGTCAACACATTTTGTTCTTCTTTTCCAAAATGTTTTTGCATTATTCTTCCTGCTTTCAAGTTGAACAATTGATCGAATCCACCAATCTCAACATCAGCCTCAACCATAACAGAATCATATCCTTGCATCAGTGGGTACATAAATTCTCGTAATGAAATTTCATTCCCATTTTCAATACGTTCCTTGAAATTTCTTCGAGAAATCATTTGTTGCACCGTGAAAACTTCAGCAAGTTCACAAATTTGAGCAAAGCTAAGTGTTGCAAGCCAATCACTATTGTATCGAAATTCTACTTTTGAAATATCCAAAATTTTTCCAATTTGTTCTTTGTATGCCTTGAAATTTTCATTCACTTGTTCCTTGGAAAGCATTGGTCGTTTTTCACTCTTATCAGAAGCATCGCCAATTTGAGCGGTAAAATCTCCGATAATCAAAACAATTTGATGCCCCAAATCTTGAAACGCTTTTAATTTACGAAGCACTGCCGCTCGCCCAATATGAATCTTTGGTCCAGTTGGATCAATACCGAACTTGATTCGAAGTTGTTTGCCTGATGAAAGTTTTTTCAACAAATCATCTTTCACAAAAACATCTTCTGTTCCCCGCCCCAAAAGGGTGTTAATTTTTTGTATATCAGTATCTACCATATAGGCATACTGTATCATATTTTCTAAAATTTTTCCTGCTATCGTGATACTATTTATATATGGAAATAAAAAAGAAATTTAATAAAAATACGTGGCATATTATTCGCAATTTTGTACTCCTTGGTATGGGGACAGCATTGTTCTTCGTTGGAGCAATCGTGGCCTGGGTCGGCTTTGTCGGTGTTCCAGATTTCTCAAATGTGGACGCTCGACAAGTCATCAATTCAACAAAGATCTATGATAGAACAGGTGAAATTGTTTTGTATGATTTTCACAAAAACACCAAGCGTACTGAGATTCCATTTTCTGAAATGGGAGAAAACATCAAAAAAGCAACAGTCGCAATCGAAGACGATCAATTCTATTCTCACAATGGAATTCGTTTGACTTCTATTGCACGCGCAGTATTGGTGAACCTGCTTCATGGTGGTGCAAAAAAACAAGGAGGTTCAACGATTACCCAACAAGTAGTCAAAAACACCCTGCTTACTCAAGACAAAAGTATTGCCCGAAAAATCAAAGAAGTAGTTTTGGCTTTGAAAATCGAAAAGACAATGACCAAAGATGAAATCTTGGCGTTATATTTAAATGAATCTCCGTACGGCGGAACAGTGTATGGAATCAAAGAAGCATCTCGGATGTTCTTCGGCAAAAATCCAATTGATCTAACTGTTGCTGAATCTGCATACCTTGCCGCTATTCCAAAAGGCCCGACACTTTATTCTCCCTATGGAAAAAACCGCGCATTACTTGAAGACCGTAAAAACGCCGTCTTGAACAAAATGCTTGCAACCAAGGTAATTACTCAAGAAGAGTTCGACAAAGCAAAGGCCGAAGTAGTGACATTCAAACCACAAGAATCAACTGGCATCAAAGCACCACACTTTGTTTTTTATATTCAAAATTACCTGCAAGAAAAATATGGTGACGGTGTGCTTGAAGCCGGTGGATTAAATGTCATCACCACACTTGATTACGATCTCCAACAAAAAGCTGAAGAAATAGCAAAAAAGACCGCACCACAACTAGAAAAAGATTGGGGTGCAACAAACCAAGCACTAGTTGCTATTGATCCCAAAAACGGACAAATCCTTGCAATGGTTGGTTCGAGAGATTATTTTGATAAACAAATCGATGGTGCCTTCAATATCGCAACAGCTCGCAGACAACCAGGTTCATCATTCAAACCATTTGTTTATGCGGCCGCATTTGCAAAAGGATATACACCAGACACAACACTGTTTGATGTTCGAACAGAATTCTCTACTCGTTGTAATGCATATAGCGTACCGAACCCAGGAAGCACAAAAGCAGATTGTTACAACCCAGACAACTTCGACAACAAATTCAAAGGCCCTATCAGTATGAGAGATGCCCTTCAAGAGTCACGTAACGTCCCTGCAGTGAAAACACTGTACTTGGTTGGCGTTGATGAAGCAATGCGTACCGCACGAGCTCTCGGGGTCAACCTAACGGGAGACAAAAACCAATACGGACTCTCTTTGGTGCTCGGAGGTGGTGAAGTGTCACTCCTTGATATGACTAGTGCGTACAGTGTATTTGCAAACAACGGTGTCAAAGAAAAAATTACTCCTATTCTTTCAGTCAAAGACAAAGAAGGAAAAGAATTGGAATCATTCCAACAAGAAGAAACACCAGCAATGGATCCGAATGTGACTGCCATGATTTCAAATGTACTCTCTGATAACGAAGCACGTATTCCAACATTTGGAGCACATTCAGCACTCTACATAGAAGGACGCCAAGTTGCCGCAAAAACAGGTACCACCAACAACAACAAAGACGCATGGCTTGTTGGCTACACTCCAAGTATCGCCGTTGGTGTCTGGGCGGGAAACAACGACAATAAACCAATGAAAAAAGGTGGTGCCGCAGTTGCAGGTCCAACATGGAATGAATTTATGCGTTATGCGCTTTCAAAAACACAACCAGAAAATTTCCCAACAGCTCAAATTCCCTATCCTGAAAAACCAGTGTTGCATGGTGCATGGCTTGGTGGAGAAAGTTTCTATATCGACAAAATATCTGGCAAACTTGCAACAGATCTCACCCCTGAAGAAACAAAACAGGAACGAGTGATTACTAATGTGCATGACATTTTGTACTGGGTAAACAGAAATGACCCAACAGGCCCAGCACCATTTGATCCAGGTAGTGATGGACTATTCTCACACTGGGAAACAAGTGTGCAAGATTGGTGGAACAAAAATAGAAATAGTTACCCTGCTGTATCGGCAAGTTCAAAACCAACAAGTTATGATGACGTACACACTGAGGCAACAAAACCCAAAATAACAATTAACACTCCGACCGATGGAGTAAGTGTTGGTGCAAGTGATTCAGTAACCATTTCTGTTTCATCTACTGGTGTATATCCATTGAAAAAAATAGATGTATATATCAACAATATATTAATCGGTTCTTCAAATGGCACAAGTTACACATTTACCCCATCAGCAATATCTTCTGTTGGTAGTGAAAACACCTTGCGTGTTGTTGGTGTTGACTCGGTATACAACCGCGGTGAAGCAAGTATTCAGTTTAATGTAAACTAAAATAATGACTAATGAGTAGTGACTAGTATTTCGAACATAAAACAACGAAGCCATAGGCTTCGTTGTTTTATTATTGATCATTAGTAACTAGTCATTAGACATTACTCTGCTTCCTCTTCTTCTTTTTCTCCTGCAAGACCAGCAAGGTCTTCATCAATAAGCGGTTCGTCATCTTCCAACGGAAGAGCTGTTTCTACATCAGCATCATCATCACCATCTTTTACACTAAAACCAAAATGACCCGTGTATGGATCGTCATCGTTTTCATCATGAAGCCCCTTTGTTGAACCATCAAAGTCATCTTCCCAATAAAGATTATCTGTATCGTCGTTGTATGTCATTACACGTAAAAATTATCTATTAAAAGTATTATTTATCGTTTATACCAAAACCACAGAATGATGCAAGGGTTTTTGTTAATTAGAAACTAGTTTGTTTTCTCGATAGCAAAAAAGGTCAGTCCAATAGCTATTGCATCAAGTTCGTCGTCTATCATTTTTTTATTTTTCGTATCAATAAGTCTCGTTACCATATGAGCAACTTGCCCTTTGTCAGACTTCCCGTAACCCGTTACTGCTACTTTGATTGTATTTGGATTGTATTCAAATATTTTGAGTCCTTCCAATGATGCATTCGAGAGCAACACACCACGAACCTCAGCTACCGGCATTGCAGTTGTTGTGTTGTTTGAAAAAAGTAATGTTTCAATAGCCAAGCACTCAGGTTTGTATATATGAATAATGTCCAAAAATTTTGTTTGAATTAGTGCAAGTCTTTCATGGTGTGGAATTTTTGCCGATGTTTTAAAACACTCAGAATAAACCAATGTTTCTTTTTGTCCGGTGGTTTTTTCAATCACTGCAATTCCCAATCGTTCAAAACCAGGATCAATAGCGAGAATAATCATATGGAAAGTATATCAGTATGTCGGTAATTAGAATATAGACCTTAATAAAATAAAAAGCGGAATATTCCGCTTTTTATTTTTTCATATTTTAATTATTTCAAATCAAAACCAAGATGGGTATATGCTTTTTTAGTCACAGTTCTTCCTCTTGGTGTCCGTTCAATCAAACCAAGTTGTAATAGGTACGGCTCGATGACTTCTTCGACTGTTGCTTCTTCCTCTCCTGTTGCAGCAGAGATTGTGTTCAAACCAACTGGCCCACCATTGAATTTTTCAATCATTACTTCCAATATTTTTCGATCTGTTTGAGTCAAACCTAGTTCATCAATACCGAGCAATGCCAATGCTTCACGGACAGTTTTGTCATCCAATTCTTTTTTGTGTACTTGAGCAAAATCTCGTGCACGCTTGAGAAAATGATTGGCAGTTCTCGGAGTACTGCGACTACGAATCGCAATTTCATTTAGCGCAGTATCAGACAACTCAATACCAAGCAACTTCGCCGAACGAGCAATAATTTTTTTCAATTCTTCATTCGTATAAAATTCCAATCGAAATGTTCCACCGGAAAAACGTGAACGGAGCGGAGAAGAAAGTGATGCCACACGAGTCGTTGCAGCAATCAAGGTAAATGGTGGTAATTCAAGTTGGATTGTTCGAGCAGATGGCCCTTTTCCGATAATAATATCAAGCACCCCAGACTCCATTGCCGGATACAAAACTTCTTCAATCATTTTATTCAACCGATGAATCTCATCAATAAACAAAATATCTCCTGCTGTTAGGTTTGTAAGAATCGATGCAAGGTCACCAACTTTTTCAATCGCTGGCCCTGATGTTGAACGAATATTTCTACCGGTATGTTTCGCAATCAAATGAGCGAGTGTTGTTTTTCCGAGTCCTGGTGGCCCATAAAAAAGTAAATGCTCTGCATGGTGTTCACGTTCTTTTGCAGCTTCAAGCAAAATTCGCACATTTTCTTTGATGTGTTCTTGTCCAATATATTCATCCCACGTATTTGGGCGAAGTGTTTGGTCGAGTCTTCCGTCTGTGTGCTGTTCTTTTTGCATGCTATCTAGAATTTCCATATGTAGCGAACTTCTTCTTCAAAAATTCCGTTTCTCACTCAATGTATAATTTATACATCTCGCTCGAATACTCATTTTTTCATCGAATTTCATCTACATCTGAAAATCCTTACATTTATTTGATATATAACGATTTTATAACAAGGTAGTTGACAAAAAAAGTATAATATGTTAAACTGTTTTCAGGTTAAAAATATGGTATATACTATTTTTTCTAGTATATCAAAAGAAGGCTCAAATCTCTAAGCAATCGGCTTACGCTCAAGTTATTTTAAAGAGGACGTCTTGGTTACGGTTTACCGTCTGCTGGGGCTATCCTTTGCAATCTGACTACTTGTTTTTTTATTAACACAAGGATTGTTTGGAGATTCGAGCTTTTTTCTATAATAAAAACTTCCGATATTCGGAAGTTTTTATTTTTTCAAAATATTTTAGAGTTGTAATTTTTTAAGAAACTTGCGCAGCCGGGTAGGCGAGCAAAGGAATTTTTCACCAGAAAAATATCTGTGTTCTTAAAAAATTACAACTGAGAAGAGTTTTATTTTATATCAAGAAAAAGCGAACCAACTTCCTTTTGTATTCCTTCAATAATCTTCTGCTTATTCATCACAATCTCTTGTTTTCTCATACCGCTTTCTTTGACGAACAAGACACCATTTTTTGCGCTGATATTTTTCGGTTCAACTGGAACCTTAGTGACAGACAATATTATTTCGGCGATTTTTTTCTTAACGTTTTCTTTTTGTTGTAGTTTACCGAGTAATTGCTCGATATACGACGTCATTCGCTCGGCCATATTAGCGGTTGAGTGGCATTATCAAATAAGTAAAACTATTATCTGTCCCGCTCACCAGCACTGGTTTTTGTGGTTGAGTAAACGATAGTTTGACCGTGTCACCACCAACTGAAGAAAAGCAATCCATAAAGTGTTTGTAGTTGAAACTCGCGGTGATACTTCCGCCAGTTACTTTACATGGAACCACAATATCTTGCTCACCAGTTTCGTTGTTTTTTGAAGCAACAGAACAAGTGTTTGTATCCGCATTGATATTCAATGTGATCTGATTGAATTTATCAGAAAAAATTGTTGCCAATTTCAATGACTGCACAAATTCTTGTTTCAAAATATTCACTTCGATCAATACTTCTTTTGGAAAAATAAGTCGATAATCTGGGAAATTTCCGTCGATCACCCGAGAAGTCAGGTATAATCCTTGTTCTTTGTCAGTGATAGCAATCTGCGTCTTTGTGTGTGTCAAAACAAAATCTCCTTGTACACTGTCCAATAACCGCATTATTTCAACAACATTTTTCCATGGAATCAACATTGATTCAAAATTTTCAACACTTTGCTGAATCTTCTTTTCAGAAAGACGGAATGAGTCTGTTGCAACGAATACCAACTTTTCACCATCTTTATACACATAAATACTTGCGATTTCAGGCTTGATATCAGAGACAGCTGCTGAATAATACACTGCACGTAATCCTTCGTTGAATTTTTGAGCATTAATCTTATTTCCTTCACCATCAATCACTGGAATCGTTGGAAAATCTTCGTGTGGAATTGTTTTGATACGAGAAGTGACTTGTTTTGTACTAAGAACAATAGTGTTTTCAACTTGTTCAAAAGAAACCATTCCTCCACCGACTAGATTAGAGAAGAAACCTGCCAGTATTTCGGCACGTACTGCCACTACGCCATCTTTTTCAACTTTTGCGGGTACATCTACCTCTATGCCGATACTAAGGTTTGTAGAACGCAATTTGAGCTTTTTATCTGATGCGATAATTAAGATACTTCCAAGAACTGGTAATGATAAATTCTTGCCCGCAATTCGATCAGTGTTTACAATCGCTTCTTTTATTTTTTCTATTGAGGCTTCGAATTTCATGTCGTTAGTTTAATTATTTTTTACGTTGTTATTTCGTCAAGCGAGGAGCGAGTAAAAGATTGTTACTTTTACGTCGTCCGAGTCGAAGACGAAATATAACTATCTTTGTGTTTTCTGTTTTTAAGATAGTTATATTATATATTATATATAATTATATGATGATTATGATAGGTCTGTTGATAGTGTTAATTACCTTCTTTTTCTATATACCACAAGCTTCTTTTGGTAAAACTTATACACAAAATATCCTGTTGGTAACTTTGGGGTAAAAATATAACTTTTACACACCTGTTTTTATCCACTTTTTACTTTTTATTATTCACAGTCTTGTCTATCCTTTTACACACAGTATCCACAGGGTTTATCCACAATTTTATTTATTATCTGAACAAGATTTTTAGTTTTTCAAGCTCTTGACCAAGTACTGGATTGTGTAATAATTCTGATTTTATTTTTGTACACGAGTGAATCACTGTTGTGTGATCCTTCCCTCCTAGTTTTTGACCGATTAATGGGAAAGAGACACTGAATTCTTCACGGAGAATAAACATTACCATCTGTCTTGCGTGGACAATTTCCTTACGACGAGTCTTTTCATAGATAGATTGCTCGTCTATACCGTAGAAATCAGCAATTGTTTTGACGACTTCTTCGACAGCTACCTGTTTTTTGGGACGAACAACGTTTTTGAGGAATTGTTTGACTTCGTTGATGTCTACTGGGCGGTTTCGAAGATCACTTTGGCAGATAATAGAGTTCAAAGTCCCCTCTAGTTCACGAATATTCCCTTCAACCACCGATGCAATATATTCAATTACCTCAGGATTAATGTTTTTATTCATTTGTTTTGCTTTTTCGTTCAAAATGGCAATACGAGACTCATATTCTGGTTCAAGTACTTCAACGATCATCCCTTGAGAAAAGCGTGACTTCAAACGATCTTCGAGGCCGGCAATGAAATTGGGGTGTTTATCAGATGAAAACACGATTTGTTTGTTTGTGTCATACAAAGTATTGAAAACATGGAACAATTCATCTTGTGTACGAGTTTTTCCGGTAATAAATTGGACGTCATCAATAATCAACACGTCGAATTTTCGGTATTTTTCCTTGAAAATATTGATTTTATTGGCTTGAATAGCATTTACACACTCAATATAGAAACGCTCAAGTGTTGTATAGTAAATCTTTTTACTCGAATCATTCTTCTTAATAGTGTTCCCTATTGCCTCAATGAGGTGTGTTTTTCCGAGACCACTATTTCCATAGACAAAAAACGGGTTATAACTCTTTCCTGGTGCCTTGATAATTGCTTGAGAGGCAGCATAAGCCAACTCGTTGAATGATCCAACAATAAAAGTATCTAGAATATATCGAGGATTCAAATTATCCTCTTTGTTCACATATAAATCGTCGAGCGGAAGTGTTGCGTTCTGATATGATGGACTATTTTCGATATTTTTCTTGTTTTGATCTTGTTTTACAATGGTATATTCTACTCCACGGATATTTTCCGTGTAATTCATAAGTGTTTTTAGTATCAATTTATTGAATCTTGTTACTAACCACTCTTTGACGAATTCATTTGGTACTCCGATATATACCGTACCGGCGTCTTGTTTGATTATTGATGTATTTTTAAACCAAGTATTAAAATTGGCTTTTGAAAGACCTGACTCTATTTCGATTAAACAGCTATCCCAAAGTTGTTTGTAGTCTTGCATAAAAAACATTATAGCTTTTATGTTCTGTGGATAAACTCCCCAAAATCTAAAAAATATGTTGAAAACCTGTGGATAACCTGAACAAGTTGTTAATAGTCTTACAAAACAAAGCCTGTTTTACATTTTTTTGAAAAAATAAAAAATCATTACAACAATAAAAAATAAAAAGTGAATGACTTGTGTTTTCCTGTTTTGTTATGTAATATAAAGATATTAATAGTAATGTCCGCCAAAAGCGGGCATTATTTTTAGAAAAATTAGCAAAATTAAATAAAAATAAAATATGTTTGACTTAAAAACAATGAAACTCGCCCTTATTCAACTAGAAGAAGAGCGAAAAATACCAAAAGATAAAATAATTGAAGCTATTGAGCAATCTTTGGCTGCTGCATACAAAAAAGATTACGGAAAAAAAGGACAAATCGTTCGTTGTTCTTTTGATATGGAAACAGGAGAAACAGATTTTTCTCAAGTAAAAATCGTTGTAGATGACACACTTGTTCGTATTGTTGAAGAAACAGAAGGTGAAGAACCTGCTGAAGAAGTGCTTGAAGAAGGAGATATGCGTGTTCGTTACAATGAAGAACATCATATTTTCTTGGAAGACGCGAAGAAAATCAAAAAAGATGCTGAATTGGAAGATGAAATCATTTTTCCACTTGAAAACAAAGCAGATTTTGGGCGTGTTGCTGCTCAAACAGCTAAACAGGTGATTATTCAAAAGATTCGTGAAGCAGAACGTTCAACAATCATTGATGAATACGGAGACAAAGAAGGTGAAATTGTGAATGGGTATGTCCAAAAAGTAGAAAAAGGAATGCTTTTTGTTGATTTCAATCGTGCAACTGGAGTACTTTCTCCTGAAGAACAAATCCCTGGAGAACGTTGGAATCGCGGAGATCGTATTCGTGCATACCTCTTCTCTGTTGAAGAATCAGTTCGCGGAGTAAATTTGAGACTTTCTCGTACACATCCTAAATTCTTGCATGCATTGTTTGAAATTGAAGCACCAGAAATTGCGTCAGGAACAGTTGAAATCAAATCAATCGCTCGTGAACCAGGTTCTCGTTCAAAAATCGCTGTACACTCAAATGATGACCAAGTAGACCCTATCGGTGCGTGTGTCGGAGGACGCGGAGTTCGTGTTACAACTGTTTCAAATGAACTAAACGGAGAAAAGATTGATATTATTCCATGGTCAGAAAGTCCAGCTGAATTTATTTCAAACTCTCTGTCTCCTGCAAAAGTATTGAACATCGAAATCGACGAAACAGAACACAAAGCGTCTGTTGAAGTTGCTGAAGATCAACTATCTCTTGCAATCGGTAAAGGAGGACAAAATGTTCGTCTCGCTGCGAAGCTTACTGGTTGGAGAATTGATATCAAAGGTACTGTTGGTGATATTGTTGTAGACGACACAATTATGGCTTCAGATGAGCGTGAAGAAAAGAAAAACAGTGGTGCAGATCTTGGTGAAGCTGTTACTGAAGCACTTGAAGAAGCAACAGAAGAAGGTTTGTCACAAGAAGATGTCGAAACTGTAGCAGAAATCGTTGAAGAAACTGCATAATATGGCAAACATCGACCACAAACCATCAAAGTACATGTTGAATTTACAACATATTCTTCCAGCTTTTGTTGATGAAGAAAAAGGTGTTGTAAACGGATTGATAGAAATTACACCAAACACAATCAACAAATACGAATATATTACTGAAGCTGGTGTATTAAAGCTTGATCGTGTCGGATACTCTTCTCTTGCCTACCCTATCACCTACGGACTTATTCCAAAAACATGGGATGAAGACGGAGATTTACTTGATGTTGTTGTTGCAAATGTAACAGAAACATTATTACCTGGATCTTTGGCTGAGCTTCGAGTTATTGGTGTGATGAAATTCGAAGACGGCGGAGAACGTGATGACAAAATCATTACTGTACTCGCAGACGACAAACGAATGGATCACATTAAGTCATATACAGACTTGGGTGAACACTGGATGAAAGAAGTTGAACATTATTTTGAGTATTACAAACACTTGAAAAAACCTGGCACTTGTAAACCACTTGGTTTCTTCGAAAAAGACGAAGCAATTAAAGTGATCAAAGAGTGTGAGGAACGATATGTGAAAGACTATCTTCCGAAATTCGAGGAATAAAAACAAAAGAGCGAAACCTGAAAGGTTTCGCTCTTTTGTTTCCTCATACTTATACTAATTCCTTATACTTTTCTTTGTTGTATACTTACTCTATGAAATACATCTCTATTCTTTTGTTGCCACTCTTCTTTCTTCCTCTTATTGGAAACGCTGTGACTGTTAAGAAAACAACCACTATTACTCCAAAAGCTACATCAACAACAGTTCAAGCAACTTCTACAGTAGAAATTATCGAACCAAAAGCTCGTACGTATAAGATCGATGGTATTTTTGCGTCTCCCCTGCTTCGTACACAAGCACGCTATCAAAAAGTAGAAAAAATGATTGCTGAGTATACATCAAACGGAAAAGTTTTATCTACAGAGACACAAACAAATTGGGATATTGTGAATAAAAACATTGAACTTGCAAAATCATATGTCGACGAACTAAGTTCTATCAAAATCATTGATCCAACGGCAAAATTTTTTGCAAGTAAACAAAACACCATAAATTCTTTGCGTGACAATACTAATGACAGTAATAAATTGCTCCGTTCAATCGTCATAAGTATTGCAAATGACAAATAATGGAAAAAAACTAGTTATTTTAATACTCCTTATAATTATAGGGGGTGTTTCTCTTTCGTATATAAGTAATAAGGTAAATAAAAAACCACTCGCCTCAGATCCTGTATCAGATCAAATCAATCTTGAGGTCAAAGAAAACACTGCAACACTTGATTCTGTTGCCTCTTCGACAGATAGTGAGACATTAGAACAATGACTAGTGTCCAATGACTAATGACCAGTAAAACAACATTAACCAAAAAAGCGAAACATGAAATGTTTTGCTTTTTTTAGTTCGAAATTATTAGTCATCGGTCATTGGTAATTAGTCATTATTTTCTTGCTTTTTAAGCAAGAAAACGATATGCTCTGCCTATGAAAATCACAAAAAACACACTACCAGATTCAAAGATCGAACTGGCTTCTCAACTAGAATGGGAAAAAGTAGAAAGTTACAAACAAAAAGCGCTTGAGATATTCGCTCAAGTGGTGGAAGTCAAAGGTTTCCGCAAAGGACAGGTACCAGTAGCGATGGTTGAAAAAGAAGTATCAGAGATGGTGCTGTTTGAAAAAATGGCAGAATTGGCTATCGAAGCGGTTTATTTGGAAATGTTGACTATCGAAAAAGTTGATGCTATTGGTTATCCAGAAGTTATCATTACTAAAATTGCCAAGGGAAACCCATTGGAATTCAAGATTGTTACTGACGTGATGCCTTCATTTACACTTCCTGACTACAAAAAGATTGCAAAAGAAGCAATTTCGAAGAAAGACGATACTGAAAACAATGAAAACGAACAACCGCTTGATCAAGATGTAGAAAAAACATTGCGCCAATTGCAAGAAATGCGTGCTCACAACAAACTACATGAAGAAGGTGGACATGATCATGATGATCACTCACACGGCGAAATTACAGACGATATGTTGCCAGAATTGAATGATGAATTCGCTAAGAGTTTTGGTTTTGATGATGTTGCGGCACTTCGCGCAAAAGTTGAAGCAAATATTACCCTTGAAAAAGAACAACGTGAAAAATCTCGCGTACGTACATTGATTATGGATGCATTGATCGACGCAACAGAAGTTGAAATCCCTGCAGTGCTCATCCAAAGTGAAAGTGATATTATGTTGCAACGCATGAAGCACGATATCGAATCAATGGGGTTATTGTTTGATGACTACATGACTCGTATCAACAAAAAAGAAGCTGATTTGCGAGAAGAGATCAAGGGTGAAGCAAAGAAAAGTGTTGTTGGAAAATTGGCACTCGAAGCAATCGCTAAGGCTGAAAATTTGAAACCTTCACAAGAAGAAGTTGAAAAACAAGTAGAAGAAATCTTGAAACAATATCCTGGTGCCGACAAAGCTCGTGCAGTGTCATACATTGATGAAACAATGACAAATGATAAAGCGTTGAATTTCTTGGAAGCATTGAAATAGTAAAAACAAATAAAAACAACGACCAGTGGTCGTTGTTTTTATTTGTTGAAAAATCCCCAAATAATGCTATAGTGTTCTCACTACTTTATAGACTTTATGAATTTTTAACTTTATAACTTACCTATGTTAATCCCAACAGTTATCGAAAAAACAATGAATGGCGAACGAGCGTATGACATCTACTCTCGCCTTTTGAACGAACGTATTATTTTCCTCGGTGGTCCGATTGATGACCAGGTAGCAAATATTATTATCGCTCAACTGCTTTTCTTGGAACATTCTGATTCAAAGAAAGATATTTCTCTCTACATCAACTCTCCAGGAGGAAGTATCCAATCAGGTCTTGCGATTTTAGATACAATGAATCATATCAAATGTGATGTTTCTACTATCTGTATTGGTATGGCGGCAAGTATGGGGGCTATAATTCTCTCTGCTGGTGCAAAAGGTAAGCGTTTTGCATTACCGAATTCTGAAGTGATGATCCACCAACCACTAACTGGCATCGAAGGACAAGCGTCTGATGTAGAAATTACTGCAAAGCATATTCTCAAGCTCAAAGAAAATCTGTACAAAATCTTGGCAAAAAATACCGGCAAGACATACGCACAAATTGAAAAAGACAGTGATCGTGATTACTGGATGAGTGCTGATGAATCAAAAAAATACGGATTGATTGATGATGTAATGGGAAACAAGAAGAAGTAATGTCTAATGACTAGTGACCAATGACTAATTAAAATCACCAAATAATAAAGAGCGAAGCCTACGGCTTCGCTCTTTTGATTCGAATTATTTGTCACTGGTCATTGAACATTGGTCATTATTCTGTTATATTTATTTTGTTACTCTTAATTAAGTCTAAAAAGACATCCTTTCTGAAATTTCCGAAATTCCTTATTGACCGATATGCCGTTTATTCCAATCTCAAATTATGTATCTCAAAGCAGTATATTTCTTAAGACATATTATTTCTGATGTCCGCCGGTATATAGAATCGGTGTTTTCTTAGCATATAAAAATATGGTATTTACCGTCGAAACAGCCTTTGTGCTGCTAGCTTTTATTCTCGGAGGAGGAGCTGGATATTTTATCCGTCTCCTGCTAACGATGGCAAAACGAGGTTCTATTGACCTTGAAATCAAGCAAATGATTTTGAGTGCAAAAGAAGAAGTTGCTCGTATTACCGAAGAAGCCCGCACGAAAGCAGAAGAAAAAGAAGAAGAGCTCAAAGAGCTCGAAAAAACAAAAACAGATGAATGGAAGAAAACTGAAGTTCGTTTGGTTAAAAAAGAAGAATATCTCGACGCTCGTCAAATCGAGCTCGACAAGGAAGCCGATCATTTGAAAGATCAAATTGAAGAAATCAAAGTTATCAAGACAAATGTTTCAGAGCTTGAAGCTGGAAAAATCAAAGAAATCCAAAAAATCGCTGGTCTTTCAAAAGAAGAAGCGAAAGTAATCCTTGAAAAAGATATTGAGCGCGATTATGCAGAAGATCTGATGATTCGCACCCGTAAGCTTGAATGTGAAAATGAAGAAAAGTTGAATCGTCGTGCCAAAGAAATTTTGACCACCACCATTCATCGGCTTTCATCTTCTACCGCCCAAGAACATCTGACTACCGTCGTGAATATTCCTTCAGAGGACATCAAAGGTAAGATTATTGGAAAAGAAGGACGTAATATTCGGTCTTTCGAACGTGCAGCCGGCGTCGAGCTCATTATTGATGATACTCCGGGTACGATTGTTATTTCTTCATTTGACCCTGTTCGTCGGCAAGTTGCTCGTGTAGCATTGGAAAATCTTATTTCTGATGGACGTATCCAGCCAGCAAAAATCGAGGAAACACTCGATAAGGCTCGAGAGGAAATTAACAAGATTATGAAAGAAGAAGGAGAACGAGCCGTCTATGAATGTGGAATCTTCAATCTTGACCCTCGTATCGTAGCTATTGTTGGAAGATTGCATTTCCGTACCAGTTATGGACAAAATGTACTTCAGCACTCGATTGAAATGGTGCATATTGCAGGAATGCTTGCAGAAGAGCTTGGTGCTGATGTTGCAATCGCCAAGGCGGGTGCATTGGTGCACGACATCGGAAAAGCACTTGATCACGAAGTTCAGGGAACACATATCGATATCGGTATTCGTATTCTTGAAAAATTTGGTGCAGATCCACGTATTATCACCGCAATGAAATCTCACCATGACGATTGTCCTCATGAAAGTATTGAGGCAGTGATTGTGCAGACCGCAGACTATATCTCTGGTGGGCGCCCAGGAGCACGTCGTGATACTGTTGAGAATTACTTGAAACGACTGGCAGACCTCGAAGGAATCATTAATGGTTTCAAGGGTGTTGAGAGGTCATATGCTATCTCTGCGGGACGTGAAGTTCGTATCTTTGTCTCCCCTGACAGTGTTTCTGATATCGAAGCTAAACATTTGGCACGTGATATTGTTAAAAAAATCGAGCAAGAACTCAAATTCCCTGGTGAAATCAAGATTACCGTCATTCGTGAGAATCGAATTATCGAATTCGCACGGTAGAACAAAAAGTAAATCAGAATATAGTATTTCAGAATATAGATAGAAAAAAGAGCACGAACGAAATTAGTGCTCTTTTTTTGTTCTAATTATCAAAATACTTCTATATTGTTTCAAAAACTTGTCAACAGTAAAGCCCTTGCATCCCCTTGTAAAACTTGGATATAATGTAAACAGCTTAGGCGAACGCATAAGCTGTCTGTCGAAATGGTCGCTCATTAGTAGTCATAGTATTTTATTTATTATGAACAAAGCAGCAATTGTAGAACTCGTACAAGAGAAAATCGGCGGTACAAAAGTACAAGCTGAAATGGTTGTCGATAGTATCTTGGACGCAGTAGTTGGTACTTTGAAGAAAGGCGAAGAAGTAAGTATCGCTGGACTTGGTATCTTCTCTGTAAAAATGCGTGCAGCACGTACAGCTCGCAACCCAAAAACAGGTGCGTCTGTAAGTGTTCCAGCAACACGAGTTCCAAAATTCCGCGCAGCAAAAGCTCTCAAAGATGCTGTTGCAAAATAATAAAAACAAATTTAATTAATTGTTTTTATTGGAAATCAAACAAGATCTATAGCTTGTAAGATTGTCGGCATAAAACAAAAATCACCCATTCGGGTGATTTTTGTTTTCTATAGACAGTGATATAATTTGAGAGGAAAAATTCTTTTAAATAGATATGGAAAAATTAATATTTAAAGCAACCTCTCCTTGGTTCAAAAAAAGACTTAAGGAACTTGTTGATCCGTATCTTAAAAAATATGGATCAACGGGAACGCATGTGTTGCATACAAAAGCATGGATTTTTATGTCCCTTTGGGCTATTTCATATTTTGTGCTCGCAACAACTAATCTGCCGCTATTTTTTTCTATACTACTCTTGATGTTTTTCGGAGCAGTTATAGCAGGAATAGGGTTCAATTTAATGCATGATGGTGGTCACGAATCTTTTTCTGAAAAGGGTTGGATAAATGACGCAATGGGTTTTTGGCTCAATATTCTTGGTGGCAACATCAGAATTTGGAAAATAAAACACAATGTGGTCCACCATACTTACACAAATGTACACGGATACGATACTGATATTAGTATTCCGTTTATTGCACGACTTCATCCATCACAAAAATGGAAGCCTTGGATGAAATTCCAGCATGTGTACATGTGGTTGGTTTACGGTGTCTTCGGATATCTTACATGGATTTGGTATTCAGATTTTGCAAATTATTTTAACGGACGTGTTGGTCCTGCGAAACTAAATTTCAAAATAAAAGACCATTTCATTTTTTGGTTGAGCAAAGTATTACATGTTGCAATTTTTATTCTCATGCCTCACTACTTCTTCGGTTACTCATGGACAGAAGTTTTTGTTGCATATGGAATTATTGCTTTTTCGGTCGGACTTATCATCAGCACTGTCTTTCAATTGGCACATGTCGTTGATCTGACCGATATGGTTGACACTCCTGCAAGTTTGGGAATGGAACACAATGTTATCCCACATGAAAACGCGGTGCATCAAATTCTGACCACTGCAAATTTTGCACCAAATAGTAAGTTTTGGAGATGGTATGCAGGTGGCTTGAATCGTCAAATTGAACACCATCTCGAACACAAAATTAGTCACGATCGTTATCCAGAAATCAGTGTATTTGTAAAACAGGTTTGTAAAGAAGGTAATCTTCCTTACAACGAATTCCCTACATTCTGGGACGCTCTTTATTCACATTATGTAGTTTTGAAAAAATTAGGTAAAAAACCCAACCCTCAGCTTGTCTGAGGGTTTTTCTTTACAAAACCATTTATCTGATATATAGTAATGAAGGAAATAAATCCAGTTATTACAATGAAAAAAATATATTCAATCGCCCTCGCAATGCTTTGCATCTGCATGTCAGTATCTGCCCAAACAACCATGGACGGAAAGTTTGTATCCTCTTCTGTGTCGGCTACTAGCCTCACGGTCACTCCTCAAATCAGGCTGTCTTCTTTGGATAGTCTTGATGTAAATATTTTTGTTTTTACGATATCAAATTTCAGTAAAGTTACTTCAATTACAACTTCGTCAATGGATCCTGCGTGGACCGGTTATTCATTAAATGCCAATTATGATAACACTACAGGTATCTGTAGTCTCACCATAACGGCCCCTGTTTCGAGAATCGCTATTCCTACGAGTTTTACTGACTTGTGCACTGTTGTATTTGCAAATAGCGGTACGTCTTCGGACAACACCGATCTAACGTGGAATACCAATTCCCTACAGGCAGGTATCTCTGCCGGAACATTTACTGACAAAAGCAATGAGCCATTGCCAGTGAACATTGTTTCCTTCAAAGGGACAGCTCAAAATGGTAAGAATCTACTTATTTGGCAGACTGCGGCTGAGCAGAATGCAGACTATTTTTCTGTAGAAAGAAGTTTTGATGGTATTAATTTTGTTCCAATAGCTCAAATAAAGGCCGTTGGTACAAGTAATACACTTCAAACATATTCTTTCACAGATATGGTGGATGAATTTTGTTATTATCGTTTGATCGAAGTTGATTTAAACGGCAGAACAGAAAAATTTACTACAATTACCGTCGGTCAACAAACCGTTCCGGTGATAAGTATTTTCCCTAATCCTGTCGCTAATAACTTGATATTATCAGGTTTTCCATCCGGGAAAACAGTAACCATTATTGATGTTAGCGGGAGAAAGGTATTTGTCGGTACTACTAGTCAGACGAATATTGATTTAAACGGTCTAAGCCCTGGAACATATTTCTTTTCATCCTCTGATGAAAATGAAAAACCGGTATTTAGAACGTTTCGTAAGCAATAACAAATAATCTATTCTTTAAAACAGCCCTTCGGGCTGTTTTTTATGAGAAAAGTTGAAAAAAAACATGAATATGGTATGATGATCATCAGTTGGGCTAATGCTTAATCGGGGTGTAGTACATCGGTAGTATACGCGGTTTGGGACCGTGAGAGCCGAGTTCGATTCTCGGCACCCCGACTAAGAAATGATAGTTAAATAGTAAGTTTTAGTTCAACTTATGCGGGATTGGTTTAGTGGTAGAATACCTGCCTTCCAAGCAGGGGACAAGAGTTCGATTCTCTTATCCCGCACATAAGAAAAACCCTCAATATTGAGGGTTTTTCTTATGTGCGGGAAGTCTAAATCTATACAATATGCCATTGACTTTTTATTATTTATTTGATATAATATAAGTACAATTAAATAAAGGCACATGAAAAATACAATATATTTAACGATTCTATTGGTGACAATAGCTGTTACTGGTTGCAGAAAAAAACCGACAGTGATTACTTTACCTGAAAAAGATAAACAACTTTCAGGCAAAGAGTTCCCTCTTTGGTTTGCTGAGGGTGTAAATGTTAACAGGTTTGGTTTGGGTTATACACAATACGGCCAGTCAAAATGGAAGATTTCCTTCAAAGACAGTTTGGCTGGTTTGTATTACCTACCCGACACATCTGTTTTGGATGAAGACGGTAACAAACTTCCTGGTGATCAGTATATATCCGCTCAAATGATTGAGACATATGTTGATCTGGGGAATGGTCCTGTTCCTGTAATTAGGATGAACTTTCCTCTCCCTAATCAAGATGTTTGGGTAACTCAAACAAGAAAAGTTCCAACAGCTTGGTTATCTGGTGATTACACTATTAGTCACCAGTATGTAGATGGTCAGCTTGGTTATCTACTTGTGAAAGTAGATGGATCAAATCAAATTATGTTGTTAGATAGATAATATCTCAACAACAAAACCTTAAACCCTGTGAAAGCAGGGTTTTTTTTATTTAGATTATGCAATATTTTCAAACAGCTCTACTTTCCCCTGTTTTTTAACTTCATCTATATACACAATGGCTAAATCTATAGAAAAATCTTCAGATATATCTTTGTTTAATAAATATGTCTGTACCACTCGGAGGAATTTCTTCATTTTCATAGGATGCATGTTTTCCATAGGATCAACGGTTGTTGCACGTGTAACGCTGTGATTGAAGTTTGCAGAAGCTGATTTTACTTCTACAAAGTGAATAATCCCCTTTTTCTTTGCAATAATATCAATTTCACCAGAAGAAATGGTGAAATTACGCTCAACAATAGAAAAACCGTGTTTCATAAGAAACGCACAAGCTAGATTCTCCCCTATTTCACCAAGTTTTTGTGTTTTCGAAGTAAAAACTTTTGGCATATATTCTTAATTATACGTTTGTGAATAAAAGTCCTGTGTGTAAAAGTCTAAAAACCTACATATTGGTCGTCTTTTTATAAAAAAGCTTATAAAATAAAGGTTTTTTATTATAAAATACATTTGACCTTCATACCAAAGAGACTGTCTTATACACAATATACACAGAGTTATCCACAGTTTCAATAAAATTATCAGTAAAAATAAGGGGATAAAAAGGAAGTCTCTAATATAAAAGCCGGTCTTAAAGACCGGCTTTTATATTAAGGACTTATAAGTAAACTTACTATTTGGTGCACCTGCCAGGACTCGTTCCTTACAGGAACAGTACAGCTTTTGAGTAGATTTCTTTATGGTGCCCGAAATCTACTACAAAAGCTTTTCGAGTCCGTCCTCGTGTTTTCTAAGGAAAACACTTGCGGAGACAGGAAAAACTACGTTTTTTTTGTGCACCTGCCAGGACTCGAACCCAGAATAACGGTTCCGAAGACCGCTGTGATATCCATTTCACCACAAGTGCAATAGTTGCATTATTACACAAATTGCTTTTTTATGAAAGAGTCGTTATAATAGTCGTATTAAAAAATAATAGCGAGGTTGGTTTAGTGGTAGAATGCGTCCTTGCCAAGGATGAGACAGGAGTTCGATTCTCCTACCCCGCACAATAAAAATACTGTATATTTCCTTAGTTATTGTGTGGGGTAAGCGCAAGTGTTTCTTATGAAACACGAGCAAAGAATCGAAGCCTGATTGAGCTGTTTTGTGGAGCAATGCGAAACAAAACAGCCAATTAGGGTACTGTTCCTGTAAGGAACGATTCTCCTACCCCGCACAAAATTGTTTGTATGCAACAAACGCCTAAAAAAATAAACAAAGAACTAATTCCCTCTTATGTTACATATGTAACACAAAAACTCGAAAATGCTGGTTTTGAGGCTTTTGTTGTTGGTGGCTGTGTCCGAGATATGTTTTTAGGTAGAGATGTCAAAGACTGGGATCTAACAACAAGCGCTACTCCTGAGGAGATTCAAGGACTCTTTGAGAAGACGGTTTATGAGAACACTTTCGGTACTGTTGGTGTCTGTATTCCTATTGTTACACAAGAAACGCCTATAAATCTAGATAAAAACGTTTCACGTGACACAAATACTATCGTTTCAGATGAAACGGAATACTATATGGTAGAAGTCACACCTTTCCGTAAGGAAGGTAAATATAGTGATAATCGTCATCCAGATGAAGTTTGTTACACAAGAAACGTTTCAGAAGATCTCGGACGTCGTGATTTTACGGTCAATGCTATGGCCTATAGTATAGAAAAGGACACAATACTTGACCTTTATAACGGACAGTCCGATATAAAAGACAAAATAATCAAAACGGTCGGAAGTCCGATAGAACGATTTTCTGAAGATGCTTTGCGTATGTTACGTGCCGTGAGGTTTTCCACAGTCTTGGATTTTGCTATTGAAGGGGAGACATTGGCGGCAATTGCTGAACATGCACAGTTGATAGAAAACATCTCACAAGAACGAATTCGAGATGAGTTTGTCAAAATAATCGAAAGTCCACGTCCTGCACAAGGAATTGCTTTGCTGCAGAAATTGGGATTACTTACATACATTATCCCTGAACTTGAAGAGGGAATCGGTTGTCACCAAGGTGGGGCTCACATCTATGATGTATTCGAGCATCTTCTGGGTGCTGTACAACACGCTGCTGACAAAGGATATTCGACTGATATCCGTCTTTCAGCGCTTTTTCACGATATTGGAAAACCACGAACAAAAAGAACGCCAAGCGCTAAGGTAAAACCAACCTTTTATGGACACGAAGTCGTCGGGGCAAAAATGACTCAAAAAATATTGGATAGAATGAAGTTTTCACGGGAAACAGTTGTGTATGTAACAAATATGGTGCGTCGGCATATGTTTTTCTCTGATACAGAACAAATTACACTCTCTGCTGTACGTAGAGTGGTGGCAAATGTTGGTGTTGATCATATCTGGGAGTTGATGCAGGTGCGCGAATGTGACCGAGTAGGAATGAGTAAGACTGAAGCCCCGTACCGTTTGCGTAAATATCATGCAATGATCGAAGAGTGTCTGCGTGATCCGATTTCGGTGAAACAGCTGGCAATAGACGGGAATTACTTGATGAATGATCTGCAAATCAAAGCCGGACCACGCATGGGCTGGATGTTGAATGCATTACTCGAAGAAGTGCTGGATGATCCAAGTAAAAACACCATTGAAACACTGACAGAGCGAGTAAAGGAATACGAACAAATGGATGACGTAACATTGAAAGAACTAGGGGAGAAGGCGAAAGAAAAAAAAGAGGAGTTGGAAGGGGAGGAAGTAGGGAAGTTGCGAAAGAAGCATGGAGTGAAATAAAAAAGCCCCGAGGATACGGGGCTTTGGTGTTTTAAGAAGTAGGTTGTACTGTTTGCAAAAATAATTTTTTTGCAGGGCCGGCTTCGAGATCATAGTGATTAATCTTTCTAGTGATGATCAGGACGTTGTTGAACATTCTGTCGATTTTTTCTCGAGTAACACTGCCTGCCAGCACTTCATCGGCTTTTGTTTTGTTCTCAAAATAAAGAATCAATTCGCTCCACATGTTTCCACCGAGCGTGCCGTCGAGTCGCCCACCTTTCTTTCCGTGGATGAATATTCCGTTCGATGTTTCAATTACATCGTGCATGCTGATGTATTCGGAACGAGTTTCATTTGAGTTTTCATCATCTAGTCGCAAGGTGAAACTGTGGTATGGTTTGTTATTTGTTTGTTCAAAAAATGTTTCCAGTTTTCGCCATTCTTGGATTGATTCGGGAAAAGAAAGTCTTCCACCAGTTCCATCGAGCATTTGTAAAAGAGCTCTAGTGTTTTCAATTATAGTATTCATTTTTGTAAAAAATATTCCATTCCCAATATAGCACAAAAATAAAAACCGGAAATTTCCGGTTTTAATAAGAGGTGCCAAAGTTTTTGTAACATTCAAATTCTTTTTGGATTCGCTGCTCTTCTTTTTCTGAGCATAGTCCAACTTTTTTGAGTACTGACAAACAGAAATAATGATCTTGTATTGCTGGAAAACCAGAGCAAGAAAGGATTATTTCTGGAAGACTGATTGCTCCACCAAATTGTTTCTTTGTGTAATTTTGCGTGTGAAAGGAAGTAAAGTGTTTATAATTCTTTTCGAGTCGACAAGCTTTTTCTGTTGCAAAAGCAGTCTTTTCAAGAATTTTCAAGGGATCTTCAAAATCTCCCAATACAGCTCCTACTGTTTTCCATTCATTTCTGCTGACAGCGAGAAGATAAACTCCTTTTCTGTCACCAAGCACTTGCTTGTTTTCTTTCAAAAATTCGGGAAATAATGTGTTTGCTGTATGAATTATTTCCTCAAGTTTTCCATATATATTCATTGTAGTATTACTTTTTCCTCTTTTGTTGTACCTTATTTTGTAGAAATATGCAAAAAGAAATCGCCATTACTGACGATTGTTGGTTTTTTCTGTTTTTGTGCAAAATAGAAGCCAGAGGATGAATAATAAAACAAATGTCCAACATCCTATGCCTGTAGCTATGCGATGTTCCCACAAAAGTTTTATAATTTTATCCATATTTTTTCTTTTACCATACACGAAAAATGGATAAAAAACAAACACTTATTTTAGCTCGAGGATGATAGGGCAGTGGTCAGAACCGAGATAATCAGTTAACATTTCTGATTTTTTGACTTGCTTGAGGAGATTTTCTGAAACAAAAAAGTAATCAATACGCCAGCCGACATTTCTATCGCGGGCACGGGTTTTTTGATCCCAATAACTATACATGTCTTTGGTTTCTGGATGTAAGTTACGGAATGTATCTATGTATCCATGAGTAACAACTTTGTCGAGCCATGCACGTTCGATTGGTAAGAAACCGGTGTTTTCGATATTTTCTTTTGGTCGAGCCAAATCAATTTCGGTGTGAGCGGTGTTTACATCACCACAGAAAATAATTTTCTTGCCGAATTTTTTGTTTTTATCTAAAAATTTGAGATATGCATCATAGAAACGAAGTTTGTAATCAAGACGAACAGGTCCACCTCCACCGTTGGGGAAGTATGAATTGAGGAGGATGAAATCTTTGGTGTATAAAATAATCGTCCGTCCTTCATCATCGAACTCTTTGTTTCCAAAACCGTATTCGACTTTTTCAATTTTTATACTGTCTTTGATGTGCATTGAAACACCACTATATCCTTTGCGAGTTTTGCAGGGAGAAATAAAAAACTGATAGCCTGGAATATGAGTGACACTTTCGGGTAATTGGTCGAGCTCGGCTTTGGTTTCTTGTAGGGAAACAATGTCTGGTTTTGTATCAAAAAGTGGCAAGAGATGTCCTTGTTTGTCGGTAGCTCTGACACCGTTGGTGTTCCAAGAAATGATTTTCATTTTAATAGTATACCAAACTATTGTTTTTTGGATAAAACGGGAGTATGCTAAAGAAGGATAAATTGTTGCTCATATGAAAAATATATCAAAAGTTTTACTCTCTTTTTTGTTCATTGCTATCACGGCAAACATCAAATTGCCGTATGTTGAGTATCTAGCAAAAAATACTCCTTTTACAGAAATGTATTTGTATTTCTTGCTCGGCTCTTGTGCTGTGCTTTCATTTGTTTTTCTTGTCTATCCAGATCCTGGTGACGGAACTGTTGGTGGTACAGTTGCTGATTTTAGTCCGAGAGGTAGAGCTGTTGTAATTACGTTGATCGTTTTTTCTTTTTGTTTGTTTTTTGCTTATGGTAGAAATGAACTCCGTATCGATTGGGAAACAACGACAATACTCGTACTGCTTTCTGGGTTGTATTACAATGCACTCACTTCAATGTATTATCTCTTTGCACGTAAAACAGATAATGTTTGGTCAAACAGTAACTTCAGAGTAGAAGAATACACTCATCGAGGTAAAAGAAACCGGAGAGAGACAATCTCTACAGAAAATCCTGCTCAATAGCAGGATTTTTTTTATTTTCTTTTGCTGTGAAATTTCTTATGAACATCTCTCAGTTGTGCATCGGTCACGTGGGTATAAATCTGTGTTGTTGCAATGTTTGCGTGACCCAACATCATCTGCACACTACGAATATCTGCACCGTTGGAAAGGAGGTCGGTGGCGAATGAGTGACGAATAACGTGTGGAGTAACTTTTTTTGAAATACCGGCTTTGGTTGCGTAATGACGAACAATGCGCTCGATTGAACGTTGGGTCAGACGGCCAGTACCGATATTGTTTTTTGAAATTTGCACAAACAATGCCTCATTCATATCTTTGCGAGATTTCAAATATTCACGAATAGCAAGCTTTGCTTCTTCAGACAAAAAGACAACACGAACTTTCTCACCTTTTCCGCGAATAGAAAAATCATCTCGTGATAAATCTAAATCACTATTGAGTGAACAGAGTTCGGAAAGACGAAGTCCGGTGGAGAAAAATAATTCAAGGATTGCTTTGTCACGAAGTCCAACAGATGTTGTTTTGTCTGGTGCTTCAAGGAGGCGGTGTAGTTCTGCTGTCGTCATCAAGTCTAAGTGACGCTCTTTGATCTTTGCGAGCTCAATACGATCGGGTGGCAGGGAAGTGACATTTCTTTTCATGAGATAACGAAGAAATGCACGAAGCGCAATAAGATAGTAGTTTTGTGTGTTGCGCTTCATGGTGGCGGCAGATTGACCGCGAACCTTCATTCCAGTTTGTCTGTTGAGAAAAAGACGAAATTCACGAACAATATCATCGGTAATATCTTTGGGGTCGGTGACCTTGGCAAAAGCGAGGAATCGAGTAAGGTAGCGGTCATAATTTTCGACCGTTTTGAGACTCTGCCCTTTTTCTATTTCAACGTGTTCGAGAAACTGGCGTTTGAGTTGAGCGAGATCGTACATGTTTCTATTATAGCGTAGTGTCGCACAATGGAGATGTGATTGTCGTCTTGCAAAAGTTTTGCATAAGCGCATAATTGAAATGGAGCAAATCAATTAGTATTATGACAAATTTAGAAGAAGCTAACACCGAAGGGGTGATTGTTAAAAATGGTCTGAAATATTTTTTCATTCTAGTGGCAACTATACTCTTTTTATTATATGGCTCAATGCTATATATGGCGATTTTTCACCACCAATGACCTTCTAAAGCCCCGAGTATACGGGGCTTGCTTATTTTTGGCTTATATGCTACTATTGGTCTACAATGTTAACAACAAAGAAAAAGCAAAATCTTATCAAAAAGAGCCAAGTTCACGAAACTGACACTGGTTCTCCAGAGGTGCAAATCGCATTGATTTCAGCTCGTATCGATGAATTGGCTACTCACCTAAAGAAAAACAAGAAAGATGCTCACTCACGACGCGGACTTCTCAAAATGGTAGCTGATCGTCGTACTCACCTCAAATATCTTGAAAAAACAGACAAGAAACGTTTCGAGGAAGTTTCAAAAAAACTAAAGGCGTAATAAATAAAACACCGATACGGTGTTTTATTTATTAGTGGTTCGAGTTGTTTTCCTTTATACTTACATTGTGTTGTTGTGCTTATATTGCACCAACAATTTTTAATACGGTTAGTTAAACTATTTTTATATATGGCAATTATTAAACATAAAGAACAGCGTGTCGGTGTATTTATCGATGCACAAAATTTGTATCATAGTGCAAAAAATTTGTACAAACGAAAAGTTAATTTTGGTGCAGTGGTCAAAGACGCAATTGCGGGGCGAAAGCTGGTGCGTGCAATCGCATATGTGATTACCAGTGAAGCAGGTGATGAGAAAAACTTTTTTGAAGCACTGACAAAACTTGGTATTGAAACAAAAACAAAAGACCTGCAAGTATTTGCCGGCGGAGCCAAAAAGGGTGATTGGGATGTCGGACTTGCTGTTGATGCAATGAAAATGGCACCACGTCTTGATGCGGTGGTGCTTGTGGCAGGAGATGGAGACTTCATACCGATGGTAGAGTATTTGCAAAATACCTACGGAACACAAGTAGAAGTTATTTCATTTGGTAAAGCAACTTCTGGAAAATTACGCGAAGTCGTAGATGACTTCACTGATTTGTCTGATAATCCAAAAAAATATTTGATGGGATACAGATAGCAATGTCCAATGACTAGTGACTAATGACTAATAAAGAGGCAAAACATTCTGTTTCGCCTCTTTTGTTTTCAAAATACTGGTCATTGGTCACTAGTAATTAGTCATTTTAATACAATTAAATTATTATTATTTGTTATAATATATTTGTGAATTCAGAAAACATAAATCCAAATAACCATGACGATATTTTGATTGCGCAGGGTGCAGTCCGAACTTTCAAAAAAGATGTTGCACAGGCGTTGACTGGCGAACAAGGTTCTTTGGTGAAGATGACGATTGAAAAAGAACGCGCCGAAGAAAATGTTAGAAAATCAACAACACTCGCAAGTCTTCCCAATAAACTATTTTTTGTGTTCGGAATTATTATTTCTATTGCCACGGTTGTCATTCTTGGAATCAGTCTCAAAAATTATGTACAAAAAACAACAACAGAAGTGTTGCCTCCAATACAGCCACTTATTTTTTTCAATAAACAAGATAAAGTTGGACCGCTTCCGTCTGATGTAGAAACACTCAAAAATACACTCGAAAAAAGTTATATCAAAAATACTTCAAACGCAGGTCTTACTAGAATCGCTTTCGGTAACGAACGAGCCGATGGTGTTGTATTGCCAGTAACAACAGAACAGCTATTGTCGATTGTTGACAAAAATATTCCTCGAAAATTAGTAATTGGAGCAAATGGAATGTTTGAATGGGGAATGGTTAATGGAACAGATGTGTCAGTGCCGTTTATTATTTTGACGCTCTCTGGAACAGACGGGTCTTTTCAAGGAATGAATGAGTGGGAACGTACAATGGCACAAAACATTTTGCCATTGTTTGATTACGAAACACTTCCTGCCGATCCGTTGTTTTATAAAGTTTTCGATGACAGTATCATTGAAAACCAAAACGTCCGAGTGCTTCGTGATGAGTTCGGGCAAGATGTTTTGTTGTGGTCTATTGTAAACACTAAAACAGTGATTATCACTACAAACAAAGAAGCTTTTCGTGTGTTGTTGGAACGAATCCATAGCTCAACAAATCCTTTGTTGCAGTAGGTCTTGGTTATGGTATCATAATGGTGCGAAGCTATCGATTCGCCTTATCATATTTTTTGATTGTAAAATCATTTTTATAAATGAAAGAACAACACCTTGAGCAACACGAATTGTTGCTTAAAGAAAAAGAGCAGTTACAAAGTGAACTTTCGGATATCGCATCATTTAATGCGACAACTGGTATGTGGGAAGTTGTTCCTGAAAACCAGGACGCTGGACCAGAGGCAGATTTTAATGATTTGGCGGATCGTATTGAAGATTTTGAGGAACGAGGGTCTACCGTTAGTGCACTCTCTGCACGATTAAAGTCAGTAGAAACTGCACTTGAAAATCTTGAATCAAACACATTCGGTATCTGTCGTGTGTGTGGCAAAGAGATTGAAGCAGACAGAATTGAGGCAAATCCTGCTGCTCCTACTTGTAAGGAACACATTAACGAATAGAAGATAATGACTAGTGACTAATGACTAATAAAAACACGAAGCCTTTGGCTTCGTGTTTTTCGAATTATTGGTCATTGGTCATTGGTCATTAGTAATTGGTCATTACTTTTGCTATGCTTTATTTATGAGTTTCGCTCGAGTGCTATCAGCACAACCATTCGGAATCAAGGGAACTATTGTCACCGTTGAATCAGATGTTGAACGGGGAATACATTCTTTTGCTGTTGTGGGATTACCTGATAAAGCTGTTGAGGAATCTAAAAATCGTGTGACAAGTGCTTTGCGAAACAGTAATCTCTTGCCAGAAAAATTCGGTACAAAGAAAATTACGATCGCACTTGCTCCGGCTGAATTGAAAAAAGAGGGCGCCTATCATGATGTGGCTATTGCACTATCGTTGCTTGTCGGTGAAGAGTTTTTACAACCACTATCTGATGATAGTGTTTTTATTGGCGAACTGTCACTCGACGGAAGTGTCCGTCCGCTCAAAGGTGTTCTTCCGATTGCACTTTCTTGTGCCAAAGCCGGAATCAAAACACTGTATGTTCCAAGTGAAAATGCAACCGAAGCTTCGCTTGTAGACGCGATTGAGATTATCGGTTTCGATTCATTGTCTGATTTGGTTGCGCATCTTGATGATAAAAAAGAATTCACGCTTCCTGCAATTAAAGAGGTGCCTATTTCAAACACTCAAATGTATGATATTGCTTTTGAAGATATTCAAGGGCAAGAAAGTGTGAAGCGGGCCTTGCTCATTGCTGCGGCGGGAAATCATAATGTTATTTTGTATGGACCGCCTGGTACCGGAAAAACATTGCTTGCAAAAGCGTTTGCGACATTGTTGCCACCGCTTTCAAAAGAATCAGCGCTTGAGGTGATTGGTATCCATTCAATTGTTGGAAGTAGACAAGTGGCTGAAGGAATTTCTTTTGTTCCACCATTTCGTTCTCCACACCATACTTCTTCGTACGTAGCACTTATTGGTGGAGGTGCTAATCCGCGTCCTGGTGAAGTGACACTTGCACACAAAGGAGTGTTGTTTTTGGATGAGTTTCCTGAATTTGAGAAACGAGTAATCGAAGCACTCCGGCAACCACTTGAAGATGGTGTCGTGACGGTGTCTCGTGCACGAGGAACGATGCAGTTTCCTTCACGATTTTCTTTGATTGCAGCTATGAATCCGTGTCCGTGCGGATACAAAGGAAGCGGTGTCAAAGAGTGTATTTGTGGTGCACATGACATTTTGCGATATGAAAGAAAATTATCAGGACCACTACTTGACCGTATTGATATTATGATTGCAGTGCCTCATGTTTCGTATGATGATTTGATGAGCACAAATAAAAGCGGTGAGACTAGTGAGGTGTTGCGTGAAAAAGTATTGCAAGCACGCAAAAAGCAACACGAGCGTTTTAAGCAACTGAAGCGAAGTGATATGACGAATAGCGCAATGACAACAAAAGAGCTCAATCAGTTTGTGCAACTTTCTGATGAAGTAAAAAACATATTAAAAACAAGTGCAGAAAAATTGGGACTGTCTCCACGAGCATATCATCGAGTGATTAAATTGGCTCGAACTATTGCTGATGTAGAAAACAAAGATACTGTTGAAGTTGCTCATATTCTTGAGGCGTTACAATATCGACCGAAAATCGGAAACAATGACTAGTGTCTAATGACTAATGACCAATTAAAAAATCGTATGAAGACGAAGTCTTCATACGATTTTTAGTCACTAGTCATTGGCAATTGGTCATTATTTAGTCGTTACTTGTATTGTCACTATTGAAACTTGTAGCAAATGGGTTTTTGGCTCCGCGAATTTCAAAGTGTACGTGGTATCCAGTTGCTTTCCCTGTTCTTCCCATATATGCAATTACTTCTCCTTGTTTGACCGTGTCACCAACTGAGACTGCATTTTTTGAGTTGTGGGCGTAGAGTGTCTGTGTTCCATTGTTGTGAGCGATAACGACATATTTTCCGTATCCTCCGTTTGACCCAGTATCTTTTGCAACAATGACTGTTCCTGCTGCTGCGGCTTTGATTGGGGCACCACCAGCTCTACCAGGATATCCAATATCGATACCATTGAATCCATGAAGATCTTGAGTTTTGATTCCACCTTCTACCGGGAAGATATAGTAATCTTTGAATGCCGGTGCATTGAATCCCCAAATTTTTTCACCACGTCTTGAGCGTGCAACAGTTTCACCTTTTTGTGGACCAGCAAGACTAAAGACACTTCCAATTGTTCTATCGAATACTGTTTCTCCTTTTTTGATGATCACCGGTTCTTTAGTTGTTTTTGCTATTTGTTTTACTGGTTTTTTCTCAACAGGTGTTGGTTTTTCCATTTCACCATTTGGAACAATGATTGCTTCGCCGGTTGTTAGTGTAGAAATGCCGTTGAAAGAAGTAATATCTTCAGGGTCTACACCAAAACGTTTTGCAATCCCACCAACAGTATCTCCTTTTTTAGGTGTATACTGTAATCCAGAAACAGGGAGAATAACCAATGTTTGCCCGGTTGTTAGTTTTGTATTTGTATCAAGGTTGTTTGCCCAGATAATAGTACTTGGACTAACGTCAAACATTTTTGCAATACCTTTCAATGTGTCACCATCTTTTGTTGTGTATGTTTGAATCTCATCACTTGCTGGGTAATAGTCTTCAATATCAGCTTGTGTGCCCATTGGTCCTGTTTCGGCAGAAAGAGAATCATCTCCTTCTAAGAGGACTGGAATACCAGCATTCTCAGTGCTGTTGAGTGGATCAAGTAATGCAACTGTCTGAGAATTGCTTTTGACTACTGGCTTGCTTTGGAAAAAGGCTGCGATTTTATCAAACACCGTAGCGTCTGTTGTTGTGTATGCAAAAATAGCAAATAACGCCACTGTCCCAAGTGTCAGGTTTTTGTTTCGATATAACTGTTTCTTCAATGTAGTACGAGGAGAGGAAGAAACATTTTTTGGTTTTTTTGTATAAATAAGCTTTCTTGATGCTCTACACATATATATAGAGTGTTACAATCGGTCAGTTTTGCAGAATTCCTTGAAAAACAAGGATAAAATCGTGTCTGTAGTATCAGTATAAAAGGGCAGAGAACCCCGTAAATATAATGCTAACGCACCACCTCTTTGTGGTCAATGGGGTGTTTGTGTAATACAATAGATGTACTTAAAAGCAAATAATCCTATATATTATGAACGAGCTAGATATGATGAGCTATGGGCCCGAGCGAGAAAAAAACAGAAAAGCCAAAGAGTTGCTAGATGCTGAGAATATTGTCGAACAAGAGGCTGTTGAGGTCACTGAGTCTAATGAATCTAACGAAGAAACCGTTCCTACTCCAGAGCCTGAAGAAAAAAAGAAAGGCAAGATTTCAAAACTCAAAGAAAAAATTGGGAAGGTTTTTGAAGGGAAGTCAGAAGAAGAAAAAGATGCTTTATTTGAGCAAAAACAACAAAAAGAAACAGAAAAGAAAAACGCTGAAATAAATGAAAAGTTTTTGAAATCATTTCCTGAATTTTTTCCAAAGGAAATGGTTCGCGACGTGAGTGAACATAATACACCTGTAGGTAAAAAATCTATTGCTATTAATCGTGAGTTACCAAATATGTCAAAGCTCGAAGGGCTGAGTTGGCAACAAAAAACCGTTTTACTCGAACGGATGCAATCATATGCCGTGCAAGAATCAAAACTTCGTGCACGTGATATGTTTGAGCTTGATAAAAAGAATGCACAAGCAGGTGTGGGTTTTTTGGGAAAAGTAAAAAGTATTGGGAAAAATATTGGTTTGCAATTTAGTAAAAATGCAAAATTACTTGCTTACGAAAAACAAGCACTCGCTCATATCAAACAAGACGAAGTTGATTTTGATTTTTTTAAAAATACCGTCAAAGAAAGAAAAATATTGGTGAACAAAAAAGGTGATGCATTGTTTGATTATTTTTCTGAAGTTGGAATCACTCCCACAATTCCAGTTGCAAAAAAAGAATCTTTTGATGATGCAAAATATTCGTTAGATAAAAGTGCCTATGAATTGAAAAATATTCCGGAAGCATGGGCAACACCTGAGGCACCAAAAGAGTTGCAGAAAAAATACAACGAAGCAAAAAATGCATTTGAACAAGCCAAAGAAAAACAATTTGAACAACTGGTGTCTGTTGGTTTGAGTGAACAAGAAGCAGGAAGTAAATTGGCAGAACTCGAAGGTCGCGTGATGACTGACCGTTTGTTTGCAAGTGAGCCAAGAATTCACAAAGCCTTTGTTGGAATTGAGAAAGGAAAAGTTTGGCAAAAATACCTGACGGGCTATGTACAAGACAATGGTTATTATATGGCAGGTGGTGGCGCACTTCGAAAAGGTGCAATTGGTGCAGGTGCGGTTGCTGGTTTTGGCGCGGCTACTATCATTGCGGCACCGCTTATCTCTGGTGCAATCGGATATTTGCGTGGACAAAAACGAACAAAAGATTCACTTGTATATGAAGCAGGAAACCGACGAAGAAGTGGGACAGATACACCAAGTCGTTCTTTTGAAATCGAAGACGATCTTGGTCAAAAGCTAACAATTTCACGAGATGCATTGCTGTACAAAAAAGGTGAGCATGCTCCAGCAGAAAGTTTGCAAAAAATTGGTCATACGATAGCTCGTATGAAAGACAAAATAAACACTGCTTCAAATGAAGGTGATGTTGCTTTTTGGAGAATACAACTTGAAAACCGTTTGGACTATGTTCGAGAAAAAATAGAAAAAGGTGAAATGGTATTTGATAAAGGGCAAAGTGGGTTGCAAGAAAAAATGGCACTCAATACATTGCTTCGAGAAGGTGCAACAACGCTCGCTATTTCTGATTCAGGGTTACAACAATCACTCAAAGAAGAATTGGCACAAAAAATAGATGAACAAGAAGAGCGTGGTGGTACGATTGCAACAAATGATTTCTTTGGTTCAGTTCATCGTTTCAAAAACAGAGCTGAGGCACTTCAAAGTAATCGAGAAGCATACCGCAATGCACTTGCGCAAGAAGAAAAAAATTATGTCAAAGAAAAAGCTTGGGAATCTGCAAAGTTTGGTGCGCTCGGCGGATTGATTGGTGCTGGAGTTTCTGAGTGGTTGTGGGGACAAGGTACTCCTGATGGGCAAGTGGTCAAGGGAACAGTAAAGATAAATGCCGAACAGATACAAGAAGTAAAAGTACCAGTATCTCCAAATTCAAATGCAATTGATTCTACCTATGTTGCAAAAAATCCAATCGGAAACAATGTAGATACACTCAAACAAGTAACACAAGAAATACAAACACCTAAAACACCAGAACTTATTTCTTCAGATATGTTGGTGCATGAAAATGATGGAGTCAGTTCAGTAATCATTCGACAAATTGAAAACAATAAAGAACTCGCAATGAAGCTCGGTTTCAAGGAAGGAGAGGATTTGCATGCATTTGCATTCAACAAAGGTGTTGAACTGATCAAACAAGAAGGGTATATGAATGGATTGAAAGAAGTTCGTTTGACCAAAGATGCAATCGATCACGCTGCGTACAAAGTCGAATTTGATACTGATGGCAAGGCAGTGATTCATGAATATTTCGATGGCAAAAAAGTGGTTGGCGAAGAGAATATCAACAAGCCATATGAAGAATTATTTGAAAAGAAAATTACTTCAATAAAAGGTGCAACTAAAAACACCGGCGCCATTGAAAAGTTTTACCCACCTGCAATCGATGAAAATGAGATTGATACACAGGCAAGTGATTTTGCCGACAACTCATCTGTCACAGATACCGCTACCACATACACCGGTCCAAAAATTCCACGACCAGATGAAGCAACTGATTCAACAATTATCAAAACAATTGATTACAGCCAGCTTGGTGCAATCGAGCCACAATTTCAAGAAACCATCAACCATATCTTTGATTCAAAACTTTTTGGTTTCAAAATACAAGATGGGGTGCAAAGTAAAGAGTGGATGAATGTAGCATATAAAGATACAGCAACATTTTTGACTCAAAAAACAAATGATAAAAAACTGCAACAATTGGCACAAGTAATCATTGATTTGCAAAAAAGTTCAGGCATCAGTCCTACTGGATACAAAATTGTTGATTATATTCACTTGGCGATGGCAAATAAGAAATAGTTGAAAATAAAAAAATAACACTGCAAGGTGTTATTTTTTTATTTTCACGCACGTGTGATAAAGTAATACAATGTCACACTCATTGAACGATGCACAATTACAAGCAGTTTTGCACAAAGATGGACCAATGCTCATTTTGGCAGGTGCTGGTGCAGGTAAGACAAAGACTCTCACCCATCGTATTGTAGAGCTCATCAAAAACGGCGTTCCACCACATCAAATCCTTGCGATTACTTTCACGAATAAAGCTGGCGGAGAAATGCGCGAACGCGCGGTTTCACTCATCGAAAAAGAAATTGGAACTGTTTCATCATTGCCAACACTGACGACATTTCACTCATTTGGCGTTCGTGTACTTCGAGAAGAATATGAAAAAGTCGGCTTGAAAAAAATGTTTACGATTGCCGATACTGCCGATACTAATGCACTCATTAAAGATGCAATCATTGCGTTTGGTCTTGATCCAAAACAATACGAACCCAAAAAATTCCGTGGAATTATTTCTCGCGAAAAAGGTGAGTTTGTGACTGTTGATGCATATCGAGAAAAAGCTGAAAGTATGTTTGGAAAAACAGTGCTCAAAATTTGGGAAGCATATGAAGCTGCACTCAAAAGAGAAAACAGTGTTGACTTCGACGATCTCTTGTTGAAGACCGTGACACTGTTTCAGAAACATCCGGACGTGTTAGAAAAATGGCAAGAACGATATCACTATATTCATATTGATGAATATCAAGACACTAACGAAGTGCAATATACGCTTGCAAAATTGCTAGCCAAAAAATATCGTAACCTGTGTGTTGTCGGTGACGGTGATCAGACGATTTATAGTTGGCGTGGTGCAAACGTCAATAATATTTTGAATTTTGAAAAAGATTATCCTGATGCAAAAATTGTATTACTTGAAGAAAATTATCGTTCAACCAAAAATATCTTGAGTGTTGCAAATGAAATCATCAAGAAAAATAAAAATCGCAAAGACAAGACATTGTTTACCAATGGTGAAGACGGTGCACTTGTCGGACTCTATGAAGGTTATGATGAAAAATACGAAGCAGAATTTGTTGTCGACAAAATAACTGAATTACTTGATCAGGGGGTCAAAGGAAATGAAATTGCAATACTCTATCGTGCGAACTTCCAATCTCGAACATTCGAAGATATGTTTATGAATCGCGGATTACATTATCAAATCGTCGGAACAAAATTCTTCGATCGAAAAGAAGTTAAAGATATCATTTCATATGTACGTGCGGCCCTCAATCCAGATTCACTATCTGATTTGAAACGTATCATCAATGTACCTGCTCGTGGTATCGGCAAGACAACAATATTGAAAGTATTTGCTGAACAACGCGAAGCCTTGCCACCAGCAATGAGTAAAAAGGTTGATGGATTTTTTGCATTACTTGAAGACATTCGTGTGTACGGAGAAACACATACAACTGACTTGCTCATCAAATACATCATTGAAAAAACTGGATTGAAAAAAGAATTGGAAGCCGGTACCGACGAAGATCGTGAGCGATTGGCAAACATGGAAGAACTCGCGACTGTTGCGACCAAATGGAACCACTTGCCACCTGAAGAAGCACTCATGGCGTTTGTCGAAGAAGTTGCATTGGTCTCTGATCAAGATAGTATTGATGAACAAAACAACTCAGCACGTTTGATGACGGTACACGCATCGAAAGGATTGGAGTTTGAATATGTGTTTGTTGTTGGGCTTGAACACGGACTCTTTCCACTTGAACGAGACGGACAAACAAAAGTCGAAGAAAAAGAAGAAGAGCGCCGACTCTTTTATGTGGCCGTCACTCGTGCACGTAAAAAATTGTTTTTGACGTATGCGACGATTCGAACTATTTTCGGACAACGACAAATTACCGTACCATCAGAATTTTTATTTGATATTCCGGAAGAGTTGATTGAAAAAGAAGAATGGCAAAGTAATTTGGGGAGGGTGATTTATCTCTAGTATAAGGTAGAAGTATAAGTATAAGGAACACAAAAAAGCGTCATTTTGCAAAGCAAAATCAGGCTTTTTTGTTACAACACTGAAAAACGCACAGTCTATTGACTTTTATCTAAAATATGTGATATAATACTAACAGAGTAGTGAACAAATGATCTATTCTTTCAAAATAAAAAATAGTAAAAAAGATGAACAAAGAAATCATCGTAGATGCAGACACTGCGTTTGCTCTACAACACGAAGTTAACAAAAATCTCCGTTCAGCAGTCAAAAAGCAGAACCCTGATTTTATCAAATGCCTTCAGTCATTTATGCTGATGCCGATGTCAAAACGAAAAGAAATTTTCGGTATCAAAAGCACTTTTTCTTGGGCAGAACAACAAGAGAAAATTCAGAACTTTTACAACAAAGTCTATGAAATTCTTGGATTGCCTGCACAAGAAATTGATTGGAATTTAGTAACATTGCCAGAGTATTCCGAAGAATTTGCAACGCTCGATTACGGGCAAACAATGGATACAAGTGTACAAAAAACTTTTTGGCGACAAAAGTGTGTACAATAATGACTATTCAAAGGATATCGATGCTTGTACAAAAACCAAGCAATTTCGTCCCGATGGTAATTATTGCATTACGCACGTTGGTACTGTTGAGCCGGACAAAAAGCATTTGAACAAAAGCTATGATGATTTTTGCAGTGATGGCAATAAATATATGATCCCTATTGAAGGAATTATATTTGCCCTTCGTTACCGCTTTGAGACGAACAATATGCTTGATGTCAAAGGAGTGACTCGTTTTCATGCCTTGGATTCCGATGACTGCGTGCTCTGCATGGGCAGGGGTGGCGATGGTCGTTTCTGCTTGGACTGGCTCGATCGTGACAATCGCAATGCGGTCCGCGGTCCTCGACAAGTCAATTTCTAATCCTTTTCTTTTTTCTTTTGTACCCTTAAGGGCTTCGCTTGCGAAGCCCTTTTTTTATTTCTATATTCTGACTACTGAAATACTGATATACTTGCTCCATGGAATACAAAGCTAAAAAATCCCTCGGGCAGAATTTTTTGAAGTCAGAAAAGGCGGTCAGACAGATTGTCGAAGCCGGAGAGCTCAAAAAAACTGATACGGTGCTTGAAATCGGTCCTGGAACCGGTATTTTGACTGAAAGTTTACTCAAAACTGGTGCAAAAGTCGTGGCAATTGAAAAAGACCGTGAATTGATACCTTTGTTACGTGAAAAATTTTCGAAAGAGCTTGAAAATAAACAACTATTACTTATTGAGGGAGATATATTAGAAATTCCAATTAAGAACGCAATGTTAGAATGGTCCTGCTTTTTCAAAGGTACGCCGTATTTTTCTGGTGAAAAATCGGCTCGTGCTCGGCTACCCGCCTCCGCAGGACCTTTGAAAAAACAGACCATCGAGAAAACTTCGGACGTAATCACATACAAATTAATCGCAAACATTCCCTACTATATAACAGGTGCAATCGTCCGGAAATTCCTCGAAGAAGTGGTTCAGCCAAGTAAAATCGTTGTTTTGGTGCAAAAAGAAGTTGCTGAGCGTGCGGTTGCTCGTGACGAGAAAGGTTCACTTCTTTCTATTTCAATCAAAGCTTTTGGTGAACCAAAACTCGTCGATGTTGTGAAAGCAGGCTCATTTGTGCCAGCACCAAAGGTTGATTCGGCTATTTTGTCGATTTCAAACATTTCTCGTAGTAATTTTAAGAATACCAAAGAAGAAAAAGCTTTTTTTGAATTAATTCATCTTGGTTTTGGTCACAAACGAAAGACATTGGCGCATAATTTGAAGGAAGGTGGAATACAAAGTGAGGTGATTGCGCGGATGTTTGAGGAATCGAAAATTCCCTCAAACATCCGCGCCGAAGATTTGCACATAAAAGAGTGGTTGGCTTTGTCGCGCTCTAGTATACTGAAGTAATGAGTCACTCTAAAATTCGTTCGTTATTATTTTTGAGTGTATTTGTTGCGCTCGGATTTTCTTTTGCTACAAATACATTTGCTATCGGTCCATCGTTTAATTTTGGTGGGAAAATTCGACAACTCAATAACACTGCTGAAAGTCAGGTTGCGTGCGGTGCTCAATACGGACCAATGACCATTGCTCCGATCGGTTCAAAATTTATAATCTTACCATTTTTTGTTTCTGAATCAAGTAAAACACTTCGGGCAGGACAACAAATTTTAGGTAGATACAGTATTGATTACAATACATGTTACAACACGGAAACAGGCGCATTTGTCCCTTCATGGTCAATTGCACCAAAAAGATTTAATGTAAGCAGATAATATATGTCATTTCAACAATATCTTCCAAGTAAACAATTTTCAAAAAAAATCCTTATAATTATTGGGATTTTATTGCTTGTGGTGCTTGTTAAATATGTTAATTGGTCTAGTCTCGTTGGTTCTATCGGAAGAAAAGGTAAAATTCAAAACGCTACACTCAAAGAAGCGGTGTTTATCGATACTGATGGTGATGGTGTTGCTGACTGGGAAGAATCACTTTGGGGGACTGATCCAAAAAAAGTTGCCACTTTCAATGGTGTTGATGATTTGACTTATATATCTAAAAAACGTGAATCACTCTCACAAAATGGCGGTGGTGACACCAATGAAACAGATAAAATCGCACAAGAATTCTTTTCTTCTTTGATGGTACTCAAAGACTCAGGTGCGCTCAATGATGAATCAGCTAGTGTGCTCGCAATAACATTGGCTGACAAGATTACTTCTGACGATACTTTGCCTGACGCTATTTCAAAAGAAAAAATTAGCAGTGTTCCTTCGACAGTAGAAAACAAGAAGAAATATTTGAAAGAATTAGAATCAATTGTCACTACTTATGAAAAACAAGGCGCTGGTAATGAGGTTGGTATACTTGCGTATACACTTCAAAATGAAGATCGTAACGGAATAAAAGATTTGGATGATGTAAGTAATGCGTATATAGGGCTCGGTGGTGCGCTTGCAAAAATGAAAGTACCTGCTGATGTAGTAGAATTACACCGTCGTTTTGCAAATAGTTCTATCAAAGTAGGTATTGCACTTAAAAAATTATCACTTTTGTATGATAATGCAACTGTAGCGATGCCCGGTATTATTCAGTACAAAAAGTATAACGATGAATTTACTGAAATAGGTAGTCAGTTATTTGCACTTAATCCAAAAAACAACTAAGTATGCTTACTTTTTTCAAAAAAACAATCACCTCAATACTGCTCGTTAGTTTTTTGATTGTTGCTATTCCTCCAAAAGCTGAAGCGCTCGACGGTGCTTCACTTGGTGCTTCGCTCGGTTCGGCTACAGCATCTTCATTGGCGGGTTGTTTGCTTGGGAAAGGAATTATTTCAGGTCTTAAAGAAAAAGCAAAAGAAAAAGCTGGATCGACACTAGGTACTGCCGCTGTTAAGGTTGATGACAAACAACAAGCAAAAGCAAACAATACAAAAGCTTGTATTGATGCGATTGCTGTATCTCTTGCTCGTGTAGTATTACAACAACTTACTGAAAGTATTGTTAACTGGATTAATAGTGGATTTGATGGAAATCCGCTGTATATTCGAAATCGTGAATCTTTTTTTGCGAGTATTGAAAATGAATCAATCAATGGTCTCAAAAATGGATTACTTGCAAAATATGAAGACGACCCATCATTTTCTCCGTATGCAAAATCTGCACTTCGGCAATTGATTACTGACAGAAAAGTATCTTTGAGTCCGCTCGATAATTTCAAATATACTGGTCCTGATCCAAAAGTGTTCAAAAAAGATTTTAGTGAAGGTGGTGGTTGGGCTGCTTGGAAAAGTGTGACACTCAGTGAAAGAAATAATCCACTAGGGGTGAGTATCAATCTTGCTGAAGAATCAGATAAGCTTATCAATCAAAAAGTTGGCGCAGTACAAGCAGAATTGTCACAACCAAACTTTTTGTCAGTCAAAAAATGTGTAGACCCAGCAGGGTATGTCGAAGCACACAAAGCAGATCCAAAAGTTACTTGTAATCGATGGGAGGTGGTCACACCTGGTTCTGTGGTGCAAAATCAAATCAATCAAGCACTTGGGACAACGGGTCGCCAACTTGAAATCGCTAATGATGTAAATACGTCTGTTTCAAAAATCTTCACTGCATTGACCGATCAATTGATCAAACGAGGTCTTTCAAGTCTTTCAAAAGGAAAAACTACCGATTCTTATGCATCAGGTGGTCCTGGGCTTAATAATTCCGTCTCAGGTATTAGTGGTGGTTTTACGAATGGTGATGCATCTGATTGGTTGAAAGTTGCCCCAAACAAACCAATCGACCCACGGGTGTTTGATCATGAAATACTGCCTGACGTGTTGATTACACAGCTCAGTTATATTGGAGACCAAAAAACACTCGATCAGTATAGTGCAAACAAAGATGCTCCGTCAGTTGCTCGTCGAATCAAGCAATTAAACAAAGCAAGTGCAGGTTCAGGGAATGTAAACTATGAATCTAGTTTGGCTAAATATAGTGATAATTTGAATGAGATGACAACAGATTGGTGTGGGTACCCACTGCACGATCTTTCCTATTGTATTCCTGGTCCTCGTCCTGGATGGGAAGATAATGCTGATGCTGTTATCAATAGTCGTCTTGATGGGTTGCATAATGCTCTAATCAAAAGTGTTACTGTTAGTGGCTGGCAGAGTTTTTGGAAATCAATTGATGCTCAGACAATCATTAACGGCATCCTCTCTGTACTCCGTGGTTCATATCGAGATTCAGTTGATCTGTACAACAACTTCATCAGCAACACATATGTGACAAATCCAAACGTCATGCCGATAGCAAGAACTGCCAACAAAGAACTTGAACTGTGGCCACAATATTCACAGCAAATTTTAGACAATCAAAACGAAGCTATCGATGTTATGGCAACAACCAATCAAGTTTTTGCAGTTCAAAAGAAAATGGATAATTTGATGAATAGGGTATACAAACGTTTGGCGGATGAAGCAAAACTAAAATATGGCCCAGGGCAAAAAGTACAAGTAGATAATATTAATGCACTTCCAATTGATCCGGCTTGTCTCGGCACAATAGAACCATTTGGTGGAATTTTTGGAAATACTGGTAATGCCAACGGTACGACAAGTGTCGGCGGTGGTGCAACATATGGTCCTGGAGGTACAACAACTGGCGCAGGTACTGCAACAGGAATTGGTGGGAATGCAACAAGTAATAACACAACCAACAATACAACAAATGGTACCACTACTGGGTCGGCCAATGGAACAACAGGTAATGTAGGTGTACATTAATATATATGATGAATGAAGAAAAGAAAAAAAGAATAAAAATAGTAGCACTTATTTTTGTTGTGTTAGTCGTTGCAATTTTGGCGATACTGATTGGTAGTAAGCAAGTTGCAAATCCTATCACCAAAGACGCAAATCAACGCGCGCAATTTTTTGTCGATCTTGGGAATCTTTTGCCAAAGAAAAAAGATACCATCAAAAATGGTACAGCAGAAGATGCTACAAACAACACAAGTGCATCATCAACCACCGGAAGTACTATTCCTTTAAAAGGTTCACTTATTCCAACCAAAGATACCAATGGTGATGGTGTAATCAACAACAAAGATGCAGTGATTGATACCAACAAAGATGGTGTTATTGATAGCAAAGATACGTCTACTGAATTATTGCAAGATGTATTAGATACAAATTCAGACAATGGACCTTCTGCTATTCCCTCAAACAATGAGGATGCACTCAAAGAGTTAATCAAAAGAGATACGATTGCAACCAAAGATTTGGTAGTGACCGCTTCAACTGATACGGCGAAAACAAAAGATCAACTCACTATCTCTTGGTCATCTCCAACAAAAATGGATTTTGCAAGCTGCGTTGGTTCATATGCGGGTGGGGTCTATCAGCAAAAAGATTTGAAATCAAAAGGTGTCAACGCAACTGCGTATGTACAAAGTAAGTTATATAACTGGAATGGTAAACAGCCAGTACCTACAAAACCGCAAACCAAAAAAACTCAAATGCCATATGGTGACAAAGAAATTATCTATGTGCTCACCTGTGAAAAACCAGTACAAGCACAACTAAGTTCTACTGCAAAAACTGAAACTGCAAGTACTATTGGTTTTGGTACTGCAGAGAGTCAGGTAGAAACAGCAGACACTACTCCACCAAAAGAATATGTTGTTGCTCAAGTGGCACTTATTCTTGACGATGGAACATCAGGGAATACAACAAAAGATTGTAGTATATATCCTGCAAATGTTTCTGTTTTGATGCCAGAATGTAATCCAAATGCTGATGCTTCAAAAGAATTATCTTTGATTGCTTCACCGGAAGTGGTGCAACCAGACGGTACAAGTACACTCTTTTGGTTTTCACCTGCAGGCACAGCATTTGCTTCTTGTGAAGGAGTCGGAGCAGGAGCAACTGTTTCTACTGGGGGTGTAGATACATCGTCATGGATCGGCTCAAAACCTGTACCTGATAACACCACTCCAGTACAAAATTTTGGAGTAACTCCAAAAAACAAAGATTCACGCTATGCTATCTCTTGTGTTACTAAAGCAGGTAAAACCCTTCGTGCAAATACTAGTATTCAAATACAAACAACAAATACAGGAACTGATTTGTGTGATAATCTTCCGTTAAATTTGCAAAAAATATACTGCCCAGACCTCGACAAGGATAATTTCTTCGACACTGATACTTATGTTCCAGACACTACAGGAAATACTTGTTCAAATGGTACTTCAGGACAAAATACACCAATTATTTTGACAACTGATGAACAAGCGGAATATGACAAGTTGCTCAGACAATTTTTCAGATTACTACCACAGATTCGTACACCAGAAGCAATCGCAGGTATCGGTCATGATATTGAAGAATTACAAAATTCAAAAAATTACGTCAAAGAACTAACCTCAATCTGTCAGGAGCAAACACAAGATATTGCAAATGGAGATTTGGTGCCAGATCCATCAAAGAGTCCAAAACGTCGAATCGCACCATTTTATGTTGATAGTTCGATTATTTTTGACACAGATCAAGCAAGTGCCTCAGGGGATACACAAGATTGTCGTTGGGATAATCATAAACAAGGACAGGAATTGATTTTATCGTGGACACATTTAAGTGAGTCTTTGTATGATGATGATGATGATGTTGGTGGTTATAAGATTAATGTTCCTCGGTATAATAAAGACGGTAGTGTTTCGTATACTAATTATAACAATCCCCGTGCAGATGCAAATACGAATGTATTTTATTCATTTGGAAAAGAAGACAAAGAACAAAAGGGTGGTGTTCCGTGGGCCGGCATACAAGATGCTGTTCAGCGATCGTTTGCAGCATTTGACTACGGTCAAGGTGTAGTAGGTGATGGAATTGGATTTAATTGTAAATCAGATATTAGTTGGTCAGATGGATATAATTTAGGTTTAGCATATGACACAGGAAAGACATATTATGATAGTGTTAAACAAAGCCAACAGCCACTGTATGATACAAAAAACAAATGTGGTTTCAGTAGTACATTTGAGAAAATCTTTGGAATTGGACAATAAGTATAATGTTCAATAACTAGTGACTAATAAAAAACAAAAGCGTGATGGACTTCGTCCATCACGCTTTTGTTTTTCTCACAACTATCAACTAACAACTATCAACTGACAGTGATATACTTTGTGTATATATGTATCGCTTTTTTTCCAAGAGCGTAATAAGTTTGATTCTCGGAGTCTTGGCTTTTTCTCCGCTTGTTTTTTCTTTGCAAGGATTTTCTACCAATATAGCAAAAGCATCTACTTTGTCCGATGATTTTAGTAAAAGTTATATTCGTACAAAAGGTAATTACACAGGGTATTCTACACATGAAATAGAATATGACCTTGTTTCAACAAATAATTTAGTGAAAACAATTGATTATTATGCAGATGATTATGTTGGGAACAATAAACCAACAGCAGAAGCCAATGGTACATATAAAGTACAGGTATATGGATCCGCTGTTTATTTTGATAGCAAGAATGATCTTGAAATAGGTTATTCTCAAAAAGAAACAGTCGCAGGGCAAGACGTTCCCAAGGTTCGCGCTGTTTATTATGAATCCATTAGAAACATTAAAATAGATAATGCTGCTTTTATTGTTGTATATAAAGGAACAACTCCTGTTTCGGGTGTCAGCTCTATTCCAAATAATGCTTTCTTATTTCCTATCCAAATTAATACACAAAATATTGAAACAAAAGGATCTTTTCGTATAGAGGGATTGGGTAGTGGTACTGATTATGTTGCCCAATTAGTATTAATTAATAAAGGTCTAGGAGGTGATGTTATTAAGAATATGACTTTTAAGACTGGTGGTAGTGATCAGGTTGGGGGTGCTAATTATAAAGCAGAAGGAACTATTGGATTGACAAATGGCACACTTGAGCAGTCAGGTGAAGCAGGTGCACTTGATCCGGATGAAAGTATGCCAAGATGCTGGCTGGGTGTTTCAGATGGTATTTCGATGTCAGGTTGTTTTGCGCAGTTACTCTATTATGTTTTATATGTACCAACATCTTGGCTCTTTATGGTTGCGGGTATGTTGTTTGATTTTACTTTCGACTACTCGATTCAAAGTTCTTCTTATGATAATTCATCGCAGTTTGTTCAAAAGGCGTGGGCACTTGTGCGTGATCTTTGTAATATAGCTTTTATTGTAATGATGATGTACATCGCAATCGGTACATTACTTGAGACAGGTGGTGTTGATTGGAAAAAAATGATTATACCGATTATTATTGCTGCGGTTACGATTAATTTTAGTTTTTTCTTGACTCGAATTATTATTGATACAGGGAACGTGACGGCCAGGTTGTTTTATAACTCAGACACAATCGCTATAACCAAAATAGATAGAAGTACTGGCGAGCGAACTGTTGCTCATGGAATGTCGGAGGTGATTGTTTCTGGTTTCGACCCACAGCGTATTGTACTCGAAGGAAAAGACAAGCTTTATGATGATGTAAATTCAAAAAATGCAGGAAGAAACGAGGCTAGTAGTGGTGGTGATTTGGATAATACTACATTTATTCTCATTACTATCTGCGCAGTTATTCTTAATGTGATTGGTGCAGGTATTTTCTTCAAGATAGGAATATTATTTGTTGGACGAGTCATTGGTCTTTGGGTGCAGACAATCACTTCTCCACTTGCTTTTGTTTCTAATATTCTTCCAAAAGGGTGGAAAATGGGAGGTATTTCATTTGATTCTTGGTTGAAAGAGACATTTAAGATAGCAATGATGGCACCTATTTTTATGGTGTTTATGTATTTGATATTGTTGTTTGTGCAAATCGGAGCACCTCTTTTGAAGGAGTCAGGCGAATCAAACACTTCTTGGATATTAGGAGTTGTCATGCCATTTATATTCATTATCGTGATGCTTGGAAAAGCAAAAGATACTGCGGTAAGTTTGGCTGGATCAGTTGCAAAGGAGTTGGCAGGGAAAATTACACAAGCCGCAGGTGTTGTTGGTGGTGTTGCTCTCGGTGCGGCAACTGGCGGAGCTGCTTTAATAGGAAGAAATACACTTGGTGCTGCAGCAACAAGTGGGACAGGAGCAAAGCTTGCTGAACGATTGGCTGCGGCCGAAGCAAAAGGTGGTATTAGTGGTAAATTTGCAAAACTTGGTCTCAAAACTTTTGACAAAGCAAAAGACGGTTCTTTTGATGTAAGAAATACAAAAGGATTTAATGCGGTGTCAGGTGGTTTTAGTAAGGTATCAGGTTTCGATATGAGTGGTAAAACTACAAATGCATTTCTTGGAGGTGCCGGTCTTTCTATGGGGGCCGTTGGTCTTGATGCAAATAAAACAGGATTTGCTACATATCAAAAAGAACGACAAGAAAAGAAGGAAAAAGAAATCGAGCGACAATCAAAAATATCACATGTCACAGATACTCAGTTTAAAGAAATGCATGATAATCAGGTTGAAAAGTACGAAACAATATATAAAGATAAAATTGAAAAAGAAAAAATTGCAGCAAATTATGCAGCAAAAACAGACGACGAGAAAAAGAAATTTGAAGAAGAATTCAAGAAAAAACACGAAGCAAAATATGGCAAGCGATTTGAAGAGCTTGGTAAAGATGCAAAACCAGAAGATATCAAAGCTATGCGTAAAAAAGTCGAAGATGATCGCCTTGAAAAACTATTGGCACGTCTCGATACAAGATTTGACGACTTCTCTGTTACCGGATCTGTGCTCAATAAGGCAACCAGCTTTATTGGTAGGTCAAAAGATAATGACAGGGCTACACAAGGGGTTGTTGCTGCGGGTGTTGTTGGTGGTGCAGGTCGTTTTTCAGGCTCGGTTGCAGGAAGTGCTTTGGTTGGTACAGGTGTCGGTGCTGTAGTAGGTGCTTCTCTTTTAGGAAGTGCTGTTGCTGATAATCGTATTAACAAAGATATCAAAGAGAAATACGCAAAACAAAGTGAAAAAGCCAAGGCTGATGCAGTTAAGCTTCAAAATCAAAATGAGGATCTTGAACGCGCCAATAAAGAGAATGAAAGAAGAGTTACTGCAGCAGAAAGCGCATTGGCAAGAAATACTGGTTTGATAGAAAATAACGCAGAACTTAAGCCGTTGAAAGATAAAATCGATGACCTCAAAGCAAACAATGAAGAATATAAGAAAATTGTTGATGAAAAGAAAGCAATTCTTACTGAAGAGGATGAAATCAATAAGAAGCTTGGTAAAAAACGAGACGCAGCAACTGGTAAGTTTGTTGACATGACTGATGCTGATAAACAAGCTGCTAATTTCACGGAACTGAGTGATGACGAGAAGAAGAAGGCAAAGAAATCAGCTGAAGAAATGGCTAAGAATATTATTCGAAAAGAGAAACAGTTGCAAGATATGATTACTACAACAGTAGAAGATTATGTCTTCGAACAAAATGAAACATTACGAGACGAATTGTATCAAAAAGAACAGAGCGGAACAGTAGATAAGAAAGAACTCGATAAGATTCGTTCTCGAATGAAATTCTTGGGAAGCGTTTCATCTGATAGAAAAAATTTCTCTCGACAAAAAGAGACATTGACTACTCAAATTGATTCAAACAAAACAAAAATCAAAGAAAATAAAGAAAAAATAGAAAGTGGAGGAAAACCAAAAGAAGAAAAGAAATAATATATGAATAACTTAGGAACAATCACTCAAATATACGGTGCATATCATGAAATCAAGATAGATGATTTGATAGGTGTTGTTTGTGGCAAGTATGGACTACAAGAAAAAACTAACATGATGCAAACAATCATAAAAGAATTTCTTGAAGGAGCGCTTGATGTGAACGGTTTTGCTGGAGAGTTAAGAAAAACAGGACTACCTGACACACAATTGTCTGCAATGATAAAAGATATCGATGCAACAGTTTTTGGTCCTTTTAAAATAGCGTTAAATGCTATTATTGCAGAAGAAAATGACGTGCTTTCATATAAACCACCAGAAGAGCCTGAAGACATCATGTATAATGCTGGAATTGAAATCGAAGAGGAGCCAGCAGAAGAGGTTGTTCAGCCTCAATCGAATGAAAATGAAATTGTTGCAAATATCAACAAGCGAGAAATGAAAACATTTTCAAATGCTGGAATTTCGTTTGATGAATTGCCGAGTCAAAATGAATTGACACAGCGTATGGGGCCAGCAATCGACACTACAAACAAGAATATGAGTGAAGCAAATTTGATGGAAGCTATCGAGCACCCAACAAAAAGTGAGCCAGTTATTTTCAAAGGAATTGCCCAAACAAAACTAAATAGTAGTTTCGGTATTCCTAGTACAAAGACAGACCAGTCACTGCCGAGAGTAGAAAACATCTCTTCTCGAAGTAATGATGTCTATCGCGAAGAAATTTAAGTTAATTATTAAGTATCTATTATCTTATGCAGTTCAAAGTACCACAATTTATTGATATCGAAGACAAGATTTTTGGTCCACTTACCTGGAAACAAGCATTGTATTTGGCAGGTGGTGCGGGTTTGACGTATTTGTCGCTTAAGCTGTTGCCGTCTTTTTTGGGGCTGCCAGTAGCGGTATTTTTTGCGGGACTTGCACTCATGCTCGCATTTTATAAGATAAATGATCAACCTTTTATTGTGATATTGCAATCTTGGTTGTCTTATTCTGTTTCAAACAAACTGTATATTTGGAAACAGCCAGGTCAAAAGAAAAAAGAGATCATTAAAAAAGATCAAACACCTGTCTCAGGCACAAACCATAAATTGACCGAGGAAAAGCTTCGAGATATTGCATGGAGTTTGGATGTTTTGGATAAAGGACAGCAATAAATAATGACTAGTGTCCAATGACTAATGACTAATATAAAAATAAATAAAGATTGATTTCACGAAGTGAAATCAATCTTTTACTAGTCACTGGTCATTAGTAATTAGTCATTATGGTGCTATAATATTTGCAATGGCTACACAAAATGCAACACAAGATTTTGTTCCAATCAAAGAAATAAGAGACGGTATCGTTGTCTTAAAAGGCGGCGGTTTGCGTGCTATTGTTTTGGCATCTTCAATCAACCTTTCTTTGAAATCATTTGATGAACAACAAGCGGTGCTTATGCAGTTCCAATCTTTTTTGAATTCACTCGATTTTTCTACACAAATCGTAATTCAGTCACGACGTCTCGACATTCGTCCATATTTGATGATTTTGGAAAAACGCTACGAGGAACAAACAGAACCGCTCCTTAAAATTCAAACAAAAGAATATATCGAATTCATTCGGCAATTTACCGAAGATGTGGCAATTATGACCAAGAATTTCTATATTGTGGTGCCCTATAGTGGAAACCTTATTACAAACTCAAAGAAAGGCTTGTTTAGTTCTTTGTTTGCTTCAAAAAGTGAAAATAAACAAATGGAAATGGCTGATTTTGAAGAACAACGAACACAGCTTGAACAACGAGTGGCAAGTATTCAACAAGGACTTGCTCGAATGGGGGTCAAATCAAGCCAACTCAAAACAGATGCAGTCATTGAGGTTTTTTATAAATTCTTCAATCCTGGAGATAATAATCGTGCCGTTTCGGTAGAATAAAAGTAATGACCAATGACCAATGACCAATGACCAATGACCAATGACCAATGACCAATGAC
>JBAXSP010000003.1:0-133842 GCA_037130655.1 bacterium | reverse complement strand
CTTAGGTCCGCGCAGTTTACGAAGTAAACGAGCAGACTTAGTAACTCGTGACCGAGACATGTGCAAAGATTGATCCTTTTGATAGATTTGACTTTTTTTAATATAAATGCTAAAGTTATAACGTTACTAAATTAATATCTCTATTCGTATCATTTGTGTATCGTACACGGTCTTGATACTTAGAGACCAAAATACACAATATGTATACAAAAACAACGTCTCCACGTCCACGTGGGGCATCCTCTTCTTCTTTTGGAAGAAGTGCTCGTTCGACTAGTAGTAGTGGAACATTCAGATATGATGACCGTCCCTCTCGTAGTGGTGGCTCTTCAGCTGGAAATTTTAATAGAAAACCTTCTTTTGGAAGAGGTGCTCCTTCTCGCGGAGGAAAATCTTTTGGTGGAGGAAGAAGTACTGGTGGCCGTCGTGGCTTCAAAGGTGATTTCATCGATGAAAGTAAATACATCAACAAGGCAACTTCAAAAACAGAAGATGTCTATGTTCCACAACACACGTTCGGTGATTTCGAAATCCATCCAAAGCTTGCTGAAAACTTGCTCATGAAAGGATTCATTCACCCATCACCGATTCAAGACCAAGCGATTCCAGTAGCACTTACTGGTCGCGACATCATTGGTATTGCACAAACTGGTACTGGTAAAACTGCAGCGTTTCTTATTCCAATCATCAACAAGTTGGTGGCTGACAACAAGCACGCAGCATTGGTACTCGCACCAACCCGTGAACTTGCACAACAAATTGAAGATGAATTCAAACTCTTTACAAAAGGAATGAAGCTCTACAGTGTGTCTTGTGTTGGTGGTTCACCAATCGGCAAACAAATGAGTGAACTCTCTCGTGGAGTACACATCGTTATCGGAACACCAGGACGTGTCAAAGACTTGATCTCTCGAGGTAAACTCGATATGAAATATTGTGGTTCTGTTGTACTCGATGAAGCAGACCGAATGTTGGACATGGGATTCGTTGATGATATGAAATACATTTTGGGATTGATGCCAAAAGAAAAACAAGGATTTTTCTTCTCAGCAACATTTTCAAGTGACATCAAAAAACTTTGTAACGACTTCTTGCGTGACCCAATCTCTATCACTATCAAAGGACGTGACACAGCAAGTTCTGTAGAGCAAGATGTTGTTCGTTTCGTTGATCAAAAAGATAAAATCGAAAAACTACACGAAGTACTTATCAAACCTGAAGCAAGTAAAGTGCTTATTTTCCGAGAAATGAAAAGAAGTGTTGATGAATTGGCACACGAACTAAAAACTCGCGGATTCAAAGCATTGGCACTCCACGGAGATATGCGCAACCGTGAACGCGATCGTGCAGTCAAATCTCTAGCAAATGGAGAAGCTCATGTCGTGATCGCAACAGACGTTGCTGCTCGTGGTATCGATATTGCTGACATCACTCACGTGATCAACTACGACCTTCCTTCTACCTACGACACCTATGTGCACCGTATTGGACGAACAGGACGTGGAACAAAAACAGGAAATTCTCTGACGTTTGTACAATCACGTAGATAATGACCAATTACTAATGACTAGTGACTAATAAAAGTGCGAAGCCTACGGCTTCGCACTTTTATTATTTTATTTTTAATTAGTCATTAGACACTGGTCATTAGTCATTACCCTCTGTTATACTTATTTTATATGGAAAATAATCTCATACCAGAAGCAACTCCAAAAGAGCTTCCAAATAAAATTGTTGAAATAATTGGAAATCAAACTGAGTTGAATGAAATCATTGAAGACCCTGAAATCTTAGAGGTGGATATTATTAATGCAAAACTTTTTGTAGAAATCAAAGAAGCAAGTACAACAAATTTCGATGTCGATGTCTTGGGAAACAAAAATGACATCAAACAAAAAATTCATGCGGGAATTATCGAAGCATTGGGCAAACGTTTTCTTCCAGACTTCCCTCATCAAATCACCTACTTGCGAGCAGACGTTGCGGTACTTGATTGCAGTAATAGTACTATCAAAATGGAAGACCGAGAGATGAAAGAATATTTTGATACAATTATTATAGGGTAGAAATGTAATGACCAATTACTAATGACTAGTGACTAATAAAAGTGCGAAGCCGTAGGCTTCGCACTTTTTGGTTTTCGAAATTACTAGTCATTGGTCATTAGTCACTAGTAATTACTATATGATTTTAAACTCCTCAAAAATATGGCGGTACATTTCTATTGTTTCTTTTGTTTCTCTTTGCGTCAGATCATACGACAATCCTTCATGAGCAATTTTGTTTCGGCGTTTGTGAGCCTCCCATGCCAAATCAATTGTTTGAAAACTATTTCGACTTGCACTCTTCAACCGCTCACCAAGACTCTCACCTGAGAGATTCAAATTTTGAGTCAATTCATCAAGCATGCTATCTGCTTCGATAATCGCCAGTCGCCAATCGTTCGGATTTGCAGTCATGCTGTGGTCAACAATGTTTTCCCATTTATCATTTTGTGATTTGAAAGCATTTTCTACTTTTTGATTTACTGCTGCTTCTTTTGCTTCTTTTGCAGCTTTTTCTTTTTCTATTTTCTTTTCATATAAACGCACCAAGCAATACAAAATAACCGTGATGAGGAAAATACAAATGACCGCTGAGAGATTTTTCATAAAAATGATAAAAGAAGTTCCTGCACTTTGACTTGAACCACCACCTGTTCCACTACCACTACCTCCACCAAACAATGATGCAAAAAAATGGTACACCTGATAAAAAATATAATCTAGGTTCAAATAGGTTGGGTCAACCTTACCTGCAGTATTATTCACGACACCGACAATTGGAGCTTGTTCCATATGGATTAAGTATAACAGAGGGTAATGACTAATGACCAGTGTCTAATGACTAATTAAAAATAAAATAATAAAAGTGCGAAGCAGTAGGCTTCGCACTTTTATTAGTCACTAGTCATTAGTAATTGGTCATTATTTTTTCTACTTTTTTTCCAAATGATAACAGTGCATCATCTGCAAGCATTGGAGCCAAAAAGTGTGTACTGTGTTTCAAATTGCCTTCTGCATCACCTGACGGAATCGAGAGTGCGGGATTACCGGCAATGTTTGCTGGTGCCAAGAAAAGGTCTGCCAATTTCATAGCAATCGGGTCATTCATTTTTTCACCAAATTTAAATGGAAGAAATGGTGCTGTCGGTGTCATGATGACATCTACCTTTTTGAACACACCTGCAAGCTCTCCACGAATCACATTTTGTACATCGAGGGCTTTTTTGTAATACGCGTCATAATATCCATGAGAAAGAATGTATGCACCGAGCAAAATACGACGACGAACTTCTTTACCGAAACCTTGACCACGAGTCTTTTCATAGACTTCTTGCAATGTCTTCCCTTCTTTACTCAATCCATAACGAAGACCGTCATAGCGAGCTAGGTTACTTGAAACTTCAGCAGTGTTCAAGACATAGTAGACTGCGAGTGAGTACTGCGTGATTGGTAAGTCGACTGATACGATTTCATATCCTTCATTTTTTAATTTTTCCACCGTCTCATCAAAATTCTTTTTGACTGACGCTTCAATTCCACCTTGTTCAATCCAGTTAGTCGGCACACCAATTTTTTTAATTTCTCGTGTGTCACGTACAACAGTTTCTGAAATAGAAGTTTCGTCCATCACATCAACACCACGAATTATATTGAAAAGTATTTCTGCATCTGCAACTGTTTTTGCAATCGGACCAACTTGATCAAGTGATGAGGCCATTGCAATAATTCCTGAACGAGAAACTTCTCCATAGGTCGGTTTGAAACCAACAAGTCCAGTGTACCCAGCTGGCTGACGAATAGATCCTCCAGTATCTGAGCCGAGTGCTACCAATGCTCCGTCCATCGCTACAGACGACACAGCACCACCAGATGAACCACCTGGCACATAGTCAGGATTCAGTGGATTGCGTGTGATACCATACGCACTTGTCTCAGTTGATGAACCCATAGCGAATTCATCCATATTTGTGCGACCGATTAGCACCGCTCCGGCAGACTTCAATTTTGCAATTACCGTTGCATCACTAACCGCAACAAATCCTTCAAGCATCTTTGATGAAGCACTTGCATGCTCGCCGGTCACCAACATATTGTCTTTGATTGAAACAGGGATACCGGTCATAACTCCCGCACTTCCATCGTCAATCATTTTTTGCGCACGAACAATTTGTTCATCGAGTGATTTGTATATTTCCAAATACGCATTGATGTTCGCATTCTTTTCATCAATGTTTTTCAAATATGCATCAACAAGTTCACGCACCGTATACTCACGATTAGTGAGTGAATTGTGCGCCTTTTCTATTGTTATATTTGTTAGATCAATCATATAATTTTTAGTATTTCAGAATATAGTATTTTAGAATATAGACCGGACTAACTGCATTTTCTATATTCTATACTCTGCTATACTGACATACTTTGTCCCTCGTTACATTACTTTTTTAACTTTGACGAAATCATTATCAACCACTGGTGCTTCAGCAAGAATTTGTGCTGTATAACTTCCGCTGTCATTTGTTGCTACGTCTTCGCGAGCGATATTTGAAAGCAATGGCGCAGTGTTTTGGATAGCACTTGTATCGATTTGACTGAGCTGGTCAATGTACCCAATGACTGCGTCCATGTCGCGACCAATAGACTCCGCCTCTTCAGGTGAGATTTCCATCCGCATCATAGTAGCTAATTTTTGTACTGCTTCGGTGTTCATAGGGCTATTTTAGCATAAAAAAAACCATTTTTCTTATACTTGACATTACTATCTATAGATAGTAATATTATAACGGGTGGATAAAAATAAAATAAACATGGGAGACGAAATTCACAAAAAAGGCGATTTGTATAGAATACGTACATCGTTTACCGATAGCTATATAACAACACCTTTATCAAAAGAACAAATTTTTCGATACTACGCATTAAGTAATCTTCGATCGTTTTTCAATAGTATATTGGATGAACGAGGATCCGAAAACCAAAGACTGTGTGTACAGCTTTTAATCAATAACGCGGAAGAAGTGATAAGATGGGAAAAAGGTATAGGTAATAAAAACTTTAATGGAAAATTTTCAAAAGAAGAAGAAATTGAAAACAATGAGAGAGTTTTACAAGAAAAAGAACTACTTCTGTATTTAGCTCAAAATTGGGAAAAAATAAATGAATTAGAGCTATCAATACAACAACCCAAAAAGACTCATTTATAAAAATGGGTCTTTTTTTTATTGGATAATTTTCAAAAATTCTTTTTCATCAATTATTTTTACACCGAGGGTTTGAGCGTCAGTGAATTTGCTTCCTGGATTCTCCCCTGCCAACACATACGAAGTTTTTTTGGAAACACTCGCACTTACCTTTCCGCCATTTTTGATCACCAAATCTTTGGCCTCGTCGCGAGAAAGTGTTGGTAATGTTCCGGTGATAACGAATGTAACAGCTTCTAGTTTCTTGCTTCTAGTTTCTAGTCGAGCAATCGAAATATGTTTCAAAAGTCGTGACAATAATTCTTGCGAATGCGAATCTTTTTGCCATTCGAGGAGTGAGTCGGCGACAGTGACGCCGACTCCATCTATTGTTTCGAGTTCTTCTTTTGTCACCTTTTTTATTTTTTCAATATTTCCAAAATGTTCGGCGAGTAACAGAGCTGTCTCTTCACCAACGTGACGAATGCCGAGTGCAAAGATAAATCGCGCGAGCGCTACTTGTTTACTCTTCTCAATTGAAGCGATCAGATTACTCGCACTTTTTTCACCAAAGCGTTCCATTCCAAAAAGATCACCTTCTTTGATTTCATAAATATCTGCACTGTCTCCAATGATTCCTTCTTCCAAAAATCGCTCAACCAATTTCTCCCCCATACCAATAATATTCATTCCTTTCTTTGAAACAAAATGTTTGATACTTTCAAGTTCTTGTGCAAAACAGCGATTGTTCGAACAAAAGAGTGCCGAAGTTTCGTCCCCAGTACTGGTCAACCCTTTCTTTACCGGACTACTGCAAATCGGACAAACTGTCGGCATGTTGAACGCTTTCTCCTTTCCAGTGCGGAGCTCAGTGAGCACTCTGACAATCTCAGGAATAACGTCACCTGCCTTGCGTAATATCACTGTATCGCCAATTTTGAGCCCGTGACGAGCTATTTCGTCAGCATTGTGAAGTGTTGCTCGAGAGACCAATGAGCCTGCCACACGGACCGGACGAAGATGTGCTACTGGTGTCAGTGCACCAGTTCGTCCGACTTGGATCGCAATATCTTCTACCACGGTCGTTGCTTCTTCGGCTGGCAATTTGTACGCCACCCCAAAACGCGGAGACTTAGCAGTGTACCCAATCGCTTGCGAAACAGTAAGGTCATTTAATTTGATAACTACACCATCAACACCATACTCAAAATTATTTCTTTTTGGAGAAAGTTCATCGTAATAATTTTGTATATCATTTTTATTTTTGCATTCCTTATATGAAGGATTGACTGAAAATCCGAGTTTTTTTAAAAGCTCCAGTGTCTCAATTTGTGTTTCTGGTTTTTTGATGTTGCTGTCGTTTGAAATAAGTTTATCAATCGCATACACAAATGTTTGAATGTTGCGAGACTTAGTCACAGACGGATCGAGTTGACGAAGTGAACCCGCGGCGGCATTTCGAGTGTTTGCAAAAAGTGCCTCGCCGTTTTTTGCACGTTCTTTGTTGATCTTTTCCAAGTCACTTTTTTTCATCCACGCCTCAGCAACAACAATCAAATCAATATTGTATGGGAGTTTTGCTGGAATAGAATTCATGACCAACACATTGTGGGTGATATCTTCACCAACTTCCCCGTCGCCACGCGTTGCACCTTGAACTAATTGTCCGTCTTTGTACGTCAAAATAACTTTGAGTCCATCAATTTTGTGTTCACAAACAAAACTTTGTTTTGAAAAATCATAACCTTCCTTTTCGATGAAGCGGGCTATCTTTGCAAGCCAACCATCAAGTTCATCCGCACCAAAAATATTGTCATATGACCATTGAGAAAATTCGTGCTTCACTTTGGTGAATTTTTCAATCGGTGTACCGCCAATTTTTTCGGTCACGGTTCCTGCTTTTTTGAATTCAGGAAAATCACTTTCTAATTGCAAAAGTTCGGTAACCAACGCATCATAGGCTTCGTCAGAAATTTCCGGTGCATCATTTTCATAATATTTGACACCATGAAACTCAATCAAGTCATGGAGTTTTTCAATGCGATTTTGAGCTTCCTTTTTAATCATTTTTTAATTCTAACATTTAAGTGTACGTTAAAAAAGTTCTTAAAAAACTTCAAATACAAGGCATTGAGGAGTGGAAATTGGAGGTGTACACCTAGTACAGTGAGAATTTCCGCGACGAAAATAACGCAGTAATTGAAGAATTTTTAAGAACTTTTACTGGAAGGTCACTTCAAGGGCCCGCTCTACTCTACGCGAATCCGTAGTCTTACAAGTATTATACCCTCTCGAAATAATCTTGATGATATTTCCATTGCCGTCTTGCGTTGTTTCTATTTGAAAACAAGGCTCTGTGTCAGCCACCGGTGCAAAACTAGTATCAAAGGTAAAAATACCGCTCCCAGCTGTTGCTTCTTTCATATTGATAGTGGTCGCACTTCCAGACCCTGGATCTTTGAGCATTAAACAGCTAAATGTACCGTTTAATGTTCCAAGATAATAGTTGTACAAGGCACATTCCATACCTGCGTCAGTCAAATACATTGCAGACTGAGAATCAGAAGCAAGACGCGAAAGAAATCGTTGTTTGATACTAATGTTTGCAATACCAACAGAAAGTGTTGCCAACACACTGATTACTAAAATCGTAAACAGTATTGTGTATCCTTTTGTTTTTTTATTTTTTGAAAAGATGGTTGTATTCATATAGTTGATTATGCTCCCCAATTATACAATGCACCGATATATGTTTTCGATCGAGTAACACCAGTTCTATTTTGCCAGGTAACAGTCACGGTCATAACAAATTTGTCTGTTGCACCACTTGGCATACTAAAACGAATTTTTCGTTGAAATTTTGTTGCCTGAAAACTACCATTACCGTAGAGTCCATAATATTTTGTCGTCCCATCATCATAAAAAGAAATATTAGTACACTTTTCACTCAAACATTGTTGAATATAATTTTGCTGAAGCACATCTATTTCACAACCATTTGAAGAAAAACAAGTACTACTTGGATATCCGTACTTTTCAATGAATCCTTGCCAATCACCAGAAGTTGCACCATTTGCTGTTTTTTGAAAAGCGATAGTATCTCTATCGTTACGAATATAATCCATTACCTCGTCCGCCAAATATGATGCAGTAATTTCATCTTTGAGTGCATTGGTACTATTGACACTGTCACCCACCAAAGAAAGTACGGCAGTCACTGCTAATATAAATATGAAAATAGCAATGAGTGTCTCAAGAAGAGTAAAAGCTCTAAGGTTTTTTGTCATGTTATTGTTCATATTGCCGTTGAGTAAAAAAGGTTTGTATTTTAAATGGCGACTGTTCTTTGCCGACTTTTGCTGTTCCTTCAATATATGCAAACACTCCTGGTTGATATCCATCGGAAGTAGTTGCTCCGTATACCGCAAAACGAAGTGTGGTGATATTCAAATCAGTTGAGGTAATAGGTGCACAAACATACGACCCACCCCCTGGAGCAATACATCGCTCAATATAATTGTTACTGGTTGAATTATTCATTTGATACAAATAATAATCAGTGGCGGCTGTTGCATTATTATATAATTTAAAAACGACACCAGATGACCCCATTATCGGATTACTTGTAGCAACATTCAAACTACAGTTTGCATTGAAATTGACTGAACCTGTAGTAGAAACACAACCGAATGCATATCCGTAACGGATATTGCGAGACATATTTTCCATCGCAAAATTCAAATTATCCATTGCAGAACGCAGTGCTTGAGATCGCTTACTTGCATTGTTGACTGCAAGCAGTGTTGAAAGTGCCACAACCATTACAATCACAAAAATACTTGTTGCAACAAGTAATTCAATCAAGGTAAATCCTCGCTTGTTTTTGAATAGCTTTTTTGTTGTAGGTATTTTTTTGAACATATTTATTTAATTCCAATCTGTCCAGTATTCCAAACGGTGACAATTTTTTTACTATTGTTAAGTGCAGTCACCTCAATACTGACGTCACTAATTGCATTACTTGAAACAGTAGTGGTACATGTTGTACTACCTGACTTAAACCAACAAAATTGCGCATCTGGTTTTGGTCGATTGAAATACATGGTAACTGCATCACTTGTACCAACACAACTTGTACCAGTCACTGCTCCTGACATTTGATTACTCGTACCATTATATGACAAACAAATATTAGAAATTTTTTCACCAGTTGTCATGTTTAGTACCTCCAAACATTCACTCCCTGCAGCAAGTGAACCTGTTCCACAACTACTTCCTGATGGATTATATGCACCGACACCAGCATCATTAAAATCTGCATAGATTGCATATTTTTTCTGCCACGCAGAATTTGTTGTTTGAGTGTCACCAAAATAAACCCCAAAACCGGTAATAGTACCACCTACAACACTTGGCGTCTGAAACCCCAAAGCATATCCTTGTGCTTTTCGTATTGCCAAAGCTAAGTCTTGCATCACATTTTGCAAATTCGCACTACTTGAAAAAGATTTTGAGTTGAACAAAATTACTCCAGAAATCATCACAAAAATACCAACAACAACCAACATTTCAACAACAGTAAATGCTTTTTTGAAAATAGTTTTTTTGATAATTTTTATTTTCATTACTGAATAATTATTTAATTCCCTATTCTAAACCAACTCAAAATAGAAAATACATCTAGTTGAAAAACAAAAACAACAAACAGTGCAATGGCAAGAAACGGACCAAACGGTACTTCACTCTTCATTTTAAGTGAACCTTTTTTAACCAACATCATAACTAGCGCAAAAACTGCACCGATCCAAAATGAAAGCATTATCGCCGCTACTCCTCGTTGCCAAGAAAAAAGTGAACCGATCAAAATACCGATCAATGTGTCACCCCAACCCATCCAGCGTTCTTTTGAAAGAAATGACAACAACGCGAATGGTGCCGCACAAAAGATAACGCTCGTAAACACGGTCAGTAGCGGTGCACGAAACACGAGCAGTGAACTTAATAGACCAACAATAATACCGGTATATACAACTGAAGTCGGTATCATTTTGTGTTTGATGTCATACACAGAGATAACAATGAGTGAAGAAAACACAAATGAGTACACAGCAAACAGTGCTGCAAAAATAATCGTATTAGCAAAAACGGGCATCAAGACATATGCAATAGCACCAAACACAAAACCCGTAAGTAATTCAATGATTGGATATTGTACAGAAATTTTCGATAGACACTTGGTACACTTCCCTCCTTGGACTAAAAATGAGACTACTGGAACCAATTCTTTACCGGTAAGCACCTTGCTACAACAAAAACACTTTGAACGCCCTTTGATCATTGATCTTCCTGTGCCGATACGGTAAATTACCACATTCAAAAATGAGCCGATGAATAGTCCGATAACAGAAAAGAATGCGACAACAAGAAGTGAGTTCATATTATTTACAGATAAAGTTAGCAGTATCTACCACGTTTGTTGTATCGTCCGCTTGAGTAGAAGATGCATATTTCTTCATGGTACCTCCGCGACCATCAACACACCACACCCCTGTAATATTTCCTGAATTCTTCATTAATACAGAAAATGTCCAAGCATTTTTTGCAGATCCGAATGCACAAGCGATGTTTGCTTTTGTTTGCCCACCTGAAGATTTCCCGATTTGCGTAATTGCTGTTGAGATTGTTGGGTCAGCAAACATATTACTTGCAGCAGTAGAACAATCAGCAGATATTGAACCGGCCGCATTCAAATCTGTTGTGCCGTATTTATAATTGTTGTTTGTATAGTATATTTCAGACTGTTTTCTGATAGTATCCAGTCCTCGTTGAATCGCAGCGTTGTCACCTTTGGCGCGAGCAGTACTAGTAGCAGCGACAATAACAGCGGCCAATATACCGATAATACCAACAACAACCAACAATTCAATCAATGTAAAACCTTTTATTTTCTGTAAACCTTTTTTCATAGTATATATAAATTAACGATAGATTATTTTGTGCAGGAAAATTACACAGCCATACACTGTATTGATTATAAAACAAAAAACACCCCGAAAGGGTGTTTTTTGTGTTGAAAACAAATGACTAGTTACAAGCAGCACCAGTGTTTGATGCGTTTGAAGCTTTACCAGTTGAGTCCACACAGAAGTATCCACCTAGAGCTGTACTTGAAGCCATGATAGAGTACGCACCTGAAGCACCTGCTGTAGCGTTACAAACGATAGTTGCACCTGTACTTGAAGCTTGGTTGATTGCAGCAACAATGTTTGCATCAGAGAACAAACCACCTGAACAAGTTGAAAGTGTACTTGTTGCATATGCATTGTTTGTATCATAGTACAAAGCAGCTTGTGATTGCATGTTCTTCATGTTTGCCTTGATTGAAGCAGCTTGTCCTTTTGAACGAGCTGAGTTCAATGATGCAAGCACCACAGAAGCCAAGATACCAATAATAGCAATAACAACCAACAATTCAATCAATGTAAAACCTTTTAATCCTTTTTTCATAATTATAAAATCCGTAAATTTTTTAGCGCCCGACGGCGCACAATCTTGTAATGTTCTTATTATAGCACCGTACAGAATAAGACAAGGTGCAAAAGTGGATAAAAGAAAAGAGTCGAAAGTCATAAAGTCCAAAGTTTATAAAGTAAAAAATATGAGCGACCACTTCGTGGTCACCCATATTTACTACTCTCTTTCTGCTTTCGACTTTATAACTTTATAACTTTCGACTAATTTATCCCTCCCGCAATGTTATAAATCGGCATAAGCACTGAAACAAGCAAGGTTCCGACACCAAGTCCAAGTCCCACAATCATAAGCGGTTCAATCAAACCAACCATCGTATCTACTGCGTCATCAACTTCACGCTTATAAAACTTTGCCAATGTTTTCAAAATACTTCCCATTGCTCCTGACTCTTCACCCACTTTGATCATTTGTGTAAGCACTTGTGGAATTTCTGGATTCCCTTCGAGAGAATCAGAAAATGTCACCCCGCCTTTCACCTTTTCTGCAGATTGACGCAAGATATCGTGATAGGTTTGGTTGTCGACAATGTCAGCAGTAATTTCAATCGCACGAACAATCGGAATACCTGATGAAAGCATTGTGTCCATGTTGTCTGCTAAACGCGCCAAATACATTTTACGAAAGAGTGGACCAAATACCGGTACTGCAATTTTTGTTCTATCTAAAAATGCTTTACCTGTTTCTGATCGTGACAAATAAATAACATACCCAACAAAAGCAACAATGATAATGAGTACAAAAATCCCATAATGGACCAACATATCACTGGCAAACATCACCATTTTTGTATACCACGGCACCACTTGCCCACTATCCAAAATAATCTTTGAAAGTTTTGGAATAACAATCACCAACATCAACGTCATCACCGTGAAGAAAATACCAACAACGAACGCTGGATAAATAAGTGCATTTTTGATTTTTTTACTGAGTGCATATTGACGGTCAAGATATTCTGCCAAATACGCAAATGTTTGCGTAAGCTTTCCAGATTCTTCACCTGATTTGATCATAGACACATAAAAGGCTGAGAAAATTTTGGGATGTTTCTCGAGTGCACCAGAGATAGATGAGCCCGCTTGCAGGTCACTCACAATAGTTTCGAATGCTTTTGCAAGCGTTTTATTTTCTGCATTTGTTGCCATCAAACTAAAAGCTTTGAGAGCCGAAACTTGTGCTTCGAACAATGTTGAAATTTGCCGAGAAGCAATCACCACATCTTTCATTGGTACGGTACCTGCAAAAAATGAAATACTCGCTAACCCCTTTTTTTCATCTTCAGGAGCCAGCCCAACAACAACAAGACCTCTGCGTTGAAGCGCAGTAATAGCGGCGTCTTTGTTGATAGCCTCAACAACACCATTCTTCTTTTCACCTTTATCACTAACTGCTTGATACTTAAAGTTCATATAAATAAGTATATCAGAGTATAGTATTTCAGTGAAAAGTTTTGGGGGGAACTTTGCAAGACCTTTTCAGTATTTTTGTGAGTATCGACGAAACAAAAAATCGAAAAGGTGTACTGTTCCTGTAAGGAATATAGAAAATCCACACAACATAAAGAGTGACGACCTGCGGTCGTCACTCTTTTCTATATTCCATACTCTGACATACTAAATACTTTTCCTATAGAAGCTGTGTCAACGCTCTCGGATTTGAAGAATATGCAAATGCATTTTCTTGAGTAATTTCTCCGTTTCGAACAAGTTCGACAAGTGAACGATTCATATCCACCATTCCTTGATCAGTACCTGTTTCAATCACCACATCTATTTCGTGTGTTCTTTTTTCTCGAATCAAATTTGAAACAGCTGGAGTATTGATCAAGAGTTCATACGCAGGAATTCGCCCACCAGTGATTTTCGGAATCAATCGTTGTGAAAAAACACCGAGCAATGAAGCCGCTAATTGTACACGAATTTGATCTTGTTGTTCTGCAGGAAACGAGTCAATAATACGATCGATTGTTTGAGAAGCATTGTTAGTGTGAAGTGTTGCCAATACCAAGTGACCTGTTTCTGCAGCAGTTACGGCAGTTGCCATCGTTTCTCTCGTGCGCATTTCTCCAATCAAGATAACGTTCACATCTTCACGAAAAGCAGAAGTTAATGCTGATTCAAAAGAATGTGCTTCGATACCGACTTCTCTTTGATCGATTAATGATTTCTTTTGATCGTAGATGTGTTCAATCGGGTCTTCAATAGTTACGATGTGAGCTGCGCGTTTTTCATTGATGATATTTACCATCGAAGCTAGTGTTGTAGTCTTTCCTTGTCCAACCGGACCAACAACCAAAAAGAATCCTTGTCGTGCCAAAGCAAATTGTTCAAGCATTGGAGGAAGTTGTAATTCTGCCAATGATTTTATTTTTGGAATGAGACGAAAGACCAGTGAAATACCAGTCTTTTGGATAAACGCATGTCCACGCAATCGAGCGTTTTCATCGTAATCATATGAAAAGTCTAAATCTAGTTTTTCAGAGAAAGTAGTAAATTTTTCTTTACCAACAATACTGGTCAAGATACTTGCCATGTCATCGTTCTTCGGTGCTTCGTATGCAAGTGCTTTTAATTCACCAGAGATTCGAATCAGTGGTGTGCGCAAAGAAGAAATATGAAGATCAGAAGCACCTTGATCTATCATTTCTTTTACGAGATCGCGAAGATATTTCTCGTGATCCATAGCTACGCTGTTTTTTTAGTAGTGATAATTTCAGCGACACGTCCGATAACTTCTGTTGGTGTAGTGTTGGCTTTGACAATATATCCACTGACTCCAAGTGCTTGCCCGCGAGCAACATCAGCAGATTGACCTCGATTAGAAAGAACAATTTTGATTGTATGAGCAATAAGACCTTCAGCATTAATAACTTCAAGCATTTCAAAACCATCCATTTCTGGCATCACGATATCCATGAGCATAATATCGGGAACAAGTCCTCCTCGTAGTTTTTCAAGACAAATTTTTGGACCAAGTGCCGTGTCGACAGTATATCCCGCTTGTGTAAATTTGAGCGCATACATATCAAGCAAAAAACTGTCATCATCAACAATCAAAATCTTTTTCGGTGTATCCATAGTGAATAAAGTATACCAAAAATAATCACTTTTCTCCTACGGTCTGTGTAAAACTTACCACATATCGAAAAAGCGGATTTTACTGACCTAATTTTGAAAAGTCAGTAAAATCCGCTTTTTATTGCTTTTTATGCAACCACCTCTTCAGAATCATCATCTTGTCCCAGGGTATACACTTCAGTCATCGGAAGCAGTCCGTTCAAACTCTTGATAAATCCATCTTCTTTCATTGTGATCATTCCCTGCTTTCGAGCAACTCTCATAATCTCTTGTTCTCCCGGAGACTTCATAATCAATGTTTGCATTTCTTTGTCTACAATAAACATTTCATGCACCGCGATACGCCCACGAGTTCCTGATGGACACTCTGCAGATGGAACAGTTTCAATCATAGTGTCTTTGAGTGGAATTTGCGCTTTTGCTTCTGGGGTCAAATCTCCGAAATATTTGTTATACAATCCTTTGACTTCTTCTGATGTTGGAACTTCTTTGCGTGATGAAGGATGTGTTGCCCGAACAAGTCGTTGACCGACAGCAAGTGCGAGTGTTGGAGCAATAAGATATGGATCAACTCCCATGTCTATCAAACGTGGAACAACTCCGGCAGCATTGTTGGTGTGCAACGTCGAAAGCACCAAGTGACCAGTAAGCGCCGCTTGAATCGCCAACTGTGCAGTTTCTTTGTCACGGATTTCTCCAACCAAAATAATATCTGGGTCTTGACGCAAAATAGAACGAAGTCCTGAGGCAAACGTATATCCAATTTCTGCCATCACTTGTGATTGATTCACACCAGGAAGATTATACTCGACAGGATCTTCAAGTGAGACAATGTTTTCTCCATCACGATCAAGTGAAGCAAGCATCGAATACAAGGTGGTTGTTTTACCAGAACCAGTTGGGCCGGTAATCAAAATCAATCCATATGGCAACTCAAGCGCCTTTTTTACCAATTCCAAATTATGAGGAGAAAGCCCTAACTGATCGAGTGGTTTCAAACCTTTTTCAGAATCCAAAATACGCATCACGACTTTTTCACCATATGATGTTGGCATCGTAGAGACACGGAAATCAATTTTTCGTCCATCAATTTTTGAAGAAAATGACCCGTCTTGTGGTTTACGTTTTTCATCGAGACGAAGTCGAGCCAAAATTTTGATACGCGCAACAATTCCGTTGTAGGTATTCATCGGAAGCACTAGTGAGGTATGAAGTGTTCCATCTACACGAAAACGCACATTCACCTTGTCACCATTATTTTCAATGTGAATATCAGAAGCATCTCCTTCGATAGCGTGACGCAAAATCACGGCCACGATTTTGATAATCGGCGCATCTTCTACAATCTTGTCTTCTTGTTTGTCTTTGAGCTCTTCATGAGAATCACTATTTGAAATATCAGCATTGGCTGTTTCGAGTTCTGTATCCATTTGAGAAAGCGCCTGATCAACTTCTCCAGTAGTGTTTTTATAATTTCCCAAAACCGCTTCAAAATCTTCTCGAGAGATAACAAACTGTTTGTATGGAATGTTTGATTTAACTGAAATAAATTGCAGTGCATTCATTGCAGACGAATCTTCAGGATTAACAACACCGACTTCGAGTACGTCATCTTTGTATCCAATTGGAATAAACATGTAGTGATTTGCAGCATCTTCAGGAATATATTTCAATAAATCTGCCCCGACATCTTTTGGAGAAACACTTTTGACTGGAATAGCAAAAAACGCACTTTTTGCATCACGAATAGAAGAAGATGGTATTCCCATATCAAGCAACGCAGCATCAATATTCCCATCAAATTTTGAAACTGCAAGAGCTCTTGCCTCTTTAGCTATTTGACTACTGATGAATTTTTTCTCAACCAATGTATCAATATAATCCATATTATTGATTTCTTTTTGCTGGTAATTTATTTGGAGTTCCAGTTGTTGTATTTGTCGTATCTACTACAGGAGCATCAGAAGAAACACTTGTATCATCAGACCCGATCGGAAGAAACGGATCATTTCGCCCGATTGTTGGTTCTGGTACGAGTGGATTTGAATAATCAACCAAAGAAGCAAAAGCTGGATTTGAAAATATATTTTTATCGAGTACTATTGTTGAAATACCAGCAAGTGATTGTACAAACTTCTGATTGATCTCTTCAGTTGATGCGCTTGGAGCAGCTTCTCCACTACTTACATTTGATTGATTTATTCCAAAATAAAAATATGCAAGGTATCCACCTCCTGCCAAAAAAACAATGATTGCAATTATTTTTATCGTTTTATTCATACTTTAATTTTTCAACCAATAGGTTCTAATAGTAATATTATAATCATACGCAGGCACATCAGATTTTTTCTTTGAATCAGCTGACACCTCTGCAACAGAAAATCCAACAGAAGTCACATCCATCAGACGCAAACTTTGTTCTAACTTTTTCAAGAAAACAATAAATTGTTCATATGGACCAGTCACTGTGAATGTAATATTTGCTGAACCATATGGAGTTCCGTCACTACTACCATTGACACTAGCTGTGGGTACCGTAGCTCCGTGCGGAGAAACAGGTTTTGATGATTTTGCTTCTTTACTAGCACTTGCATCATACTGCACACTCTTGAATGCAAGACCACTATCATTCGCTATTTTTTCCAAATCAATCACCAGTCGAACATTGTCGATATTGTCAGGCAACATCAAACGCATTTTATTGATGTCGTCTTGCTTAATGTTTCGATAATTTGAGGCAAGGTTATCTTGTACTGTTCGATAGCGAACAGCATTATCAATTGCCTGATTGAGTGCACCTTGATCAGTATCCATACTCGATACTGATTTGTATGCTGGGTATGTATAGAAAAAGAAAGTTCCAGCTGAGATTGCTATTAAAATGATTGGTGTAATAAATTGCATATTATTTTTGATTACCTTTATAGTTCAAAAAAGCTGGGTTTACTGTGAAATTAAGATTGAAAGTGACCGTGCCATCTTTCTCATCTCTACTAAGTCCTGAAAAAATAGGATCTTGAATATTTCGATTCTGAGAAAATGCGTCTGACTGAAGCGCGATAGATGCGTACGATTTTGCAACACCAGAAAGACTGATGGTAACCATTTTTGGATTCAGATCAGAACCATCACTTATTTTATAATCAAAACGAGTATATTGAACAGACTTCAGTGTTGATTGTCCAAGCGCAGTAAATAGCGGTGACAAACTAATGTGATTATTCAAGAGCTGGTTCGATGCTTTGATTCTTCTATCCAAATCCTTGATTTCATCGAGAAACTTGGTATCAATTGCATCTTCTGAGTTTTGAATCTGATTTCTCTTTTCATTAAAAGATTTTTCTTTTGTTGTTTTCCAAAAAAAGACTCCTCCTGCCAATGCGATTGAAACAATGAGTAAAAAAACTGAAACCAATGACAACAAACCTCCACCTCTTCGTACCGGTGTACTTGCAGAAAAAGCTCGTTCTTCAGCGAGTGGTTTTTTGGGTATAAAAGCTGTTTGTTGTATTTTTGGATCCATACAATAACTTAAGAATCAAGTGCGCGAAGTGCGATTCCAATTGCACCTGAAAATTCTGGTCCGATAGTTAACAATGTCGGAGCAAGAAAAGCTGGTGCGTCGACCTTATAAAAAGGATTTCCAAGTACTGTTTCTGTTCGGAGATAATCGTATGCTTTTTCGGTAAAACCTTTGACCAACACTCCTCCGCCAGTGAGAAATACTTTGTTGATTGATCGGTTGCTCGTACGTTCATATTGTATCATTGCAGTGTTTATTTCAGAAAGAATAAAATCAACACTCGGCATTATTGCTTTCGCAACCTCTTCTCCTCTTCCATCAGAATTCAAACCATAATCACGTTTCCAGTTTTCTGCTTGTGCAAAATTGACCTCCATTGATTCTTTGATTGCATTTGTAAAATCTGCACCACCTTTGTTTACAATGTGTGTTGATTTTACGATACCGTATTCAACAATCGCGATTTTTGTTTTTGATGCACCAACATCAACAACTACTACCGGTGCTAGCTCATGTGTCAAAATTGCGCGCACTTGAGAAAATGCCTCAACTTCAAAAGAAGAACTTTCGACTTGTGCTTGTGCCAAACCGTCTTGATATCGCTTGATTGCTTCATTATGAATTGCCACCACCAAGACTTCATTTTTTTCTTCAACGACTTCTTTTGATTCTTGCGCGCTCATATCGAAGACGTCTTTTTTGGGCAACAAAAACCAATCGAGTGTCACCTCTTCGATAGGAACAGGAATGTATTTGCGAGCTTCTGTCGGAACAACATCTTTGAAAGAAGTTGTTGGGATTGAAACTGGAATCGATAACACAAAAACCAACGCTGAATACGTCGGAATAACACATTGTACGGTCGTACCAGAAATACCTGATTCTTTGAATAGCTGAACAACTGATTGTGCAATAATTTCTGGAGTAAGTGCGATTGGTTTTCCAACTTCTGTTTTCAAAAACGGACCAAGTGCAATAGAACCGTATGTCTCAAGTACTGCTTTGTTATTTTCTTTTTTGATTTGTACTACTTTGATCGCAGACGCACCAATATCAAGACCGACAACACTGCCGTGCACAGTGCCATTGCTTGCAAAAAGTCCTTTGATGGTGTTTTTGATTTTCTCAATTATTCCTTGCATATATAATAAAAGTATACCATGAAGCGCTTATCATTCTATACACAAGTAGTTAATTTTTTGTTCCCTATCAACTGTATCCTCTGCGGGAGGAGCGGTGCTGTTTTGTGTGAACAGTGTTTTAGTAAATGCACCCCAACAAACACATACACACTTCCCAAAAACACCTTGGCTATTTTTTCATACAAAGACAAAACAATACGTCATGTTATCAAAAAGATAAAATACAACAATCGTCATGCGTATACCGAAAGTTTTGGTCGGGCACTATACGAACTGATTACCGAAGAACTTGCTGACAAACTACTACGGTCAGACCAATTCATCCTCTGCCCTATTCCGCTTTCAAATAAGAAAAACCGTGTTCATAATCATGCACAAAAAATAGCAGAAGCAATTGCCAAACAAAGCACTACCGTAACAGTCAAACAATTACTCACCAAAAGAATTCAAACAAAACAGCAAGCGCATATCAAAAACAAACATGAGCGTATCACCAATATGCATGGGGTTTTTGATGCAATTCAAACAACCATAAAACCTGGCATACCAATTGTCATTGTCGACGACGTGATTACCACCGGTGCAACTATGACAGAAGCAATGCGCGTATTGAAAAAACACTACGGCAAACATCGCATGATTATCGGTGTTGCGATTGCACACTAAAAAAGCGGCGGGACCAAAAGGTCCCGCCGCTTTTTTAGTTGTAATTACCTGTGGTAATTATTCACGGTTACCACCGAATCCTCCGCGGTTTCCACCACCGAATCCTCCAGTACGAGCTGGACGTTCTGTTTGTGGTTGTGCTTCAGATACAGTGATTGCGCGTCCATCAAGTTCAGTTCCATTCAATGAATTAACTGCGTTTTGTGCTTCTTCAACAGAAGACATTTCAACGAAGCCGAATCCACGTGAACGACCACTCATTTTGTCTTTGACAACACGAGCAGAAGTAACTGTACCAGCTGAAGCAAAGTGTGCTCCAAGAGTTTCATCTGTAGTAGCCCAAGCTAGGGATCCTACGAACAATTTGTTTGACATATGCAAAAAATATAAACTAAATAATAACCGTAAGTAATTTGACACCAGTGGACACCTTTTTCGAACTTACGATTAAACGCTTAGCTGAGAGAATAGTTGGCACAAATAGACAAATCGAACTTACTCAAACACTATACCATAGTAATAGCAATGTACCTAATAGCTGTGAATTACCCAAAAACTACCAATCTATAAGAGTTTTTCCGTACTTTTTCAAATACGCATTACACTTCGAAAAATGCTTACAACCGAAGAATCCTGAATGTGCTGAAAATGGCGACGGGTGCGGAGCTTCGAGTACCAAGTGTTTCGATTCATCAATCAAGACTTTTTTACTGCGCGCAAAATTGCCCCACAAGAGGAAAACAACATGCTCATGTTTGTCCGAAATTGTTTTGATGACCGTATCAGTAAATGCTTCCCAACCTTTGCCTTGATGCGACGCAGGCGAACTTGCAACAACTGACAAAATTGCATTTGGCAAAAAGACCCCTTGCTTTGCCCAAGATTCCAAATTGCCATTTGAAAAATCTTTTTTGATTCCGAGGTCGCTTTCGATTTCTTTGTAAATATTTTTGAGTGACGGCGGAAGCTTCACCCCATCTTGCACTGAAAAACACAGTCCGTGTGCCTGCCCTACTCCGTGATATGGATCTTGTCCGAGAATTACTACTTTGATTTTTGAAAACGGTGTAAGCGAAAATGCGTTGAACAAATCTTTTGGTGCAGGATACACTGTTTTGGTTTTGTATTCTTCTTTGACAAAACTAGTCAGTTTTTTGAAAGACTCAGTTTCAAAATACTCATGCAAGACTACTTCCCATTCTGGTTCAATTGAGACTTTTTTGTCCATAAGATAGATTTTATCACAAAGATTTTTGTAATGTACCATTGATACAAGAAGTGTTATGATGGACCGTATGAACACCATTACAAACAACATATCAAATAAATTACCAGAAATTACGATTCTTTTCTGGATTATGAAAATAGCAGCGACAACACTTGGAGAAACCGGCGGAGATTTATTTTCAATGACACTCAATATTGGCTATGCACTTAGTTCTATTTTTCTCTTCGGTATTTTTATTCTTGCGCTCGTTGCTCAGTTGAAATCAAAACGATACAACCCAGCACTATACTGGACGGTGATTCTTGCAACAAGTACGGCAGGTACGACAATGTCAGATTTTATGGATCGTACACTTGGACTTGGTTATGCCACAGGAACAGCGATTCTTATTAGTCTCTTACTTATTATTTTAGGTCTTTGGTATTTTACCGAAAAATCTATTTCTGTGACTGAAATAAAAACAAAGAAAGGCGAGATTTTTTATTGGATGGCAATCTTGTTTTCAAACACACTCGGCACAGCCCTCGGAGATTTTCTCGCACATAACTCCGGACTTGGATTTGCTGGAGGAGCATTGCTTGTCGGTAGTTTGATCTTGGTTACTGTTATCCTGAAATACGCTACCAAGATTTCTGGCGTACTCCTCTTTTGGATCGCCTTCATTCTCACTCGTCCATTCGGTGCAACCGTCGGTGATGTACTCACCAAAACTCCTGACAAGGGAGGGCTTGGATTTGGTACTATCGGCTCATCAGCAGTATTACTTGCAGTCTTGATTGGATTAATTGTTTATACTATCAAAAAACAGAAATCCGTTATTCAGCAATAGCGTGAGTAAAACAAAAATCCCCAATCGGGGATTTTTGTTTTGCGGGTCATGCGGGTTCAGTACTAGAGTGGTGAGACAACGTAAGAGTTTTTAGTAGAATTTTGAAAGTTAAAATGATGTATGCGAGTCGGTGACACTACTGATACTTTCGCACAACTTTTACCCCTGTTTCTCTTTCGGTTTTTTCCATTACTTCTTTTAACTTATTCTCGCCTTCCTCTGAATAAAAAGATGGTTCTAGTGAATAATTATTTTCTTTGGCAAAATCAAAAATCTTACTAATAAGTGTCGAAGCATATCCCTTCCCCTGGAATTTAGGATCAATAGAAACAAATTTGATCCAAAAGTTATTTGAATCATTAGGGTCTTGTTCAAGTTCGGCAAGTCCAGCAATTACTCCCTCTGTTTCCACCAAGGGAAACAATTTCTGCTCTTTTGAGTAAGAATTTATTCCGACGATATCTTCTAGATGAAAATACTTAAATACTCCACCTTTTTCAACATCTAGAAAACGAGTATCTTGAGGAAGAGACTGTCCTTTGTAGATGTAATCTACCAAATCATCACGCGAAAGAATCTTTGTTTCAAAAGTAGAGCTTTCCTTACTTTCTATTTTCTTAGGAAATTGTTCCATGGTCATATTTTAGCTTAGATATCAAGATTATAGCAATCGGACCACTCCATACTTCTAAACACTCGGGTTCTGCCGATAAAACTGTCTTCGTTGCGGAGGCAAAACATAGTCACTTCGTTCCTTGTTTGTGTACTGCGCAAAACATGGTCGTCACTTCCAGTGACTTCCTATTTTGCGGAGGATGTGAGATTCGAACTCACGGGCCTTTTTACGAGCCGACGGTTTAGTAAACCGTTGATTTAAACCACTCATCCAATCCTCCGTTCCGCAGAGTATAGCAAATAATTTGTCATAGAAAAAGCCCTTAAATTCTGCTATGATACGAGAATTGGAACCGTGTCAGAGTGGTCTAACGTACCTCTTTGCTAAAGAGGCAGGGTGTAAAAACCCTCGCGAGTTCGAATCTCGCCGGTTCCGCATTATTAGAAAACCACCAAATTGGTGGTTTTCTAATATTATCCTTTCACAATCAATTCCGTAATTTTGTCTTCCATTTCAAAGAACGTTTGACTGCGAGAATTTCTAGGACGAGAAAAAGTGTTGTCGATAATCGTATCAATTTTCCCTGGACGAGCAGACATCACCGCAATCCGATCTCCGAGTTCTATCGCCTCTTCGATATTGTGCGTCACCATAACAATGGTCATTTTGCGTTCTTGCCAGATTTTCAAAAGTTCGATACGAAGTTCTGTTGCAGTAAAAGAATCGAGTGCAGAAAATGGTTCATCCAAAAAAATTACTTTTGGTTTGATGACAAGCGCACGTGCAATACCCACCCGTTGTTTCATTCCGCCTGATAATTCTTTTGGTAAATGATGCGCAAATTTAGTCAATCCCAAACTTTCGAGTTCTTCCATAACAAGTGTGTGGATTTTATTTTCATTCATTTTCTGCGCAACAAGTGGAAGTGCCACATTGTCATAGACTGACAACCACGGCAAAATGGCAAATGATTGAAAAACAAAACCAAATGCCGACTGATTGATTTCTTTGTCATACACACACTCACCTGCAAAATCTTTTTCAAGTCCCGATGCAATTCGAAGCAAGGTAGATTTACCACAACCAGATGGACCGAGTAATATGAAAAATTCTCCTTGTTTGATACTGCAAGTAACATCATGAAGTGCTTCGAGTTTCTTTCCTCGATAGTCTTTGAATGTTTTATGGATGTGGTTGAAAGTTATAGCGTTCATATTATTTATTCGGCAAGTGAATGACTTTTCTCTAACAGTGGAAGCCAAATCATTTTGTTAATGGTGAAAATAATCATGAGTAGTCCAATGATACCGATAATCGTCATTTTGGAATCATTCGAAAATTGCTGGAAGAATGCACCGAATCCGGTGCCGATACCAACAATAATTTCCGTCGTAACCAAAGCTTCCCATGCATCGCCGAGTCCGACAATTGAACCAGTGATCAGTCCTGGAATACTAGCTGGAATCACGAAGAGTTTCAATTTCTTCCAACCGCGAAGTCCATAGATTTGCACAGCTTCGTGATATTCACCTTTGATCATCTTGAGCGAAGACAATACACTGAAAAACACTGGCCAGATGATTGCAAGAACAAGAAAGAAAATAATCAGTCCGTTACTTTTGCCGAATGTCAGCACCGCAATCGGAAGCGCGGCAAATGTCGGCACACTCTGGAGCACATCAAATGCAGGCAGTGCGATATTTGAACCACGTCCACGATAAAACATTACTGCCAATGTCCAGCCGAGAATTGTGGCAATGATATATGCAATAAACAGACGCAAGAGCGATGACCCAATATCTGCATAAATTACCGCCGTCTCTATGTGTGCCAAGTGAGCAAAGAATGCAAAAAAGATGAGTGGAAGCGCAATTACTATCAACGCGAAAATAACATGCCAACGTCGCTGATAGATATGTTTATGTCGTTGGAGTATCCAGGTCATTAGAATCATTGTATCATGTAAAATCACACTCTCTCAAATAGATATTTGTTACAATAGAAGTATATGAAAAAATACATTGCGATTCTTACTTCATTATTACTTCCCTTCCTTTCTTCTGCGCACATTGCATATGTGGCACCCGAAGGTACCTTTGAAAAATTTGGTGGGACTGATTGGTCTTATTTTCTCCAAGTCTTTCACAATCCACTCTATGTGAGCTTGATGATTGGCGTTGCAGGTATCACCATCGGACTTGCATTCTTGCTTCGTCGCACACCACCTGTGCGGAAGTTTTTTGATATCACTGAACAAATCCTTGCGTCATATCATGAATTTATTCCATGGATTATTCGACTTGGACTCGGTATTGCACTGATTGGTGCTGGTACCGAACATGCACTCATTTCACCAATTATTCCACACGGTGAAGCATTTGGTGTACTTGAAATCTTCCTTGGATTTTTCTTCTTGGTTGGATTTGCACTTGTCCCAGCTGTACTGACAACACTTGGACTCTATATCATTGCCCTCTTTCACACCTCATACTTGATCGGCAATCTTGATATCTTCGCACTTGCAATCGGTGTGTTGGTATTCCACAGCGCACGCCCAGGAGTAGATGATATTTTGCGTATTTCATTACTACGATTTATTCATATCAAACGTCACTGGCTCGCACCGATTATGCGTGCAGGCGTAGGTATTGCAATGACCTATTTGGCAATCTATGAAAAACTGCTCAACCCACACGTCTCTGATGTAGTGGTGCGAGCATACGGACTCAATCATGTCATTCCAGTATCACCAGCAATGTGGGTGCTTGCAGTTGCGATTATTGAAATCCTTGTCGGACTTTGTATTTTTGTCGGATTCTTCACTCGCACGACCGCTTGTGTGGCAATCGTTGTGCTATCGTTTTCATTCTTCTTCTTCAAAGAGTCTGTTGCGTCACACGTATCACTCTTTAGTATTTTGGCAATTGTCGCAATCGAAGGCGGAGGTTTTCTTTCAATCGATAGTTGGTTGGCAAAAAGAAAAAAGACTGAACTACCACAACCGGTTTTTGGTCAGACAGATTAAGAAGTAAAATAAAAGAGCGCGGTCCGCGCTCTTTTATTTTTATTATTTTTATCCAACAATCTTCGGTAAGAAAATAATGATTGATACAGCAAGTAAAATAAATCCAGAAATGAGTACCACCCCCGCTGCTACATCTTTGGTGTCACGGGCAAAGGGATGATATTCCGGCGAGGTCAGATCAATGTCAATTTCAATAGCCGTATTAACTGCTTCAGTTACCAACACCAATCCGATTGAGAGCAGTAGAAACATCCAATCATAATGAGCAATGTGATAGTGGACACCGAGTATTACCAAAACGGTACCGATAAGAATATGCAACCAAAAATTGGGTGTAGTCTTCAGCAAGATACCTATCCCACGAAATGCGTGAGAAAAACTCTTGGTTCTTTTAATTATAGAAAAATCTTGTTTATTCATTTTTATATTATAACAAATTTGTGAAGACATCAGGATTCGGTCACGAGTATTTTTCTGCAGAAAAATCTCTCGACCCCGACTCGGCTATTTTTCTGGTGAAAAATTAAGCCTCAGTCTTTCGAATCCTTACGCAAGTAAAGCAGTTTACTTGCTATGTCTTCACAAAACAAAATCCCTTTTCAGGGATTTTGTTTTGTGAAGACATCAGGATTCGAACCCGATAGGTCACCATTTGACTATCTTCATTCCTCGCATCACTTCATACACTAACGCGTACAAAGGCTTGGCGAGGATATATGGACCCAAATATAATCATCAAGGTCCGATAAAAAAGAACTCTGGGTCTATTTTACCTTATTTTTAAGTCTTTTTCAAATTACGCTTTTTTGAGATACAACAACCAATAATCTCTTTTATAAATTCGGTCATTGAAGGTGCTATATCCAGTTTTTTTCTCTAATTGCAAAATATCAAAATAGGCTCCATAGAGTGTGCGAATGTCTTCTTTGGTAAATACACGTTCTGTTAGACCAATCTCTTTCAAAATATACGTATCCTTTTCTTTTCCTGGACTATCTTTCAAAAGATTTTTAACGTTCTTGTTGCCATCTTTACACAACGCTCTGACAAAAATATATCCACCTGATTTGAGTACTCGGTGCATTTCCTTGAGATATGTAGCACGCCCTTTTTCATCGAGTGAATTTGAAGCAGTAACATCCAAAATAACATCGATTGAATTGTCATCAATTTGGTATGGCTCACCAATATCACCCAAACGATAGTCGACTGTCACATCCAATGCTTTTGCACGTTCTTTTGCAAGTGCAATTGCGGTTGATGAAATTTCAATACCAATCACCGTATTTCCAAGTTCTGCCAAATAGTTGGCATTGCGCCCAGTACCACAACCAATATCAAGCACACTACAATCTTCAACCTTGAATTTTTCTTCCTTTTTCAAAAATTTCAAAAAACGAACCGTATCAGCTTGCGGTCCGTCTTTTTTGGTAACCAATTTTGGTTGCCGATATTCTTTTTCCCAAACAGTTCCTTGGTGTGACATAACGATTTCATTATAGAACATCGCTACTAAAAACACTAAAATAAAAAAACCACTTCTTTTTTATAGAAGCGGTTTTAAATTTGATACTCGTAGATTTCGTTTAAAATGTTGGATAAATAGCATAGTAACCAAACCCTACAACATACAAAACTGCAAAGCATCCAGCAGTAAAAGCAATCCTGTTTCCTATTCTATCTAATCTCTTCATGTCATTTACAGTCATAAAGAAATAGATTAATAGTATTCCGAAAAATACAACACCACCAATACCGATACCGATCATCCATGGAGCAACATTGGCCCAAGTGATTTGCGATAAATCAATGTGACTCAATTCGTTACGATACAAAAGTGCAGTTAAGATAATAGCAGAAAGAGATAGTGTAATAGCTAATTTAATTAAATTTTTCATGTTGTTTTTTTTATTTTAAGTGAATGATTTTGAAATTTACCTCATGAACCGAATCTCCGTTCTTGGGGTAAATCCCAAAATATCCTCTAAAAATCAACATTTTTAAAGAACTACTTTACCTTTACATAATATCATATATTAGTATAAAAGTCAATATGCTTATACATTATTCAAACTACATTCCTCGGAGTACTTTAATTCGTTCTTCGATTGGTGGGTGCGTTGAGAAAAGTGTGCCAACTTTTTTTGTAAAACCATTTCCATCTCCAAATGGATTGGCAATATACAAGTGCGCAATTGCGGTTGATTGATGCGACATTGGCTCACTATGATCACGAAGTTTTTCGAGCGCCGAAGCAAGTCCTTCGGGATACCGAGTAAGGAGTGCACCTGAAGCATCGGCTAGATATTCACGTTTGCGAGAAATAGAAAGTTGAATCAATGTTGCAAAGATTGGCGCAAGAATTGAAAGAACAAGTGTGATAATCATCATCAATCCTCCACCCTCTCGATCATCACGATCACGTCCGCCAAAAAAGGACATGCGAAGCAACATATCTGAAATGATTGATACAAAACCGACAAGTACGACCGCAACTGTCGAGACCAACATATCTTTGTTGCCGATATGCGAAAGTTCATGAGCAATCACACCCTCGAGTTCGGTCTTGTTCATAATTGCAAGGAGCCCCGTTGTACAAGCGACAACTGCGTGATTTTTATCACGTCCAGTTGCAAATGCGTTTGGCGCACTATCTTCAATCACATAGATTTTTGGCGTTGGTAGTCCTGCTGTAATAGAAAGATTTTCAACGGTTGTATACAAATCAAAATACTCTTCACGAGTTGCAGGCTTTGCACCAGCAATCGAAAGTGCGATTTTGTCCGAAAACCAATAGCCCGCAATATTCATTCCGACACTAAAAATGACGAAGATATAAAGGATATTCGGATTGCCGTACATTCGTGCGAACACAAATCCAAGCGCAATAACAATACCAAAAAACAAACTCATGAGGAGCCATGTTTTTCTGGTGTTCTTATCTTGTTGGGTATAAATTGACGCCATATTTTAAACTAAAACTGCCACCATTTCTTTTTTGGTTTCGGTTCTTCGGTTATGATTTTTTCTGAAACAAATATGTTGTCGTTCGGTGATTTTCCATCAACAGAAACAATCATATTATTTTCGATATCTCTTTTTATTTTTGCAACTTTTTCTCTGTGCTCTTCTTCTTTGTGTTGTTCTGCCCAAAAGTCGGCATTTGACTCCTCAAACGTTTTTTCTGTTTTTGGAGTTTCTACAGATTCTGAAACAGTTGGAGCTGTCTCACTTTTCTGACCTGGTAATTCTCCATTGTTCCACTTCTGTTCAAAATCAGTGAGTTGTTTATCCATTCTTATTGTGCTTGCAATATCTTCAATTTTTGTTGGTTTTTCCATATGTAATAAATAAAACTTAATTAAATTTTACTTCTACCGGCTTTGATTCTGGACCATTGTCATCAATGTCGAAGAATTCTTTTTTGGTAAATGAAAACATTTTGGCAAAGATATTTCCAGGAAATACTTGGAGTGATGTATTGTAATCGCGAACATTGCCATTGTAGAAACGGCGAGCAGCTTGGATTTTGTTTTCAGTATCTGAAAGCTCGCGTTGCAATTCCATAAAGTTTGTATTGGCTTTCAATTCTGGATACGCTTCAGCGATACCAAAGATTCCACTGATTGCAGAACCAAGCACTTTTTCAGAAGTTGCGTGATCACCCATTGTTTTTGCTCCCATCGCTTGTGCACGAGCTTCAGTCACCTTTTCAAAAGCAGTACTTTCGTGAGTCGCATAACCTTTGACGGTATTCACCAAGTTTGGAATCAAATCATAACGACGCTTCAGTTGCACTTCGATATCTGCCCATGCTTCTTCTGCACGATTTCTTCCACGAACAAAACCGTTGAACATTGAAACAACAATGATAATAACGACTGCGAGAATTCCTAAAATAATATACATATAGTAATGATTAAATAATTTTTAATAGACTAGCGACACATGTTTGTTTTTTTATCAATAGCGTTCTTTGCGCTGTACTTCAATAGTTTTGGAATAGTGTTTTTATCATCAATACAAAATGAGTACCCTTTCATTCCGGTCAATTCTATTATCCGAACTTGGTTACGGATTCGTGAAAGTGACTTAAAAATATATTGATCAACATCATTCAACACCAACAATTTCAAATCATCACTCACTGACTTTGGGCTAACAACTTTTTTAGTTGTTAATGTATCCACAAGGTCCATTGATTTGAAATACACTTGCAGTTGTCCAGAAGTATTACTTGTAGTCTTTCCAGTATCAGCAACAAGAGACAAGTGAACTGATTCGCCAGTTTTTACAAAATAATTTTCAGGGAAAATGAAAGTAGTCGTGTCTTTGATTGTGTTACCTGAAAGTGTAATCTGATTTTCACCTGAAGTTACGAGTGTAATATTTTTGACTGATACTGGGTTTTTACTACCAATAGCAAAAGACATTTTTTTGATGGTTACACCGGCACAAGCGAGTGAAGTATCCCCATTCACATTAAAGTTGAAATTGGCAATATTCATGTTCGTACTACCAGTAAGCACCGCTTCTGCATTGGCAGATTTTGAACTACCGGGATTTACGGAAATACACTTATCTGTAGCAGCTGATACAGTGTGCAAAGAGCCAATTAGAGCAAAAAGTCCGATAAAGAATGTTGTTTTTTTGATGATGTTTTTCATGCCTTAATTATAGCAAAAAGAAAGCCCAGACTCTAGATAACAGGCAAGGACATTGAAAAATAAGGTTTTTTAGGGTAAAAATGCATCAACGATATAAGTATTGACAAAAATAATATTAATATAGTATACTATATGAGGAGTAGGTACTTAATAAACCTATAAATATTTTGGGAAAACCTTGTTATAAAACGTGCAGAATTATTGCACACTCAACAGATCTTAACGGATTACGTCATTTTCTTTTCGTAGAAGAGTTTAATGGAAAAATTTGTCTCCCTGGAGGCACAAAAGAAAAAGGAGAGACCTTCCTTGAGTCAGCAAAGCGAGAATTTTACGAAGAAGCTGGTGTCACTATCGACATGCAATTCTTGGTCAAAAGACCTATTAAATACATGAAAGTGTATAGCATCGAACTCAAAATGGAAGAACTTACAGAATTAACACCTGTTGATCCAGAGATCAGAAGAGCATTCTGGATAGCTGAAGATCAATTGGATTCTACTGAAAAAGTCAAAAGTTCTCATCGTAAATTAATCAGAGATCTATTACTCGAAGCAGTCCTAAAGGCTGCTTCTTTTTTTATTTTATTTAAAAAAAACACCAGCTAATGCTAGTGTTTTTTTAAATAAATAAATTTATTTTTTAGTTTGCCATTTTTCAAAGTATACAAGCAGTGGACTTGCCAAGAAGATACTTGAGTATGTTCCAAAGAACATTCCAGCAGCAAGCATCATCGCGAAGATGCGTGTAGTTACTGGCCCCCAGATTGCAAGCGCAACAAGTACCATAATAACTGTCAGTGAAGTAGCGATTGAACGAACATATGCTTGTTCAATACTCTTCCCTACTGTCTCAGAAAAGGTACTGTATTTTTTGAATTTCAAATTCTCACGAACTCGGTCAAACACAACGATTGTATCTGAGATAGAAAGACCGAGCACAGTGAGCAATGCAACAACAAAGAGTGTATCCACTTCTGCACCATACTCTTTTGCAAGTACTGCAAACACTCCAACAGGAATAATGATGTCGTGAATCAATGTAATGATTGCAACGAGTCCGTATTTCCAAGAAGAAACTGGTTTGTTTACCCCGCGAAATGCAAACGCGATAAAGATAATGATTGCGAGTGATACGAGTATGATTGCAAGCAATGCTTTGTGAGCCAAGTCTTTTCCAACTGTCGGACCAATAGAAGTATAACTGTCTTGGTGAACAACAACACTATTTGAAACTGAGAGCGATGAAAGGAGTCCTACTCGTTCTGTTTCAGACAAATCACGAGTTTTGATGGTGTATGCGTTGGTGCCAGCTGGCTGGATCAATGCAGTTCCAACGTTTGATTCTTTTACCAATTGTTCAACAAGTGCGATTTCAGGACGAGTTCCATCATATGATACTTGCATCATTGCACCTCCTTTGAAGTCAATTCCTAGCGGAATACCAAAGATTGAAATGAGTGCGATAGAGACCGCAACCAAACAAACCGAAATAAGAACGAAAACTTTTTTGTATTTGATGATAAACATATAGAATTAATTATTTTTTTGGTTAAAAGAAAAACCCGACCCAAAGAGGAACTTTGTAAACTTGGTGTTTTTTGTAAAACGAAGTGAGTACATAAATGCTTTTGAGATTGAAACAGCTGAAACCAAAGAGACGATCATACCGATGACTAGTGTCAATGCAAACCCTTTCATCAGTGGTGTACCAACCCAGAACAAAATAAGTCCTGAGATAATAGACGCCAAGTTTGAGTCACGAATAGAAAACCATGCTCGTTCAAAACCTGCCTTGATTGCATCAGCAATTGTTTTACCTGCACGGATTTCTTCTTTGATACGTTCGAAGATGAGGATGTTTCCATCAACCGCCGTACCGATTGTAATAATGAATCCAGCAATACCAGCAGCAGTCAAAGTAACCGGAACCAATTTAAATAATGCGAGCATAATTGATACATAGATAGAAAGTGCCAAGATTGCAATCAATCCAGGGAGGCGGTACCAGAAAATCAAGAAGAGTGCGACGGCAAGAAATCCAATCAATGCTGCTTTGACTCCATCATGTGTTGCTTGTTCCCCAAGAGACGCACCTATTGATTCAGTAGAAACCAAAGAGATTGGCACTGGAAGTGCACCAGAGTTCAAACGGCCAACAAACAATTTTGCTTCGTTCGGAGTGAAATTTCCTGAAATGACTGCACGTCCACCAGAGATTGCTTCACGAACAACTGGTGTAGAAATAGGTGCACCATCGAGATAAATAGCGACTGTTTTGCCGATATTTTCTTTGGTAATCTTTTCGAACAATGCTGAACCAGTATCGTCGAATTGCACACTGACGCGAGGTTCACGAGTATTTGGGTCAAATTCCAAATACGCTTTTTTCAAATATCGTCCAGTCAATGCTGTGTTGATGTATTTTGCATCTTGTAATTCTTGTGGATCAAGTGTTGCTTTTCCATCTGCACCAACTTTCAATTCTGCCATTCCTGGTTTTGGATTTTCAGTTTTGAATTCAAGTAAAGGAGTTTGGCCGATCATAGCTGTTGCTTTTTCAACATCAGTCACACCAGGCAAATCAACAATCAATTGTTCACCATTAGTAAAACCACCTTCTTGTATTTGCACAACAGGTTCTGAAACACCAAACAAATTGACACGACGTTCAATCACATCACGAAGTGCGTCCATTGATGAACGAACATCTTCTTTTGCGATTTGAGAAACATCTGCACTATAGATAAGATGTGTTCCACCTTTCAGGTCGAGACCTTGGTGAAAACCATATCTTTTACTTCCTGAAACCTCACTCTTATAAACAAAGAAACCGACACCCACTGCAAGAATAATAAGTATTAACGAAACTGTTCTGATTTTCCACATAATAGGACTATTTTATAGGCTTTTAGCGTAAAAAGCAATGGCCACAAACGTACGTTTGTGGCCATTGCTAAGTTAGAATTTATATGTTCTTTATGGCAATGTTTTAAAACTCAGTATCTGTCCTGCTGCTGTTTTTGTTCCTGCAGCTCCAGTCCACGTTCCAACAAGTTGATAGTAATAAGTAGTGTTTGGAGTAAGTCCAATAATCATTGCAGAAACAGGGGAAGCGACGAGTGGAGTAAATCCAGTTGCTACTGCCATTTTTGTCAGACTTCCAGAACTTGTTCCATACTTAAATTGCAGTGTTTGCATTGAAGTACTTACTGTTCCATTGATCGTGGCGAATGTTTTGCCTATTTTATTTGCGTTAAGAGTGTCAGCTTGAGGAGCAAGAGTTGTGAATTCAAAACTATTTGGAAAAGTAAGATATATACTTTTATTTATTTTTATCAATGCATTATATCCCCAATAATATGTTGTATCAGGCTCTAAACCATTCAATACCGCAGTGGCAGTTATATTTGAACCGAGATAGTCAGTATTTTTTGTTTTATTAACATATTGATTATACCCAAAACCATTAGTACTTTGAGGATTATTTACTTTGTCATAACTAAAATAAATGGATGTTGGAGTATTTGGAAAATTGGAATAGTTCTGATTAGCAAAGCTTGTAGAAAGAATTACACTATTTTGACTCACTGCTTTTACTGTTTCAGTAAAATTACTTGGACTACAGCCATATGGACAAGAGCCAACTGCTGCTGCAGCTAGATTGTTCGGTTGTGTCGATTTAGAAATAGAATTGGAATGTAAAAGATAGACAGTAATTATAACTAACAACAATACGGTACCAAAAAGTATCAATCTTTGTTTTTTCATATAGAAATTATTATAACACATTATTATAGAATAAAAATTAATATAATAATACTGCCTATGATAACCCGATACCAGCCGAACACTTCAAATGAATGTTTTTTGATATACGAAAGAAACCATTTAATTACTGCAAATGCAACCAAGAAAGAAATAATAAATCCGAGTGCGACTGTTCCCCACTGACTGCTTGAAAAAGAAAGTCCAGATTTCAATAAATCATATGCAGTAGCCGCGAGCATTGTAGGAATTGCCAGTGCAAATGAAAATTCGGTAATCGTGGTTTTTGGGAGGCCGAGCATACGGCCTCCAATAATGACCGCACCCGAGCGAGAAACTCCAGGAACGACTGCAAGTGCTTGAATTACACCGAGCGATAATAATGTTTTTATAGATAAATTTTCTACAGCTATATCAGAAACAGGAACAACTTTTCTTACTTCTCTTCGTTCAAATACAATGATGATAATTCCACCGAGCAACAGCATAATCCCTGCAATGAGTATATTGCCGATCAAAAAAGCTTTGATGATCTTGTACAACAAAAAACCGATGATACCGGTCGGAATAAATGCAATGCACAGATTCCGGATATAGCAAGCCGATGTCAAAATCTTTTTACCGTAGACAACTATGACGGCGCAAATCGCTCCAAGCTGAATAATAATTTCAAAACTCTTGATAAACTCACTCACTGGTATCGCAAGCAATGAACGTGCGATATCAATGTGCGCCGTTGATGAGATCGGTAAAAATTCCGTCAACCCTTCTACGATACCCAATATGACTGTGTGCAAAAAACTCATATATTTTTAAATACCTTAACTAATAAAAATCCGATTATTCCTCCAAGTACAAATCCCCCGAGAATATCGATCGGATAATGGACACCAATAATGATTCTTGAAATTGCTATTAAAATAGTAATGACACCTAAAACTATTCCACATTTCCTGTGCAAGAAAAATACCGCCACGCTCAAAGCAGTGAAAATAGTGACATGCTCTGATGGAAAACTATATCCTGGTTCATAAAATAATGGTACTACGTTTTGCTCAATATATGGTCTGACTGTATGGAACATATTCTTAATTACCCTTGCAGATATCCAAGAAAAAAATCCTGTCAAAAATAATAAAGAAAAAGTGGCCATTTTTTGCTGTTTTCTTACCAAAAGAAAAACGACGATTATAACAGGTGCGACATAAGCAAATGGATACGAAATGAATAATGCACTCTTTGCGATCAGTGGATATTTTGATAATGAGAAAAGGAAATTGAACATTCCATTTATTGTATCAAAATTATGTCTTGAACACTAAAAAAATAAAGGAAAAATGGAGGATTATTTCTCTAGCACTGAATTTATCGGTTTGATAAAAAACTTCAGATACAAGGCGTCAATGGCGGAAAAATACGAGATGTACGTATTGTACATTGAGTGTTTTTCCGCCGAAGACAATGCAGTAGCTGAAGAATTTTTATCAGACTGATCCTAGGAATTCGTTTTTCATGCGATCGGGGTGCGTAGCTCGACTATAGCGCAAAGTACTCGAAAGCAGCCCCAATGCAATACACTCGATCAACAAATGAGACCCACCATAACTCATCAGTGGCAACGGAATTCCAGTCACCGGCATAAGTCCAATATTCATTCCTACGTTGATAACGATGTGTGAAATAAACAAAATAGCTATCCCTGTACCAAACAATATTTCAAAGTTCGTTGCACCAATTTGCGCAATATAAATAATTCTCCAAATAAGCACCAAGTAAAAGAGTAACAACAACACTGATCCAAGGAACCCCCATTCTTCAGCAAAGGCAGAGAAAATAAAGTCTGTTTGATATTCAGGCAAATATTGCAATCGTGATTGTGTGCCGAACCCTACCCCTTTACCCAAAAACTGCCCTGAGCCGACAGCGATGGTTGATTGGTACACATTGTATCCAGAGCCACGAATATCACTCATTGGATTGAGAAAGTTTTCGATACGAGCTTTTTGGTACGACTTAAATACACCAACCCATAAACAAGCAAACGCAATGATACCGATAGATATTAATACCAATAATTGTTTTCTTCGAAGTCCTGAGGTCAACAACATACCAAACCAGACAAAAAAGATTACCATCGCACTACCGAAGTCTGGTTGCAAAAAAACCAATATAAATGGAATAAATGCATACACACTAGAAACAATCACATGCTTCCAATCCCCAATCGCCACATGTCTGCGAGAAAAATATTTTGCCAACAACAGTATAACAACAAGCTTCATGGCATCAACCGGCTGAAATGAAAAACCTCCAAAAGAAAACCAACTTTTTGCACCTTTTGCGGTGTGACCAACAACAAACAAAATTAAAAGTATCGAAAGAAAACCAATAAACAATCGCATCAACAATCGTGATTCTTTGAAAATACGTACATCAAAACGACTACAAAGAAAAAAGAGTACGAGTGAAATAACAACAAAAATACCTTGTTTGAAGAAAAAAGATTTTGCATCACTCCCCAACCCGCTCATGGTAATAAGACCTGCGCCAATAATCGGCAACATACTACCAAAGAGCAACCAATCAATTGAGCTTTTTTGTTTGTGTTCCATATTAGTTTAGTTTCGGCAAAGAAAGCACATCAACGATTGGTTCGATAATATATCGAAGCGGTTTACTTGAAAAAGCATATGGCCAAGTAAACACCACCGGAAATGAACCGTCGGGATTGATTTCATCTACCAATGTTTGTGACACTGCCTCAACATTATTTTCTTCATCAGTCACAATAATAGAAACCTTAAACGGAGGGAGTTTTATCAGGCCAATATTTTTGACCGTAGCTGTCACTTTTGGACTGGTTAAATCAATTGGTTCACGAACATCTTCAATACGAATCGGCAGACTGGCAATCGATGTAGTATTTTTGTACCAAATTGGACTATTGGTAACTGAAAATGATGTTCTCTTTGGTGTGTGATCGGCAACCGAAATACCACCTTCAAAAATTACTTGTCTACCATTTGGAGCAAGTGTTGTTGCTCCTTCTCGAGAAGCAATGAGAATATTGTTTTCATCGTACAAACGAAACACATACTCAAGTCGTGAAGTAACTGCGTTTGGATTTTGGTTTTCTATATACGCAACGGCATTATAAATCTGGTCAGTTACTTTGTATGAACGACTCCACAAGACGACAGGATTTTTGATTTGTGATGGACAATACAAATCACATCCACCACCACAATCAACACCAGCTTCGTCACCGTTTTGCTTCATATCAAAACAAGTTGGAGCGACATTGATATATGGACGAATCGTCAAATAGACTGCTCCTGCGATTACCAGAAGAAGTCCTGCGAGATATACTGCGCGGTGACGATTTGCCCAAGTCATAAAAAAATTATAGCATAATTTTTTAGATTAAAGATTTAAGTTATAAGAAAAAATACAAACAAAAAATACCACTTGCGTGGTATTTTCTGTGTATTCTAAAAAATTCTTAGCTATGAACACTCAATTTTGATCAGTAAGTCAGTACGTTTATTACTTGATCTTAATGACTAGATATTTGAGTACTTGGTGCTGGCGACAACCTACTTTCCCCGTTAAGAGTATCATCGGCTCATCAAGGCTTAACTTCTCTGTTCGGAATGGGAAGAGGTGTGACCCTTGTGACGTATCACCAACACTAAGTACTCAAAGTACCATAATCAACAAGATCAAGTAATAATTGTATATCATTACCAATCAAAATTGAGTGTTCATAGTTGTTTTATATGTATATATGCGAAAACAATCGCACGTGGTTTTCAAATTCCCTAATAGATCGGGTAATTAGTACACCTCAGCTCAACACATTACTGTGCTTACACTTAGTGCCTATCAACGTAGTCATCTCCTACGGCCCTCAAACGATTCCTAATCTTGGAGCTGGCTTCCCTCTTAGATGCTTTCAGAGGTTATCCATTCCCAACATAGCTACCGGACAGTCCAGCTGGCGCTAGAGCCCGTACACCAGAGGTCAGTCCACTTCGGTCCTCTCGTACTAGAAGCAGATCTCCTCAAGAATCAACGCCCACAGTAGATAGGAGACCAACCTGTCTCACGCATCTATGTTTTACTTCTCACATACATCGCGTTAAAAATGTATGAGCGAACCTTTGTTACCAAAGGGATCGGACTATAATATATTCTCTTCCGAATGAAGAGAACTTCAACGTTTAGTCTCTACGGGCAATTTTATGAAATTCACAAAATTTTCCCTCGGTATTGTCCTGTGCATCAGGATTCTACCGATATAAGTTGAATTGCAAATATACATCGCTGTATATATCCGCCGTGATGATGTCTTTTTTTGATTACAAATGTCTCAACAGTGTAATCCCTCGGGTTCAAACGGGTACAAGTCACGATTGCAACCTGCGTGTAGTACTAGAAGATAAATCTTTTAGTACTACACGCAAATTACAATCACAATCTGTACGGTTTGAACCCAGCTCGCGTATCTTTTTAATTGGCGAACAGCCAAACCCTTGGTAGCTTCTCCACCACCAGGATAAGATGAGCCGACATCGAGGTGCCGAACTCCGCCGTCGATATGAACTCTTAGGCGGAACTAGCCTGTTATCCCCGGAGTAGCTTCTATCCGTTAATCCTTCGCAACATCTAATGTCTACGATCGGTTCACTAGGTCCCGCTTTCGCGTCTGCTCGAGATGTCCCTCTTACAGTCAAGCCAGCTTATGCCCTTGCACTATCGGCACGGTTTCCATTCGCGCCTAGCTGACCCTTGAACCCCTCCGTTACTCTTTAGGAGGGTACCGCCCCAGTAAAACTACCTACCAGATACTGTCTCTGTACGTTTTTGCCGTCCAGATTAGGATATAACCATTTGAAGAGTGGTATTTCACTGACGAGTATTACACAACCGAAATCGTGTACATAACCTCTCCCACCTATGCTACGCATCAAACAACTATAGCCAATATCAAGCTGCAGTAAAGCTTCCGGGGTCTTTTCGTCTATCTGTGGGTAACCGGCATCTTCACCGGTACTGTATTTTCACCGAGCTGATCTTCGAGACAGTTCTCCACTCATTACACCATTCGTGCGCGTCGGAACTTACCCGACAAGGTATTTCGCTACCTTAGGACCGTTATAGTTACGGCCGACATTCACCAGGGCTTATACCAGCCAGCATGCACATCACGCGAAGCGCGATGACAGTCTCTTAGTCATTAGTCACTTAGGTTTTCCTAACGACTCTATGACTAATCACTAACGACTGACATCACATTCCATGTGATGTACACACCACCGATAGTTAACCTTCTGGCATTGGTCAGGTGTCACCCCCTATACATCCTCTTACGAGTTCGCAGGGAGCTGTGTTTTTGATAAACAGTTGGCAGAGATACTTTCGCTGCGGCCCCCCACTACTTCAGATACTTCTGTATCTTTCCATAGTAGAGAGTTCAAAATTTATCTTTTTCCTGCCCGAAATGAATTTCATTCAGGCGGGTGTCTCAATTTTTTTATATTTCAATTTACTCTCCCACTGTTTGGAAATATCCAAAGTAGTGGGGGGCAAGCCTTATTCCAAAGTTACGGCTGCTTTTTTGCCGAGTTCCTTGAAGATCAATCACTCGTTCGCCTTGGTCTACTCGACCTGATCACCTGTGTCGGTTTGCGGTACGGATTCCGCATTGTTATGCTTAGAAGATTTTCTCGGAAGCGTGCTCCTTATAATCTATTGAGACGTATCTCAACATTTCTGCTTCGCTCGGACTATATCTTGCGGATTTACCTACAAAACATCCTCACGCTACAAACGTCAATCCAATTAGACGCTATAAGTACAACCCTTCGTCCCTCCATCGCACAATGCGGAAGTAACGGAATATTAACCGTTTGTCCATCAGGTGCGGCTTTCGCCATCCCCTTAGGACCGACTAACCCATGGCTGATTATCATTGCCATGGAAACCTTGATCTTTCGGCGGCAGGGGCTCTCACCCTACTTGCGGTTACTTGTGCCAACATTCTTACTTCGATACGCTCCACCATGGGTCACCCCTTTGGCTTCACTGCAGAATCGAATACTCGCTTACCACGCATACCTTTCCGTAGATTGGTACGCATCCTCAGTTTCGGTATAATGCTTAGCCCCGATTATTTTCGGTGCAAAATCTCTTGATGAGTGAGCTGTTACGCTTTCTTTAAAGGATGGCTGCTTCTAAGCCAACCTCCTCATTGTCGGAGAAATATCACCTCCTTAAGATGCACTCAGCATTAATTTAGGGACCTTAACTTGAGATCTGGGCTGTTCCCCTTTTGACGCGTGGAGCTTCGCCCCCACCGTCTAACTGCACATTAGTTCGTCTTTGGTATTCGGAGTTTGATAGATGTCGCGAGATTGCTCCCTGTCGAAATCTTCCAGTGCTCTACCCCCAAAGGGTACAATGTACGCTAGCCCTAAAGCTATTTCAGCGAGAACCAGCTATTACCAGGTTCGGTTAGCTTTTCACTCCAACCCACAAGTCATCCGAATGCGTTGAACGACATACCGGTTCGGTCCTCCATGACTCTTTCGAGTCACTTCAACCTGCTCATGGGTAGCTCACCTGGCTTCGGGTCTTATATATACGACTATTAGTTCGCACTATTAATACTCGGTTTCCCTACGGCTCCGCGGGTTGTCCGCTTAGCCAGCCGCATATATAAACTCGTTGGCTCATTCTTCAATAGGCACGCCGTGACCGAACGATAAATCGTCGGCTCCGACTCCTTGTATGCATACGGTTTCAGGTCTATTTCACTCCCCTCTCGGGGTTCTTTTCACCTTTCCCTCACGGTACTAGTTCACTATCGGTCTTTGAAAATATTTAGCCTTGCCGGTTAGTTCCGGCGGATTCGTTCAAGCTATTCGTGTCCTGAACTACTCAGGTATGACAACAAGAAAGAGATAAGCATTTCGTTTACAGGGCTATCACCTTCTATGGCGTATCTTTCCAGATACTTCTTCTATACTTATCCTTTGTAACTTTCCTCGTTTATAGACGTTGTCACCCTACAACCCCGATTTCTTATCATTGCTGATAACAAATCGGTTTGGGCTCTTTCGTTTTCGCTCGCCGCTACTAACAAAATATTGTCCTACGGACTTTCTTTTCTTTTCCTCTTGGTACTGAGATGTTTCACTTCCCAAGGTATACTCTCTGACTAAAATGTCAGAGTCAATGAGGTTTACTCAAAGGGGTTCCCCCATTCGGAGATTTCCGGATCAAAGGCTGATTAGCGCCTCCCCGAAACTTATCGCAGCTAGTCCACGTCCTTCATCGCTTTTCAAAGCCAAGGCATCCACCATATGCACTTATTTCTATTAGGAAATTTAAAAACCACTTTCCTAAACGATGTACACGCAGAACCGCTTCGTTGTGTACATCGTGTTTTATCCGCCTCTCCATTCTTGAAAAGACCCCTAATGAAAGGAGCGGAGGGCGGGTTTACTTTTTCAAAGAATACAAGGGCGAGTATATCTCAATCAAGATTTGAAGTCAAGTGGAATTTCAAAGGTTCTTGTATATAATTTTTACCCCCTCGTAAATCGAGTCAAAACCTTGATTTTTAAGGTTTTAAATCCATTTTTTTGATTGAGCTTTTTCACTGTTTTTTGAAGCTTTTTAAAAAATAAAATAACACGACTTTCGTCGTGTTATTTTATTTAGAAATAATCTCTTATTTCATATCTGAACGGAAGTGTTCAACAGCGCGAGCTGCAGCTTCTTTCCCTCCAAGACCGAATGCTAGTCCGCCTGCTAGTGCAAGCATTCCAACGATTCCAGCAAATAGAGTGTTCATAAATCCACTTGCAATACCAAGTTGTGATAGCGCAATGATGAATGCAAAGATCCAAATTGCGTGGTACGCAATAGAACCTAGTAGTCCTGCTGAAGTAATGTTAGCAGCTTTTGCACCACCAGTGATGATACGTCGAGCTGTTTGAGAAACCACACCCGCAACCATAAGTATTAGTGCAGCAACAATCACTTGTGGAATGTATTGCACTACTACTTCACGAAGGAAACCACTTACTTGAGAAAGTCCCAAGAAATCAAGTGATGTCATCAAGAAGATAACGATGATGAACCATTTTACTAGTCCACCGATGAATCCACCAACATCAAGTTTGAAACCAGCTTTTGAAAGAGCTGCTTCCATTCCTGCTTGTGCGAAAAACTTATCAAGCTTGAGTGCTCCGATAACTTGTGCAAATGCCTTTCCAACTACAGAAGCAATTACCCAGCCAATAATGAAAACTACGATCGCAAGAATGAGCATTGGTACGTACGCAATGATCCCATACCAGAGATTGTAAACTGATGATGTAAATACATCACCCCATGTTTGAATCAACATAAAAAATTCATGAATAAAACCGTTGATAAAGTCCTCGAGGCAATTGCCTTTCGGGTATATCTATTATATCACTTATGCTTTTTTCTTTATGATGAGTGTGGAAAACTCTGGAGCAGTAATAAGCTTTTCGTGCTCAAAATCAAAGACATCAGAGACAAGCTTGTCATACATTTCGAGACGATATTTGAATTCTTCGGTATCAAAAACTGCATAGGCAAGTTCTTTGCCGATTTCAGATTCGAGTTTACGAACTGCTTCATCAAGCACTGGACGCTTGAGTTTGTCTGAGACAATGAGGAGGTCGAGACGGCTGTCTGGGTTTTGCAAAAAGACACCTGAAGCAACAAGCATTTTCAATTTGCCTGCTCCTTTTAGTCTGCCAACCAATTCTTCTTTTGATAAAAATTCTGGATCAATAAGGAGTGCTTTGATTGGACCAAGAAATCTGAAATCTGGATTAAGTGAATAACCAAGTGTTTTTCCTTTTGCCATTTTTTTCTTGATGAAACCAATAGTAGTAAGCGCGTTTAATTCTTTTCTTCCTGATGCTTTTTGCACTCGAGTTCTTTGACATGCGGTTTTGACATCGTAGACAGTGTCAGTATTGAAAAGAAATAATCGCATCAATTTGACTCGAGCCGGTGTTCCGAATAATTTTCCTAAGATATCCATGGTTGTGGCAGAATTCTGCAGTTTAGTATTTCTAACGACCAGACGGGCTGATGTAGATAGTATACATCATAGGTTCTCGTTTAGAGTGGTTAGGTTTTAGTGGAAAACGAAAAAGCGGCGGATTCCTTCGGAATCCGCCGCTTTTTAGCTGTTCTGTTTTTATCTATAAAACAAAAAATAGGACTTAGGAGTCCTATTTTTTGTTTTCCTCCTGCCCTCTCTCGTCGCTTTGAGGCGACTCCTAGGGCGCCGGAAAAGTTTAATTGAATTAAGCTTCGCTTATTTCAATTCAACTTTTATAAAAATAAACGACTGGATTTGAAAATCCAGTCGTTTATTTTTTTCTCCTTGCACCCTGGCTTTTCTTTGTAGGAAAAGCCGAGTACTTCCGGAAAGCTTTCGTTAAAACAAACTTCGTTTATTTCAACTCAACCTTTCCTCCTGCTTCTTCAACAGCTTTTTTAAGAGCTTCAGCTTCGTCTTTCTTCATTCCTTCTTTCAATGTTGCTGGTGCACCATCTACGAGGTCTTTAGCTTCTTTAAGACCGAGTCCAAGCGCTTCTTTAACTGCTTTCATAACAGCGATTTTTTGTTCACCTGCTGCTGATAGAACAACAGTAAATGAATCTTTTTCTTCAGCTGCTGGTCCTGCTGCTACTGCTGGTCCTGCAACAGCTGCTGCAGAAACACCAAATTTTTGTTCGAATGTCTTTACCAATTCATTCAAATCGATAACTGACATTTGTTCGATAGTTTTTACGATATCAGCAAATTTTGCTGGTACTTCGAAATTTGTTTCTTCCATAATATTTTTTAGTTACAATTTATAATTTATTAAAAGTTTTTTACGTGACTTTCAGGCACTAGTTTTTTGTTTCTGCAATCTTGTCGAGAGCAATAACAAATCGTTGAATTGGAGAGTTGATAACATTAACGAACATTCCGCGAAGTGTTTGCGTTCCTGGAATTGTTGCGATTGCCATCATTTCTTCTTTACTCAAATACTTTCCTTCGAATACTCCTCCTTCAATAGTTAGAACATCTTTGTTCTCCTTCATGAAATCGTAGACACCGTGTGCTGGCGCTAGAAGATCCTTACTGTACGCGATTGCGATTTCTCCAGGAAGTTCAGGGAATTCCCCTTCATATCCTTTTGTATCAAATGCACGCTTGATAAGTGTCTTTTTAGCCACCGTATATCCGACGTCTTCTTTTTGAAGAGAACGGCGAAGTGTGTTTACTTGAGATACTGTCAATTTGTGAAATTGAACAAACACCACTGATTGTGCATCAGCAACTGCTTTTTCCAATTTCGCTACAATTTCTACTTTCTTATCTTTTGAAATAGCCATAATGCTAGCATAATTTTTTATTTTGGTTTTCGACCAAACGTCCGTATCCAAATCCTTATGATTTGTGAGATACCTCGGAAGATCCTCTGGGTAAAACCCTGTCTTCTTTCTACGGCGTTATGGAAAATACTATATAGGAAAAATAGGAAAATGACAAGGGCCGATTCTACGGAGTAGAATCGGCCCTTTGCTGGCAATAATTACTTCAGTGTGACTATCCACCACAACAACACACCTACACCAATCAGTGCGACATATTTCAATAAAACTGAAGCAATTCCTCCTTTCATATGGTTTTATTATACCATATGAAAACTTATTTTATACCGAAACTATTGATGGTATTTAGATAGTATGTCGCCTGTCGAGAATTCGGATTTGTTTTCAATGCTTCTGTAAACTGTTTTTTTGCATTCACAAAATCTCTTTTGAAAAATGAATTTACTCCAGCAAACTCAACAAACGGTTGACGTTTAGGAGATTGATCAAAAATACTTTTTATCAAAGCATCACTTTTGTCAAAATAAACTTTTTCATTTGTAATATTTCCAAGGTACATATAAATAGTACTAATCAAAAATCTATCTACTGGATCAGTGCTTTTTGTAAGAGTATCGCTACAACGTAACAATACATTTTGTAAAAAAGGTACATATGCTTTTATTTCCGGAGTAACCTCATTGAATGTCTTTGTGATTGGAATCGAAACATTTCCAATTATTTGTGTACAGACCATATCAGTTGCAGTTGTGTGCGGACTAAAAATAGCATCTTTTTCTAAAATATTTTCAAAATTTCCTCCGTTTACCAAAATAGAATGGTATTGATTCATTTGAATATATGGAATGAGTGAACCACAGACAAATACAACACCCGCAAGAACCATTACAAGAATAGCTATTATTTGTATGTGTAAAATATTATTTTTCATATGAATTGATTTGATACCACACAGTAAATGCTACGACCAAGAAAAACGGTATGTAGTTTACGATACTTTCAAAAGCAAAAAGGTTTTGAATAAAGTGCGCGACACACCAGAAAAATAGTGGCAAACCTATGTACAACGGAGCACGAAACCATGTACGAATAATGAGTGCCCAAACAAATAAATAAAGTAGTAGTGCAAACAATCCATTCATTACCAACACATCAAAAATTTTATTGTGTGTACGGTCAAACGAAGCTTTGTCGTCTTCGTATACTTTTGGATTATAATTTTTGTACCACGCAGCGTTGTAATTATCTTGCCCCCAGCCAATCAACAGTGGCTTGATACCATTTTTCACTGGATTAACAGCTTGCAAAGAAATTCCAATATTCAAAAAACGGGCAGTTTTGGTAAAGTCAGTATGCGATGACTCAGACAATCGTTTGAATCCCGGAATTTTTTGTCCGAACGGTGTAAACAAACAAGTCAGCACAAGAGAAACAAAAAGTAGCAATGAGGCGAACAAAATAATTTTTTGTTTTTTTGAAACAACTGACCAAGAACGAACAAGTAATACAATGCCCGTTGAAAAAAGACCTATCATCACCCCCAAAATTGCACCTCTTGTTTCTGTGATAATTAAACCAAAAAAAGAAAGTAATACACCCACAAAACCCCAGAGACAAAAAGTACTTTTCCATTGTTCACCTTCACGCAACAGGGTTGTCGACAAAAGAGCACTCACTGTGAGTGTAAAAATAAAATAAGCTGCCAAAAAGATTGGGTTATCAACAAAAGAAGAAGGACGATTAGCTCCATGTATATATGGAATCAATATTGAAACAAACAAAATAAAACAACTAACAATCGTAGATTTTGCAAAAGCGATCCAGTCTTTTTTGGTCATTGCATAGACTGCACCAAAAACGATAACCGAAAAACAGAGATGTGTAATCAGTCCTTCTGATCGCTCAATATCCCCCATCAACGCCTTGTGTGCATCAACAGCAAATAACGAAGAAAGTGTAATCACCCCAAGAAGTACTATATACACCTTGAAAAGTTTGTTTTTGACAATGCGACCAATGGTCTCCATTGCGGACTCTTTTTCGACTCCGAACAAATCCCATACAATACAAACAGCTATCAGAAAAGCAAAAAAACGTAAGACAAAAACTTTCGGAGAAATAAAAGGGAAAAATACATTTGCATCAAACAAGAGTGGTACAAACGGTATGGCAATAATCATTTTAGTTATCCAATTTTTCATATAGCTATTGTACGTTAAAAAAACAAAAACAAAAACCCTTTCGGGTTTTTGAATATAGTATTATTTTTGAAGCAAGATTGTTGCAACATTTTGCTGTTTATTACAATCCATATACCATTTAACTGGAAGTGTTTTACTTGTCAGTTTGATAATTTTGAAACCATATGGTTTGACGGTATAGGTGCTTCCGATTTTGATTGTTCGAGCAATTGTTGAACGATTGTCTATCATGATACTTGTCCCGTTTTTGTAAGTCACATTATTTGGTGTAGCAGTACAGACAGTTGTAGCGCCTAGCTGGATGCGCTTATCCTTATATATTTCAAGTGCCTTTTGATAACTTATTGTTACTGGTTTAACTGAAGTGGTTGTTGTTGCAACATCAACATCCTCTGTTGATTCTATTGATATATTTGTATCAATAGAAGTCTCTGTTTGTTTTGTTTGTTTCCAAACAAAAAAAGCAAGAAGTATAATAATGACAATGAGTGCAATAGTACTAAGTATTTTTTTATTATTTGACATAGAAATGATTATTTATGGTACACCTAATATATACCACGATTTCCCGTAAACAGTGATGCTTTAATTTTGTTTTGAAACAAAATCATATATTGTTTTTGAAATTTCTCCGATTGTATTTTGCAACACCTTAATATCTTTTCCTCGAGTCATCACGCAAACAAGATATGGATTTTTTGGATAATACACAATACCACAATCATGCAACTCAATAGAATCAATACTATCGTTTTTGCCGTTGATATGTTCGCCAAATTTATGCGCAATAACCGTACCCGACGGAACCCCTATCGACAACCCTTTATCGAAAGTTGCCTTACTTAATATAGCGAGTGCTTTTTCAGAATTAACATCACTCAAATAGGTGGCATTAAATAGTACTCGCAAAAATAGCGCATAATCTTTGACTGAAATAGTGTAGTCAGTATTATCACTTGGGCCTTTCAAATTCAAATCACTATATACCTGATTGAGATACTCATCTTCAATGTGTGACAAGAGAATATTTTTGGCGCCATTATCAGAATCAACGATCATTCGATTAATCAACTCAGAAAAAGAATATGACTGACCTATCATCAAATTACTTGGTGTTTCAAAAGGAACCTTTTCCAATGTCTGCTCGATAGTGGCTGTGTAGACAATTTTTTGATTTAAAATATTTTGATACGTTTCTGATTTTTTGAGATATGCAATCATAATCACCACCTTGAGCAAACTTGCCGGAGAATATTTTTGATCTTGATTAATCGCAAAAGACCCGTTATTTTTATCGTAACTAATAAAATACACCGATGAATCAATCAATGAAGTTGTTTTCTTTTTTTGATCAATCAACTTATCTACACTGTTGTACAAATCATTAAATTGCGGAGAAGGTGTATCATCCTGACGATTTACTGCGAGTAACGGGTGTATAAAAGTATACTTATTGGTGTTTTCTCTGATTGCTTTTGATGAAACTATTTGTGATGGTTTGACAACATAACCAACAACAAAGCCGATACCAAGCAGGGCGACTGTATACACTATTGCTCTTCGGTTGTTCTTGAGAAAAGTAAACATCTCACCGTAAAGTATACAAATCGTCAAATTTTACGCAACTCTACATTCGCAGTTATCTACGGTATACTATAGCCATATGAAAAATTGGCGTAAAACACTTCTCTTTCTCGGTGATGCACTAATGCTCTGTGGTGCTGGATATTTGATGCTGATTATTCGCTTTGGAATAAATGATGCACCGCAAATGGTGCAACCACACCTTGTACCATTTAGTATTTGGGGTGGACTTATTTTTGTGATTTTCTATATCTTCAATGTATACGAAGCAACGTCACTCAAACCAAATTTCACTAATCTCAGACAGTTTCTTTTGGCACTTGGGACTAGCACCCTTGCTGGTATTACGTTGTTTTACTTTCTTTCATTCCAAATCGCACCCAAAACAAACCTGTTGATTACACAAGCACTCTTTGCAGGATTGGTATTTCTCTGGAGAAGTTTGTTCTATTACGTTTTTGCTAAAAATTTCAAAAACAACATTGCCTTCATTGGAGAAACACCCGAATCAAAAATCCTTATTGAAAATATCAAGCAAAATCCGCACATTGGATATGCCTACAAAGGAACGTTTACTGATTTTGATGCATTACTACAATCATCAGAAAAAATAGATACGATTGTCTACATACAAACTATTCACACCGCTGACTTGATGCAACTTTCGCAATCGTCATATCAATATCTCGATATCAAAAAAGCATTTCAAATGATTTTGTCTAAGCTCCCTGTTTCTTTGATAGATGATGGTCTTGCAATAAAAATATTGGAACAACGCGAAAATATTCTTGAAAAAACTATCAGACGATTAATCGATATTGTTTTTGCTTCCTCTGTCATACTTATCACACTACCTATTACAATCATTACAGCTATTGCCATTTTTATAAACGACAGAAAACAAATATTCCTAAAACAAACTCGTGTAGGCAAACAAAAGAACCTTTTTACAATATACAAATTTCGTAGCATGATTGTACTTTCCGCAGACGGATCAGCAGAAAATACAGGTGCGCAATGGGCATCGCAAAATGATAATCGTATTACGAAAGTAGGTAAAATAATTCGAAAAACTCATATCGATGAAATACCTCAGATGATAAATATTTTACGTGGTGATATTACACTTGTCGGACCACGACCGGAACGACCTGAATTTGTTGAAGGACTCGAAAAAGAAATCCCCTATTATTTTCTTCGACATACCGTCAAACCAGGGTTTACCGGTTGGGCACAAATCAAATTCCGTTATGCTCGTTCAATAATGGACTCTCGTGAAAAATTCGAATACGATTTGTTCTATATCAAAAATCACACGCTCTTTATCGATCTTGGAATTATCATCAAAACAATTCAAATTATTTTCACTCATTAATTATCTATGCAGAGAATAAAAAAATTTCTTTTTCATAATACAAGTTCAAAACAAACTGTCACCAAAAATACTTTTTGGTTAATTGCAAGTGAAGCAACAGGACGTCTTTTGAAAATGGGATTGATTATTTATGCAGCCAGATTATTAGGCAGTGCTGGTTGGGGAGTTTTTTCATATGCAATATCAATCGGCGGACTAGTTATGATATTTTCTGATATTGGGCTTGGCGGGTTACTGACTCGAGAAATAATTCAAAAAAAAGAAGATCATCAATCATTTATTGCTACAGTACTTTTTATAAAAACAATACTACTTATTATAAGTGGGTTTTTAATTGTTATTATTGGCCCAACTATTTCACATATCCCTGAAGCTAATGTGTTATTTCCATTGATTGCGGTTGTTATGTTTTTTGACGCAATACGAGAAACTGGATTCTCCCTCAACCGTGCTTATGAAAAGATGGAGTGGGAAATGTTTATTAAAACAATTGTTAATGGATTGATATTGATAATAGGAATACTGCTGATCAAAAATAAACCGACCGCACAATCAATAGCGATTGCGTACGCAATCGGCAGTGCCATTGGAACAATTGCAGTTATTGCAATGCTTAAAAAATATATCAAAGATTTTTGGGTACCAATTAATATACGTCTTACAAAAAAAATCATGCAAATAACATGGCCATTTGCATTTGTTGCTTTGATTGGAACAATCCTCGGAAACACTGATATTTACATGCTTGGTTTATGGAAAAATGCTGATGAAATTGGCTTGTATGCATCGGTTCAACGAATCCAGCAATTTATTTTGATCATTCCATCAATGATTGCCACCGCAACTTTCCCTATTCTGTCACGACTTGCACACACGGATAAAAATCATTTTTCTTTTACCCTTGGAAAAACAATCTCAATGACAATGCTTGTTGGATTACCAATCGCTTTTGGTGGTATGTTGTTATCAAAAGAATTAATTTTATTAATTTTCGGCGCTGGATATATTGAAGCGGTCCCTATTATGTACACGCTGATGTTTATGCTTATTTTTTCATTCCCATTAATTTCACTATCAAATGCAATTTTTTCATACAACAAACAACGCGTACTAGCACCCATTTATATTACTGGTGTTGGTATCAATATTATTCTTAATGCTTTACTAATTCCTACGTTCGGCGCAACAGGATCAGCAGTAGCAACACTATTGTCAACAATCGTTATCACTTTATTATCATGGAAAGTGATGAGTACTGAACACAGTATTCCACTTACTATAAAAAAGATATTGTTTTCAACAATACTCATGAGTATTCTAATTTTGCTATTGCAAGCACTGAAATTACCGGTGGTAGTAATTATATTGATATCCCTGATCTGCTATCTATCAACATTATTACTTCTTAAAGAACCTATTCTAAAAGATTTACAAACAACACTATGGCCAAAATAAGCATCTGCATCCCCACATATGAAATGCATGGAGAAGGAACGTCTTTCTTGCAACGAAGTTTTGAAGCACTACTGAAACAATCATTCAAAGATTTTGATGTTGTCATTTCTGATCATTCAAAAGATACAAAAATACAGGAATTTTGCGAAACATATCGAAACCAATTACAGATTCATTATCATAAAAACACTGAACACCTTGGAAGTTCATCTGCCAATATAAACAACGCGATGACAAAAGCCACTGGCACACTAATTAAAATATTGTTCCAAGATGATTTTTTATATGGAAATGATTCTTTAGAAAAAATCGTAAAAAACTTCGACACAGAAAAAGATCACTGGTTGGTTACTGCTTGTAATCACACTACCAACGGCACATCTTTTTCCAAAACACACTACCCCACCTATAATTCAAATATATATCTAGGTAAAAATACCATTGGAGCCCCTTCTGTTTTAACGCTAAAAAATCAAAATATCCCCTTATTTGACAACAATTTAGCATGGTTAATGGATTGTGATTACTATAGAAAATGTTATGATAGATTTGGTAAACTTAAAATTCTAAACGAAATAACAGTATCCATTGGATTAGGAGAGCATCAGGTAACAAATACCGAAGCAACGACACAGATACGCTATGAAGAATATCGTTACTGTCTTCGAAAATACGGTAAAACCTTCATCTCTTTTCCTTACAGATTACGCGTCGTTGGAATGTTTTATATAAAAAAACTTATTAGAAAATTTCGATCAATTATATGAGTAAAGTTTTAGTTACAGGTGTTGCAGGTCTACTTGGGAGTCATTTTTCAAAACATCTGCTCGACAAAGGTCATGAGGTTATCGGTATCGATAGTCTCTTTGGTGGATACAAAGATTTTGTGGACAGTAGAATCATTGATGCAGGTACTTTTTATCAAGTAGATCTTTTTGATGCTGAAAAAATAGCCAGCATTTTCGCAAAACATAAACCTGAGTATGTGTATCACTTTGCTGCATATGCAGCTGAAGGACTTTCTCCGTTTATTCGAAATTTCAATTACACCAACAATCTCATCTGTTCAGCCAATGTTATCAATAATTGTGTTGTGCATGATGTCAAAAAACTCATCTTTACTTCATCAATGGCAGTATACGGACATAGCACTCCTCCATTCACCGAAGAAATGTTACCGAAACCAGCAGATCCATATGGTATTGCAAAATACGCCATCGAAATGGATATAAAACAAGCGCACGATCAATTCGGACTAAGATACACCATCATCCGACCACACAACGTTATTGGGGTAAATCAAAATATTTGGGACCGATATCGAAATGTTATCGGTATTTGGATACGCCGAACACTCGCAGGTGAACCAATACTTATTTACGGTGACGGCGAACAAACTCGAGCTTTTTCTGATATCTCTTTTTATATGGAGCCATTCGAAAAATTGATGGATGGTTTTGATGGTGAGATTTTTAATATTGGAGCAGACCAAGAATTTAAACTCAAAGATATCGCTGAGCTTGTACAAAAAATTGGCGCAGAAAAAGGACATAAGACAACTATCGAACACAAAGAACCTCGCCTTGAAGTCAAGGATGCTTATTGTAATCATGACAAAGCAAAAAATTTATTAGCCTTTTCTGATGATACAAATATCGAAAAAACGATTCGTAAGATGTTTGACTGGGCAGAGAAACAACCTGAACGCCAAGTAAAAAATATGAAGTACGAAATCCACAAAAATATTTATAGTTTTTGGAAAACAACTAATCAAAAAATACAATTACCTACTGTCACCCTTGTTGCAGTTGCTTGCACTCGAATCAATGACACCATTCATGCACTTCGCGAAAGTATGAAAGGAATTGATTTCGCAGAAGCGATTTTGATTACGCATGAAAAAATAAATCTCGATGATCTAGGTATCAAGGTTATCAATATCGAAAAACTCGACTACAAAGGATATAACCATTTTGTTGCGTACAAACTTGCTGATTATATACAAACAGATTATGTAATGCTTGTACAAAATGATGGGTATATTCTCCGTCCGCAAAAATGGGATCCAGACTTTTTGAAATATGATTACATTGGCGCACCCTGGGCACCAAATGTTCACTTCACCAACGAAGGTGTGAATGTGCGTGTTGGTAATGGAGGTTTTACCCTTCGAAGTAAAAAGCTGTTGAACATCCTCAATGAACTTAATTTACCATTTACTGATAATGGTACTGGATTTTTCCACGAAGATGGTTTGATTTGTGTGTATCACCGCAAGACTTTAGAAGATGCAGGTATTAAATTTGCTCCAGTAGATGTAGCTGCACGATTTTCTCACGAAACCGATTGTAAAGAATCTGTTTGGAAACCGTTTGGTTTCCATGGAAGTAAATTAGTTCTTCCTCAGATTTTCTGGCCACTAAAAAAGATTCTTAGAAAATTACACATTAAAATATAAATTATGATTGTCACCGAAATATACAACGGACAAGGACTTGGAAACCAACTGTGGTGCTATGTGGTGACAAGAGTAATTGCCAAAAATAAAGGGTATAAATACGGCATCATGAATCCGCAAAAATTCAAATGTTTGGATTTCATGAGTCTAGATTTCGGCGAACAAGTAATTGGTGGTACTGGTCCTGAAGGAGGACCTGCTATCACACTACCTGAAGGAATAACTCATTATTACCGAGAAAAACAACTCCTCCATCCAAAAACTGGTGTTGATATTCGTACTTACGATGCAGACTTGATGAACGTAGCTGACAACACCAAAATCGACGGTATCATGCAAGACGAGCAATACATCTTGTCACACAAAGATGAAATTCGTGAGTGGTTGAAAGTAAAAGATACGTATGAATGTTTTGATTACGCAAATGAACACATTTGCGTAATCAATTTTCGTGGTGGTGAATATGTTGGTATTCCTCACGTATTTCTTCCGCAAGAGTATTGGGACAACGCAGTCACTCATATGCGCAAAATCAATCCTGACTTTCGCTTTATTGTCATTACTGATGATGTGATCACTGCCAAAAAGTTCTTCCCTGCTTTTGATGTGCTTCATTTTAATATTGCAAAAGATTATGTCGTTGTAAAAAATGCTCACTATTTAATTCTTTCAAATTCTAGTTTTGCTTGGTTCCCTGCTTGGTTGAATGAAAACTTGAAATACTGCATTGCACCGAAATACTGGTCACAATGGAATACCTCAGACGGTTATTGGGGTTGCGGATACAATATTACCAGTGGATGGAAATATATGGATCGAACTTTTCAACTACAGTCATACGAAGAATGTATCGCTGATATGAAAGACTATAAACGAGGAGAAAGGGATACAACACCAGTAATCTATGAAAAAAAACGATTGTTTCTATTTCAAAGAAATATGTTACGCAAGGTTCGAAAATTATACAAAATAATCCGACAAGCACTGTAAAACTAGTATGAAAAAAATCCAAAAAAACTTCTTGGTTATATCAAATTTCAATAATGATCTTTCGTGGGTGCCTGAATATACAGACAACTATGTTATTTATAATAAACGCAGTGACAAAGTGGCAATACCAGAAACAATTGATTTTCAAAAAGTATTACCTGGCTCAAACAACGGATATAATTCATATGAATATTTTACATATATCATCGACAATTACGACAACCTTCCTGATTGTATTATCTTTGCCAAAGGCTGGTCTTTTCCACGTCATGTTCGAAAAGAAACATTCGACAAGGTAATGAACAATACTTGGTATACACCACTTGAAGACTGGAAAACATACGACACTATATTCCCTGTCGCATACCTGTCTCCAGATGGCGGTTTATGTGAAATCAACAGTAGTTGGTATTTCAAATACTGGAAACATAAATATTTCCACAACCACAATGACTTCATTCGTTTTTTATACAAAGATCCGGTAATTCCACTCTATGTCCGTTTTTCTCCTGGAGGAGATTTCATTGCACCAAAAGAACGTATTTTGAAAGTACCGAAAGTAGTCTATCAAAATCTACGACTCTTTATGTCTCATTGTCAGGAACCAGCAGAAACACACATGATTGAACGAACTATGTTTACGCTTATGATGAGCAATTTCGAGTTCAACCCAAAAATTCTCGTACCACTTGATGAAGATTTTATAAATACAGAAACAAAACCCGAACCGATCAGTAGAAAGTTATATTTCTTATTTGCTTCTATTCTTGCAAATATCTTATACAAAAAAATCTTTATGAATACCAAAATTTTGATTCAAAAAATATATCGCAAAATCAAAAACATTCTTTTAATCAAAAAAAATGCACTCCTATCTAAAACCTATAAGAATCCTTCAAAGAAAAAAATAGCAGAGATTGCCAATTATCGTAAAACGATAAAAATCTATGATATTTTTAATTTCTTCAACGAACTTGAATTACTTGATATCCGACTTAACATTCTTGATCCATATGTTGATTATTTCGTTATCGTTGAATCCACACTCACCCACTCAGGTAAACCAAAAGAATTGTTTTATGAGAAAAACAAAGAACGTTTCAAACAATTTGAACACAAAATTATTCACTATGTCATAGAGCATCCGTTGCAAGATTTTACTGACGCACAAGAACGACTAAATGAAGGCAGTATATCTCAACTTGAAAAAACAATTTTGAAACAAACACTAACTTCAGATAATATTCCAAAAGGAATGAATCATTTCTTGCGTGATTTCTATGAAAAGGAATCTGTGAAGCACGCATTAACAAATCTTTCTGATAATGATTTCTGTTTTGTCTCTGACCTTGATGAAATCTGGAATCCAGAAATAGTAATTGATTACCAAAAAGATGACATCTATAAATTCAGACAAGCAGTCTATTGCTATTATTTGAACAACAAATCGAATGAAGCCTGGACTGGCACTTTGGCGACAAAGTACAAAAACATCAAAAACAACTGTCTCAATCATCTTCGCACAAAGAGAAAGACACCGTATACTTTTGTAAACAATGGTGGCTGGCATTTCACCTATCAAGGTGGCGAGAATCGGGTCAAAGAAAAAATCGAGTCCTTCTCACACCAAGAACTAAACAATGATTCAACAAAAAACCAGATAACTGAACGATTACAAAATAATCAAGATGTCGCTGGAAGAAACTTTGCTTATCATATTGATGAAAAGGGTCTACCACGGTATATTAAGGAGAATAAAGATAAATACAAAGAATTATTCAAATGAGACAACTACTAAAAACACTGACTCGCACAGAAATTATCAATACGCTTATCAAAAAAAATAACTACAAAACCTATTTAGAAATAGGTGTCAATACTCCTGCTCAACCAGGTTACAGTCACACAAGTATCAACATAGAGACAAAACACGGTGTTGACCCAGCGGTTGATACGACATTTCAGATGACTTCTGATGAATTTTTTGCGAGTCATATACAAATGAAATATGACATCATTTTTATCGATGGGTTACACCTTTTCGAACAAGCATACAAAGATATTATCAATGGATTGGAATGGCTCAATGATGGCGGAACAATTGTTGTCCATGACTGTAATCCAACCAGAGAAATCACTCAGCGACGCGAACGAGCTTCGAGTGTTTGGCACGGCGATGTCTGGAAAGCGATCTTAAAATTGCGAACAGAAAATCCTGATGTGCAAATCTACACAATCGATGCCGATGAAGGTTGTGCGATTATTCAAAAAGGTAGTCAAAAACTATTTACATCGACATATAATACTGAAAATATTTATACCTATAATTTCTTCAACAAAAACCGAAAAGGAATATTAAATCTTATCAATCCTCGTGTATTTGAAAAAGAAATGAAAATGGAACACTGGCTAAAAAGAAAAATCAAAAGTTTTACAAAGAAATCTCACTAATATATGGAACATATTTCGGAAAACAAAAAAATCCTTGTTACGGGTGGTACCGGATATGTTGGAGCAAAACTCGTAACAGCTTTATTGGACGAAGGTTGTTTTGTATATATTTTATCTAGAAAAAAATCTCCCCTATTTGAAAATAACGATCGGGTGAGTTTTATTATAGCTGATATTACCGATTCTTTTGAAATCCCAAATGATGTGCGTATTATCTATCATTGCGCGGGATCAATTTACAATACAGAAGAACTTGAACGAGTGAATGTACTCGGGACAAAAAATATTGTAGCTCAAGCAATGAAAAATAACTGTACACTCATATATCTTTCAAGTGCCGGAATTACCGGACAAACAAAAGACAAGATTGTTACAGAAGAAACCATTCCACATCCACACAATGCTTACGGCCGATCAAAATACAGAGCCGAGCAAGTTGTCGTCCAAGCAATCAAACAGGGTCTAAAGGCCCATATTTTGCGTCCTAGTACTATATTTGGCACCGGAAACAACAAAGAAGGTGGTAGTTTTCTCCAGCTAATCCAAAGTATGAGAAGTGGTTTATATAAAAATATTGGTACTGGATATTATAATATCGTCCATATAAACGAAGTGATTCGCGCATTAGAACTACTCGGAAAAACCGATAGCTCGTTTGGTAATATCTATATCCTAAGCAATGCAGTTGCATACAAAAAAATGGATGAGATTGTCAAAAATGCCACACCAAAAATCACAAGAAAAACATACACGATTCCCTATTTTATAGCTTTTGGAATAAGTACCGTACTACTAGTTGTATGTTTTATTTTAAGAAAGAAAAACCCTTTGACCTTCGCAAGACTCAAAGCTTTGACCAATCAAAGTATTTTGTCACAAGAAAAAATTGAAAAAACAATTGGTTTCAAAAACATACTTTCTATTGAAGAACATATTAAAAATACGTGCGAAGAATATATTAAATTAGGCACGGTAAAATAACTAGATCTTTTTGTGCAACCAAAGAAAGAATCCTTTTAGCCTTGTCGGCAAAAGATTGAAAATTGGTGTAAATAAAATTTTTGCCCAACCATAGATAACTGAATAAACATAGTTTGGGTAAAAATCTTTATGTTCTTTGGTAAAAAGTAAATTTTGTTTCAATCGAAGAATTTTGTCTTGAGAGTTATATCCACTCGGTGTAAAAAGGTATTTAACTGAATACGTTGGAAAATTCATAAATTTCCCGTGTCTTCCGAGGCGAAGCCAAAGGTCATGATCTTCAGACATTTTTTCTATTGTATAACCGCCAATTTCAATTACGATATCTTTGCGATACATCACACTTGAGTGAATGAAGCAGTTTGCACGCAAGAGTTTATTCTTGATCTGATTATCAGTTTCTAGCATCAAATATCGAGCTATTTCATTCCCTTTCTCATCAATCATGATTGCACCGGTCCCAACAAGTACATAGTCTTTGTTGTTTTCTAGAAACGAAAGTTGTTTTTGTAATTTATCCTTGTCGATCCACTCATCGTCTTGGTCAATTTCAGCTATATATTCACCCTGAGCTTTTTGGAGCGCAATATTACGAGTTCTCTGAACGCCAAGATTCTTTTCATTCTTTGTATAAATAATCCGATTGTCTTGTTCGGCCAATCGAAGTACGATTTCTTCGGTATTATCTTTTGAACAATCGTTAAAAACGAGTAATTCAAAATCAGTAAATGTTTGATTTTGTGCACTTTTGATGGCCGTTTCAATCCAACGAGCACCGTTGTAAGCAGGTAGAATAATTGTAATACGAGGTTTTTGCATAATTTATATTTTAACCCAATCTGGTGGAAGTAAATCGTCTGGTGGAATAAGTATATCATTTCGCCAAATTTTTGGAGTAATGACAATTTTATCTTTTCTGTTTGAAAGCCATGCCCCCCACCACGCAAAAGTACTATTTGGAATAATGAAATACTGACACTTACTCATCATATGAAGATGACCTTCTCCGTGTTTTCCTTCATACGCAAGCGGTACAAAAGTTGTTGGATAATCAAAATGAAGATGTTCTTCACACCATGCAATATCATCTGAAAATACATAGATATGTTCTACCGCATGTGTTGATTCGATTATTTTTATCGCTTTCTCATAATAATCATTTTTTACAACTTCATGTTTTTTATTATTAACAAAATCTCCTCGGCGAATATGTATCGCCAAAGATTTCTCTGTTTCAATCTGATCAGCAAATTGTTTTATTTCAGGTGAAATAACTTTCAACACAAGTTCATTTTTAATGATACTTTCTATATGTTCAAAATATTTATAACTTTGCCAATAGCCATCAAAATAACCGTCTTTTATAGTCAACATTTTTTGATCGAATGCGAAACTTTTTTCTAGCCCTCGCCACTCTATATGAACTATTTTTTGGAGAACCCGTTTTATAACACTTGTTATTTTATGAAAAGTATTTTCTTCGAACACTTGTGCCTCTATAGCAAAAACATCCAGTGCATACTCCCTTTGAGTGATACCAAAAACCTTGTGTTGTTTGAATGATTTTTCAAGAAAAACTGATTTATTTTGTTTCAATGAAAGCGCACGAGCAAAAGCATACTGAAATAGTTGATTCCCTAACCCTCCTTGCAATCGTACAATAAGCATATTAGTTGTGAATATTAAGATACGGCATTGTTTTATTCGTATCAATATAATCTGATATTTTTTTGTACACATCTGCTTGTGAAGGATCTGCAATAATCATTCTTCGAGCGACAACAGTAAAGCGACCGAGATCCTTCTTGTCATAATAATAAACAAAGAAATGTTCATACAATGTCTTAATAACTGTTTTATCTACAATAGGATTACCTGTTGCAAAATAGTCTTCTAGATAAGTCAACGCAGTATCATATCCTGTTTTATCCCCTGCGGCATAGACAGTCCCCAAATAATAACCTGTTTGAGCAATACCAGGATTTTGTTTACGCATTTTTTGAAGCAAATCAATCGCTTCTTGTTTTTTGCCAGTATTTGAAAGGTGTTGCGAATACGCATACAGCAAATCTTGTCGTTCTGGACAAAGTGCCAGTGCTTTTTGATAATACTCATCTGCCAATAGATAATACGAGGTATCACCTGTTAGATTTGCTTTGTACTCATATCCTTTGGCGATAGCGAGCAAATGATCATATCGATACGGATGTGCATCTACCCACTCTTTTTCACGATTAAAAGCAATGTCATATAGCGGTGTAAAACTAGTTCTTTCACCACGAACATACTGATTGAAAACATTCGAGAAAGAAGCGATTCTAATACCTGATTGAATTGAATTATTGTACGGACGATATATGAAGTCATCATTTGGAAATTTTGTATCATCTCCCGCAAGCATTGCACCGATTCCTTTTTTCCATTGAACCATTTGTATATACGGAACAGCTGTCCAATAAATAAAACCAACAAAAAAAAAGATTGATATAAAAGTAAATACAATACTCATTACCCCGTTTTTTTCTTCTGCTATTTTAGTATTTTTTTGGTTTTTCATATTATTGTTTTTTAACTATCACTTCTTTTTGAGCATCAAGCGTTTCGTTAGTCACAAATGCAACGATCGCAAAGAATAAAATCCACGTAATAATATTATCAAACGCAAAAAGATTTTGTACAAAATATGCTACCGCCCAAGAAACAAAGAGTATAGAAAATAGTGGCTCTTTTTTTGCATAGCGGACGAGTATTTTTATAAACAAAAACCAAAACAACATATACGCAAGGAATCCTAATACTCCGTTCATCACCAACATATCAAGTAATTTATTGTGCGGTCGATCAAATGTTGCTGTGTCGTATTCAAACAATGCTGTTTGATAAAACTTTTGCCATGCAAAGAAATAGTTATCCCAACCATATCCAAAAAGTGTTCTGCCAATCCCCGCCTCAACAGGATTGATTGAATGAAGAGCAATATTCCAAGAAACAAGACGAGAGACGGTTGAAGAGTCCGTGGTGCTTGATTGTGCAATACGATCAAGTCCCGGTATGTGTGTCCATATTTTTGCCTGACGTGTCGACAAAAAGATTGCCCCAAATACCACAAACGCAGCAAATATCACAACAATGATTCTTTTGGCGTATACTTTTTTTGCAGATGAAAACACCGTGTCTGAATAAACAAACAAAAGACTGAGTACAACAGGAACAGCTATCGCAACACCCAACATGAGTGCACGGGTGTTACTCAAAAAGATTTCTAGTATAGCAACAATAATAGAAATAATGCTGATTATTTTGACAGTGTACCATTCTTCTTTTTTTGCTTGAAAATATATTGCAAAACTAATACACAGTAGACAAAGTGCATATGTTGCAAAATAAATCGGATTACCTACGATTGAATTAGTACGATGTGTTCCATTGGCAAATTGATGTATTGCTGATGAAAAAACAAACAACTGTGTTGCGATTGCTGTTCCAAAATAAACATACCAATCCTTCTTTTGAAACAAGAGTATTGTGTACAAAAAAAGACTATAGAAAAAGGTAAGACCGAGGAAACCTTCATCTCGTTCTGCTTCTCCAAAAAAACCAAGCAAATGATGGTAGGCAAAGATTGTACTAACACAAAGAATTCCGTATAACAGTGTTGTTATTTTAACCAGTGGATGTTTCCATACAACAACAAGTCGCTCCTTTACCTCACTTCTAAATGAAGCACTTTTGATCATCAGAACCGAAAACAATACAGAAACGAGTGCTATACAACCTCTGAAAAAGAGTGTTTTGGCATTTTGAGAAGGAGTTAGTGTATTCTCAGCATAAATTGCTGGAGTAAACGCTGTTGCAAATAACGCGATCATCAATACTTTTCGAAGATTTTTCATATAGCCATTGTAACAAAAACCATATAAAAAACCACCCTTTCGGGTGGTTTTTTATTCCTATTTACATCAGGATGATGTCTTGCAACGTTTTACCAGAAACGATTAGTTTCGGATAACTGCGTTACCAGTTGGGTATCCGTAAAGCAATGAAGATGTCAAAGCACCTGCTGAACCACCACCTGCTGTATCTGTCCATGTTAGGCCAGATGTAGAAAGTGAAGTTGACATTGAGTTACTTCCTGAAGCCGCTGAAGTCATTCCAACTATTGTTACATAGACATGGAATACTACAGATTGACCTGCAGAAATACGGTATCCACTGTTTGTAAGAGTGATAGTACTTGAACTTCCTGTAGCAGCAGAGAATGCTGTGTTAGAAGAAGCAAGGTTTGTACTCAAATCATTTCCAGCATACACTGCAATGTTTGAAGTAGAACCAGTTGAAACTGATGCACCTGTCAAACCAACAGTGATTGGAAGTGTAACAAGAGTAATATCACCCTTCGCATCTGCAGTAACAGTTACATCAAGCGCAGCTGTTGAAGCAGCAGACAATGTAGCTGAAGGAGTTGCAATTGCGAATGTTGGTTTTGAGCCAACAACAGTCATAGCATTAGCACTGATTTCTGCCATGTTGTTTGTACATGATAGTGACGCAACACAAGATGTTTGTGTAGAGTTACCAACAGTGTATTTCAAGTATGACAATGAAAGTGTTGATGATGAACCTGATGTTACACCGTTTGTACCTACTGAAGAGTAAGTTGGGTATACATCAACGTTTACACCTGCTGTACTGTTTGGAACAGACAAGTTAAGACCAGTGAAGTAAGCAACACCGTTCATAACAGAAACTGTTGCACCGTTTGAGTGTGTAGCAGCTGTTGTTCCGTTGTAACCACGAGTAACGTTTACAGAACTTGCACTTGAGTATGTTGTTACCAAGATTTGTTCTGAATCGATCAAGAGGATTGAACCTGCAGCAACACCTGTAGCTGAAGTCAAACTGATTGTAGCAGTAGCTGAACCAGCTGAAGTTGAAAGTGTTGTTGAGTTTGTTGTAGCAAGAACGATTGGTGCTGTTTGTGAACCAACGCGTACTGAAGCAACAGTGTTCAAACCTGATACAGTTGATGTACCACGAACTACAAACTTAGCTTCTGAAACAGTTGCTGAACCGTTTGAAGAAGTAAGGTTGAATTCCGCTTTTGAACCATCTGTACTTCCGTTAGCAGCAGCAACGTATTGAGCTGTTGTAGAAGCAGAGTTGATCAAAGTTGGAGTACCAAATGTAGCTGTTTGTACAGTGATTGTTTGTCCTGTTACAGAAGATGGAGTAACGTTCACATTTGAACTTGCACCAAGAGCTGTAGGAACAAGAGTAACAGCCAATGAACCTGTAGCTGAACTTACATCAGACATAACATTGATAACCTTTGTTGCTCCAGGAGCAAGTGTGAAGTTAACAGAGAAGTTGTTTGATGAAGTTGAACCAGCGTTAGCAGTTGAAGGATTGATAGGTGTTGAACCTGATCCTGATGTTTCATCTGTCTTCAAGTTTGAGTAGTTAGTAGAACCTGCAGATGTTAGAACGAGGCCAACAGCCAAGTTAGTAACACGTACTGATTCTGAAGAACTTTGGTTTTGAAGAACGAATGAACCGATAGTTGCTCCAGTTGTGTTTGGACTAATACTTTGGTTAGCGTATGCAGTGTTCTTAGCAACAGAAAGTGATCCTGTTTGAATAGTCAAACCTGATGTAGCTGTTGTAGAAGCTGGTACGTTAATTGAAGTAGATAGTGAAGACATTCCTTGACCGTTACTACTTCCTGCAGCAAGAGATACTGTAACAGTACCTGATGTTAGGTTGTAGTTATCAGAAGTAACAATGTCAGCACGAACTTCAAGGATACTGTCAGATCCAGCTGGAACCACCAAAGATGATCCTAGTTGTACTGTAGTAGCACCTGATGTCCAGTTGAATGAAGATCCAACTTGTGAACCATTGAAGAACAAAGTAACGTTGTTCAATGAGTTTAGGTCAGATGAACCTGATGCAACACCGTTTGCAACGTTTGGAGTAACACTTAGAGTGTTAACTTTAACGTCTTCACCGTATGCATGAAGTTTGAACTTACCGATCACCGCATTAGTTGCTCCACCAGTGACGTTAGTCATTGTTTGGAAAGAAGGATCGATAGTTGTTGTAACTGAACCAGCATTGATAGTGATTGTTCCTGCAGCACCGTTTGATACAGCAGAAGTAACTACAATGTTTGTACCAAGTTGTGAATCAGTAACCATCAAATCAGATGCGTTTTGGATTGAGAATTGTACAGTTCGGTTTGAACCTTTTTGAATATCTCCGCGAACATCGATTGTGTGTGAACCTGTAGTCAAGTTGACTGGGTTTGCACTAAAGTCGAAGAAAGCGTATCCATTAGCACTAACTGATGTAGCTGAACCAACAGCTGTACCATCAACATAAAGTTTGATGTTTTGTACAGCGTCAGTTGGAGCTGATCCGATTGCGCGGAAGTTAGCTCCTTTCAACCATGCAGCACGTCCAGAAACTTGGAGTGGTGCTGACCACACAGTGTATTGCATTGAACCTGCATTAATTGATGCAGATGATACAGTTTGTGTGCCCAAAGTTGCTGATGAAGAGTTATTTGGTGCAGCTGAAACATAGTGTAAGTTACCAGCAATGTTTACAGTGTTAGCTGTAGAAGATCCTGATACCATGAAACCTGTTAGACTTACTCCAAGAGAAACTGATGAGATTGTGTTTGAAGCGGCCATATCTGCTTTTACAGACAATGTCTTACTTCCGTTAACAGCGATGTTTAGACCACTGAAAACGATATCACCATTTGTGTTTACACTTGCTCCATCAGTAACGCGCATGTTTCCATCGAACAAGTAAACATTAGAAATGTCAGCACTTGTTGATAGACCTGTACGCTTCAAAGTAACTTGTGAAAGTGTACCGTTACCGTTGAAAGTAAAGTGTGCGAGGTCAGCCAAAGCTTGACCACCAAGCACTGTTCCTGCAGCTGGGTTATCTGTAGCAAGCATTGCTGTTACAGGACCTGTTTGTGTAGGAGTTGTTGGTGTAGTTGGAGTTGTTGAACCACCTGAGATTGCATTAAGAGCTGCACGAGTTCCAGGACCAGTAGCACCTGTCAAAGGAGACAAGTTGTTCTTAGCTTGGAATTTTTGAAGTGCTGCTTTTGTTGCAGGACCAAATTTAGTAGTTTCCATTCCTGGACCACCAACTTTGCCTGCGGCCGCTACTTGAGTATCAGCTGACATGTTAAGAACTTTTTGAAGTTCTTTAACAGCTGTACCAGTAGAACCGAGTTTCAAAGACGAAGTGAATGTGTAAGCAGAAGCAGATGTTCCTACGAGAAGAACAGCAGCCATTGCAACACCAAACACTGCCTTTACAGTTTTATTGATTTGCATAATAAAATATTCTGAGTAAATTCATATACTTATATGTAGAAGCTCTATAGAAATTCTACACACTTATATATGGGCCTACAAAATAGTTTTGACAAAACATTTTGTAGGTACTTTATAATCGGAAAACAAACTGATAAATACATCTCCTCAACGAATTGAAGAAATGCTTTTTCAGCTATCTGCCGTGTCGACATGGCCGATACACGGTGAGAGACTGAAAACAAAAAAGAATTCTTTTGACAGAATTCCACAGAGAAAAGTCGGCATCACGATTCCCTGCGTATTGTGTTTTCAATGATCAGACCGGTTGTTATGTGGCGCCGATAGCTCGCACACATAACGTTATTTATAGTACCATAAACTGCCAAAAAATGCACGCCTAGGTACTATCCAAAAAGTATAATACATAAGGGCATTCTGACTGTTGTGAACTATGTGGATAAAGTGCCGTTCGATACGAATTTCTAAAGACCGCGGATATTTTTCTGGTGAAAAATTCCTATGCTCGGCTACCCGCCTGCGCAATGGTCTTTAGAAATTGTATCTCACTTAAATGAGTTTCGGGCGACACCCTATCCTGAAAATTGTGACGTATCAGAAGGCGAAAAATTACAGGGGTTAGTGACCAATTACTAATGACTAGTGACCAGTAAATTCGAAAGCGCGAAACCGAAGGCTTCGCGCTTTTGTTCGAAATATTAGTCATTGGTCATTTAGTCACTAGTCATTATTTAGATAATACCGACTCCAACGCTTCTCCCCCATTTTTTTAATCTGACCTTTTTCAACTAATTCAAATAATTCTCGTTGAATTGTTTTCTCCGAAAGCTCTGCAAACGCACGAGATATATCTTTGATCATCACCCCCTCAGAAGCTCCTTTGTCCTTTATAAGTGTAAGTATTTTGGTCTTTCTTTCATTTCTTCGTTCCTCACCACTTTGTTGCGGTAGTGCTATTTTCTTAACAGGTGGAACACTTACTATCTTTTTGTCCTTTATGATAACTGGTTGGTTTTCAGTATTTTCTTGTGATACCAATTGCTGAATAGCATCAGTTTCAGTCTTTTCAAAAAAAGAATCTGGGAGTGAGAATCCGGAAATCACACTACTTTCAACCCCTTTAATCTTAGGTAGATGATCGATGATCATATACATAGAACGTAGTTCTCGAGTGATGATGTCGGCGTTCATTCTTGAAACCATTCGGAGATGTTCTGTCATCTCAAGAATTGCGATCAAATTTTCCATATCATCTTTGATGTCTGCAGCATTTTTGTGACCCTGGACCGTGATTTGTTTTTGGAGATATTCTGTGTCCGTTAATAGCTTCAAGGACATATTTCGCAAATGATTTCGAAGTGGTTCTGATACTTCCATATAATCAGAAACCATATATATGGCAGTGACTATTTTTCTTGTCTTTTTGATTATGTCTTTTACTGCATTCATATGTCTTTTAGAAAAATAAACGGACAATTTTTTGATAAATGTATGACCATTATACGCTTTTACGGACATAGTGCAAATCGTCCTTTTATCGTTATTTTTCAACGTTTTTTGTATGTTTTACCTACTTGCCCGTGATACAATTAGTAAACAAAAACAAATGGCACAAACGAACAAAAAAGATACGGCTACTTCTACTAAAAATAAGAAGAAAAACACTTCTGAAGAAGCCATTATAGAAGAAAAAAAGGCACTGAAAGACGAAACTCGGTATGGTATTTATGCTGTCATAACATTCGTTTTGGCACTCTTTTTTATCATTGCTTCGTTCCACAAAGCAGGGGTTGCTGGTGAGGCTGTATACCGAGGATTACGATTTTTATTCGGCTATGGTTTCGCATTGGTACCACTCCTTTTGATTGTGCTTGGGGTCTCTTTTATTCGTTCTGGAAAACCTCAATTTGCTCGCCTCCATACCATCACCTCAATCTCTTTTTTGTTCTCTTTTTTGGCACTACTAAATATCAGTTTCAACGAAACGACCGGTGGCTTTTTTGGCAAAATAGTTGCTTGGCCATTTGTTTCATTTTTTGATGTGTATGTCAGTACCCTCTTTTTGAGCGCAATAGCACTCATCTCTCTTTTTATATTATTTGATACTCGGCCAAATATTTTACGATGGATCAATTTCATTAAATCAAAATTCTCAAAGAAAGTTCTTTCTGAAGAAGAAGGCGCGGAGATTGGTACCGTTGTTGATGGCAATGAACTTATCGAAGAAGCTCATCAAGAAGAAAGTCCGGCGGAAGAATCTATTGAAACAACAAAGATTACCGAACAAAAAGAAGAAGAGTTTACTCCTAAAAAAGCTTTCACAAAAATGTCTGCATACATTCCGCCGCCGATTTCTCTCCTTGAACGTGACAAAGGAAAAGCTAATGTTGGTGATATCAAAGCAAATGCAAATATCATCAAACGCACACTACTGAACTTCGGTATTGAAGTTGAAATGGACGAGATCACTATTGGTCCAACATTCACTCGTTATGCACTGAAGCCTGCTGTTGGAGTCAAACTTTCTCGTATTGTTGGATTGCAAAACGACCTTGCACTTTCACTTGCAGCTCACCCGGTTCGTATTGAAGCACCAATCCCAGGCAAGTCATTGGTAGGTATTGAAATCCCGAATAAAACAAAAGCTACTGTTGGTCTTGGTACCTTGCTTTCTGATGAACGTTTCCAAAATGCACCGAAGCCACTCATGACTGCACTTGGGCGTGACGTTGCTGGTAAACCGCATTATGTGAACCTTGCAAAAGCTCCACACGCATTGATTGCCGGAACAACTGGTTCTGGTAAATCAGTGACAATTCACGCCGTTATCAACTCATTGATATACCGAAATGGACCGCAAGATCTCAAATTCATCATGGTTGATCCGAAGCGTGTTGAACTTACGTTGTACAACAAAATCCCTCACCTCCTCACTCCGGTGATCACTGATGCAAAGAAGGCTATTTTGGCACTTAAATGGGCAGCCAAAGAAATGGAAGAACGGTATCAAATACTCCAAGACAATGCGGTTCGTGACATTGAGTCTTATCATGACAATGTATTGAAAGGCAAGAAAGATGTCGAAGGTATGCCATCAATGCCATATATCGTCATTATCATCGATGAGTTGGCTGATATCATGCAGGCCTTCCCTCGTGAACTTGAAGCCGGCATCGTTCGACTAGCACAAATGTCTCGAGCTGTTGGTATTCACTTAATTCTTTCAACACAACGCCCTGAAGTGAACGTCATTACCGGACTTATCAAATCAAACGTCCCTACTCGTATCGCACTTCGTGTGCCGACCGGTATCGACTCTCGAACCATTTTGGATACCGTTGGTGCTGAAAAACTGCTTGGACAAGGAGATATGCTCTACTCTGGCGGTGAAGGCCAGCCACAACGTCTACAATCTGCATATATCTCTGAAGATGAAGTAAAAAAGGTCGTCAAATACCTAACTGATGCATATCAAGATGAACTTCCTGACACCATCGACCTTTCAGGTGTCGTTAGTACTGGGAACAATATCTTTGAAAGTGGTATGGGTGGTGACAGTGATGATGATCTATATGAAGAAGCAAAACGTACTGTTATTGAAACAGGTAAAGCTTCTACATCATTCTTACAACGCAAACTCTCTGTTGGATACGCACGTGCAGCCCGTTTGATAGACCTTCTCGAAGAACGTGGTATTGTCGGCCCTGGAAACGGCGCGAAGCCTCGTGAGGTCATTGGTCATGGCACAGATAACGCTCCAATGGAGGAAGAATAGTATGAAAACCAAACGCCGACCACCACAATTTTATGTCACCACAAGCCTCTTTTCTGTGGCACTTCTTTTCACTTTATGGCAAATCGGCAATGTTGTTTTCACCCACAAAGTAAAACTAGCAACAAACATAGAGGGACAGACACTTGAAAACAAGATGCTTTCTATCGCTGGTACTGCTCCAAAAATCAAAATACTCAAAGTAAATGGGAATATTGTTCCAATTAGTACTGACGGCAAATGGAATGATTCAATTCTTCTTCCTGACGGATACTCTATTGTCACCATTGAATCAAAAGATGCTTATGGGCATATCAAATCAGATCAATATCCAGTATATGTAGCTGTTGATCCACCAACCACTACAGTCGGCAGTCGAGATTCATTACCAAACATTAACTAATTACAGTATGGCAAAAGTAAAAAAAGTAAAAGCAGAATTAGGTTCAGAAAGTGTTGCAGACACAATCAAATCAATTCAAACTAAATTCGGAGAAGGGGCAATTATGAAATTGGGTGATGCACCAAAAGTTAATTTGAGTGTCATCCCTACTGGTTCTATCGGACTTGATATCGCACTCGGTATCGGTGGTGTTCCTCGTGGACGTATGATTGAAATCTTTGGACCAGAATCATCTGGTAAGACAACACTCGCCCTCCACATCGTTGCAGAGGCTCAAAAATTGGGTGGTATCTGTGCGTATATTGACGCTGAACACGCAATGGATCCAGATTATGCACAGAATCTTGGAGTAAACACCAAAGAACTCCTTATTTCTCAACCAGACACAGGAGAACAAGGACTTGAAATTTGTGAGACATTGGTCCGTTCAGGTAAGATTGATGTAATCGTTGTCGACTCTGTTGCAGCACTGACTCCAAAAGATGAAATTGAAGGAGATATGGGTGCATCTCATATGGGTAAACAAGCTCGTTTGATGTCACAAGCACTTCGTAAATTGACAGCAATCGTTGCTCGTTCAAACACTGTTGTTATCTTTATCAACCAAATCCGTATGCAAATCGGTGTGATGTTTGGTAATCCAGAAACAACACCAGGAGGAAAAGCATTGAAGTTCTATACTTCTATCCGTCTTGATATTCGTCGTATTGCACAGATCAAGAAAGGCGAAGAAGTTGTCGGTTCTCGAACTCGTGTGAAAGTAGTGAAGAATAAAGTCGCTTCCCCATTCAAACAAACTGAATTTGATATTATTTACGGTGAAGGAATTTCTCTTGAAGGAGAATTAATTGCGCTCGGTGAAAAACTTGGAAACATTGTCAAAAGTGGTACAAGTTACACCTTTATTCGCGAAACAAAACCTACAAAAGAAGGAGAAGCACCAGTAAAAGTAAAGAAATCAAAAGCTGATGGCGAAGATGGAGATGAGAACGCTAATGAGGTCAAACTAGGACGTGGATATGACGCAACACGTACCTTTATGAAAGAAAACCCAAAGATCCGTGAAGAAATATTGAAATCTGTTCGAAAACGGATGAAAGAAGTCGTAATGGAAAGTTCAGGAGAATAATATATTTAAAAAACACCTTCGGGTGTTTTTTGCTTTTTATCCCCCTGCTGTGCTATTGTTACGGTGGAATAAAAGCTATCGTTATTATGCAAAAAAATAAAGTCGGAATACTACTTCTTCTAGAAGATGAACCCTTTCCTTCTCAGTGGGAAGAAAAGCTTACCGGTGAATTTAATATGTTACTTTTTGATTTATATACAGCAGGATTTATTACCTATGTACCAAAAATGTTGTATGAAAAAATAACCAACGAAATCATTAAGAGTTCAATAATTTCACTTGAACAATTTTATGACAACAAACAAACTTTGCTGTGTAGAAAAATTGATCACCATCTATTGTGGATGGCAATTAACCATGAGTCTGACGCTACTCAAAAATTAGTGTTAGATAAAATGAAACTACCTCGTATCGATTTTATAGTTTCTTACATCAAAGATGGTAGCGATGAATTCATCATCAGAAATGCGGAGCATTCAAACAAAAAAGTATTTCATTGGTACAATCAACAAGAAATTGAGCATTTTATCATTGAAAGCCATGAAGAAAAATTTCGGCGACTCGAAGAACGAATGAGTAGGTATTTGAGCGTTGACCACCGAAGCCCTGAAGAAAAAGAGTGGCTTGAAAAATTCAACGAAGTATTTGGATCATTATTTCATCAGTAGCCCCCACAAGGGCTACTTTTTTTGCTTTTTAGGCTTATATTTGCTATTCTTTTTACATTACTGTAATAGCATTGAATAATTTATGGCACTACTTGATTACAACGAAATCCGTGAAGGTAAAGTGATTATTTACAAAGACGAACCTTGTGTCGTCCTTGAATCTCACGTTGCCCGCACACAACAACGCAAACCACAAAACCAAGTGAAATTGAAGAGTTTGTTGAATGGACGAACATTCAACGATTCATTCCGTTCATCTGATACAGCTGATGAAGCAGATCTTCGTAAACAAGAAGTAAAATTCTTGTACGAAAGCAAAGGTGAATACTGGTTTTGCGATGCAAAAGATCCATCAAAACGTTTTGCATTGGGTGACGATGTCATCTCTGCAAACACAAAGAAATTCTTGATCGACAACACGGTGGCTACGGCACTCGTATTTGAAACAGAAGACGATGAAGAAAAAATCATTGGTGTTACCCTTCCAATCAAAATGACCTTTGAAATCAAAGATGCCCCACCATCAATCAAAGGAAACAGTGTCTCAGGTGGTAACAAGCAATTAACACTTGCAAATGATACTGTCATCAACGGCCCACTCTTCCTTGAAGCAGGTGAAAAAATCATCGTAAACACCGAAACTGGCGAATACGTAGAACGAGCTTCAAAATAGTTATCTTACACAATAAAAAGCGGAACCCTTCGGGTTCCGCTTTTTATATATGACTATCTTGCAACGAATGGTAGTAATCCGAGGAAACGTGAACGTTTTACAGCTACTTCCAATTTACGTTGATTTTTTGCAGAAAGACCACTTCTCTTTCGAGGAAGAATCTTTGCTGTAGGAGAAAGAAACTTTTTCAAAATTTCTGTATCCTTGTAATCAATATGCTTTATGTTATTTGTTGAGAAAAAATCTTGCATAACTTTGGGGATAATTTAATAATTTTTAACTAGAATGGAATGTCGTCGATATTTACATCGTCATCTGGATATTCAATAGATTCCAAATCATCATCTTGTTTACTACTTCCTGTACTTGCTGGTGCACTATTTCCTTGTGCACTTGGTGCATAAGAACCAGAACTTGCTCCACCTTTTGGTCCAAATTGGAAGTTTTCAAGCATAATTTCAGTTCTATATTTCTTGGCTCCGTTGGCATCATCCCAAGAACGAGTCTTGATACGTCCTTCTACATAGAGCGGACTGCCTTTGGTGCAGTATTGAGCTATAACTTCTGCTTGTTTTGCGAATGCCACCACATTGTGATATTCAACTTCTTCACGCTTTGCACCACTTTGATCTTTCCAAGTTCTATTGGTCGCCATAGAAATGTTAACCACCTTGGTTCCGTTAGGAATTGATTTGATTTCTGGATCTCGAGTGAGATTTCCGTACAATGTGACACGATTTAGATACATAATGAGTTTGGTTTAAGTAAGTAAAAATGACCGACTATCGATATCTCTATTCTACTCTTCTGTCGCCATTTCGTCGATCTTTTCATCAACTACTTCTTCGTCAATGATAGCCTCTTCTGCATCTGCTACAACTTCTTCTGCTGGAGCATCTACGACAGCTTCACTGCTAACTGATGCACTACTGTCATCACGTCGTTTTGTGCGTTCTGTTTTTGCACTAAATTTCTTTGGTGCCATAGTGTTTTCAGCAACTGTCTTGATAGTCATAAAACGGAGCATATCAACATCGAGGTCGAGTACTGCTTTCATTTCAGCAATCATATCAGCTGGACCAGTAAATTTGACCCAACCAAAGTATCCGTGAGAAAACTTTGTTTTTTTGTTTGCAATGTACTTGTACATTTCATACGCCAATTCAGTGAATTTTGGATTTTCATCCGCAATCACCTTTCCGCCTTTTTGATTTATCATTTCCTTAAGGGCAGTGGCTTTTTCTACTGCTTGTTCATCAGATAGTGATGAGACAAACAAATAACCAAGCTCGTATACTCGAGCGTTATCTTTTTCTGACATAAGTATTAAGAACCGAGAGTGGTTCTGTTATTTTGTTAATCCCCTGCCTTGGACTACGCGATACCGACAAAGCTGTGGCATCGAACAAAGGAAGGATTAGATATACTGTACACGAAATAGTGTATTTTGTCCAATCTATATTTTGAAGACTCTTTGAACATTCTGGTTCAATAATTGTCGACATTCTTCAATATCAATTTCTTTTAATTCACCAATTCTTTTGTAAATTTCTGTCACATAAAGCGGTTCACAGCGTTTACCACGATATGGTGCCGGTGCAGCGAACGGACTGTCGGTTTCGGCCATTATGTGCAGGATTGGGATGCTTTTAATAACTTCATCGTAATCAGTCGAGAATGTTATCGGCCCATCAAATGACATGCTCCAGCCATTTTTGACAATCCGATCTGCAATAGCTACATCACCAACAAAGAAGTGAAAATTCACCATTTGACCAAAATTCATCGATTCAAGGATATCGAGTGTGTCACTATATGCGTCCATACTCCCCTTGCTCGGACGAGCGTGAATCATCAGTGGTTTCTGTACTTTGTTTGCCAGTGCAATATGTTGGATAAAAATTTCTCGTTGTTTTGATTTTGATTCTTCGGACTGATCTCTGAAATAATCAAGACCTGTTTCGCCGATAGCTACTACTTTTGAATGCACTGCGAGTGCTTCATATTTTTCCATATCAAATACTTCAGTATGGTTATCACATGGATGCAGTCCGATACAAGCAAAAAGATTCTCGTGTTGTTCGGCAAGTTCTAACGCTTTTTCTGAAGTAGTAAAATCAACCCCAACAGTAATGGTGGCAATTCCCTGTTCTTTCATATTAGTAATCACCTCATCTCGATCTATATCAAAATCTGACAAATTGAGATGGGAGTGAATATCGATATAATTCATTTAGATAATATAGCACAGAAAACAAATCTATATTTTCACGTTTTTATTGGTTGGGGACTTTTTTATTGCGTCGAAAAAATCTGAAAACTTCGTTATCAGATTTTTTCGACGCGAATTTTCTTTGCAGGAAAATTCGCCAATTGAAGTGAGAAATCAAGCAGAGCTTGATTTACACTTCGCATGGTAAAAATAAAGACCGCCTAAGGCGGTCTTTATTTTTACCATGCGAAGTGAGCGAACGCTTTGTTGGCTTCTGCCATCTTGTGAGTATCTTGTTTCTTCTTAACTGCTGCGCCTTCGTTGTTTGCGGCTGCTAGTAGTTCTTCAGCAAGCTTCTTGTGAGTATCCATACCTTTCTTAGCTCGTGCTGCATCGCGAATCCAACGGAATGCGAGTGATTGACGACGTTCTGGTCGAACTTCTCGAGGAACTTGGTAGTTTGCACCACCGATACGTCGAGAACGGACTTCGATTGCAGGACTAGCGTTTCGAACAGCTTCATCAAAGATTTCAAGTGGTTCTTTACCAGTCTTTTCTTTGATAATGTCGAGCGCACCGTACACAATCTTTTCAGCCACACTTTTCTTTCCAGACCACATCATGTAGTTGATAAACTTACCTAATGTTGCTGAGTTGTAAGTCAGGTCTGGTTTTACAATATTTCTATTTGTTACTTTTCTTCGCATATTTTTTGAAATGATGAAATGATCTTTCGATCACTCTTCACTATCTTTCGATAATTACTCCATCATTATAAATTAGTTTTTATAAAATTAAGCTTTCGCTTTTGGTTTCTTAGCACCGTAACGAGAACGACTCTTCATACGTTTATCTGGAGCAGTGGCATCAAGACGTCCACGAACGATTGTATATCGTACTCCAACCAAGTCTTTCACACGTCCTCCACGAACTACTACCACTGAGTGTTCTTGGAGCTTGTGTCCGATACCTGGAATGTAGGCAGTGATTTCTTTTCCATTAGTCAAACGTACGCGGGCGATTTTACGCATCGCAGAGTTCGGCTTTTTTGGAGTTGTTGTAGTCACTTTTGTACACACACCTCGCTTGAAAGGAGATGGGTAAAGTGTTGGTTTGTTTAGAATAGAATTAAAACCACAAGCAAGTGCCACAGTTTTTGATTTGCGTTTAACGTCTTTTCTATTCTTTTTAATTAATTGAGAAATTGTTGGCATAGGGCCGCTTTCTTTGTTGAATTATTGATAATAGCCATACATTCCGATATATTCAGAATTGCCAAATAAATATACTATAGATAGTCGCAATAAGCAAGCGTACATTGGATATATCTAAAGATGCTCCAAGAAAAGGCGACGAAACCGAAGGTTTCGTCGCCTTTTTACTTAAATTATAAATTTTTGATCCAAATACCCTTTTGTCACCGTTATTGGCACTTTTTCTATCACCTTAGTATACGTCTGATCAAGATTTTTCTTCTCTATCGTGACTGTATAATTTCCGTTCGGCAAGAGACAATAGTAGTTTCCTTTCATATCTGTCACCTTATGAATCAGTTCAAACCCACTGTCACGCATTACTCGAATAATAGCGAATGCCATTGGAATACCATCTTTGGTTGCGATATTTCCTCGAGGTTTTGGTTTGAGCACTGTTCGCTTCAAGATGAGTAATACTGCATACAAAGAAATAATTCCAATATTATATGGTTTTGGTGCAACCAATACTGCAATCAAAGAAACAATCAAACCGAAAACGAAAAATGCATTTGAGAATTTTAACAACAATAAATCTCGTTTTGAATAGAACTTCATCAAACTCTGATCTCGTTTTGCAAATTCATTCCAGTCAAACTTAAGTGGATCAAGCGGAATACTTTTTCCGATAATTTCTCCAGACTGAGTAACAACGATCGGTTCCCCAAAATACAAATCTGAATATAGTTCATCACTTGGCCGACCAGCCAGTTTAGCTGATGGAAAAATATAATTGGTTTTATTTGCCAACAATCGATATTGCCCTGGTTCAACCAGGAACCCATATCTTCCGTCTAGGTCAGTAATCGATGTTGCAACTTCATTACCTTGCATATCCTGAAGTACAACATACGCAGGGTCGAGCGGTTGCTTGGTAATCGAATCATACACGGTTCCCCATGGCTTGTTTCGTTTACGAATACCAAGCAATGTCATCAGTAGTGTCCACAAACGAATCGGAATCAAGAACAATTCTGAAATTGAAAGCGGATTCAAGAACAACACAGAGGTAAATGACGCCACAGATGAAGCAACAACACCGACAGCTCCAACTGTTTTAACAACAACATCTCCTTGTTTTGTATCGACGACATTTTTTATTTTTTGTTTACTGTCTTTGTAGACTGTAACCGTGTTTGCAATACTATCATTCACTTGTTGTTTTGCGCTTTCAAGAAGTGTTGGCATTCCTCCAGTAAAAAACAATCCTGGTGAAGAGAATCCCGATGGACCAGATACAGCCGATGGTGATGAACCTATTGTTGGAACAGTTGGCACGGAAGGAACTGTACTAGGAGGAGCCGGTGGTTCTGGGACTGTTGGTGTAGGTGTTGGCGTAGGAGGAGCTGGTGTTTCAGGTGTTGGAGTAGGAGTTGGGGTCGGTGTAGGAGTCGGAGTCGGAGTCGGCGTTGGTGTAGGTGTTGGTGTAGGAGTTGGTGGATGTGGATTTGAGAACGGACCACTCTCGTCAGTATCACTACCACTTGTACAACCAGCATCAGCTGGATAATCAGTAAAACCATCACCATCATCATCTATTCCATTACTACAAGCAGCCCGAGCAGAAATTGGACGCCAATCAGTTTTGGTACAAGCAGCAGGATAATCACTATCACCAGTATTACAAGAAAATTTTATCCAACCAAAATTTTGTGTCCACGCATACCCATTCAACTCCCCGTTTGTATTGATACTGACTGGAGTTGTTGCACTGTTTACAAAAGGACCAAAGTTTATCCAACCAGCATTTTGTCCCCACGCATACCCAGAAAGTACACCGCTACCCGTATTTGCGACTTTAAAATTAGCACTGCCACATGAATTATTATTGGCACAATTGAGATTGATCCAGCCAAAATTTTCTGACCACCAATATCCAGTAAGCGCAGTGTCAGAAATAGCTACGTTGTATGCACTCATTCCTGTTTGTGTGTAATAGCCAGTATTTAACTGTGTGTCATCTTGTACAACGACAGCACGATTGTATGTAGTATCAATTGTTCCGTTTGAAACAGAAGCAAAAACAATGTTGGATAAAAATCCAATCACTAGGACAGACAAAAAAGCGAGTCTAAAAACTTTCATTAGCTTTATTATACAAGAAGATTGTCTGTTTTAGAGGAAGGTGCCTGTTAGTAGTCTGTAAATAAAAGAGATCGTTGGAATAGCAATACCTGCCCAGAAGAAGAAAATAAACACCACAAGAATGATGAGTGAATTCTTTTCCCAAAAATAACGGAATTTTTGTGCGCGAAGTGGAATCAATTCGAATAACACTTTTGATCCGTCGAGCGGTACGATAGGAATAAGATTAAATAATCCAAGTACAATATTGACCACTACAATCGTTGAAACCACCATATGTGCTGGCATTCCTAGACCAAAGGCTGGAACAAAATGCATTGCTAGTCCGAAAATAATCGCAATGAAAAAGTTGGCACACACACCTGCAAGTGCTGTAACGATTGTCCCCTTCTTTTTATTATCAAAATGATTTGGGTTGTACGGCACTGGCTTTGCCCAACCAACCAAAAAGGTCGTTCCTGAAAGCACCAAAAGGAGCGGGATAATGATAGACCCCCACAAATCGATGTGCTTGATTGGATTCATTGTCAATCTGCCTGCCAAACGAGCAGTCGGATCGCCGAAATAGTCAGCCGCATAGCCATGAGCCACCTCATGAATGACGACCGAGAAAATCAAAATGACAACATAAAAAATACTATTTATCTCTTGCATATATTATCTCTCTATGATAACATAATCACACATATGGCAAAAATCTGTGCAATAACTAAAAAGAAGTCTTTGATCGGTGGAGGGTACTCGACTAAAGTTCGTGCTACCAAATTCAACCCAATTGAGACTTCACGTAAGCAAGTAAACCTTCAAAAGAAGCGTATTTTCGTTCCTGAACTAGGAAAGACTTTCCGCATCACTCTTTCTACAAACGCAATCCGCACTATCAACAAAAACGGTGCATTTGTAACTTTGAAGAAAGCTGGAATCATTAAATAAACAAAAGAAAGCGGTGGGAGTATATCCCACCGCTTTCTTTTTAATAAACTCTTTGTTATTCTTGCAAAGACGCCGAAATATCTTGGACGAACATAAACGTTTGACCTTAGGGTCATGGGAAACAAGTCACGTCTACAAGCCTTCGCTGTTTACCGCCACTCTGGCGGTATTTTTTTTCAAATTTGTATTGAAATCAAAAATAAGTATAATAACCTTTATGCAAAAAGCAAAAACATTTATCGGTGAACTCAAAGAATTCGCAATGAAAGGCAATGTCATGGATTTGGCAATCGGAGTCATCATTGGAGGCGCCTTTGGTAAAATCATCTCTTCTCTCGTATCAGACATTATTATGCCTCCTATCGGTATGCTCATGGGAGGTTTCGACATGAAAGATCTGACAATCGTACTGCATAATGGTGCGGGCACTCGAAATGACGTCGTCATGAATATCGGTATCTTTCTCCAGAACTGTATCGATTTCGCAATTATTGCCACTGCCCTCTTTCTGACCATCAAAGCTTTGAATAAAATAAAAGCAAAAAAGGAAGAAGAAAAAGTTAAAGAGATTAGTGAAGAAATAAAACTCCTTTCAGAAATTCGTGACTTATTGAAAAAATAAAAAAAATCCCGAAAGGGTTTTTTTATTTACAAGAAAATTTCAGTGCGTTCGAAATACAATGAATCGTTCCGATATCTGCCGTATTCAAATATGGAATAGCAAGTTTTTTCAATCTATCGATTACCTCCCCGTGTGGGTGTCCGTAGGAATTATTTTTGCCTGCAGAAATAATTGCGATTTGTGGTGAGGTTGCGAGTAGATACGCCTCACTACTTGCAGTACGTGAACCGTGGTGCCCGAGCTTTAGCACATCGACATCGAGCATATTTTTATCCTTCCCAATCAAATATAATTCTTTCGACACCGGTGAGTCACCGGTCAAAAGGACACTAGTTGTACCGTACGTCAATTTCAATACAATCGAAGCGTCATTTGTCTCCCATCCGGTGACATCAGTATCTGGATACAGTATCGTTGCGACTATATTATTTTTCTTATCAAGCACAATGGTGTTCCCTGCTCGAGCGAGCAAGTGCGGAATCTTTTTTTCATCAATCGCACTTTCTAAACTTTGATAGGTTTTTGTTTTTGCGCTGACTCCTGGTTCAAACACTGCGCCGACGGTATATTTTGCCAATACATAATTGAGCCCACCAACATGATCTGCATCAGGGTGTGTTGCAACAACCACATCAATAGTGCTATCACCAAATGACATTTCTTCAGCAAGTCGAGTCAGAATCTTTTTGTCTCGTCCACCATCAATCAACATATCATTACCATTTGGAGCTTTGATATAAATCGCATCACCTTGACCGATGTCGAGAAATGATACTTTTAGTTTTGGTGCATCTTTTGCGTATCCAACAACAGTTGCAAGTAAAAAGAATAATGAGAAAAATACTATTTTTTTCTGAACGATTCGAAACATGTATATAGTATACCAACATTTGACTTTCTTACTAAAAATCTGTACAGTCTGAGAGGATTTTAAAAACTATATACATGGAATTACATAAAAAAGTCGCATTCGTGCACCAAAAAATTAATGAATTAGGATATTCACATCTTGTCATTGAAACATATAGAGACGGCAATAGTAGTCCTAATGAAATAGGATTGTATGATAATTATACAGTAGTACATTTGAGGCATCCTCATTCAAAAGAACATGTTTATTTGTTTTTTGACTTTAGAATAGAGTCTTGCAACGTTGCTTTATCTACAATAAATAACGAAAAAGCCTTGGTCCAATTTGAACCAAAAACAAATACACTCATATCGATTGTTTATGGAAAAAAGAAAGATTATGATGATGATTACCACCTACTTGATATTCTTTTTCAAAAATACGAAAAAGGGGCTCTAAAAAAATCTAGGTCAGGATTGATAGATGAACACAAAAAAACTCCAATTGGATTATTGTTTGATTCAACACCTGTTTCGATTAGCTACCAATCCGAAAACAAACAGTATATTATTACTGCTGGTTCAAATGGATTTATTTTCAAGATTACATCAAAAGGATATGTATTATTAGGACACCTGGAACTAAAAGGAATTCAAATTATTAGGACTTATTTTTACAAAAGATGTATCTTTTGGGTAACTGAAGGCTCCGGTAAACTATCTATTGTTCATAGTACGAAATTACGACCTCGAGTACTTTGGAGACAAAGTTTAGGAAACTATTGCTCCATTGGAGTAATCTATTCTAGAATACAAGATATAAATATTCAGTTTGAGAGAAACAAATTTTTTATTTTTGGAAAAATGATCAGTGACATTCCTTGTGAAATAGCAATTGCGGGTAAAATTCCAAAATTTGAAAACCATCTTTAATTAAAAGCCCTGTATACCCGGGGCTTTTTTCTGACTTTTTTTAGGAAGTGCTATAATAGACGACATGCAAAACTTCACACCACAAGAATTCAATTTACCAGAACTCAAAGGTATTTCAGCAAAAAATATTGAAGAGCATTTGAAACTCTACAAAGGTTATGTAACCAATGCCAATGCAACTGTCGAAAAAATAAGCACCCTTTCACAAGGAATGTTTCGTGATGGTGAGGACAATAGCTACTTGATTGGCGAACTATTCCGTCGTTTCTCTTTTGAATACAATGGTATGCGAAACCATGAAGTCTATTTCAATTCCCTCTCAGGCGGACCAAAAGCACTTGATCCAGAAAGTGACCTAGCGAAAAAGATAGTAAAAGAATGTATGTCTGTCGAAATCTTTTTGATGGGATTCAAAAATATCGCACTGACTCGCGGTGTTGGTTGGGCAGTGCTGTGGTACGATAAAAAGGACGATAGATTACTTGCGTCTTGGGTGGACGAACAACACCTAGGTCAATTGAACGGATGTGAAATGATTCTTGCGATTGATATGTGGGAACATGCATATGTCTATGATTATCCGACAAGCGAAAAGAAAAAATACATTGATGCTTTTTTTGAAAACTTAAACTGGTCAGTGATTGAAGAAAATTTTAAGAAAGTGCAGTAATTCATAAAAATAAAAAACTCTAAGCAAACGCTAGAGTTTTTTATTTTTATGAACAATCCACCAAATAATTATTCCGTACAACAATACTATTACCCATAACGGAACCTGATTGATAATAACTGAAGCAAAAGGGATTTGAGCAAAGAGTGTGATGATTTTGATTATGATGTGATGCAAGATATATGCAATGTATGAAAATGGCACAACCAATACTTTCGGCAAAAATAACCCAAGACCTCCTGCGATAAATGCCGAAAGCATAGCGAATGGCACCAGTGGAATGATAATAATATTTGCAAAAAATGAGACGACAGAAAATTGATGCATCTGATAGAGAATCAATGGGACAACGGCAATTTGAGCTGACAGTGTCGTGGCAATAGTATCTCGAAGTAGAAATCGCTTGGTCACCCACCACAATTTCCTCTCCAATATCGGCACAATAAAAATCATGCCTAGTGTTGCAATGACAGAAAGTTGGAATGACACCGAATGAATTAAGAGTGGATTGATGAGTAACATTACAAGCACCGCGATCACCAACCCGCGAAAAACTTGATATTGTCTTCCGGCAAGTAATGCAAAGACCGACAATTCCCCCATCACTCCAGCACGTACTGCAGTCGCAGACGCACCAGTCATTACTACAAATAATCCGATTGCACACAATCCGATGTAGAGTGCAAAACGAAACGGAAGCAACAGTGCGAAAAATGACGTGATGTATTTTGAAACGATTGACACATTGAATCCTGACAGTGCAACAATATGAATCGTTCCGGTTGTGATGAAATTATTTCGAAGCTCCGGACTGATGCCCGATTTATCACCAAGAAGCATTCCATTTGCGAGTCCTGCTTCGTCTGGTGGAAGTAATTCATTGATACTCTCTTCAAAACTCGAAGTAATGCGATATAAATAAAATACGATTCCATTTTTTCCTTTTTCTAAGACGGAAACTTTTGCATTTGAAATAATAAAATAGGTGTTATCAGTTTTTAGATACGTCTTGTAATCAAAAGTCGTTCCTTGATCTGTTTCAAATGGTTCTGGTTCTTTGAGCACTCCATTGATATGTATCTTATCGCCATATGAAAAATCATCAGTTCCATTTGTACGAATTAGGAGTTTCCATTTTTTATCTGGAAGTTGTACCGAAAAATTCTGTCCATACGCCGTCATTGTTACCTGACTAACAATCTTCGCATCGAGACTTACCTTCTTGTTTATCACCTCATAAAAATGTTCACTTGGTGTTGGAAGAAAGAAAAAATACCGAACACCGATAATCGCAACAAACAATACAAATATAAAAATGTTTTTATATTTTGACGACATGCTATACAAAAACGGGCGCAATTTCCAAAGGAAATTGCGCCCGTTTTTTCTACTCTTCTAAATCAATTTTTTCTGTATACTCACTCATTGGACCAGAATATAATTCACAACTTCCAGTATCTGCACAAGTGGTTGCAATAATATCAACACGTTCATTCAAAGAAACTCCCGCATGACCTTTGACCTTTTTCCAAGAAAGCTTCCCGTTCCATCCATCGACAATATCATGCAATTCTTCCCAAAGATCTTGATTGAGCACTGGTTTTTTGTTGGCGGTTTTCCAGCCATTCTTCTTCCAGTTGTGGATCCATTCGGTAATACCTGAAAGCGTATATTGTGAATCCAAATTGATTTCAACGGTATATTCACCAAGATTTGCAACTCCAGAACGAATGAATTCGAGTGCACGAAGCGGGCCAGTGATTTCCATTCGGTTGTTTGTTGTTTGACTTTGATGTCCACCGAGCTCAACGACTGATGCAAGTGGTCCAGTTGCTCCTGCAGGAAAAGCAATGACTGCTCCGTATCCTCCTGGACCTGGGTTGCCTTTTGATGAACCGTCGGTGTAAACAATAATTTTGTTCGTATTTTTCATAGAGTAATTATAATATATCGATTATACGAAGCCTAGCCGGTTGGAATCTTGCAAAAGTATCTAACTCTACTGTTCCTAATATTGTTGGCGTGTTTCCGACAGTAATCTTTTCTGCATAGTCAGCAATCGTTTTGAAAAACTGAATTGACTTCACTTCCCGTCCAGCACTGTCTTCAAATATAACTTCCAAATGATTTGTTTCTTTACCAAAGTTTTTCACTGCTTTTATTCTCGCATCAGTAATCCTAAAGATTGGATTTTTATTCGCTTCACCAAACGGTGCAAGTGTTCGAATATCTTTGTATAGATTTTTGTCGATTTTCGACAACGGCAATTCTAGATCAAAATTGGTTATTGTTTCTTTGCTGATTGGTGTACTTGTTTCAAATGAGGTGATGAGTGATTCTCTCAAAGAAAAAACTCCTTCGTTACTGACCGTAAATCCGCCAGCTCCAACGTGACCGCCATGAGCAAGCAATATTCCTTCTGGAAGCGCTCTCATGAGTTCTACAACGTGCACGGTGCCATCACTTCGGCAAGACCCCTTGATTGACTCACCACCTTCTCTTCCCCAGACAAACGCTGAACGTCCGTATTTTTCAACAATCTTTGATGCCACCAAGCCAAGCACACCGACACGCCACAATGGATTTCCAATAACTACGACAGAAGGAGTGAGTCCTTGTTCGTGCGCCGGATCAAGTTCTTTGTGTACTTCTTTCATGATGCGTGCGACTTCAGATTTGCGGGTGTCATTAATTTTTGATAAATGACTGGCGTGAATATCAGCTTCTATATCAGTATCAGCCACAAGTAAATGATACGCGCAGATTGGTTTATCCATTCGAGATGCAGCATTGATTCGTGGTGCAATGGTAAAAGCCACATCTTCTTCAGTCATATATCGCACGTCCATCCGAGCACTTTTGAACAACGCCTTGAATCCGAGACGTTTGTTTTGTTTCAATACTTCCATACCAAAATATGCCAAGATTCTATTTTCACCAACGAGTGGAACCATATCAGACAGCGTTGCAACACCAACAAAATCAAGTAACCATTTTTCCCAGCCAACATGCACATTGAAATATTCGCGATATTTATCCAAGAATCCTCTAATAAAAGTAAAAATCACCCCGCTTCCACAAAGCATTTTTTCGGGATACTGACAGTCGGAACGTTTTGGATTAATCACCGCAAAACAATGTGGCAACTGATCACTTCCGTCATCATGCACTTTCGGTAAGTGGTGATCGGTCACAATGACATTACATCCACGACCTTCTGCGTATATCACTTCTTCGATTGCAGTAATTCCCAAATCAATCGTGATGAGTAATGTCACCCCACTGTCGATAATCGAAACCAGTGCATCGTGATGCAAACCGTAGCCTTCTTCGTGACGGTCTGGAATGTAGACGAGTACATATTTTTCAAAATACTCAGGCGAAACCTTTTTCAAAAAAGTCGCCATTGCAGATGCACCGGGAATACCGTCACAATCGTAGTCAGCATAAATACAAATTTTTTCTTTGGCTTCAATTGCCTCAAATAGACGTACAACGCCTTTTTCCAAATCTTTCATGAGCAGTGGATCACCGAGCTTGTTGTAATCCGGACGGAGAAATTCCTCCCATTGTGATTCCGGAATATGTCGTTTTTTGAGAAGTGTTGCAACGGTATCGGAAATCATAAGATAGTTGAAAGTTATAAGGTTCGTAAAGTTAAAAGTATAAAAAGTATAACATATTCAAAAATGCTTATTTCTTGTGTTAAAATAGCCTTATGGAAACAATATTTACTAAAATTATCAAGCGAGAAATTCCAGCTTCTATTGTTTATGAAGATGAAGAATCTATCGCTTTTTTGGACATAAACCCTGTATCAAAAGGACACACTCTTTTAATAACAAAAGAGCCTTACAAATGGATGACTGATGTTCCAGAAGAATTAATTGCTCGTATGTTTATAAAAACAAAAAAAATGATGGAACATATGAAGAAACAACTTCCTTGTGATTTTGTTCAGATTGGAATTGTTGGAAACGAAGTCCCTCATTTTCATATTCATCTTATTCCACGTAAATTAGACGAAGGAGTAACTCAAACAAACCGTCCACATGATCCCTATGAATCGAAAGAAGAAATGGAAATGTATGCGCAAAAATTAAAATAATTTTTTAACATTGTTGACATATTTGACAAAGTGTTTTTATTTTGTTATTATCCAATCGGATAAATTAACACACACATGAAATTTAAATTGTTCCTCATCATTCTAACGATAGTTCTATCAGTAGCTACAAGCACAACTTCTTTCGGTCAAACAAATACAACGAAAGAAACAAAACCGCTTCAAGGATACATTGTTATTGGTTTTGCAGACTCTGCAACAAGTAACGTAATCCAGCACCCTTATTTACACAATACAAAAGATACATTATTCCCTTCAGATATATATGAAAACAATGTTTTGATTGTAGGTAAAGAGATGAATTTATATAATTCACCTGCAATGAGCTATTTGGATGCTGATTTATTAGAACCAGGAATTAAAGTAAAAATAATTTCGAAACCCGTTTTCTCAAAAGAGTTTGGGGTTTTTACAGCAAAAATTATTGTACAGAATTGAGTAACTATCATTTTAAAAGCATTCCGTAAGGAATGCTTTTTTATTACATTATTTTTTTGTATACCCACACTCCACAAATTCCTCCAACTACTGAAGCAAGTAAATATGAAAGCTTGAAGATTCCAAGTGCAAGCACAACTGCTGGGTTCAAAATTCCGAGAGAACCAACAAGTCCTGCGATAATTAGACCACAAAGCAATGATCCACCGACAACAAACCCTGATGCACCATTGGTAACTTTTCCATAAGCAACTGCAGACAACCCAAACAAGAAAAAGAATGCTCCGACAAATTCACCCACAATAGCTTGCCATACAACGACAGTGTTTGATGGGGCACCAAATGGATGAATAAACTTACTTACAAACAATGCAACAATACCTGCGAATAATTGCACACCAACATATTTCCAAACCTCTTGCTTAGAGATTTTTCCATTCGCATAAAGCGCAATACTCACCGCAGGATTCAAATGCGCACCAGATATTCCTCCGATAACATACACCATCATCATGACGAACAATGCTGCTGCAAGTGGTACAGGTAATGAATATATTCCCCCACCAATCGCAAGTGATACGATCAGTGTAAGACCGAGTGTTCCAATAAATTCTGCAATATATTTTTTAGACATGTTTATTTTTAATTACTTTTAATATTAGTAAAATTTCACTGAGCTGTATCTATAGTATAACAAAAAAAATCCCCCGTTTAACGGGGGAACTTTTTACCACAATCCTTTGGATTGCAGTAAGTTAAAAACTTCTGGCTTTCTAGCTTGTAAATACAAGGCAACTTTTCCATATGGAGCATTATCCAAATTGAAATCCTGTTTAAATTTTGAAATAAGTTCAATTGCTTCACGTGGAGAACTTCCTTCTTTTTCAATAAATTCCACCTCACCAATAATACAATCAAAAAACATCTCGTCTTCACCTTCGGTGTGTACCCTATCAATATCAACCTTTAATCCGTAGTCATACAAGATATATGATTTACGATTTGTCAGCAACGAAACAAATGGGTTCATTCCTTTTGTTTTGATTGCTTGCAGTAGTGTAATAGTATCGGAACAAGGCTGTTTCAAATCAAGATACGTAGCGATTTCATTCACAGAAAGAATTTCTGTATAACTAGAAAACGATTTGTTTTCTAGTGAAATATCACCATTTGGTAATTTTAATTCAAATTCTTTGTCTCGCATTCGAAGCCAAATATTTGCCTGTGTAAGTGAGTTGTCATCATAATCAAAATAAACATCAACAAATTTCTTTGTTTTATCTGTAAGATAAACATCTTCAATCATTGCAATGACCTCATCAGTCACAGTAAATTTTGATTCTATTTCATGAACATGATTAGGATTATCATCCATACCCATGCCTATATGGTTTTGGTTTTGCATCTTTTGTACTTTTATTATCCAAAAGAAACTATACCTCTTTGAGCTATTTTTTACAACTTAGAAAAACAAATGGTAGACAAAAGACACGATAGGATCAATGTCAGGACCGTACACAATTGCCCCACCGAGTGCGCCGGTAATAGTTATAAAAATAAGACCGATAAATGCGATTGCGGGAATTAAAAAATAAAATTTGTTGATATAGTTTTGAATTCCATTTAGTAAATTTTGTAATTTTGGAAAATTAATAATATATGCACTTTCCAAAATAAAACCAATAATATATACAAGTGAAAGGATTACAAACAACCACATACTTGCAGTGGCAAATGTTGCATGTGTTTCAATCAGATTACTTCTCCCAATAAGATCTTCGGCAGAACCACCAGTATTAAGTGCAGCAAAACCAGAAAGTACACCAATAAACAATAGCGTTGCTTTGACATAAATAAACCAAGTGGTTGCTTTTACTTTTTTCCATGCAAAAACCTCAAAGAGTGCATAAAAAGTTAATAAGGCGATTGGAAAATGGACGAAAATTGGATGTATATTCATACTTCATAGTATACACCCAAAAATGAACTTCAGTAGCTTTTTGGTCAAATATCGGGTATATATATGGAATGTTTGATGAAATAACAGCAAGTGTCCAAGACGTTTTCGGGAGTATCGGAACTGAACTTGGTTATATCGTGAAAAAACTTTTCAGCACATTCTGGAAATTACTTATTTTTATATTCCTTTCAGTGCTTTTTATTCCAAGTTTTGTGATTGTTACTTGGTGTACTAAACGATGGAACGAATTACTTGGTGAACTATTTGGACTGTAATATTAATGACTAATTACTATTGACCAATGACCAATAAAAAGACGGAGCTTACAGCTCCGTCTTTTTATTACTATGTTCTAAAAACTATAAACTTACAACTAATTACAGAAACATAAACACAACAGACGATAGAACGAGTGCAACCAATCGATGAAAGACACCAATGAAAAACAATTTTTTATTTTTCTTTTCATAAATCAATCCATCGAGAGATACAGGCAAAATGATTGTCACCCACAAACAAAGTGCGACGATCAGTGGATTCATTCCAGTAAAAGCAACGACAAGCAACAATCCTGCAGTCAAAAGATATTCTGAAAGAAAACCATACCCCATTGATTTCAATTGAGTCTTTTTATCGAAAGCGATGTTTGTCTGTTCTTGCCAAATTTTGCCAAAAACTTTTGTGTGGTACCAAATCATACCAACTAATTGACTGACAATAGTTGCAACCAAAATAATACCGAGCAGTGAAAGAAATACCATATATATTGATTATTTATTAATTGAAGAAAAGTATACCACGAATTATTTCGACAAAACCGAAATACCAGGTAATGTGCCATTTGCCAAGAAATCGAGCGTCGCACCTCCACCAGTTGAAATAAAGACCTTATTTGTAAGCTTCATTTTGTGAGCTAAAAAGGCAGTATCTCCTCCTCCGATAATTACTTGTGCTTTTGATTTATTAATTACTCCGAGCAGATCTTTTGTGGCTTTTACGAAGCCTTTTTCATACCAACCAAGCGGACCATTCCAGACAACCAATTTTGCTTTGGCAAATACCGGTGTCAGTAGTTTGATTGTTTCTTTTCCAATGTCTACGATCGTATCCCCTTCCAAAACTTCTGACACATCGACATTTTTAGCTTCATTACCACGTAGCACTACGACGTCAATTGGTGTGAGGAAATTCTTTTTATTCCATAATGACTTTGTTTTGACGGTTGTATCATCAACCACAGACTTGCCTACTTCATAGCCTTTTTCTTTGAGCACATTGTTTGCCAATGCTCCACCAACAAACAACACATCGCTACTAGTACTGTATTTTTTCAAAAGTGGTAACTTCGTATCAAATTTCGCTCCACCCAAAATAAACACGAATGGATGTTTTGGTTTGAGTGCCTGTGAAAGTGTTTTCACTTCTTGTTCCAATGCAAAACCTGCATATGACGGCAATTTCATTGCGAGTCCTACAACACTCATGTGTTTTCGATGTGAGACAGAAAATGCATCATTCACAAAGATATCCCCCATAGAAGCAAAAGCTTTTGCGAGTGCTTTGTCATTTGTTTTTTCACCATCAAACTGTCGGATGTTTTCAAGGAGTAATACTTCTCCGGCCGCAAGTTTAGTAACTGCTTGTTCTATATCATGCAATTCTTTTGCCGGACAAAATGTCACCGCAATTTTTCGTTTCAAATATTTTGCAACTGGCATCAAGGTTCCTGATCCGTCCTCACCAATATGCGTAAGCAAGACAACTTTGGCTTTTTTCTTGACCAAAAAATTGATTGTTGCAAGTGATGCGTCAATACGAAAACCATCCAGCACTTTTCCATCTTTCAGCGGGACATTATAATCTACTCGTACAAATACGGTCTTTCCTTTCAAGTCTTTACATTCTTTGATTGATTTCATACTTATCAGTATAGCAATTATTTACTGCATAAAAAAACACTCTTGTGTTGAGAGTGTTTTTTTTATTGTGCTATATATCCTTGATTGATTCAATAGAACTCACCTCTTTTGAAAATTCTTGTGTATTTTCAGTATCATTTTTATTCAAAAGACGAGAAATCAATCTAATTCTTTTTAGAATTTTATGACCCAACAAGTAGTGAGTTGTCGCAAATGCAACCACTAACAACAAAAGAATTAATAAAAGTATTGTTGCGTGACCCTCAATCCAATAAAGCAGTTTTCCGGGCATATGAAGAGTAATTTTTGAATCGACACTGTTGCCAGCCAAATCATACGCCCTGACAACAACAACAGATCCATCTATTGATGCACTTGGTACTTCATAGGGACTTTCTGTTCTAACAAAAATAGGAGTGACTGTTGTTGGTTGATTTTTTTCAATAACCCCAACTTCATAATGGTCAATACCTGACATATTATCTGATGTAAAAAAACTCACAAGCGCACGTTTTGTGCCATCATCATTAATAATATAATCAACTTTTGGAGTAAACAGAGCTGGTGGCTTTGTATCAATTCGTAATAAATAATGTGTTGTGCTTCCCCATGTATTTTTATCTTTTAATGCTTTGATATGAAAATACATCAAACCGTCTGATATATTCTCATATGATTTTACTGATTCAGTTGTACTATTTTTGTTATCAGGTATTGTATTTGGTTTGTCGTCGAGGATATAACTAAAACCAATCACACCAGGATCTTTGTTCCAAGAAAAAGTAGGACTATTGTTGTTGTACCAATGATCTTGAAATTGATGTGTATCTGAATATACATTCAAGCCACTTGGAGGTTTCGGGAGAATGGTATATATACCTCTGTTGGAACTTAAAATAACTGTTGTTCCAACTCCATCATTAGCGAGTACTGATGAACTATCATTTATTCTTACTTCTGCAACCCCTGTTGCCTTTGCTTGAAATGTTAGCGTGCTAATGATACTTGCGTCTGAGATGATACCACCAGGAATACTACCTACAATACTTACTACTCCTTTCGTATTGTCATACGAGGGTGGTTGTATCCATAATCCAATAATTGATTTACCTGTTGATGGCCTTATAATACTTAGTCTTTTGGGATCAAAGTTTATTTTTAAATCAATGGCATTGATACTCCTTCCTTTTGTATTTATCACAACAGGCACATCAAAAATAGAGCCCTCTATAAAACTCGCCTGATTCGGCGTAACTGTTATTTCTGAACGAGCAACCAAATTTGAAGCATCCAAATTTATCATTTCTCCAGCTGAAGCAGTTGAAAAATAAAAACAAATTAACAACAGTATTGAAATATATTTTTTTGTAAGTGTAATAAACATATAATTATATATCTTTATCTGAGTCTTTTATTTCATTTACAATAGTACGTTCTGCTGCTTCTATATCCTTTTTGAATTGATTAATGAAAGATCTCTCATCTTCAGACAAAGGTTGTGTTGATTTTATTTTTTTGAAGATTTTAATCTCTTCATCAAGGTCTTCTTCTAGAATAGAAAAGCTTTTATTGATAATTAGCTTGGCGTCGTGAAGTTTTTTATGCATACGATTTCGGTAATGCAACAAATAGTGCCATCCATATATTATGAGAATAAGAACTAATATCAATAATCCTATAACAGGTATTGCGAAGTAGAAAAAATTAGTGAATTTATCAAAAACACCTTTTATGTTTTCTTGAACTACTATTCTTATCGTTGCAGTCTTTTCACTTTCTATACCTGAATCAGTTCTGGCTATTGCTGAAATCATATACACACCTTTTGATAATCTATTTTCAGAAACATACGTAAACAGACCTTCTTTGTCTGACTTAACAGTAGAAGATTCGTGTTTTGTTTTACCTTCTGTGTCTATTGCATCATAACTAATTACCACGTAAGTAAGTGGGTCAGCCTTACCTTTGACGACAATATACTCATCTTCATTCACTGAATTAGAGTAGTCAGTAAAAATTGGACTGGTTATTCCTGTATTGTTAAAAGAAAGAGTTTTAGAAATACTGTCTCCATCAATTGTTTCAATGGACACTTTTATTGTGTGCATGCCTTTCGAAAGTGGTATTGTTTCAAAAAGATGATCGCCTGTGTCGTCCCAAACATAAGGCACATTATCTATTTCTATTTTATATGAAGTGTTGTTTTTTTTAGCAACACTCGTAATGAAAAATTTAGACCGAGGATCTAATTCATCTTTCTTTTTTATTTCATCTATTTGAACTGTTGGGTTTTCATCATCGGCAACAATTGGTGTGTTTTTTGGAGAACTGACTTCCTTCTTCTCAGTAATAGCATCTATATCAAATTGTGTATCACCTGTTGTTTTAAGTATTTGTGTTCCTTGCCCATCATTAGCAAGAACAGAAGCATTAGCAAACTTAATATAAGCAGTTCCTTCATTTTTTGCCTTAAAAAACAATGTTATAACTACACCATTTGAACCTTTATATCCATTTAATATCACCCCTTCTATAGAAACAGTACCTTTTGTATTTGAGTATGATGGTTCAACGGGCCAAAGGCTGATTATAGAATCTGATTTTGAAATTGAATTTAACGTAAGAACATCGTTGGAAAAAGAAATAATACTAGAAACAGCATTTGCAGATTGATCTGCACTCGACAAAACAACACGAACCTTAACACTGTCCCCCACGTGAACAGAACCAAAAGTAGGTATCACATCTAATTTTGCAGCACTAACTTTTTGAACAGAGCATGTAAGTAAAAAAATAAATGCAAAAAAAAGTATTTGAAATATTTTTTTACTTTTTTTTACTGAAACTTTTTTTTGCATAAAAATATTATAACTTATTATATGCAATAAATCGACGATAGAATGTTACTACACCAAACAAAAGCGCGAGTAAAAAAATAACAAATACAAAAATTAACCACGGTGAAACAATCACTTCTTTGCGGACGTTACCTTCTGCATCATACGCTTTTACAAAAATACGGTACAAAAAAGTTTGATGTTTTAATTCATATGGACTCTCACCGACAATACAATTCTTTTCAAAAAATTCACATATTTCATAATGATCAATACCAGACTCTTTATCTTGAGTACTAAAGACAATAAAATACTTATTATCAAATATAGCGCTATTTCGAGTACGAATAATTGAAAAATCTTCTGGTTCTTTTTTATCGTCCGATGATACTTGCTCATTATCGGTAATACCAGTTGAATCGATAATACTAATAGCGGTATCGATAACATTCGTCTTATCTTTTGTGCCTTGTCCGTCATTTAAAAGAAGATTGACATCTTGAAGAGATAAACTCACGTCTCCTTTGTGTGAAGCTTTAAAAGAAACAGAAAAAACTTCACCTTTTGAAACAGCAACTCCTCCAGGAACGATTCCAGAAAAATGAATCATCCCGTTGTTTTTTATAACAGGTTTATCTATCCAAAAACTTATAAAAGAATTTCCTATACTAATTTTTTCAGGTATCAAATAACCGCTATCGTATATAACTGTTCCTTCTATTGTGTTTATTGGGTTATTTTCAGCATCAAGAATAATAGTTGCGGTCAAGAAACCATTTACTGGAACTTTTTGCTTATTAACAACAACTTCTAATGTTGAAGCGTGCGCAAAACTTCCCCAGCAAAAGAGAATGAAAAATGAGATTATTGTAGTTATTTTTAAATTTTTCATATGTTATCCAGTCCAATAATAAGCCATGATACTAAAGTCAATGATATCAATTTTACCATCGCCATTGAGTCTTGTTTTTTCATAGTTTTTCATTTGATCACTAAGGTTTGTTTTTTTGTACCAAAAAGCCGCGATAGAAAAGTCAATAAGATTCACTTTATTATCTCCGTTTAAATCTCCTTTATTTATTTTTTTTGTATTCTTATCTGTTTCTATATTATCATTACCAACTATAAAATTATACCCGGCACTGTATGCACTAATTTGTCCATCAAATGCAACTTTTGATTTTGCGCTGTGTCCACCTATTTCAAGTGGCGAAGTATCTACGGTTTGTAAATATACTCCATTTTTATCAGTTTGAATTTTTTTGAAAATTTCTTGATTAGAATGAATCGCTATTGTAACTTCACTTTGAGGAACCGCTTGTCCAAAAAAAGTAATATTATCTCCTTGTTTGACCTGTGATTTATCTCCGGAAATAGTTGGTGCAATAAATATTCCACCGACGTTGACAGTGACACCGGCTGTTACTGTTATAGGGAAAGACTGCAGTGGTGAACGTACATCATCTTTGTCTGTAGAATACACACTAAAAACATATGTCCCCACAGACAAATTATTCAATTGCATACTAAAACTTGCATCAGAACCTGCAACTGTAGTTGCAATAATTTGCGCATCTTTTAAGAGTGTGACCGAACTATTTGGATATGCTCGTCCAGTAAAATTTACTGTTGCGTCTACTGAACTAGGAATACTAAATGATCCGACACTACCACTTGAACCAGCAGAACTGCCACCTGAACCAGAACTTGAGCTTGAGCTTGAACTACTCGCAACAGGAGTCGCACTTACAACGGCAGATTCTGTTAATAAAATTCCTGCAGCATAGGTGCGTATCTTAAAAAAATATGGCGTATTATTGGTAAGGCCAGTTTTAATTGAACTTAAGACATTTCCAACATTTGTATACGTATATGTCCCACTAGAAGCAGTACTCACCCCGACCTCATAACTTGTAACACTTGCAAAAATTCCTGTTGATGCTGTCCATGTAAGCGATACTTGTGTACTACCTGCTGTTGCAGAAACAATTGGTGAAGTAGCTGAGGGGAAATAAAGAAACCCAGCATTTTGAGTAAAAGAAGTACTTGTGCTTTGCCCTCCGTTTAGTTGTCCAGTATTTGAGAGATATTGGAAACTAGCAGACGAAGATTGCCCTCCCCCAATAACAGCTGTTGATGGATTTTCTAATTCATAACTTGTACTTGTAAAATCTGCAGAAGCAAAAGAAAAAAACACCAAAGAAAAAATAATTACAATGGAATAATTAATTGAAATAATTCTATTAGTTCTTATTTTAAAATTGATTGTTTTCATCTTTTTTAGAAATATTCTTAAAGAAAATATACGCGCGTTTAATATTGCGACCGACATGGTGTCCAAATACATAGTGCGACACAAGTAGTATCAAAATCAAAAAGAACAAACCAGCTATGTACCAATTTTTATTATTTGGGTACAAACTCGTTGATCCTTCTGTTACATTTCCAGCAACATCAAAAGCTTTAACTATAATTTTAATGTTTTCTTTATTATCAACAGGTAACACGTATGGACTTTCTGTTTGAATAAATACAGGAAGTGTATTTTTGTCGCGATTATTTTTTAATATACCAACTTCATAATGATCGATACCTGATAAATCATCCGTTGTACCAAACATTAACACGTATTCATCCCTTCCATCGCCTGTTATTGTATTGATTGTTGGAGTAAATTTTTTTGGCGGAGTAGTATCTATATTAATTTTATAATTTGATGTATTTCCCCAACTTTGATCTTCTTTTGACTTAACATGCATGTACCAAGTACCATCACCAATGTCAGTATACGACATGTTGTTCTTATTTGTGGTGATTTCATTTGTAGGCACTGTTTTTGGATTACTGTCTAGTAGTGTCGCATACCCATTGGAATCTTTTTTATCATCCCAGCTAAAAATAGGATTGTTATTATTATACCAATTATCTTCAAAAGGATGCGTGTCTGAATGTATTACAACCCCATCAGGAATCTGGTTAGTAAATTCTAATTCAGCTCTACCAAAAGAAACGTTTGCTTTTGTTCCCGCGCCATCATTTAAATATACATTTGTAGCATTATTAATTGTTATTGTGCTCGAACCAGCAGAAAGAACTTTAAATGACATTTTAGCGATAAGTCCAGAGGTAGTAACAATTCCTTCTGGTATTATGCCGCTCATAGTTATTAAACCCTTTGTATTATCATAAGTTGGTGGTTCTACCCAAATATCAAATATAGATTTTCCACCGGAAGGATTTGCTACTGCTAATTTTTTTGGATCAAAATTAACCTTTAGGTCAACAGTATTGATACTATTTTTTTTTGTATCTATGTATACACCTACTTCTAATATAGAACCGGTAACAAAGTTACCATTTCTAGGTGATATATACATTTGTACATTTGATTGATTGTTTAATGAATTTGTAAAAACAGGGCTTGTAAATACATCTTGAGCCCAAACAAATGAAACATTAGTAAAAAAAGAAAAAAACACCAAAGAAAAAATAATTACAATGGAATAATTAATTGAAATAATTCCATTAGTTCTTATTTTAAAATGGTGTTTTTTTCTAAACAAGTTCATTGATACATCAAAGTATATCAGAATGAAGCACTGTCATCAATATTATTTTTTTACAGGTGTATCTGTTGTTTCTTGAGTAGGTGTTGGTGTAGATGTTTTTGTACTTGATCCGATATTTAGTGGTGCCACATCAATAACTTTATTCAAACTAACGCTATACAAAATAGCTTTTTTTGATTGAGCATAGATCAACACCTTATCCCCTTTTTGAGCATTAACAAAAAATGGCTGCTCTTTTAATAAATTAGGGTCGGTTACGGTAGCGATAGTTGGGACTTCATCTTTAGGTAAAAAAACCAATTTACCAACCTTTGAAACCAGTTCACTTGTTTCTTTTTGTGAAATTGCTTGAGGATTTTTCTTAAGTGTATATAGTTGAATATAAAAATAAACAGCAAATACAACAGCGATAACTAGCACAACATATAAGGCAATTTTCGAAAATTTTTGTTTAATGATGTTTTCCATAAAAGTACTATATTAATAAATAATTATTGATAAAACCATTATATCAAATAGTTATCATGATGCAATCAAATATACCACTATTAAACATAGAGAAGTGTGCGGAAACGATTTAATTTATTTTCTTGATACAAAAATCCAAGATCCCCCCCACTGTCTCTGCCATTAGATCCGCCATTAGATCCGCCAGTGTTAGATCCATCATTACCACCTCCATTGCCGCCGCCGGTACCACCGCCCTGCTGAGCATCTGGTGAACTCGCCGGCGCTTCACTACTACCACCACCTCCACCAAATACTATAAAGGACCAGCACGAACCATTATTACCATAATTATATATAGTACTACTTGTTGTTGAAACATTATTACCACCACTACAGCCAGAATCTCGAACTGTTACGTAAGAAATAGAAGCAGAACCTGATAAAGTCATAAACCATTGAGAACTTGGTGTATCAGAATTTATTGAAATAGGGTTTCCATTACTACCGGTTAGTGTAAGGGTATGGGCAAACGTATATGTATTACCTGCCTTAAATTGAACAGTTGAGCCAGCAGTAGTTTCAGTTGCATTATAAAAAGTTGTATTAGAACTACCAGTGAAATTTACTATTCCAGTAATATCAGGAGTAAAAGTTACCGTCCCATTGCTGTGTGTATATGTACCACTGTTGTTAAAATCTCCAGTTATATTTAGCGTTGTTGGTGCTACAAAGGTACCAGCAGAGATAGTAAGATCACTACCAAGAGTAGTCACTCCTGTAAGCGTCAAGGTACCTGAACCATTCTTAGTCAGTCCTCCAGCAGAACCCATGGTACCAGCAAAACTAACACTATTACCATTTGTATCAATTATAGCTGTTGCAGTAAGTGTAACAGCACGGGCAGAGGGAGAAGTAATTGTTCCTGAAGCTTTCAGTGTTCCCCCATTAAAAATAAGTGTATTCGAAGAAGCCCCAGTACCAAGAGCAGCTGTAGCATTAGCAATAGTAGTACCTGCTGTTAATGTGGTGGTGCCGGTATATGTATTGGTTCCAGTTAAGGTCAACGTACCAACACCATCTTTGGCAAGCGTTCCACTGGTTGTAGCAATCGCGCCAGTGATAGCAATATCTCCAGCACCACCGACAAGTAGGTTGGTTGCGGTACCTGACACTGCAGCGACGGTCAGTGTTCCACTATCAGAATTAATACGTGTATTACTTGAACCAAGTGTCACCGTAGCGCCAATTGCATTAGAATTAAGTATATTTCGAACAGCACCACTATTATTTACCCCAGTACCGTTAGCGGTGATTGTCTTCGTGCTTGGTAAGGTAATAGTGTTTTGTAGCTCAAGAACAGCACCAGATGTAATAGTTGTAGCAAGTGTAGTACCAGACGCACCCAATGCATTATTATGACGGAGATTCAAATATCCAGCACTTAGGGCAATCGCAGTACTGGTAAAAGTATTATTTCCTGAAAGAATTACTCTACCGCTAGTACTCTTGGTAATACCGGTAGCAGTTGATCCACCAATAACAGCACTTACTGTACCGCTTTGTGCGGCCATTGTTCCTGTGGTTGTTAATACTGCTGTTGTTCCACCAGAATCTATTATCTGACCATCATTTTGCAGTGTAATAATACCAACGCTATCAGAGAAATTATTTATATCAAACGTACCATTAATTACCGTTACTGCACCCGTAGATAATGTATCAGAAGCACCATATTGCAAGGTTCCTGCGAGTACTGTAGTTAATCCAGTATACCCTTGTGCTACAGAAAATTTTAATGTACCTTGTCCAATTTTAGTTAATGGTGCTGTGGTTGTTGTACCAACACCACCCCAAGTAAGTACAGTGTTAGGATTAGTAATATCAAACTGCATAGTGATAGCTGCGGTCGTCGTGAACGCACGATCAGTTGATGCTGTTGCACCAGTATATTGCAGTGTTCCTGTACCAGTATTAAATACTATATTAGCTGCAGCGTTTGAAGCATTCCCAAGATTACTACCACCAGCACCACCATTCCCAATAGTAGCAACGCTTAAAGTTCCACCACTTATTGTTGTTATTCCAGTATACGTATTAACACCTGAAAGCGTTACGGTTCCGGCTGTGGTTTTGGTCAAGTTCACTGCACCAGCTAAAATTGCACTAATAGTTCCACTTGTTACAGCATAAGAACTTCCAGTTAAGATTCCACTACTTCCAGTTATAGCTCCACTAGTAAGAGTAACAGTTGCGACAGTATCAGAATTAGTACCAATATCCAAAATACCACCGGTCACAGTAATGTTACTGGTATCAGCCATAATATTACTAGCTAAATATTGAATTGTTCCAGCATTGATTGTTGTTGTTCCTGTATAAGTATTCGATTTATTAAATGTAACGGTACCTCCTGTGTTTTTTGCAATTGCAAGTGTGGTACCAGAGAGCACACCACTGACAGTACCACTTTCAAAAATTGAGTTTGTAGCAATACTTAGAATACCAGGAGTTCCATTAGAATCTGTCACGGTACCACTGATTAAACTAACAATACCAATTGTGTCCGTTACTCCATTGAAATCAAAAGTCCCCCCGGCAACAGTCACTGGTGCTACTGCTAAACTATTGGCATCACTAATTTTTAAAGTACCACCATTCACACGATACAATCCTGTGACAGGATTAATACCACTCAAAATCAAAGTCCCAGCATCCCATTTGGTCAGTGTTGCAGTAGTTGCACTTGCGCCGTATGCTCCTGAAATTGTTGTTGGTCCACTTCCACCAATACCAAGGTTAATAGTGTTTGCAATGGTTACTGTACCAGTAAAAGCAATAGTACCCGCACCAGAATTCACCACTCTAGAGTTTGCTGTAACAGTCATGGCTCCAAAGTTAGTGGTACCTGATGATGCCGAACTAGTGAGTGCTCCACCATTGTTTATACCTGTACCACTTAGGTTCAATGTCTCATATGTTGATGCTCCGCCAAGGTTAAATGTAGATAGATCGAGCACTGCACCCGAAGACACAGTTACACCTCCAGCATTTGTACCAAGTGGTGTATTTGTAGCTCCCCCACTTGCTCCAAGTTGCAACACACCAGTACTTACTGTCATGGCACCGCTCATCGTATTTTGACCTGCTAGTATCAGTGTACCTGAACCTTCTTTTATTAATGTTCCAGTACCTGACCAAACACTGGCAGAAGACTGCGTAATTCCACCAACAGTTACTGTTGTCAAAGCAAAGTTTCCAGAAATTGCACCAGTCAAAGTAAATACTCCACTACCATAGTTTGCAATACGAGCATTCGCACCAAGAGTAAGCGGACCATTAAATGATGTTGAGCTACCAGAGCTAGTTATAAGTGCACCGACGGTTGCGTTTGATGTAAGTCCAGTTCCGTTTATTGTCAAAGGTTCAGATGTCCCAGGAGTAAAGCCGTTCAAATCTAATATTCCACCACTGGCAACAGTTGTTGCTCCACCTGTTGTACCAAGTGGATTGTTTGTTGAGCCACCAGCTGCTCCAAGTTTTAACGTACCCGCAGTAACAGTAGTTACTCCGGTATAGTTACCATCACCTGAAATAGTCCATACACCTGAACCATTCTTCACAAGTGACCCAGCAGTTGAAGTATTCACTTGGGTTGCGAGTGATCCGTTACCAGCACCGTTCAAAGTCAAAGCAAATCCAGTACCAGTCATACTTCCTGTGTTTGATAAAGTAATATCACCATAACCAGAAGTTATAGTAGCTGATGCTCCGAGAGTAATAAGTCCACTATATGTCACCGCAGTTGAAGACGTATTCAAAAGAGCTCCAAAAGCCCCAATACCTGTACCACTTATAGTAAGTGCTTCTGATGTACCTAAAGTATATCCGTTTAAATCAAGAGAGAACCCACTTGATACTGTTGTACCGGCAGCTGTTGTACCGAGCGGTGTGTTAGTTGCATCACCAGTGGCACCAAGACGAATTGTTCCTCCACTAATAGTCAGTGCCCCAGAATAAGTATTACTACCAGAAAGTTCCAATACACCGGAACCTGCTTTTGCAAAAGTAAATGCACCACTAATGACAGCTGTTATCAGTGCATCATTATCCATAAGTCCATCATTAATGGTAAATGTCGCGTTCGCCCCAAGACCCAAGTTCCCTGTAATTATTGAAGTGACGTTGTTATTAGCAACCGTACTAAATGTACCGTTCCCTGTCAGAGTCCCCGCTCCAGTTGTGATAGTCCCTGCGTTAATAGAAAGCGCTCCGACAGTATCAGAGTTACCCGCAAGATTGTATGTGCCACCCACGATAGTCACACCTCCACTTGAGATAACATTACTTGCACCAGCCGTAAGTGTTGCACCATTTATAAATGTAGTACCCGTATAAAGATTTGCAGCACTAAGTGTGACATTTCCTGTTCCACTTAGTGTAACTGATCCCGTTGTGGCTGTACCGATAATCGCAGAAATAGTTGAAGTGTTTGTAGCTAATATATTAAGTTCAAAAGTAGTAATACCAAGAGTAGTGTTTGCACCAGCGATATTTGTGGCTGAGTTTATTAAAATATTTCCTGCAAGTGATGCAGATGACATAGGTATAGTAATGGCGCCTCCTGGGTTAGTAATATTGAAACCATTTAAAATAAGTGAGTTTGTGTTTGTGGCTACCGCTACTCTATCTGCAGTTAGTTTTACGTTTGCATTTGCAGTAGCTAAATCACCTGCATATTCTCCAGAAAATCCAGCACCATTAAGCAAACGCAAGCCGTTAGTATTACCTACGTTATAAGTAACCATATCACTACCTGTTCCAGAGAGAGAACTATCACCATACGCACCCTTAATAACACTAATCGTTGTAGAACTTGCGGCTCCTCCTGCGCCAGTGAGAGTCGGTGCATTAGAAAACATCAAAGTTGAAACGTTCGCTGCAGGAGTAGCACCGAAACTTGTCCCACGAAAGAGAACTGTTGCTCCAGCAGTCCTACTTAATCCAGGATTAGATGCAAAAGTAAGTGTTGTTGATCCACCAGCACCTGGAGTTACCGTCACAATATTGTGACCTGAAGACAATAGCAACTGACCCATTGTTTCTGCAGAAGTACCAGAAGTATTACCGATAAAATTTAAATTTCCGCCGTTCATTGTAATAACAATCGCGTTTGTTCCTCCAGAACCATTTAATCTATCTGCAACAGCAGTTGTACCATTATCTAGTGTCAATGTCCCGCCCAAGTTAATAGTAACGCCAGTCACCGATGTAGCACTACCACTACCACTAATAGTAAGTGTTCCCGCATTAATTGTTATCGTACTACTAATAGTGTTCACACCAGACAAAGTAACAGTGTTGTTTGTGTTTTTTGTAACAGCAACTGCTCCAGCTATAACTCCACTAATTGTTCCGTTCTCAAGTGTATAAGCGGTTCCTGTTAAAGCTGTTGCTGTATTGGTAATAGTTCCACCAACAAGTGTAACCGTACCAATAGTATCCACACTTGTAGCATTGTTAAAAGTACCTCCCTTCATCATTAAGTTTGTACCCGCAAGAACTGCCGTCCCTCCTGCCGCATACGCAAATGTACCTGCGTCAATACGAGTTTCTCCCGTATATAAATTAGTACCTGTTACGGTAAATGTACCAGCTCCTTGTTTTGTCAGGGAAAGACCTGAGGTAGGAATAGCCGTACTAAAAGTAACATTACCTGCTCCACTAACATAAAGGAAAAACGCACCACTAACAGCTCCTGTTACCGTCATTGTTCCAGAAGCATTTGTAATACGAGAATCAGTAGCTAAAGCTATAGTACCGGTGTATGTTCCATTGCTTCCAATAAGCGCGCCTCCATCACTAATTCCTCGTCCGTTTATAGTTAGTGGCTCAGCTAAAGTACTAGAGAGAAAACCGTTTAGATCCAAGACAGCTCCACTGTATACAGTAGTTGCACCAGCAACTGTTCCGAGTGGTCCACCTCCAGCAGTATCACTCACACCAAACTTAAATGTTCCGAGGTTAATTGCTGTAGCACCGGTATAAGTACTCACACCAGAGAGTGTCCACGTTCCTGTATCTATTTTTGTAACAGTACCAGCACCGGTACCAACAATACTTGAAATAGTTCCTACTCCTGTTCCTCCAAGAGTTAACCCAAACCCAGATCCTGTGATAGTACCCGCGGCAGTTAAATTGATGTCACCAGAATTTGCTTTAATAGTAGAAGCAGATCCGAGAGTAATTAACCCCGTAAATGTTACCGCAGAAGCAGAGCTATTGATAATCGCACCACTTGCAAAATCTCCAAGTCCATACCCAACACCATTTAAGTTTGTTATAGGTTCTGCTATTCCAAGTGAAAATCCATTTAAATCAAGACGAGCACCAGCAGTAATTGATGTTGCACCTCCTGCTGTACCTAGTGGAGAGTTTGTACCACCAACCGATACGGCACCAATTTTAAGCGTACCGACACTGACAGTAGTTACACCTGTATATGATGAGTTACCATTAGAAAGAAGAAGATCCCCGATTCCATCTTTAGTTATAGCAACAGCACCTGAGCCAATAACTCCAGAAAGTTCAGTATTACTAAATCCTCCTATAGTTAAAGTAAACGCTCCAGAGATAGCACTACTAATTGTCAGGGCTCCGTAGTCAGCATTTATACGTGATGCAGCAGCAAGTGTAATCGCTCCACTATAACTCACTGCAGTATTTGAGCTATTCATAAGTGCGCCCATATTACTATTTCCATTAGCAACAGTAGCCCCAGGACCAAAACCTAATCCGTTCATAGAAGTTATTGCCTCGGCAGTTGAGAGTGTATAACCATTCAAATCAAGAGCTCCAATGTTTGCAATTGTTGTTCCACCGGCAGTTGTACCAAGAGGTGTATTTATACCATCACCAGCTGCGCCAAGTTTCAAAATACCACTCGTTATAGTAGTAGCTCCGGAATAAGTATTATTTTTACTTAATATAACGACACTATCTGACGAAGTATTTGTAGCAACACGAGTAACAGCAACAGCACCCGCAATAATAGCACTAACAGTTCCCTCTCGAAAACTATATGAAGTTCCAGTGAGCACTCCAGAAGTACCAGTAATAGTTCCCTTTTGTAAAATTACTGCACCAACTGTATCAGTAAAACTAGCAATATTAAAAGTACCACCATTAACCGTAACATTACCTGAAGAAATGGAATCATTTAACCCGTACAACAAAGTACCTTCATTAATTGAAGTAAGACCTGTATACGTTTGTGCAGTAGCAATAGTTAATGTACCTGTCCCGCTTTTTGTCACACCTCCAGTTGTAGCCAGTATTGCAGATAAACTAACGTCACTAACAGTACGAATGATTCCTTCCACATTACTTGCCATTGTTAGTGTAGTATTTGCCCCAGCTAAAGTAGCATTACTAACTAGATTTAAGATAGTACCAGATGTTAACGTTATGTTTTGAGCACTTCCTGCATCTGTAATGGTCGCACTTGAACTCAGGATCAATGAATTAATTTGAGACGTAGATGCTACAGTACTTGCGGTTAATTTTATATTCGCATTAGTGATTGTGAGATCAGTAGTATATTCTCCACTAAATCCAGCACCATTGAGTAAGCGCAATCCGTTGTTATTACCTTGACCATAGGTAACCATATCGGTCCCCGTTCCAGTCAAAGAACTGTCTCCAAAAGCACCTGGAATAATACTCAACGTTGGGGTGTTTGGGGCACCATCATCCCCTAGTAATGTCGGTGCTGTACTAAATAGTAGTGTTGATATATTTGCACCTGGAGTTGAACCAAATGAAGTACCTCTAAACAAAAGAGAGGAACCTGCAGTACGAGTAAGTGAAGCAAAACGCATGATTGATGATCCTCCACTCCCTGGTGTAATAGTAATCTTATTATCACCTGATTGTGTTGCAATACCTGCTGTCAAAACTCCTGCTGTTTCAAGTACATCTGTTGAAGCAGTGTTTGAACCTGTAAAATTAAAATTACCACCGTTCATTGTTATTGCTGCAGTATCAGCAATGCGATCAAGCACTCTCGTTGTACTATTATCAAGTGTTAAAGTTGCTCCAGCATTTATGGCAATAGTGGTTGAAAGCGGTATTGCGCCAGAACCATTCAAATTTAACACTCCGCCATTAATAGTAGTAGTACCGGTAAAGTTACTGAAAGATTGTATCGTTACTGTACCAGCTCCATCTTTGGTTAAAGTCGCTGTAGTTCCATAAATAGGTGCAGAGGAAGTAAAAGTAGTATTGCCATCACCAGCAATGCTTAATCCTAATGTTGTTACTGAGAGTCCTTTTGTGTCGACAGTCAAGGTTGTACTTACATCAGACTTGATCATCGCCGCAGCACCAAGAGTAAGTAAGCCGGTCAATGTGTTGTTGCCAGTTGAATTTCTAATAGCGCCAGTATACAAATGTCCTGTGCCAGAAAATGTAATGTACTCTGGAACTGACAAACTACTTCCATCAACTTGAAGTGTTGCACCAGCAGTAACAGTGGTAGCACCATCGATAGTACCCAAAGATGTACTATTTTGAATTTTCAAAATGCCCAGAGAAATTAGCACGGCACCAGTGTATTGATTAGGACGAGTCAATGTCACTGTCCCAACAGTTGATTTAGTTAACTGAGTTGTTCCCCCAGGAACATCACCTGCAATAATTGCACTAATAGTACCGTTATAGACTGTATAGGTAGCACTACTAAGAACTCCAGAAGTTCCTGTTATGGTACCAGTTGCTAAATCAAGAGTACCTAGAGTTACCGTACCCACCATATCAGAATATGTCCCGATATCAAGCGTACCACCAGTAACAGTAATAGCACCTGACAATATTGCATTGTCTACTCCATACGCAAGAGTCCCAGTATTGATTGTTGTAAGTCCTGTATAAGTGTTTGGAAAATTATAAGTCAATGTTCCTACGCCATTTTTTGTAACAGTACCAGTAGATGTAGCAATAGGTGTCGTTGAAAAAGTAACATTACCTGCGCCGTCTATCACTAAAGGAAATGCACCGGTCATACCACCGGTTATGGTTAATGTCCCTGAGTCAGATGTTATTTCAGTGCCACCAGCCGAAACAAGTGTTATCAATCCTGCAAAAGTATTATTGTTGCTTATATTTCTCAAAGCACCAGTATTTGAAACTCCATACCCACGCAATGTCAACGCTTCATAACCAATGTTTATTGTTCCTTGCAATTCAAGTGCTGCACCACCAACAACTTCAGTACCAGCCGCAATTGTTCCCAGCGCTCTGTCATTACGAGCATTAACAACCCCAACGTTAATCTTTAAAGTTCCACCAAAAGTATTGGCACCAGATAAAATTAATTTACCAGTCCCTTCTTTGTTGATACCACCAACACCAGCGATGCGACCACTAATAGTTAAGCTCTCTGCTGTGTTCGTAACAATAATATCTCGAGTAACGTCGAGACGCACATCAAGTGCAATTGTGTTTCCACCTGAAGCAGCACTATCTGTAATACCTGCAAGTCCCGCCCCAAGAATAATTGGATTACCCGACAATGTATAACCACTACCAGAAAAAGTGATTGAGTTGAAAATTGTATTTTCAGTTAGATCATTTGTGTTAGATAAGTTTGATGCACCACTTGGAAAAACGAGATCGTCACCAGTCACCGGTGCTGTCCCTCCCCAGTTACTTGCAACAGACCAAGCACCACTTGTTGTACCTGTCCAAGTTCGAGTAGCGGCTTCAGCTCTATGAGTAGTTCCAAAAAATAAAAAACTAACTACAAAAAAAATTGTAGAAAATTTTATTATTTTTGTTACTGATTTGTTCATGTATATATAGTATAACGTAGTAAAAAATATCAGTAAATAATAATTTTAATAAATTTAACACTTATTTTTTAATTATTTTTTCTACATCAAAATACAATATTTTGTCTAGAATGTTATATACTATACGTATCAACGTATGTCGAAAATCAAACAAAAAATTAGTATTTCTGATGCGGAAGATAAGCAAATTCGTCGTGTATGGGATAACCAAAGAGCACGCTGGTATTTTTCTATTACTGATATAATCGGAGTACTTACTGAAAGTGTCGACGCTCGTAATTATTGGAAGACATTAAAAAATCGTTTAAAAAATACACAGAACCAGTTGGTTAGTGAATGTAACCAACTGAAACTCCAATCATCTGACGGTAAAAGTTATCTGGCTGATGTAGCAGATGCCGACACTTTGATCAAAATTATAAAGATTATAGACCCGACAAGCATCCCTGCTTTCAAGACATGGTTCGAACACGTTGACGTCCAAAATTCTGTAAAAAACACAAATTTCAGATCGGAAGAAGTTGACACGAATTCACCGTTTGATGACTTATCTACTTTTAAAGAAAATGAGTTATCCACAACACTAGAAGCACCTGCTGATATTTACGAAAATAAAAATGAAATTGTTGTTCAGTTTATGCTCCCTGGTTGTGATCCAAGTAAATTAATTTTAAGCATAAGTATGCAAACATTGACTATTGCAGGTGTACGAGTTGCAGAAAATTTTAACACTTATGTAAACACTAAAAAAATATATGAACCTGATTATATTTTGAAAGAATTACAATGGGGTACCTTTTCAAGAAGGATAGAATTACCAACACTTGTTGATGTAGATAATATGACAGCTACTGAATTTCAAGGACTCATCACTATCACCCTACAAAAAATCGATATCAACAAAAAAAGATTTATAAAAATAAAATCAATATAAATAATTTATTTAAAATAAAAAACCTCTCAAAATTTTGAGAGGTTTTTTATTCTGAGGGAATTGATTCTGGAGCTGGTTCTGTGTTTTGATTAGAATTAGATTCTTGATTTTGGTTTTGATCTAAATCTGGATTTGGATCTGTATTTGAGTTTTGGTTAGGATTAGATTCTTGTTCTGTATTTGAGTTTTGATTAGATTCTTGTTCTTGGTTTGCATTAGAATTTTGATTAAGTGTTGGGGGTTCAATTATTAATCCTGGAATAGTACTTTCAAATACTTTTGGATTTTTTACTTGGAGTGCCATCCATGAGAAGCGTATATCTCGTGGAGCATTTTTATTCAAAATAATAGCAAAACCAGTCTTACTCTTATTTATAACAATTGACTTAATATCATCTGCAAAGAATTGCGTTGCACTCGCTTCATCTATATTGTCTGTATCTTCAAATGAAATACTAGTATTTACAATTGGAGTTGCAATATATGGTGTATCAAAGGTTACTTCAACTTTCTTGGCACCTTGTTTTATAATTGCAAATCCAGCAGTATCAGCATTGAAGAGCGGTGGCACAACAAACTCTGCCTGAGCACCAAACGTTACCTTACTCATAAACGATGCGTCTGCATTAAAGAATGTAAGTCCGTTAAATGTTTTTTGCACCGTACCGTTACCATCATAATATCCCTGCTCAATGTATACCATTACAGTTGCTTTACCAGAACCAGGTGTCCAAAATTCAAGCGCTTTACCGATCACCGTTCCTGCTTCAGTAGCTTTTGTCGCCTTGCCGGCTTCATCTGAAGTAGTAATATAATCACCTGGATATATAGCTTCTGAGTTTGATGAAATCTTTACTGGGACACGTCCATTAAGTGCAATTGCCATTGGATTGTCCGCATCTTTTATATTATGACCAGCGGTAGTAAAATCTCCTGAGTTGTCTGATACGATACCGATGACATTGCTTTGGTAACTTTTTGTAGACTTAACAAGTTTTGTGACCTGACCTTTTATTTTAGTCCAATCGACTCCACCGTTAACAGTATCATACGTGTCTACCATCTCTGAACCAGTAACAACAACATCACCAAATGTGGCACCTGTTTCTACAGGATACATTTCAGCATAGTCGGCAGTTGGGGCACCACTACAGTCTTTGAGCTGATCCACGCCAGCGCCATTTGTTTCGTGACAAACTGCAAAATTGTTTGTCGAAGTAGCAAGATTAACACTTGTATTTCCAGCACTAGTAACTTTAAATTTTTGGACACTTCCATTTTTGAAATCAAGGAAGTTACCTGAGAATGTCCCTGTTCCGGCAGCCATATCCATAAGAAGTCCTGCTCCAGTAAAGGTTGAAGTATCTTGATACACATTAAGCATTGATGGTGCTGAAGTCATTGTTCCAGTATAAAATCTTGCAACATCTCCTTGTGTCGTACCAGTATTTTCTGCATACAAACCAGCAGGCAAAGATACACCTCCCGCAAGACCACTGGTGATTGCCTGTACACCAAATGTTGCCCCCGTTGAACGGAGACCTGTATTTGTTCCTGCTGTATTACTTCCAGCGTTTGAAACAATTTCAATACCTCGTAATGTATTTGCGAGTGAAGTGTTATCTATCGAACGGATAATGGTGTTCACCGCAGTATTCGCATTTGTTGTTGGTGTGTTATTTATAACAAAACGATTCCCTACTTGGACGTACCCTGCAGTACCACCATTACTCAATGTGTACTCACCATGAATTCCAGCAATTGCTGTAGTAGACCCTGTTGAAGACATTGTGCTTACGATATTTAATTTTGCGAGTGTTCCAGAAGTGAGTGCAGTACCGCCAATAAGTGCCTGACCAGCATCCACATTCAAAGCAAGATTAGTGGTTCCACCAGATGCGGTGGTATACAAACCAACATTAGTAGAAGTAGTACCTGTATGTGTATTAGAAAACTTTGCACCGTATGTTGTGATTCCACTACCATTATTACTTCCAGCACTAGAAAGATTCAATCCAATTTGTCCTGCTCCTGCGACAGTGGTACCAGTAATTTGTAAATCTACTAATGTACCTGTTGTGAGACTAGAAGTTGAAAGCGCGAGTCCTGTACCTGATGTTGTTGTGTACACTGAACCACCAAGACCAAGCTTTGCATCAAGAGCACTTTGTAAATCAGTTTGAGAAGAAAGGGTGCCAGTAATTGAACCCCAAGTACCTCCACCACCACAAGACCCGGCTGAAAGTAATCCAACATTGTCTGTTTTAACACATTGTGTTCCACCTCCACCAAGACCTGAAAGAGTAATTGACCCAGAAGAAGTAATACCTGTTAGTCCTGTCGCTACACCAGTTGATGATATATCCCATGATGTCGTATTTATTGCTACAGTGTTTGCGCCACCACCAATAGTCACGGCTCCGGTAGTGGTACCTGTCCCAATCGCTGTAGTGTTTGTTGAAGCACTTGCGTTAATAGATGTTGTACCCGAAACACTCAGCCCTGTTAATGTACCAACAGAAGTGAGAGAAGAAGCAGTAACTCCGGAATTTAATGTTGCACCAGTAAGTGTTCCTGCATCGGCAGTTACAGTAATATTACTTGTTCCATCAAATGAAGTCCCGTTAATTGTTCGTGCGGTTTGTAACGCGGTTGCAGTACCGGCATTTCCTGTAATAGATCCATTAATCGCATTAGTTACTTGTAAGTCAGTAAACCAACCTTTAGTTAATCTTGCACCAGTAGAACCAAGCGATCCTGTCATTGTTAAGCTATTTGAACCAAGTGTTAAATCTCCTCCTGAAATAGCGAAACCACCGGTTGCAGATGCAACGGTAATATTTGCGGTTCCATCAAATGAGACACCACCAATTGTTCGTGCAGTTTGTAATGCAGTTGCAGTACCGGCATTTCCAGAGATTGTTGTTTGGTCACCAGTGTTTGTTCCAGAAACTGAAACTGCTCCAGCACCGATCGTGAGCACCGAAGTGTTTGCTGCATTTCCAACAAGGGTAACCGTTCCGGTGTTAACAGTGAGACCAGTTGTTAATGTTGCATTGGTAACGGTTGCCGCATTGCCTCCAATTGAAAGACCTGCAGCAGTACCAGTTAGATTTGTTGCAACACCGGAACTTGGAGTACCAAGTGCACCACCGGCATAGAGGAGTGTTGCTGAAGCATCAGGAAGGGTGAAGGTTTTTTCTGATGTTGTTGGGCCAGAGAATTTGGTAAAGCCATTGCCAGTACCACCAAAGTTTGAGGCAATGATTTGTGCAAGGTTTGCGGTTCCGTCAAAGTTGTTTCCATAAATTGAACGTGCAGTTTGAAGTGCAGTTGCAGTACCGGCATTTCCAGAGATTGTTGTTTGGTCACCAGTGTTTGTTCCAGAGATTGAAGACGTACCAGTCACCGCAAGGGTTGGTGTTGATGAACCTGAGAAGGTAATGCCATTGACGGTTGTTGGAGTGATGGCACCGAGAGAAAGGGTGAGAGCTGGCGTTGCACCACCTGATGAAGAACCAGAAATACCGTTTGCAGATACCACTGAAACAGCAGTCACGGTTCCAGTTGAAGCTGAAGTCCATGAAGTGACCCCATTGCCATCAGTTGTTAAGACATTGCCGTTTGATCCATTAGCTGATGGAAGTTGGAAAACAATTCCCGCACCAGCAGTTGGATTCACTTTAATAATTCCAGTACCTGAGGTTGAACCAGTGAGGGTGATTTGTCCGTTTGTTCCAGAAGCAGCACCAAATTGTCCAGAACCAGTCGTGGTTAAGTTCCCTCCTGAAATAGCGAAACCACCGGTTGCAGATGCAACGGTAATATTTGCGGTTCCATCAAATGAGACACCACCAATTGTTCGTGCAGTTTGTAATGCAGTTGCAGTACCGGCATTTCCAGAGATTGTTGTTTGGTCACCAGTGTTTGTTCCAGAGATTGAAGACGTACCAGTCACCGCAAGGGTTGGTGTTGATGAACCTGAGAAGGTAATGCCATTGACGGTTGTTGGAGTGATGGCACCGAGAGAAAATGACAATGCTCCAGCTGTATTGGTTGCTGAAACACCATTACCACTACTAACAGAAGAAACGAGTGTGCCACTTGTTGGAAGTGTCACATTTGTTGTACCTGTTGAAGTAAACGTAATTGCATTAGCACCACTTGTTGCTAATGTCGAACCATTTGCAATATTTAATGTACCTGTCGATGAAGAAATTGTAAGGCCATTGATTGACGTCGCGGTGGCTACTCCGAGTACTGGAGTAATAAAAGTCGGAGTATTAGCAAAAACAAGTGCACCTGAACCCGTTTCGTTTGAGATTATACCAGCAAGTTGTGCAGATGTAGTTGTAGCAAATTGACCGAGTGAGTTTGCAGTGAGTGCGTCTCCTCCCCCGCTAATAGATGTCCATGTGAGTACACCATTACCATCTGTTTGTAAAAATTGATTTGGAGTACCATCATCGTTTGGGAGCGTGAGTGTATATGATGAAGTTGGAACACCAGATTGAATTGCAATAGTATTACTATTTGTAGAATTTTTCAAATTTAGAATTCCTGTCACTGATGCACCAGTGCCCAAAGTAAGACCTCCAGCATTCACTGCACCAGCCAAATTAAGTGCACCAGCATTCAACACCGGAATATTGCTTCCAGTAGGGGTTTGTGATGGAATAAAACCACCAACCATTTTTGAATTAATTGCATAACCAGAAGACACAACACGTTGACGTGGGCCAAGTGTTTCAAAAGAAGTGACACTTGCACAAGAATTAGCCACCGAAGCAGCAACATCAATATTCAAATAAACCTCATCAGTAGAATTAAAATCAAAATCAAGTAAATCACCACCGGCGCTAGTATCACCAATATCTACATTAAGAACACCATTCTTAACATTGACAGTCATCTTACTTGGAGTCCCCGATGGCCAAAGCTTTGTACCACTTCCAACATTTGCATCATCGTAAAGTGAAAAACGAAAACAGTAATTTGTCCCAGAACCACCAAGAAGATTCCCTGATGAATCGAGAAGTCTCCCTTGATGATGTAAAATGGTAGGTACTCCAGCTGTAGCGAAAACAGAAGAAGGGATTAGTGTAGAGATGAGCAAATAAAAAGATACAAAAAATACAAAACCTTTATTCAAGTTTGTGAAAGAAAAATTAAATAGTTTTTTGAGAAAAAATTTCATCTTATTATATATGCATGCCCACTACGCACCACTTAGTTATTATATCTCTAAATATTAATGCTTACAATAGAATTACATTGGTAATTAAGGACTAAAAAGTTATGTTCATATAAAAAATTTGTGTAATAAATTTAAAAATAAAAACCTCACGGTGTGAGGTTTTTAAAATAAAAAAATTTTACAAGGTAATTATTTTTTCAAAAGCTTTTTTATCAAGTGATGCGCGTCCGATGAGTAATCCTTGAATCCCCCCTCTTTCGAGGAACGCTCGAGCGTTATCTGTATTTACCGAACCACCATAGAGAATCGGTACTGATTCCGCGGTTTTTGTATCATACAAATCAGATAGTACTCGTCGGATAAAAATCGCCATCTCTTCACACTCCTCCACCGTTGCTTCACGTACGGCATTTTTACCAATCGCCCATACCGGCTCATAAGCAATCAACATTCCACTTGCTTGTTTTTTTGAAACACCGACAAGATTTTGTACCAACTGTTCTTTGACGAAATGAAAATGCCAATGCGCATCGTCACGTGTTTTTTCTCCAACGCAGAGAATTGGGGTGATTTTTGTTTTGAAAACAGCGGTGATTTTTTTATTGATGATTTCATCAGTATCTCCTCGTTCGCGAACCTCAGAGTGACCTATCAGTGCATACTTCACTCCGAATTGCTCAAGCATCAGCGGTCCACATTCCCCAGTATATGCACCTTCATTTTCATAAAAGACATTTTGCGCTCCAATGCCGACAGATTTAATTTTTTCACTTTGCAGTGATTTCAGGTATAGCAACGGTGCACAGACTGCAACGATGACATCTTTTGCTTTTTTTACTTTTGCAATTGCTTTATATAAACTAACAGCCTCTTTCGCTGTTTTTGGATTTAGTTTCCAATTTCCAATAAAATATTTCATGCAATTATTATATCACAAAGAAAAAGTGCACCCGGAGGGCGCACTTTTTCTTTGAATTTTATTGCGTTTCGTTCCAACTATTGACTGACCATGAACCAGACGCACCAGAAGTGAAGTTGAGATTCGCCAAACCAGTCTCGTAAGTCAACGTAGAACCTCCTTCTATATGAACCTTATATGCTGTTGCTTCTTTGAGCGACGCACCACCTTCTAGATTGAGTGTACCGTTTGGGGCATACACAACCATCGCACCAGAACCCCCTTCTATTTGAGCGGCGGCGGTTGTTGAATTACTCAGTGCCACCACTAAAATATAACTTCCTGAAGTTCCTGAACCGGTAGCATATGATCCTCCTGTCACCGATAAGGTTCCGTCCGCAACAATTACTCCATCGTTTGATCCATATGAAGAAGAGAGTTTGATTGTTCCACCACCAGACAGTGAAATATTACCTGTCACCCACAATGGACCAGTTACCGTTAGTGTTCCTCCACCACTCACCGTCAGATTACCGTCTATTTTTTTAGGACCAAGTGTCGCCCCTGCCCAACCAACACTATAATTTCCTGATGATGTTCCTCCTGCACTTGCGGAATCTTTCCAATCAGAAATATTTGCATCTGAAATTGGGAACGCTTCGTACGCAGGATCAGATTGTGAAGTGTCACAAGATTTATTATTCCCCGTACCACTTTGACAATAAATAGTACCGGTAACGTTTGCATAATTTACTGTATGGGCTTGTGCTGTGCCTGATCCACCGGAACCCACGTTGAATCGATTATATTGACTACCTGAAGAACCATACACAGTACCGTACACACCGCCTAAATAAAGATTAAAAAAAACATCGAGACCAGATGGAGAAGTAGCACTCCATACACCAGCTGAAGTTCCACTTTTGGCAACACCGTTTGCATAACCAGCGCTGTTTGCTCCTATCACATAATATTTAGTACTTGAAGTACCTGCATCAATCACCAGCCAGTACGTTGTACCGGTATCGAGTATTGGGTTTGAAGAAAAAGAAACGTCAATCCAGCCATATGAAGTAGACACTGTTGAAGCAGATAGTGTACCTGTCGCAACAACTGTAGAAGAGGGCGAACCACTTGCATCAGTTACAATGTTTACCGTTGCATTACTTGGAGTACTAACTTTTTTAATATATAAACTCACTTTATTGAGTGGACTGGTGTCAGTTGATACCTGAAAACTCTGTGCAATATCTTGTGTACTGTTTGCATTACCAAACGTCACATCATATGCAGGAGTTCCTGAACCATTTGACTGATCGGATGCCACCGCAGGACTATTGGCTGATATTGCAGTACCAGTAATATAACTTGAACTATCTCCAGAGATGGGACCATTGGCATACACGTTTCCGTTGACGGTACTTGATTGCATATCGAGCCCCCCTTGCCCAACTTGTACACCATAATTGAAAGACACCCCTACTGAAGTTTGTACGATTGCAGTAATTGAACGATCACGATTATTCAAATCACTCGAAGAAACAATTTGTTTTTGATTGGTTCCAGTATCAGTTATTGATGTTGTAACGGTCGCCCCATTTAATGTCAGTGTTTCTGACGTGCCGATAGTCATACTATTTTTGACGCGATACATCGCATCTTCGAGTCCTGACTCTGCAGTGAAATATGACAATCTCGAAGTCACCGTATCACTTGCGACTTGATAATCTCGTACCACCGGTTGAATAACAGCAGTCACGATTGCAATACCAACAAACATAAAGAAAAAGACCGCAACGAGCATCGCAGAACCTTTTCTATTTTTAAATAAATTAGTATGCATTGCGAAGAATATTGGTAGTGCTAAATGACTCACTGCGACCTGAAACGCTATCGGTCAATCGAATATCTGTTTTGACTGATGTTGACGTTGCACTGTAATAGTAAAAAATGAGTGATGACACAGAAATTCTTCCACCGGTAATAGCACCTGTGGTAGTGCCATTTTCTGTCAGACGCAACGCACTACTACTCACATCAAACATTGTTGTACTTGTTCCATTTGTCAGCACCAACACTCCAGGTGATGCACCAAGCGTACTACTTGCAACATTCACGGCACTTGCACTTCGAATACTTCGAGAAATACGCTCCATTGCAAGAGATCCTTGTTCAGTAAATTCACGATTTGTTCGAGCGTCTTTGTACAATCGCATTGATATCAAAAGAGAATTAACAATGACTGTCGAGAGTACCGTAAAAATTGCAAGATACACAATGATTTCAAGTAGCGATGAAGCCTTATAGTTTTTGGAAAATGATGGACTCATACTGATTAAAATATATTAGACAAATACATTACCAATGTTTTTGTTACTGTTGTGCCATTACCAAGTGGCCATGACACCGTAATAGTTGCTTGCCTTGTACCGGTATCAATCGTTCCGCCGGAAGAAACGATGTCACTATTTGAATCTCTTGCGACGGATGCAACACTGAAACTTCGAGAAAAAGAACCAAGGACTACTCCGGGGTTCGTTGTTGTTGCTGACCAAGCTTTGGTGCTAGTACTAAATGCCAAATAATACGTTGTTGAGGTAGATAGTGCACTAAATGACGACCAGCTACTGTCGCGAATACTTTTGACCGCCTCACCTCCCTCCTCCAACAAAAAAGATCCTTGTGTCGCACGAAGCGCACGTAGTGACAAGACCGTAGATTGACCGAGTGTTCCCACTAGTGATAGTCCGACCAATAATAAAATAGAAGAAGCGATGACTACTTCAACTAATGAGAAACCCGAAGCAAATTTTGAAAAAAAAGTTTTTTCTCTATTTTTATTTTTATTAAAATCAAACATATGTATCTTTGTATATATTTTGTATCAAAATTGCTACGGGGCAAGTCCTATTTTTTCTTCAGAGAAAAATTCATTTTAATTGGATGAAATATTTCCAGTCTTAGTCACGGTAATTGTTTTGTTTCGACTTACATTACTACTTACATTTACTACAATTGTACCATAGTTGTTTGTGCCACCAGTGAGCCTATCAAATAAAATCGAAGAACCACCACCATTTAATGACAATGAACTTGTTGCTACAGATATCGATGAATCAAACAAAGATATCGTATTTGATGCATTCCCTGCCACATATGATGATCCAGCAAATAAAGTTGCTGAAGTCGCATTCAAATACACACCATACTGCATACTGTTATATGAAGAAAGTGTTTGAGTTCGTGCCTTGGTCAAAAGTGACACAATATCATCAGTCGTACCTTTGAGCAACTGTTCATTTCTACTTTTATTCAAATTAGGAATAATAATCGCCACGAGCAATCCAATGATTGCAATGACCACCAAAATTGGAATGATTCCTTCTGCTTTTAAAAATTTTTTATTCATACAGCAATTTATTACTTTGATAAACTGTCTACCAATGAGTACATCGGAGAAAGCATCGAGACCGCAAAGAACCCAACAGCTGCCCCAATAAAAATCATCAACACTGGTTCAATAATAGTAGACAAATCTTTTGTTTTGATATCAACCGCTTCTTCGTAAAAGGTTGCAACATCAAGCAACATACCAGAAAGTTTTCCTGTTTCTTCTCCGACTGAAATCATTTCCCCCATCATTACGGGACAGACCTTGGGGTATTTCTTGAATGTTTCAGAAAGTAATCCACCTTTTTGAACTTTTTCAATTGCTTCGTCCAATATTTTTTTGTACACCGTATTTGAAACGACGTCTCGAGCAATCGAAATCGCTCGTAACATATCTACTCCGGCAATAAGCAATGATGAAATTGTTCGAGAGATTCGAGCAGTATTTGCTTCTTGTGCAATCGTGCCAACAACTGGAATTTTCAAAATAAATTTATCCAAAAAACGAGATACCGCACCAATTCGAAGCAACCCCATGATACCAACGACGATAATAATCAATAATCCAAAAATAATAAACGGATGGTGTGAGAAAAAATCACTCGTGACAATAATCATCTTGGTTGTCTTTGGTAACGCTACCCCCAAATCTTTGAACGTTTTGGTAATCGTCGGCACCACGAAAATCATCATGAGTATTCCAATCAACACCACTGCTGACAAAATAATAGATGGATACATCAAGGCTGATTTCACTTTTTTGTTCAATGCATAGGTCTTCTCCATCGCAAGTCCAACTTGTGACAATGCATCAACCATTCCACCAGACTCCTCACCTGCTTTGGTCATTGAGATAAAGAGCGGTGAAAAAATTTTGGGAAATTTCTTCATTGCATCAGAAAGTGTTGCTCCGGCATTGATATCTGCAATGAGTGACGCAAGGACTTTTTTCCAAATAGGTTTGATTGCTTGTTTTTCCAAAATCTCAAGCGCCCGAGCAAGCGACAATCCTGCCCCAAGCATACCGCCGAGGTTTTTTGTAAATTGAATTCTGTCTTCGAGTGATGTTCCACCAAAAGAAAAAGAAATATTGAAACTTTTGCCTTTTTTCTCAGACAAAGAAATTACCACTGCATTTTGATCTTTCAATTGTTTGAGTGCAGTGTTTCGATCTGGTGCCTCGATAAAACCAGCTTCAATCTTACCGGTATTGGTTTGTATTTTGTATTGAAATTTCATATTACTCTGACACCACTCGAAGCACTTCTTCAGTTGTCGTTAATCCCTGTACTGCAAGAAATATTCCATCTTCAAGCATGGTCATCATTCCCTCTTGTTTTGCTTGTTTTTCAATTTCATCAGCTGATGCACCACGAAGAATCATTTCTTTGATAGCAGGAGAAACTTTCAAGACTTCATGGATACCGACACGCCCCTTGTAGCCGTCTTCTGATTCATCATTTTTGAGTGCTCGATAAAAAGGAATGCTTGACCAGCTAGCATCATTAGCAACCACTTTTTCATCTTTCAAGAATTGGAGCATTCGATCCATATCAATAATCTTTTTCAACTGAGCCATTTCACCTTCAGACAAAAAGTATTGTTCTTTCTTATCATCAAGTCGTCTGACCAATCGTTGCGCAACAATTGTTTTGAGTGTAGACACCAACAAGAACGGCTCAACATCCATATCCGTAAAACGTGGAATAGAACCTGCGGCTGAGTTGGTGTGGATTGTTGAAAGCACCAAGTGTCCAGTAAGTGCGGCATTGATAGCGAGTGAAGCTGTTTCGTTGTCTCGAATTTCCCCCACCATAACAATGTCTGGGTCTTGTCGAAGCAATGCACGGAGCCCATTAGCGAATGTCATACCAATTTCAGATTTCACCTGTGTTTGATTGATGCGATTCATTTGATATTCAATCGGATCTTCGATAGTTGAAATGTTTACATCGGGCGTATTCAACATATCGAGCATGGTGTAGAGAGTAGTAGTCTTACCAGAACCTGTCGGCCCTGAAGCCAAAATCATTCCAGTGTGTTGACGCATACCTTCGTGAATTCGCTCAAGTGCACCTCCATGAAAACCGAGTTTCTCCAAAGAAAATCCTTTGCTGTTTTCGCGCAAAATACGAATAACGGTTTTCTCACCGAAATACGTTGGGATTGTTGAAACACGAAATGACACATTACCATCATCATTACTAATCTTGAAACGTCCGTCTTGTGGCAAACGTTTTTCATCGAGTTTCAAACTCGAAAGCACCTTGATACGGGCAGTAATTCCAGCTGAAGCATCTTTTGGTAGTGTCATTGCATCGTGCAAAATACCGTCAACACGATATCGTACGGTTAACTGTGCCTCACCTGGTTCAATGTGAATATCAGAGGCACCCTGCAATATTGCGTGAGAAAGCAGTGTGTCGACAATTTTAATCACTGGCAAATCTTCTGCCATTTCTTTCAAATCTGCTTCACTTAACTCATTCCCTTCGGTGCCGTCTTTGGTTATTTTCAAGGAGTCAGCTTCTTTTGAAATCAAATCATTAAACTCTGCTTTTAAACTTTTTTTGTACAATGTCAGTGCGTGTTTAATAGATTCAACATCAGTCAAACGAGTAAGAATTTTGAGTTCAGTTTTTTTCTTAATGAAATCAATCGTCGAAAGATCGTTGATATCGAGCATTGCAACTTCCACCCCCTTAGCTGTTTTTTTGTATGCAATAATATTGTGATTTCGAGCAATAGGTTCTGGGATAATAGACAGCACGTTTGCATCAATTTTTTCTTTGACCAAAGAAACATATGGTACACCGAGCACAAAAGCTTGTGCACGCCTCGCATCTGTTTCTGAAAGTTTTCCGAGGGAAATTAATACATCAAGAAAACCTTGTTCTCCCTCTTTTGCTTTTTTTACTGCAATACCAATATCAGTCTTGGTAACCAGATTTGATTCAAGGAGAAATTTTTGTAGTGTTGTATCGTCAATAGCCATATGTACTATTATCGCATACGCATTAACGTTAGAGAATAGTATATAAAAAAATAAACAACCTTCGTGGTTGTTTATTTTTATACTTATTTTTTATTTAGCTGTTGTATTACCTTACTCCAATCATTTTCATTCAACACAGGACTGCTATTTAAGTTTTTTATTACTTCTTTCTTCTGTTCTTCTGTTTGATAGACTCCTTCTTCTTTAAGTGATTCAATTACTTTTTCTTTTTGATGAATTTTATATATTGGAATATAGTATTTTACAAAAAGGAAACTTCCGACAGCAACCAACACAAGTATTGCAATCCAAAAGGTTATTTTTTTTGGACCGTGATGAGCAGTGTTTTGTATCGGTGTTGGTGTTTGCACTATTTCCTCCACAGGAGATTGTTCTGTATTTGAGTTTTCCATATTAGTTGTACGTAATATTAATAGCTCCTGGTGCACCTTTTCCTGAATAAACTCCTGTATAGATAGGACTTCCATTACCAGCATAAGAACCAATCCAGTATGTACCGTATGCGTTTGATTTACCACCAGCACCAACAGTCATCGTATACGAATCACCTGGAGTAACAGAAAGTTTTGCTTTGATATACCCACCAGCACCTCCTCCTGGTTTACCTCTTTGTCCTCCACAAAGAGCTTTGTTATAGGCACCAGAACCATTATCGTCATTACAAAGACCATTTACCCCATTACTATACGCAGTCATACTCGGACCATTACTATAGCTATCAAAAGCACCAAAACCAGCAATAGCACCAGCACCTCCGCCACCAGAACCAGGACCAGATCCGTCAGAAGCATTGCTTGATGGATATCTATTTGAGTTAGTAAAAATTTTAAAAGTATTACCGTTTGAAGTGTTTCCAAAACCACTAGACGCCATACTAATCAAGTTGTTAACAATTGTAGTACTTCCACAAGATGAAGAATTGAGTGTATTGTTTGATGTATCTTTTGTTATAACACTACCACTAGTACCACCAGTACCACTACCCGTACCACCTCCATTTGCTCCATTAGAACCAGCGCTTCCAAGCCATAATTCCCAACCAGCATAAGTGCCGTTTGCTACTTTACACAAAAAAGATTGTGAGGCTGCGGTAGTTGGAGAGTCACCACTTGGCCCAGATGAATTTGTTGTTCCAGCTGAGACAACTTGTGAACCAGTAGTTGAATATGATCCACCATTTCCACCAGTAGTTGCTGATGTTGGAGTCTTACCACCATAAGCAATCAAATTTGCTTTTGATGAATCTGATGAATGAACAAAGCTTGTTGCGCCACCATCTTCATTTTTTCCTTGACCGCTACCACTAACGGTATAAAAATCACTAAACCCAGCACCTCCGCCACCATATAGTTCAACAACAATACTATTGACCCCTGAAGGTACCGTGAAGGTATAACTTCCTGGTGTTGTATATGCAAAATTTTGTTGACCACAAAGAATAATTTTTCCTGTTGAATCAACACAGAGACGTCGATTGGTCGCAGAGGTTGATGTTGCTTGTTTACCGAGCGTTACATCACCTTGAATAGTTGCATCACCCCAAACAGCAAGTGCGTTTGATGCCAAAATTCCACCGATATCAAGTAATGTTCCTGAGGTCGGTGTTTTACCTTTTCCTTGTGGTGTTGCGCTGACATCAATAGGACTAGCTGTGTTTGAAGTAAGCGCAGTACTTGCTGGACCATTCCATGCAGATACAACAGAAACACCAATGATGATGATAAATCCTAATAAAAATGCTTTTGATTGTTGTTTGAATTGTTCTGACATACTTTGTTTGATTAACAAATAATAATTTTCCCTGCTAAGTCGACACAAATATCTCGCTCTGCACTTCCACTGCTTGCTATTTTACTCAACACAAACTCTCCACCAATTGTTACATCTCCGTTGATACCAAGCGCATTACCAGCGAGCACTCCGTCAACATCAAGTGTTGTACTTGCGTTTGTTGCAGTTGTTTTTCCTTTTGCCTGTGCAACAGCACTTGTTGTAATTGGTGCGGATAGATTATTGGCAATCGGATTCCCTGCTGGGCCATTCCATGCAAACAACAGGTTTGCAAATAATGCGACGATAATTCCTAAAGAGAGTAGTTTTATTTTTTGGAGAGATACTGTTTTCATATGCTTATTTTATACTTTTTAATCGACACAAACAATTAGATGGGTCTGAAAACTGGTACCGGTGAACTTCCTCCTGGCCCACAAATTCCATACGAACCAGTTTGTGTTGTTGTTGTGCCTGACTGTGTTCCAGTTCCTTGAATTTTGATGGTGTTGTATTTATTGGTGACTGAATTAATCCAAGTATTATATTGGGTTTTTGTTAAGTTAATTGATAAGTTCTTTTTGTATGAACCATTTACCAAAGAAACACTTGATGATGTCCAAGACAGCGCAGATGAAGGAATTCCACCGTAACCATTTGAAGGAATAGAAAGATTGATTGTGCTATTAAATCCGTTTGAAGGTACTGCAACAAACGTTGTTGTGGCTTTATAGTTTCCGTTTGGAGGACTTGCCTGATAAAAACTCTGTGCAGTACTTGAAGCACAAGTGGTCAGAGATGAAACTGAAAACTTCGGTGCACATTGTGTGACACTAACCATATAAGTTTCGCTTTCAGTTGTATTGATTGATCCATTTGAACAGGTCAGTGTGAAGTCTCCAGTACTAGCACCGGTCGTTACATAGTTTGCTTCAGTTGAAGAAGCAGTAAATGTTTTATCTGGTGTTTGCGCCACACCAAAACCTCCACCCCCACCAGTATATCCACCACTGTAGTAACGAACAGTACATGATGTTGCATTTGTTGCAGTCCAATTCAAACGAGCATCAACACCTTGATTGATACAAGTTCCTGACTTTGAAAAACTATCAATCGATAACACTCCCACCGTTATAGAACCAGAAGCCATTGCACCAGTGTATGAATCTGAACAATTAAGATTGTATGTTTTGTCAGTTGTAATATTGTTTACTTGCTGACTACCTGTAACACTTGTACTACTAGTCCATCCACTTGGTGTACCAGCACTACAAGAAGTTGACGCAGTTGCATTATCAACACTCCAAGTAATTGTAGACGAATTACCTGACAACACAGCAACAGGACTTGCACTCATATTTACTTTCAATGTATGAGTGATTGTCACCTCTGCACTAGCAACTTCGGTATTTGATGTACCGCTGATTGTACAAGTCAAAAAGTAGGTAGTTTTTGGATAGGTTGGCACACCAACTGAAGAGAGAGATTTTTGTGTACCTCCTGATAATATTCCCTGACTCTTGTTCCAGTTTGAATCTCCTCCACTACCGACACAGTCTGAGTAAGCTGTTCCTGAAGCAGCAGACCATGTAAGTGCTGTTGTTCCACCAGAAGAAACACTAGTTGGATTTGCGGTAAGCGTTAGTTTTGTTGTTCCTTGCGTGACCATTGCAGCAGCAGTCTGTGTCGTACCTGCTGTGTCGATACAACTAATGGTATATATTGTTTTTGCATTTGGAACAGAAACACCGTACATTGCTGGGTTTGGTGTCGTTGTTGTTGGTACAGACAATGTTTGCCCATTCCAATCAGTTCCCCCGCCTCCCGCAGTACAACTCGTAAAATTAGTTGCATTTGGTGAATACCAATACAAATTGGTTGTACTTCCTGAAGGTACTGTTGTTGGACTTGCTGTCAGTAATAGTGTTGATGGAGTGCTCGTGATATATACCGGAGTAAATGCAGTGTCAATGATACCTGATGATGTTTGACATTGAATGCCGTACATCACAAAACCTACTGGAGGATTTGGTTGCGGTACGACAATATTACTCACTGCTTTGGTGTAACTATTTCCAGCACTAAGTGCTGTTTGAGTTATATTATCCCAGTCACTTCCACCACCAATACTTGTACAAGAAGTATATGCAGTACTTGAAGGTGAACTATAAGTCAATTTGATCTTGCCGCCGACAGGTGAAATAAGAGGATCAGAAACAATACTCAAGTTTGAAGAAGAAGAGTTCACATACACATCAACAGTATTTGAAACCGTTCCTCCGTTGGCAATCGGACAAGTAATTTTGAAAGTTGTTTTCGGACTAGTCGGCACACTCACACTTGATTTTGAACGAGTCGGATTAGTTGTTGTTGGTTGTGATTGTGTTCCATTCCAATCAGTGCCTCCACCTGAAGCAGTACAACTACCAGTAAATGCCGTATTTGTTGGTGAGTACCAAGAAAGTTTTGTTGTGCCTCCACTATTCACAACAGTTGGATTTGCATCAAGATGAATACTGTTTTGACAATTTCCACTTACACAATTATTGATAGTCACACTTGTTTCAGCAGTTGCTGTTACACCAGTAGAAGTAGTACAAGTAATTTTAAACACTGTTGGACTATTTGGTACACTCACATTCGTTTTTGTTCGAGTTGGGTTTCCTGAAGTAATTGCGCTTTGAGTTGTGTTATTCCAATCACTTCCACCACCAAGACCGACACACGATGAATACGTTGTACCATCCGGTGATGACCAAGAAAGTGTGGTGCTGGTGTTTCCTGAAGAAACAGATTGCGGTGACGCGGTTAACATTAACTTAGGCACAAATGCATATAGCTCAGTGGTATTACCAAATTTATCTATTGCTAAGTCAATCCAACCAATGACGGCACCTCCCCATGCATATCCAGAACCAGCTATACGCCCACCTGAAACAGATGAATATTTGATATCTCTTACATAAAATCCACTCAGTGAACCTGAGTTTGCAGTATATGGATTACTTACTGTCGGACCAAAACTATTACCGTTCCCATCATTTCCATAAATAGCAATCCAGCCGTCGTAGTAGTCTCCACCAGTTTCTGTATCTAAACTACCAATACCATTTAGTGCTCTACCCCATACCCATGTATTTGCCGTAGAGTTATTGTATGAAGCATACGACGAACAAGAACCACTTGGCGGACAAGCACCCCAATCACTTGGATTGAAACTGATCCAGCCAATATTATCACTCCAGGCATACCCACTCCATACACTGCCAACATAATTTGCTCCGTAGTCATAACCACTGCAAGTACTAGTGTCTGGTTTGGTACAGTTATTGAAACTAATCCAGCCAATATTGTCACTCCAGGCATTACCAAATATATTGTTACCAATTCCCGCTTGTGAAATTGTTGGTATCAAAAAAAGCCCTGAAATAAAAAGTGTTGCGATTACTATAATTTTCTTAAAGATATTCATAACAATATTATTGGTGATTTTTTAAAAAGGCATTCATTGCAAGTATCAAAAGTATGACAAGTAACAGAGATGTACGCAGAAAAAATTTCTTTTTGTTGATATACAGTCGATGAGAAAGTTCTTTTTTAGGAAAAGAATGATTATTAAAATCTTGCATAGATATAGTATATCATTTCAATAGAGCAAAGAACGGTGCTTTACCTTATTTTTTGTGGAAACAGGCACTCTTTTATAAACAAAGGCAAAGTCTTGTCTATTCAGCCTTAATAGTGTATATTATTCCCATATGTCACAGACCTATCAACCAAAAAAGCGAAAACGCGCAAAAACTCACGGTTTTCTTGTAAGATCAGCTTCTAGTACTGGTAAAAACGTACTTGCTCGACGCCGACAAAAAGGACGTGCAAAATTGGCCGTTGTAACAAAGCAAAAATAATCTCCTCCTATGCTTTCAAAAAAAGAGCGAATTCCAAAAGCCCTTTTTGATACCTATAGCAAGAAGACCAAAGCGTTCCCAAGTAATTCATTCATATTACGGGCACACTTTACAAAAGACGGCACCTCTCGCCGTTTTTCTGTAATTGTATCAAAGAAGGTTGCCAAAAAATCAGTAGATAGACATGCGATCAAACGAAGTATCTACAACATCCTTCGTGAGAAAAAAGACTCATTCCCTACTGGGTACTATTTTATATTTGTAAACAAAAACGAACCGAAACAACTGTATCAAAAAGAATTTGATACAGTAATGACCAATGACCAGTTACGAATGACTAATTAAAACGGAACCCACTGGGTTCCGTTTTTTTTCGAACAATTGGTCATTGGTAATTAGTCATTAGTAATTATGTTGTGTTTCTTACGAATAATATATTCTTGTATGTACGTCATGATGTTACTGGTGAGGAAATAGAGTGCAACAATACCTGTTCCAACATAGGCAAAGAATGCCATCATTACTGGCATGACATACCGCATTTGCATATTCATACTCTTTGCCATTTCATCCTGAAATGACGGTTTACTGTTTTCAGTCGCAACGGCTGTTTGTTTGCTATTTTTACCAATAGTCAAAATCGCCAAATAATATTGAGTGATTCCAACAAACACAGCGAGTGCAATACTTGGTTTCGCAAGATCAATCAAACCTAGAAATTTCATTGAAATATGTGCCGGTGCATGGACGAATGAATATAGTGATTCAGGAGCAAAAGAAACTCCTTTTCTAAAGAGACTAAAGAGTGCTATCAAAATCGGAAGCTGTATCAACACAAGAAGAAATCCAGAAAAAGGATTGACTCCTTCTGTTTTGTATACCTCCATTGTTTTTTGCGCTTGAATCGCCTTGTCTGGATAGAGTGTTTTAATTTCTTTGAGCTTTGGCTCAAGTTTTTTCATCTTCAACTGACTGATGATAGATTTTTTAGCCAACGGAAGCAGTGCAAGTTTGACCAACACGGTCAAAAGAATAATAGCAACTCCAAGATCGCCAAAAGAAATGGTTCCGAGTAAAACTGCCAATATATTGTGTAGTGGTGTATGTATAAATGTAATCCAAAATGTGTGTAACATAGGATAAATCATAGCAAAAATAATGACCAATGACCAATGACCAATGACCAGAAAAATGTTGACTTTTTAGTATTTAAATATCAAATTTTATTTGATAAAAAATAAAACGAAATTTACAAAGAAATTTCGTTTTATTAGTCATTAGTCACTGGTCACTAGACATTACCTTGTCTCCACCACCCACGGCGTATCATCTTTTTTATTAATGAAATACAAGAGTGATCCGTCTTTTGATATCTGAAGATTTGTCGCATCAACACTGTCACCTGTTTCTGTTGTATCAACAATCAAATAATATGCTTGGTTTGCAACATCGAGCTTCCAAAAAGAATCCTCAAATGAAACTTCACCTTTATACCAAGTGTCTGGATACGTTGCACCAGAAACAGTATTTGGTACAGCACAATAGAGATATCTTCCATCAGGAGAAAATACACATTTATCTGAAAGTGTTTGCAATCCTGTTTCTTTTCCTTTCATTTGATCCGGTGAGTAGATGGTCAATGCCATGCTATTGTTTTTTGCATGAGAGTACGCAACCATTGTTCCATCGGGTGACATGATTGCACTAAGTCCTGGTAATCCACCAACAAGTTTTTTCATTTCCCCAGTACTTGCATCTACACGATAGACATAATTCTTAACTAAACCTGACGGTTTTGGATATACCGTAATAAACTGCTGATTTGTCCAAGAAGTTGCCCACTCAGTAAACGGTGAAGTAAATATGGTAGCCTTGTTTCCTCCAACAAAATTTGATACTACTCCAGTAGCTCCCCCGTTTATTGGATACAGATAGAAGTATTTGCTACCATCAGGCGATACACTAATCGAAACAACATTTCTCGGCAAGAATGAACCGATGATTTTTGCAGGAGTACTCATACCGATAACATTTCCAACAAAGGTATCGATTGTCGCATCGTCTTCTGGTCGCAAAAACCGAGAAATCAAAGAATTACCATCATTACCAATCATTCCTTCCCCAAGCGTTGGGGTCACACTGTCTGAAATTCTTTTTTCAACACCAGGTACCGCATTCATCATTTCATAAATAAGTCCTGAAGTTTTTTCCAAAAACCGCACCCCATAATCATAGGTGATTTCTTTGGTTGGTTGTGGCATCTTGGTCTTTGTTGTCGAAGTCGCAACAGGTATATCAATCATTCGCTCTCTTTGGTATGGAACAATAGCAACCACCTTTCTATTTGAAAGACGGTACATCTTTTTAGGTGCTTCAACAACCGGCGCAGCTAAATCTGTTGGTATTTCAATAGAACCGTTTGTGTCTTCTGTTGTAGTTGTCTTTTTTGTACCAAATGGCAAAAAATCTTTGAAAGAAAAACTTTTCTTTTGTTCACCAGGAATTGTTGGTTGATTACGAGTCGAAGTGAAATAATAAATACCGAGCACCAAAGCACCAATCAATGCGAGCAGTATTAATAATCGAAGTATTTTTCTAAGCATAATGTATTAATTAAAAACCTTCTTTTATACATTGGTTATATAAATCCGTTCTAACAGTAGCTTCTTCAACAGCAAATTTATTTGGTGATTCACACGAACCAGAGGCATATGCTTTCCATGTCTTAAAAACATCTTTATTACAAGCTTTGTAATAATATGCCCACAAACGACCACCTGCCTCAAGATTTTTTTCTGGTTTCAATAATTCTTTGGGTGTATATGAAGTACCCGCAAATGTACAATTCGGTAATTGATCCTTCTGGTTCCAATCAGTAGTTTTGGGCTGACAAGTAACCTGTGTAAGCCCTATACCGTGTGTAAAACGCCAATCAAGACCAAGTGTGTCTGTATTGGTAAAATTACTATCATCATTAATAAAATTTTTATCTACGATTAAACTATTAGATGTTTTAAAAGTAGTACCTGTGTATTTCTTACCAGACTTAATAAAGTCTTGACGGGCACCAATATTTGCATTCGGTACATTTGAATCGAAACCAATTGCCCCTGGATTCCCTTGAGATTCTCTTTGCAAAATAACCCTCATAGAACAATATGGAATATTGAGTTTTTTAGTAACAGCCTTGGCGTCTGCATCATATTTACTTGGATCAGCCAACTTAATGCCAGTGATATTCTCATAAGTATTCTTAGATATAAACTTAATTGAATTAATTTCAAGGTTTAATTTTTGAACACCAAAATCAAAATTAACTAATTTTGGATTAATTGTATTTAATATCAACACCGAACACAGCGCAATAATCAAAGCGGCAATAATATTAGTCAGTTTCTCTTTTGCGAATTTTTTTTGTGAAAAAGAATCACTCATTGTCTTTATGCCGAGCGTTATGATACGAAATACAGCAATAACCCCCATGACACCTAAAATAAGTTTGAATAGAATGCCAATATATTTACTTATTGCATCAGGTTGAGATATGTCAAAACTTTCACCAAAACCCGGAAGTGGTGCCAGATATGTATAACTTGTATCTTTTATTGATTTCCCTGAAGTATCTTTTGTTTGAGCAATGACCTTAGGATTTATTGTTGTACCTTGCCCCATGCCATCGTTAACAACAAAAGATGCGGTAGCTTGATCACTTTTTGCCGAACCATTTTCATCAACAACAACAGCTGTTCCCACATAAGTATCTGTGTCTGACTTAGGAAACTCCTTACTTGTTTTAAAAGAAAGATAATCAGAACCATTTATTTCTTCAGACGAGGAGCTTATTAAAATTAATTTATCTCCACTAGAGTAATTATTTGGGCCGGTAATTTTCACCTTAACACTATTTGATCTGACACTATCTTTAATAAGAATATGTACTACCACAGCTGTTGGGTATGTTGTTTTCTCTCTGGTAAAACTTATTTCTGGTTTAACTGAATCCGCCCGAACTGAACCGTTCACAAAAAAGGTCATTATTATAGCAAGCAATATGAATGATTTAATTAAAATACGAAATTTCATAAATTATAAACTGATAGTTAATTTTTTAGTTACCTCTTGAAATAAGCTTCGAGTATTTGTAATGACTAGTTCAATAACCCCATTATTCAAATCACCGACAGGTAAAATGTTTCTCTTTGCGTTTGTTTCTATTGTATCACCAGCACTAGACCAAACATAGGTAAGAATTGGATCGAGTGGATTTTTTGAAGAAATACCAAAAGGGGCGGCAAATATAAAACCACCTCCGTACAAGACATCGTTATCTCCAATAGTTTTTTCAAAATGAATAATCCCATCTGCTGTTTTTTGGTAAAAATTGATTGATGGTTTTACGATAACAATGTCGGTATTAGCGGTTGCTGAAAAAGACCCTGAACGAGCACCGACATCAACACTGATTTTCTCTTTTGTGTTCAAATAATCGAGCGGAAAGGTATAACTTGCCTTTCCGGCACCAGAAGCATCACCAACAGTGTCATAATTTCTCTTCCAAGTATAAATAAAGTCTTTTGATTTTGTTGTACTACCGAAACCAACAACTGCCGGTATTGCTACAACTTTTACCCGAGCTTCATCTGACGGCAAAGCTTTACCTTTATAAAAGGGCGGTACATACGAATCCACGGCTTCCCAAATAATATCAGTGTCGGTTGTATAGATAGTCTTGCCTGCAGAAAATTGCCCGCCATCTATGGTGGCAACAGTTGCGACAATTGTTGTTGACGAACCAAGTGCCCCAGCTCGAAAAGAGATGGTTTTGATACCCATACCAGTTTTTACAATTTTTCCATTGATAGACCATTGTATGGTGGCACGATCTAAATCAGACGAAAAACTCTCGACAGTAACGGTCACTGGTAGATACGGCAAAGATTGCTCAGGAGTAGACGAAAGTGTAATACCAAAATCTTGTTCTTGCGCAAACAAAGAAAAAGGTATGACAATTGTCAGCAAAAGAATAACAAAAAAGAAGCGCTTCATAATATACCTAGTATATCATTCCCTTGTCCCTATCCTAGATTTTTTTGTGCATTCTGTTCAAGTTCTTTGATTTCACCTTCAAGAGATGCTTGTTTTGTTTCAAGTTCTTTTATTTTTGCAATTTCAGCAGTGATGGCTTGTTCACTTGCTTCAAGTGATTTGATGGTGGTAAGCATTTGTTCGATTGCACCTTTGAGCGATTTTAGTGATTCTAATTTTGCGCGTACATCAGCCTGCAAAGAAACTGCTTTGCCACGAATTTTTTCTTCCATCGCCTGCAATGCCTTTATTTTGTCTTGGAGGTTTGAACCGGTGGTGTTTGTAGTACTGGTTTGAGGTAATGAGCCTGTTTGTGCAACAAAAGCATCTTCAAGCGCCTTTGTTGCCTCAGCTAAAACATCTGTTTCTGTGTGTTGGTCATTCATACAAACAGTATATCATAATCGTTTTTTACAGAAACATAAAAATGACGAAAACCTGGTTTTCGTCATTTTTATGTTTGTTAGTTAACAAGACTTTGAAACTCTTTTTCTAAATCTTCAATACTCTTATTTGAGGCCGTTACCTGATCAAGACCAGAAACCATTTCCTCTTCGGAAGAAGCTTGTTCTTGTTCTGCTTTCTCAGCCCTGAACGACTCGGCTTCTTTTTTGATCTCACTTAACTTATCAGCCATTATTTTTTCTTCTGCTTTACTGATTTCTGCATCTTTTTGAGCTTTTTCTATAGTCTCATTTGCATGCAGTTCGCTTTTTGCTCGGTCGATTGCCAAAAGTTGTGCTGGATCAGAAGTGATAATTTGTTCTTCTGTATATGAAGCCTGGATTTTAATTGCCACATGTTTGAGCCCTGCAAAGAAAATCCCCTCTCCGACACCTGATTCAAGTAGCAGATATTTCTCTTCATCTGTGAGGTGAAATACTTCTTGTACTTTTTCAATAGAACTTGGAGATTGCTTGAGAAGCAGTTGCATCGAGGCGTTGGTAACAATTGCAATACCGTACGGTGTCTTCATGAAATCATCAACGTTTTGCGTAATCGTCGCAAGTCCCAAATAATATTTACGACAACGCTTTGCAATACCATAGAGGAATGATGCAGTGTCTTCTGATTTCATCATAATCCACGCCTCATCGACAACGAGCAAGCGCTTTTTGCGAGTTCGACGTACCGTGTTCCAGATATATTGCATCACCAAATACATCGCAATTGGTTTCAGTTCTTCTTCCATATCACGAATCGAGAAGACGACCAATTTTTTATTCATATCAACGTTTGATGGCTGATTGATGAAGGTTGACCATGCTCCACGAGTATATTTGCGGAGTCGTTGCAATACCGAGTTTGCTCCCTCCATACCAGCAAGCACCATTTCCAAATCAGAAAGGAGCGGTGGTTCTGCGTTGGTCAAATCAGATTCTGGGGTAATATCCTTAAGCGCATACGCTTCAGTAATCGCACGATCCATGATTGAATCTTCTTCTGGGGTAAGTCCACCGAGCATCAAACGGAAGAGTCCCACAAGTGAAATCACCTGAGAGCGTATCAGATCTGCGGCTGTTTCGTCATCACGAGGAATCGGCAAATCAAACGGATTGATGTGATTATCTGATGAAAGTGAGATATTGAAATATCGTCCACCGACAGCTTCTGCCAAATATTCATATTCTCGCTCAGGATCAATAACAATAACTTCAGTATCAAACATCAATGTTCGGAGAATTTCCAACTTAGTACAAAATGATTTTCCAGAACCAGACGTAGCGATAGTAACAGAGTTGTAATTTTCCAAAGAAAATCGGTCAAAAATCACGAGTCCTGAATTGTGACGATTGATACCATACATAATTCCCTTTTCACTTGAAAGGTCAAAAGAAACGAATGGGAAAATACTTGAAAGCGGTTCTGAATTGAGTTTCTGGTGAATTCCCAAAATATCATCGTTGGTTGGAATAACACTTTTGAATGCTTCAATTTGTTGAAACAGTGCTGGTTTGATATAAATCATTTTCGATTCAAGAATCGACTTGATTTCATTTTCCACCTTGAACAACTCTGTGTCGTTGTCTGCATACAGTGTGATATAAATACCAACTTCAAACATCTTTTCTTGCGCCTGCATCAAGTTGTCTCGAAGTTCTTCAAGGTCGCGATATGCCGTATCGAGCATTGGATCACGTACTACCCCTTTACTTTCTCGTTCACTGATCTGACTTTGCACTTCAGCAACCTTTGTTTGGAATTTTTTCAAAAGTGTAGCCGTGTCGATTGGGTGAATATAAATAGCAACATCAAAAATTTTATCGAGATTGATGATCGGTGAAAACCAGTTGTCTGAAAGGAAGCGCGGGTATGACATGACAAAATACGTTCGCGCGATTTTATCACCCAAGTGCAATGATTTCGGTCCGATTTCCAAAGCTGAAGGAGCGATAATATCTTGCAATTCAAGCGTTGCTTCTTCATAAATATTTGTTGGAAGCATTGGCAAAATCTCCGTTGAGACGGTTTTCTTTTGATTACTACCAAATAACGAACCAAGAAATGACATATAAAGAAATTATAACATCATAATGACTAATTACTAATGACTAGTGACTAATAAAAGTGGATTTTGCTTCGCAAAATCCACTTTTATATTTTATTAAAACTTGACTATCTGTTTTACAAGCTAATAATTTTTTGGTCATTGGTCATTGGTCATTGGTCATTGGTCATTGGTCATTGGTCATTGGTC
>JBAXSP010000002.1:0-158922 GCA_037130655.1 bacterium | reverse complement strand
AGTGAAAATGTATACCCAGAAAGTTATCCGGCTGTTTTCTATCCAAATACAGCTCTTTTGTATGTATTAGAAGTTCCTGCTGGTAGTGTAAAACGATTTTTCCTTCAAGTTGGAGAAACGGTAAAGATACGGTGAATAGCTTTTATTTTTGAAAGCATTTTGAGTAGCCACCTTTACACATCGTGATGCTTGTTCCGAAGTAGTCTAATCAGGTATGTTTTATAGCTGTGGAAAACCTTTTTTCTTTTATAATTAATATCCAAGAAGATCTCCTCGTCTTTGTAGAAATTCTTGCACACCAGAGCGACACTTTATCAAGTAATTCCTATATGTAAAGTTATGACAATTTCTCTTGTTAGAAAAAGAAGTGGATCAGTCGTTGACTTTGATCGTTCTCGAATTGAATCAGCAATCCTTCGTGCCTATGAAGCCACCGGTGTACCTATTAGTGGTGCTGAACTTTTGAAACTCACGGATTTGGTAATTGTATCGATTGATACCACATACAAAGAAGGTCAAATTCCTGCAGTTGAAGATATTCAAAATATTGTAGAAAAAGAAATTGCTCTAAAAGGCGATTTTGAAGTTGCAAAAGCATATATCTTGTATCGAGAAGAACGAAACAAAGAACGAAAACGAGATATTTTCAAAAAAAGAGTCTACTTGAAGCCGTATGAATATCCTGAATTATATGAATACGTAAGTGCAATACGTCATTCATATTGGATTCACACTGAATTCAACTTTGTCGGTGATGTGCAAAATTTCAAAGTGAATGTTACTGAAGCAGAACGAAACGTCATCAAAAACGCAATGCTTGCAATTGCTCAAATTGAAGTTGCAGTCAAAACATTTTGGGGAGATGTGTACAAACAAATTCCAAAGCCTGAAGTAGGAGCTGTCGGTGCAACGTTTGCTGAAAGTGAAGTTCGTCATACTGATGCGTATGCGCACTTGCTTGAAATATTGGGATTGAATGAATCATTCAAAACAATCGGTGAAATACCTGCATTGATGCGACGTGTGCATTATCTTGAAAAATCACTCGTCAATGCACGAAGTGATGATAAAAGAGATTACACAGAATCAATATTGTTATTCTCTCTATTTATCGAACACGTTTCTTTGTTCTCACAGTTCTTGGTGATAATGTCTTTCAATAAACACAAGAATTTGTTCAAAGGAATTTCGAATGCAGTTGAGGCAACCTCAAAAGAAGAGCAGATTCACGGATTGTTTGGTATTGAGTTGATTAATATCATCAAAGAAGAACATCCAGATTGGTTTGATGAGGAATTCGAAGAAGAGGTTATCAAGTTATGTGAAGAAGCATTTGAATCAGAAAAAGAAGTAGTGGAATGGATTTTCGAAAGCGGGGAACTTGAATTTATGTCAAAAGCAGTAGTTATTGAATTCATCAAACAACGTTTCAATAATTCACTACAGAGTATCGGTATCAAGAAAATCTTTGAAACAGATGACAGACTCCTCAAAGAATCAGAATGGTTTTATGATGAGGTTATCGCAACAAAACACGGAGATTTTTTCAACAAAAAATCAATCAACTACAACAAGAAAAACAAGAGTATTACCAGCGACGATCTTTTTTAGAGCTAAATTATCAGGCATAACAATAAACATATCATGTATTGGTTAAACGAAAATAGTAGAAAATTTTTGGCAAAAGGGTATCTTTTGAATGGGGAAAGTGCAGAAGATCGGATTAGAGAAATTGCAACAATTGCAGAAAAACATCTCAATAAACCTGGTTTTGCTGATAAGTTTTATGACTATATGTCAAAAGGATACTATTCTTTGGCGACACCGATTTGGGCAAACTATGGACGGACTCGCGGGTTGCCAATTAGCTGTTTTGGTAGTTATGTTGCTGATGATATGAGTCGTATTTTGTACACTCATGCTGAGGTTGGCATGATGACTAAGTATGGTGGAGGTACTTCCGCATATTTTGGTGATCTTCGGTCTCGTGGTGCTCTTATTAAAGACAACGGGCATTCTTCGGGGGCTGTTCATTTTATGGAGCTTTTTGATGAGCTGATCAACATCGTGAGTCAAGGTACTGTTCGTCGTGGTCATTGTGCGCCATATCTTCCTGTCGAACATGGTGATATCGAAGAATTTTTGAATATCGGCAAAGAGGGTCATCCAATTCAAGAATCAACCTATGCGATTACTGTCGGTGATGCGTGGTTGAAAGCAATGATTGATGGCGATCAAGAAAAAAGAAGTATTTGGGCAAAAATAATCCAACGTCGAACAGAAATCGGGTACCCATATATTTTGTTTAGCGATACAGTAAACAAAAACACTGTTGATGTATACAAAGACAAAAATATGAGAATTCATGGGAGTAATCTTTGTTCTGAAATATGTTTGCCGACCAATGATGAAATCTCTTTTGTGTGTTGTTTGTCTTCAATCAATTTGCGTCATTATAATGAATGGAAAGATACCGATGCAGTAGAAACACTAGCGATGTTTTTGGATACCGTCATTGAAGAATTTGTTTTGCGTTTGGAAAGTTTGCGTGATAGTGATGATTCTCAAAAACAAACAGCATTTTACTTTATGCAACGTGCTCACAAATTTGCAAAAGAACACCGCGCACTTGGGCTTGGAGTGCTTGGATGGCATACGTTCTTGCAAGAAAACAATATCGCTTTTGAAAGTGCTGAAGCAATGAAATTGAATGAAGAAATATTTAAATGTATCAATGAAAAAGCATACAAAGCTTCAGAAGATTTAGCAAAAGAATACGGTGAGCCTGAGGTCTTGAAAGGGTATGGACGTCGTAACACAACATTACTCGCTGTTGCGCCGACAACTTCATCTGCATTTATTTTGGGGCAAGTATCTCAAAGTATTGAACCATCAATGTCGAACTGTTTCGTCAAAGATGTGGATAAAATGAAGGTGACTATCAAGAATCCAACGCTTGAGGCACTGCTTGAAAAGAAAGGAAAAAATACTGGAGAGGTATGGAATAATATTCGTGATAACGATGGTTCTGTTGCACATCTAGATTTCCTCAGTGAGCATGAAAAAAATGTATTCAAAACATTTGGTGAAATTGATCAAAAGATTATTATTGATCAAGCGGCAGACCGTCAGAAGTATATTGATCAAGCGCAATCACTCAATATTATGATTGATCCAACTATCTCTGCGAAGGAATTAAATTCACTCTATCTATATGCATGGGAAAAAGGAGTAAAGACATTGTACTATCAACACAGTCTCAATGCAGCACAACAATTTGGTAGAAAGAAACTTGCTGAAAATGAAGCGAAGAATCAGCCGAAGATTATATCGGCAGGGGATGATACAACCTGCATCAATTGCGAAGGCTAGTAAGAGTTCGTAAAAAGCATCCATCTACTGCGTTGTCTTCGGTGGAAAAACACTCAATGTACCAGTTGTACATCTCGTATTTTTCCGCCATCGACGCCTTGTATCTGGATACTTTTTCCAAACTCTTTCGAATATGAACATACAAGAAACGACCATACGGTCGTTTCTTGTATGTATTGTCATTTATATCTTTATATGGTATATTTAATTCGGTTTGTACTGAACGATTGCGTTTACCTTCTGGTAAATGAGGAAAGTCCGAACACACATCCAGAGAGCAATCTTTGGAAAGCGTAGCGGGTAATGCCCGTCGTCCGCAAGGATAGAGTTGAGAACAGAAACGATCCGGTTTAGTCCGGCTGAAACGGCAAAATACTTACGTGTGTGCAAGATCGTATTTGTATATTTATATACACTTGAATCGCTTGAGTCGGGGAGTAATCCCAGACCTAGACACATAATCGTTAGAACAGAATTCGGCTTACACGTACAAACTAATAATAAACACCTTTTCCAAAGAAAGGTGTTTATTATTTAAAGATTACTACATTTGACGAATTTCTTCTTCAAAAACTCCGCCTCCTATTCATCGTATAATAAATACGACTCACTGTAGTGCTCGTTTTTTCATCGAACTTCATTCAAATCTAGTAATCTTTTTTGTGTAGGCTTATCCACAACAGAAAAAGAATTACTTGACTTTTTCTATATAAACTGCTAAGATATAATTGTGAGTGAATAGCTCTTAGTATGAGAATTATTTGTACACAAACATTTCATAATACCTCGGCTCCGGCCGGGGTATTGTGTTTTTGGGAAATACTTGTATACTTACTCTGCAGTCGTTGATACAAACGTTTCGTATGTTTGAATCAGCGGCAGCACTCACTAAATGTTTGTGGAGCTAGCTCCCGCTGTTTCAAGTATATGAAAATAAAAACCGTACACATTGTTGTGCGGTTTTTATTTTTTATTTTCAAAAATTATTTTAATAACAAAAAATAATTTATAAAATATTTTTCAATAAGAAATAAAAAAATATTTTTAAAAAAATTTTATAAAAATAAAATTAGTTATCCACATTTTTTTGTAAAAAAATATTGCAATGAAATTTTTTTCGCGTGATAATAGTAATGTAGTGATGCGATAAATTATTTTAAATAATTTTTTATAAATTTTTTAAATTAATTTATTAAGTTTTAAAAAATATATTTAAGGTCGTTGCATCATAAATTAATACATTAACTATTTTCAAATTATATGGCAGCAAAAAAGAAAGCAGCTAAGAAAAAGACAGTAAAAAAGGCAGCAAAAAAGACTGTTAAAAAAGCAGCAAAAAAGAAAAAGATTTAATATCTATTTCAAAGAAAAATCCCCTCGATAGCGGGGATTTTTCTTTTTTTAGGATTTAAAAAATGGATGCAATTCAAGGCGGAATATATGAAATACGAGGAAATGTATAATAAGTACATTGACGAATATTTCAGGTGTTCCAACGCAGAAGTGCGCCATTTTTTTTAAATCCTAATTTGTGGTAAAATATAAAAATGACAATATTTTCTAAGTTATTCAAGCCCAAAAATCCTTTTGGTAAATATGCCTCTTTTGTAACCGAAGTGAACTCGTACGAGCAAGAAATTGCCGCTTTTTCTGACGCACTGTTTCCTGGCAAAACAAAAGAATTAATGGAAAAACTCCAAAAAGGTGAAGACCGGTCAAAAATCAAAGCGTATGCATTTGCACTTGTTCGTGAAGCGGTGGTGAGAACACTAAATCAACGCCCATATGATGTGCAGCTTATTGGTGGTGCGGTGATTGATAGTGGAAATATCGCAGAGATGCGTACTGGTGAAGGAAAGACATTGGTTGCAACGCTTCCAGTGTATATGAATGCACTTGATGGAAAAGGAGTGCACGTTGTTACGGTGAATGATTATTTGGCGCTTCGTGATGCTGCGTGGATGGGGCAGGTCTATTCATTTTTAGGACTTTCTGTTGGTGTGATTGTTGGTCAAAACAAATCATATCTCTATGATAAGAATGCACAAGGGAATGATGCAGAACGTGATGAAGAAGGTTCATACAAAGTAGAGTATGATTTCTTGCGCTCATCATCAAGAAAAGAAGCGTATGATGCTGATATTACATATGGAACCAATAGTGAATTTGGTTTTGATTATTTGCGCGATAACTTGGCTGGTTCACTTGAGCAAGTAGTGGCAAGTCGCGGATATCATTTTGCTGTTGTTGATGAAATAGATTCTATTTTGATTGACGAGGCTCGTACTCCGCTGATTATTTCTCAACCAGACGAAGAATCAGGTGAACTCTACAAAACATTTGCACGTATCGCAAAGACACTGATCAAAGAAGAAGATTATACGGTAGATGAAAAAATGAAAGCAATTTCTTTGACTGATATTGGTATTACAAAAACAGAAAAGTCATTGAATGTGACTAATATTTATACAGAAAAGGGAATTAAGTATGTACACCACCTAGAGAATGCCGTTCGTGCACAAGCGCTCTTTCATAAAGACAAGGATTATGTTGTCAAAGACAATGAAATCATCATTGTTGATAGTTTTACTGGTCGTATGCAACCAGGGCGTCGTTGGAGTGAGGGATTACATCAAGCTATTGAAGCCAAAGAAGGTGTAAAGATTGAAAAAGAGTCTCGAACAGTGGCGTCTATTACCTATCAAAATTTCTTCCGTTTTTATACAAAACTTTCTGGTATGACCGGAACAGCTGAAACAAGTAAAGAAGAGTTTTATAAGGTATACGGACTTGATGTGCAAAGTATTCCAACGCATAAACCAGTACAACGTATTGATAATCCAGATTTGATTTTTCAAACAGAGAAAGCAAAGTTCAAGGCAATTGCCAAGAAAGTCAAAGAGTTGCAAGAAAAAGGACAGCCAGTACTAATCGGTACGGTATCTATTGAAAAAAACGAATTACTCTCTGCGTATTTGAACAGTGAAGGGGTGAAGCATACTATTTTGAATGCCAAGAATCACGAGCGAGAAGGAGAGATTGTTGCGGATGCAGGTAAAAAGGGAAGTGTAATCGTTGCGACAAACATGGCAGGACGTGGAGTTGATATCAAGCTCGGTGGAACTCACGCAACAGCTGAAGAAGCAGAAGAGATTCGAAATCTCGGCGGTTTGTATGTTTTAGGAACAGAGCGTCATGAAGCTCGTCGTATCGACAATCAGCTCCGCGGGCGATCTGGACGTCAGGGGGACAAAGGCGAAACACAATTCTTCGTTTCTCTCGAAGATGACGTGATGCGTATTTTCGGCTCAGAGAGAGTTGGTAATATGATGAAAACATTGGGAATTGGAGAAGATGAAGCAATTCAACACAAAATGATCTCTCGTGCACTTGAGACTGCTCAGACAAAAATTGAAGGATTTCACTTTGATGCCCGTAAACACACCCTTGAATATGACAACGTCTTGTCTACTCAAAGAAATGCAGTGTATGGAAGACGTCGAGCGATGCTCGAAGATAATATTGAAGTTATCAAAGAGTTCACCAAAGACATGGAACCATTCTTCGATGATTTACCTAGTATTATTGAAGAAAAGATTTCTAAGGTCGGGGAACAGCAATTTTGGGACACTGTTCGTCGGATTATCTTGTATGTAAATGATATGGTGTGGGTGGATCATCTTGAAACCATGGATCATACACGTTCCTCGGTCAATCTCCGAGCCTACGGCCAAAGAGAACCATTGATTGAATACAAGAAGGAAGCCCTCCGGCTGTATAAGGAGCTCGAACTGCGTCTGAAAGAGGAAACATACGCTCTAATCAAGACAATAGATTTGGTCAAATAAAGTGGGGATTTCTCAAAAAACCCTTATAATATAAGGATATTAGACACTATTTCAATAAAAAGTCAACTCAAAAGGGTTGACTTTTTATATGCTTCTGTGCTACAATAGGGATACATCCCGAGGTATTTATACAGGATGTTTTTTCTTTCTAGGGAGGCAACTTCCAAAAAAGAAGAAATTCACCGACACGAGTTTGATGGGGCAAAACCATCGCTTATGCATAGATTTTTCAAAAAAGAAACATTACACGGTTTGGTTGTTGTCCCACTTCTCACAACGGCGCTTTCTTTCGGAACGATCGATAGTGCAACCAATACCTCGTTTCTTACTTCATTACAATCAAATACAACGGAAAATGCGGCATTATTTGATACTACTAACCTTATCAAAGAACGCGGATCACAGATCGACGCATACTTCCATGACCGAAATATGCCACTTGAAGGCTTTGGAGAGAAGATGGCCCAAGTAGCATATGACAATGATATTGACTGGAGACTGATTCCCGCAATTGCGGTACGTGAATCAACCGGAGGAAAAAACGCATGTAAAAGTGTGAAAAATAGTTTCCTAGGGTTTGGATCATGTAAAATTAACTTTAAATCAGCTGACAGTGCAATTGAAATCGTCGGTCGCAACCTAGGGGGTAACAATCCTGTTACTGCTCAACATTATGCGAATAAGGACACTAAAGGAATTCTTCAATCATATAACCCACCATCTGTCGTTCCGACATATGCAAAGGAAGTTATGAAGATTATGAATGACATTGGTGAAGCTTAATTACATGACAAAAAAAACACCTCACGAAAGTGAGGTGTTTTTTTGTTTGTTGTGTTCTAAATTAGGGGAAATAAAAACCGTTATTTAAAACGGTTTTTTAGTGTCAGGTGTTTTTCCTGTAGGAACAAGTACCATAGGCCATTCAAGATACTCGTCCATGTCCTCCTCATGTAGTTTTTTCCGCTTGTCTTCTTGTGATAATGGTTCTAAGTCTAATAAGTGGACTTGGGTTGTTGTTGTCCTTGATTTAGTTAGATTAGTTTCATTTTTTGCTTTTTCAAAAGATGGCTCTTTTGTTTTTTTGGGCTGAATCCTGTTACATTCTTTTCCTACTTCTCTAAAAAAAGTTGTTTCATCAATAACAAAAGAAGAATTCTCTTTAAGTTCGGTGTATACCTGATGCATAACCGCTGTAAAGATATTCTCTTTTCCTGTTAATCGATTGTTTTTTTGCAGCTCTTTTTGTTCATTATACCTTTCGAGAACCAAGAGAGCATGTTTTTCTGCTTCGGTGTCTTCCATTTGTTTTAGAACATTTATACCTCTTTTAGAGTACTCCTATTCTTCAAAGGTGTCAATAGTTATCCACTTATTCATTTTCGAGCGGTTTAATTGCTTCAACCATCACACTTTTTTCGTTTTCTCGAAGACTAATACGCCCAGCAATAACCACCAGGTTGTCATCGGTGAAGAACTTGTTGCAATCGTTCCATTTCTTGGGGAAGAGAACCACTTCAATGGTTCCAGACATATCGGTCAGTTTGGCAAAGGCCATTTGTTCGCCCTTTTTGGTCATTACTTTTCGTAGTCCTTCGATAGCTCCACATACTTTGACGATACTGTCTTTCCTGCCAGTTTGAAGTACTTCGCGGATACTGGTACATTTTGCCAGTTTATCGCGATGCATCTGTAGTGGATGTCCTGAAATATACAATCCCAATAATTCTTTCTCCCATGCAAGTCGTTCTTTCATTCCAATCTCCAGTGCTGGTGCGAGCGAAAGCGCAGGTAGTTCGATGCCGGCACTAGCAAAGAGCGAGTCTTGTGACCCTGCATTTTTTGAATGTTCGCGTTGATATTCGAGCATTTTTTCGAGATTTGCCATGAGTGTTCCTTGTGATGCTAGTCCTTCAAATGAGCCAGATTTAATCAATGCTTCGAGTGATTTTTTATTTAAGTTTTTATGATGAATACGATCAAGGAAATCACCGATCGAAGTAAAGACGCCGCCTCGTTTACGTTCTGCAACAATGGCGTCAGAAATATCTGTTCCAAGATTTTTGATGGTATATAAGCCAAAGCGAATCATACGACTTTCTTCAATTGTTTTTTCTTTTTCTTTGACGATAGTAAATCCTCCGAAGCTTTCGTTAACATGCGGTGGAAGCACGTTGATATTCATTCGTTTACATTCGTTAACATAAATACCAATAGTATCTACATCGCCAGATTCGGCCGATAACATCGCAGTCATATAGGCCACCGTATAGTTTGCCTTCATATAGGCTGTTTGATATGACACACGTCCATATGAGGCCGCGTGGGCCTTGTTGAATCCGTACCCTTGGAATGGTTCAAAGAGTGTCCAAATAAACTCAGCCTCAGCTTCTGTCATTGCAGAATATTTTTGACAACCCTCAACGAACTTGATGTGTTGCTTCGCCATTTCTTCGGGGATTTTTTTACCGACAGCTTTACGGAATTTATCAACTTCACCCCAATCATATCCGGCAAGTGTAATCGCGGTGAACAACAAGTCGTCTTGATATACCAAGAGTCCAAGTGATGTTTTCAAATATGATTCCATTTTTGGATGATAAAAAGTGATTGGCTTACGCCCTTGTTTACGGTCGATGTATTCTTCAATCGTTTGCATCGGTCCTGGACGATAGAGTGCCACCATCAAGTTAATATCGTGAATCGTTGTCGGTTTTAGTTTGATGAGTTTTTGTGTCATTCCACCACCGTTTAATTGAAAGACTCCCTCAGTTTCTCCTCGGGCAAGCATACCGAATGTTTTAGGGTCATCCATTGGAATACGTTGGATATCAACATCAATGCCGTACACTTGTTTTACGAGCGAAACAGATTCTGCCAAGAATGAAAGGTTGCGAATTCCCAAGAAGTCGAATTTTGGTAAACCTGCATCTTCAATACAATACATATCGTATTGAGTGATCAATTTACCTCCTTTCGGGTCGAATTGTACGGGAGTAAACTCGACAAGTGGGCGAGGGGAGATAACTACACCGGCGGCATGCACCGAGATGTGTCTGACGTTACCTTCAATCTTTTTTGCCATATCGATAACCGTTTTTGTATCACGTTCATTGTCATACATTTCTTTGAGTTCCGGAGTGATTTCGAGCGCGTGATCGATTGTCATTGGAAAACCTTGTGAGCCCATTGGAATTAGTTTTGAAATTTTGTCGCCAACACTGTATGGGTAGCCCATTGCACGCGCTACATCACGCACCGCTCCACGAGCAGCCATTGTTCCAAATGTTCCAATCTGTGCAACATTTTCATTACCGTATTTGACGCGAGCATATTCAATCAATTCATCTCGTCGGTTGTCGGCAATGTCCATATCAATATCGGGCGCAGATGGGCGGTCAGGGTTCAAGAAACGTTCAAACGGTAGGTTGTACTCCAGAGGATTTACCGTAGTAATTCCACACAGATATGACACGAATGAACCCGCTGCAGATCCTCGAGTATTGGTGAAGATGTGATTATCTCGAGCAAATTGCATCAGGTCTCCCACAACCAAAAAGTATGATGGATATCCTTTGAGTTTAATAATATCAAGTTCGTACTCAACACGCTTGATTGCTTCTTCTGTTTTTGCTACGCCGATTTTTTCAAATCCTTCGTACGTCATTTTTCGAAGCTCACTATCAGCAGTTGTTCCTTCTGGGATTGGATAGTAGGGGAAATACAAATTACCAAGTTCGATTTCCATATCGATCATGTCGGCAACTTTTTGTGTATTTTCATAGGCGCCAGGAATACTTTCAAATGTTTTGTACGCAGTTTCAGAATCGATGAAAGAATAGTTACCAGATTTCATTGAAAGTTTATTATTATCCAAATCAGACCCTGTATTGATTGCAATCAATGTTTCTTGCGCTTCCCAATCTTCGCGATGGAGATAGTGTGAATCCCAGGTACCAACAATCGGTAGATCAAATTCTTTGGATAGTTGTTTAATTCCTTCGATGACTTTGTCGTATCCTTCGATTTCGTCGTGCTTCATTACTTCAAGAAAATAATTTTCTTTACCAAAGATGTTGATATATGCAGTGATAATTTCGCGTGCACGTTCCATATTGCCGGCAAATAATGCATTGGCCAATTCACCCCCAGGACAACCAGAAAGACAAATAATACCTTCGTGATATTTTTCGAGGATTTCTCGGTCCATGCGTGGTTTGTAATAATATCCTTCGGTGTATGCCAAAGAAACGAGCTTCATCAAATTTTTGTAGCCAGTTTGGTTTTTGGCGAGCAGTGTGAGATGGTATCGTTTGTTGTCAGTACCTGGTTCTTTGTCGTGACGAGTACGAATGGCAACATATGCTTCAACACCGACAATTGGTTTGATGTCATATTTTTTACATTCTTGAAAAAACTCAATCGCGCCATACATTGCACCGTGATCAGTCAATGCAAGTGCTGTCATTCCGTCAGCTTTTGCTGTTTTGACGAGTCCTTGAATCTTTGAAAGACCATCAAGGAGGGAGTAGTGAGAGTGAACATGCAGATGGACGAACTTTTGATTCATAATTGTCTTATTATAGCAGTCAGTAGAGTTTTTTGACAAAAGATATTGAATGATTTATAGTGTTGACGGAATATATACACACGCTTATGCAATTAATACTCGGCCTCGATATTGTAGGAGTCATAATAGATAGATGTAGAACTGAAGCAATGCGCACCTTATGGCAAGATTCTGAAAACTATCAGGATACACCAGAAGTGCCAGGTGCTATCGGTTCAATTCATGAATTATGGGCAAGTCCACTATCACCATTTCAAGAAAACATCCATCTCATTTCTCGTGTTAAAACACCAGAAGGAGAAGGAAAAACAATTCAATGGTTGAAAGAAAATAGATTTTTTCAAAGAACAGGTGTTCCACAAGAGAATGTTATTTTCTGCAATGAACGATTTCAAAAAGTTGAAATTGCTCAAAGTAGAGGAATTACTCATTTTGTTGATGATAGACTTGAGGTGCTTGGTTTGATGGGTGGTGCTATTTCTTATTTATATCTTTTGAATAAGAATCCAACAGATAATACTGTTATCGATGAAAGTGTCATCACTGACATCTCAAAAGACTGGAAAAATCTTTTACCAAAATTGTTATCACAAACAGCCGACTAGGCTGTTTTTTTGTTATGATACAGATATGAATATGGTTATCGGAATTGATGAAGTAGGAAGGGGGCCGGTTGCTGGTCCAGTGACCGTCTGTGCTTTTGTATTTTTGGATGAAAAATTAGCAAAGAAGAAAAATCTGCACAATAGCAAGGATTCGAAAAAACTGACTGAGAAAAAGCGAAATGAATGGTTTGTGCAAATCAGGCAATGGCAAAAAGAGGGGAAGTGTGATTTTGTAGTTACTTCTGTATCTGCGCAAATGATTGATAAGATAGGTATCGTTCCGTCCATTCAAAAAGCATTGAACATGTCGCTTAAAAAGCTCGTGCCTAGATCCTGCCAGCTAGAGCCTCATATTCTTTTGGATGGTGGACTCAAAGCACCAAAAGAATATGCCCATCAAAAAACAATCATTAAGGGTGATGAAAAAGAATCAGTGATTGCCATGGCTTCAATTGTGGCAAAAGTCACTCGCGACGGATATATGCGAAAAATGGCGACGAAATATCCTGAATATGGATTTGAAAAGCATGTTGGATATGGAACAAAGGCTCATTATGAAGCAATTAAGAAATACGGAATGACACCTCTCCACCGCAGAACTTTTCTAAGAATTTAGTAAAAATTCCTCAACTACTTTGTTGTCATCCTCAGAAAAACATTCAACGTAGTAATATCTACGTCTCACATTTTTCTTCCTCGACGCCTTGTATTTGAGGTTTTTTATTAAATTCTTTTAAAAAACCTTGTAAAATAAGGATTATTTTGTTATTAAATACTTGACATAGTAGTATATGATATGTTACAATGTTAATGCAATAAGTTCTTTGATAATGGTGTCGTTATAAATTATAGGTCTATTAAAGCAACTGATTTTTTTTGGTTGTTGCAACAGACCTATAATTTAAAAAACAATATATAAAAAGATGAAACATTTATCTCTACTCCGTTACGGCGTTGTCGCCATCCTTATGTTTGTATTCGTTGGTAATAACACCGGCGTCTTAGCTCAAATTAATGTATGTCCGCCTTCTGTGGATATTACTAAAAATACTGTTCGTACTTATACTATTAGCGATGTGATCGCTATGGCCAAGTATCCTGAACAACGTGCCGACGCCTTTCTTTTGCTCAATAAATTGATTGATGCTCAAAGTGAGGGGTATTACATTGATGCAGATCAGTGGACACCTTCGTTTCAATTTCTGATAGACAGTTTTCCTGCCTACAGAACTGATGTGGTTTTAAATATCCAAAAATTATATTTAAAAGATAAAGAATCCTTCAGGGTATTTTTATTGAACGTGGCAGTGAAATATCCCGCTCAAAACCATAACGTTATTGATGTTTTCAAAATATCAAAAGATGTTGTGGGTTTGATTGCAGTTAAAGCAGACCTCTCTTACATGCAAGATTTTCTAGAAAAAAATGCAACCAATGAGGATTTGTGGCAAGTTTGTTTAAGTAATTATCATGAACTTGGGTACAAACTTTTACTTCAAAGGGACATTACAGATCCTATGTTTAAAGCGGTGATTATTCACTGCTCTAAGCAAAATAGAAAATTATTTTGGGAAAAACGACTGGCAAAATCAAGTTGTATTCCTCAAGGAATTGCTGAAGAAATTTTGTTGGCTCAACCTAAAGATGGTCCTGATACCACTTGGTGGTCTATTACAGACAGTCTTTGGGAAAAAAGTAAAACGTTATTACCAGCTTTTACAGTATGGAGATTGATGTATAACCCTAACTTATCATTCAGAACACAGATAGATGCAGATACTGTTATTGAACAATTTTACAGAAGTCCAAATAATACTTGCAGCTGTGTTTATATAGAATCAGCCCCAGAAGGATATTCTTTTAATTTTCATATGTTTGACTATAAATACACCGATAGTGTGTATTATCCTCCGGCTCAGGTGGGAAGCTATTATTTTAGGGCTTTCCGTGAATTTTCCGCGATGCAAGATTTGCGATTAATTCAGGCAACTCGAGATATGCTCAAACAGGGATTGAAAAAGAATCTGGGTAAAGATGCATTACTATATATTGCTAAGCAGAAAAATATAGAGCTTTCAAGAAAGGAAAAAAGAAAAATTAACCTCTTGAAAGAAAAAGTTTTTTCTTAAGATTGTGTATAACGATACCATTAATTATTTAACCCGACTATATACTAATCGGGTTTTTTATTCGAAATTTTCGAGGAAGTTTTTGTAGTCCATTTCTTTTTTACCTTCAGGAATAACTTTTTTGATGATGAATTGATTGTTTTCAAAAATTGCGTCAGTGATTTTGATTCGAATTAATGAAGACCCTAAATCGCTATCACGACGGGCAAAGAAAAAGAGGGAAGGCCAGGGGGTGTAGGCGCGAAATTTGTTCCACAAATTTCGCGCTGTATTTGTGTCTGTTTCGGCATTCTTTAATTCTTCTTCTGTAATCAATCCGTCTTCTTTTTTAATCTTTCCACATTTAGAAATATCACCTTGTTGAGGGATTGGAGTAATCTTATTTTCAAATATATCAGGCAAGATTTTTGTCAGCATTTCTCCTGCAACAATATTTAGTCTCGCGCGTAATTCGTGAGTTTTTTCATTTGGATCAATCGCAACTTTTTCTTCGGCAATAATATCTCCGGCATCTAGTTCATAGACCATCTTTTGAATACAAACTCCAGTTTCGGTATCACCATGTAAAATAGCAGATTCGACAGGAGTTGCTCCGCGATATTTCGGAAGGAGAGAATAGTGAATATTGATTGTACCAAAAGCTGGAATATCAATTAGTGTTTGCGGAAGAATTTTTCCATAGGCTACAACAATAGATAGATCAGGTGCAAGATTTTTTATCTGCTCTACGAAGGCAGTATCAATGTTTGTTGGTTGTAATACTGGAATATTATTTTCTAATGCCCAAACTTTTGTCGGCGGAGGAGTGATGGTTTGTTTTCGTCCGATCGGTACATCTGGTCCAGTGACAATGGTCATCGGTAAAAAACCTGAAGCTTTCAAATCTTCAAGAATTTGTATTGTTACATTCGGAGTACCAAAGAATATTATTTTTTTGTCTTTTTTATTCATATTTTTTAGGTAACTATTTTTACAAATGCCTTGCGCAGACGGGTAGTCGAGCAGAGGAATTTTCACCAGAAAAATATCCGTGCATTTGTAAAAATAGTTACAGAAGGTCTGGTTTTTCAAACCGTAAATTTTCCGCCTTATCAATAAACAAAATACCATCAAGGTGATCGATTTCATGTTGGAAAATATGTCCACGAAGTCCGCCAGCACTTTCGGTGAATTCATTGCCTTCTTCATCAAAAGCTCGGATGGTGACATTTGTATAGCGTTTTACTTTGCCATATTGCCAACGCACAGACAAACAACCTTCACCATCACGCCAAACTTTTTTGGCAGAAGTCTTGATGATTTCCGGATTGATATACACTTCATCAACTGGTTCTGGATTGCGCTTGGTTGCGAAGAGGGAACCTGCAACAACGAATATGCGATATGATTCGCCGATTTGTGGCGCAGCAATAGCCAATCCATCTTCTTGTGAGTGGAGCGATTCTTTCATTTCTGCAATCAATTTTTGTACTTTTTTGCTCGTAATATCTTGAACAGGAATAGGAACAGCCTTTTTTCGAAGCGCACTATTTCCTTCTTGTACAATTTCTTTCATACTCAAATAATACTATTATTTTAACTTCTTCAAATATTCAGCCAACTTAGCGATTTTAATAGTCTCTTGTGAACGTGTAGTCATATCACGAACAATCACCGCGTCTTCAAGTGCCTCTTTTTGTCCAAGAATCAATGCGTAAGGGACTTCACTTTTTTCTGCAACACCAAGTTGTGCACCAAGACTATCTTTTGATAATTCTTGCATGATTGGAATATGTGCCTTGCGAAGAATTTCGAGTACATTCAATGATTTCAATTTTGCTTCGAAACCAAGCTGAATGAAGTAGAATTTAGGTTTCTTCATGATACGTGGAGCAAGTTTTGCATACCATGGTGCTTCAACAATACGATCAACACCGATCGCCATACCCATTGCTGGAATATCTTTTTTGGCACCAAGATTTTTGGCCAAATAGTCGTAACGTCCACCACCAGCAATTGCCATAGATGGAGTATTTTCATCACCGACTTCAATAATTTCAAATACTGTACGTGTGTAATATGAAAGACCGCGAACAAGATTTTTGTTGATGGTGTAATTTACTTCCATGCTTTCAAGATATTCAAGTACTTCTTTGAAGTGGCGCTTACATGCAGGACAGAGAGAAGCGACCGCTGCTGGCGCGTCTTCATTGATCTCTTTTGTTTTTTCTTCTTTTGAGTCAAGGATACGAAGTGGGTTGGTCTTCAAACGTTCTTTGTCGACAGCTGGTAATTTGTCGATGTGTTTTTTGTAGTAGTTTGTTAGTTCACGAACATATGCATTTCGGCAATCTTTGTCACCGATTGAGTTGATATCAACAGTCAGATTTTTTGCACCTGCTTCTTCGAGGATGGTGATAGCTGTTTTGATGACCAATGCATCAACAATACTTTTTTCACTACCAAGTACATCCAAATCGAATTGATAGAATTGTCGATATCGTCCTTTTTGTGGATTGTCGTGACGAAATGTTGGGCCGTATTGATACCACATGAGCGGTTGTGGCATTGATTGCATACCGTGCTCGATATACGCACGCATCAAACTTGCGGTGTGTTCTGGGCGAAGTGCCAATTTGTCGCCACCTTTGGTACGAAGGGTGTACATTTCTTTGTCGACAATATCAGTTCCTTCGCCGATGGTGCCGGTGAATACTTCTTCGAATTCAAGCATCGGTGTTTCGTATGGTTTGAAACCATAATACATGGCAACTTCTTGAGCTTTTTCAAAAAACCCTTGGAATTGATAATAGGTGTCACCACTGATATCGCGCATTCCACGAGGGCTTGCCAATTCTTTTTTGACAGCTTTTGTTTCAATTTTCTTTTCTTGTTTTTTTTCAGACATAAAATATTTTTAGTAGGTTATTGGTATCGTTCTTCTCCAGGGAATAATCCGATTTTGTTGAATGGGTACAATCTGATGAGTGCTCTGCCGGTTAGGTCTTTTTTGGGTACAAATCCCCAGTATCGTGAATCGGCACTATTTGTTCGATTGTCTCCAAGAACAAAATAATTGTCGGCTGGTACAGTATATGTTCCGTTGTCGGTTGAATGGTGTGTCAGATATGGTTCGTTTAGTGTTAGTTCTGTTCCGTCGACTTGCTTGATAGTGACAATACCTGCTTGGATGGTAATCGTTTCTCCTGGAAGACCGATCATACGTTTGACGAAATGTTTTGTTGGGTCTTCTGGATACCGGAAGACAACGACATCTCCACGTTTGATATGTCCGAGATAGTAGGAGATTTCATCGACAATCAAATAGTCATGATTGGTAAGTGTTGGGTGCATTGAAAGTCCATCAACGAGAAAAGGTTGAGCAACAAAAACGCGAATAGGAATGACAATTGCTAGTACTGTAATAACAAATTTGAGGATATCTAACCAAGATTCTTTTTGGGTAACGACCTCAGTTTCTGTTGTTTTTTCAATGTTTTGTTCCATGTGACGCTATTGTACAACAATAGTCTACATTGACACAAATATCTCTTCTGTGCTGTTTGTGTTAAAATGGACTTATGAATTTTAGATTGTTTTTATTGGGACTCGGAAACATTGGAGACGAATACAAAAACACTCGGCACAATGTTGCATGGATTATTTTTGATATGCTTGCAGGTAATGATTGGACAGAAAATAAATACGCAAAAGCTTTTCTTGCAAATGATGTATCGGGTGGAAGCGATGTATTGTTTATCAAACCGACAACGTTTATGAATAATTCTGGTGATGTGCTTCCTTTTTTAATCAAAGAACATCAACTGTCCGCTGAATCATTGGTTGTTGTGCATGATGATATTGATTTACCGCTCGGTACGATTCGGATTTCATATGACAGAGGAGATGGGGGGCATAATGGTATCAAATCGATTGTTGGAGTACTCGAATCAAAAGCCTTTTTGCGAATACGAATCGGTGTGTCACTACTTGATGAAAATACTATTTTGCGAAAACCGGATGTTCTGGGAAGTTTTTCAAAAGATGAAATGGAGAAAATCAAAAAAGATATTGCTCCAACTGTTGGGAAGGTGATTGAATCATTGATTGTGAATGGGAAAGAAAAGACAATGGGGAAGTTCAATTAGTTTTATGGGATTTCAATCATTCCTGTAAGTTTGTACAAAGTGTCTGTTTATTTTATACTTGATGGGGATATTTCTTAACAAATTAATCTAACTCTATAACAGTATGGAAAATTTTAATCAAACAATAACAGAAAACAATCAAGAATCAGAGAAAGACCAATTTCTGTCAATGGAATTTTTTCGAAAGTCACTTAAAAAATTTAAGCTTGCTAGTACGCTGTTTTTGCTCACATTTGGAGTAGCAGAAGCTCAGCAAAAAGAAAAACTCGTTTGTTCTACTCACAATATTTCTATTACAAACGAACAAGTTGATTCTTTAAAAGAGAAAGTCCACCAACTTGATAGTTTGTCGAACGTGCTTATTGCAAAAGTAAAAGAGCACAATCTGGGAGAAGTCGGTAAAACTGCACCGAAAAGTCATTGGGAAGTAGATTCTGCTGATAATTTTTATTATAAATCCAATAATACCTCTGGAGGAATGGTGATGTATGAAAACATAGAAAAACTTACAAATGTAATCGGGCATAAACCGGAGAATAAAAACGAAGAATATATCACTGATCATAAGTTCATCTGTCAGAATCATAAGTTGTATGTATGGGAGATAAGTGGAACAGGTGGTTTTAGATTTCTTGGTGTAAGTAATTATGATAATCCAGATTCAGTTCGTTCTGTTGGTGATAATTTTAAACAAGGTAAACCAGCAATGAGTTTTGGGGGGAGGCAATATATAAGTGCCTATAACAGTTTTAGTGAGAAAGATTTTTATGAGGACTTAGATGTTCTTAAAGAAAGTTTGGAACAAGAAATTAAACTGATAGAAAGTAAATAGTTTTGTATTCTTAAAAACGCATCAAGTAATGGTGCGTTTTTTTTATTTAATATTATAAACACAAAAAATGACGACTTAATGTCGTCATTTTTTTATTTTTCTTTATGCTTGTTCAGCTGGTACCAATGTCATCTTTTGTTCTTTTGGTTCAAAAAGAGTAACAGTGAATTTGTATGTCTTTCCAAGAGAAAGTGCAGTTCTTAGTTTGTCTTCTCCTCCGTATGAAGAGTTGTGAACGAGTCCTGCTACACCTTCAGCGATTGAAACAAGTGCTCCGTGTTTGTTGTATTTGATTACAACTCCTTCGATAGCATCACCTTTTTTCAATTTACCGTCGAATGCATTCCATGGATTTTCCTTAAGTGCTTTGATTGAAAGAGAGATTTTTCCATCTTTGATTTCGATGATTTTTGCTTTCACTTTGTCACCGAGTTTGAATCGTGATCGTGTATCGTCTACTAGACCCCAATCAATTTCAGAAATGTGTACCAATCCTTCAAGTCCTTCTTCGATTTTCAAGAAGACACCGAAGTCTACCAATCCTGCAACTTCACAGTTTACTTCGTCACCAATGGTGTATTTTCCAACAATTTCTTGACGTTCTTCACTGTTTCCGTCTTTTTCTGAGAAGATCAATTTACCTTCTTTTGAAAGCGCAGAGATGATAATAACATTGATTTTCTTACCAACGATTTTCTTCAATTCTTTCAAGATTTTATCTTTGTCTGAATCTTCAACACGAGGGTAGTGTTCTGGTTTCAATTGTGATGCTGGGAGGAAACCTGAGATTCCTTGCCAGTCAATGATCAATCCACCCTTGTTTGCTTCTTTGATAGTTACTTCAATCGGTGTTTTTGTTTTGATCATCTTTTCTGCTTCACTCCAGATCAATGCTTGTTTTGCTTCTTTGAGAGAAAGTTCGATGTATCCATCTTCGTTTTCAATATCAACAACTTTTGCTTTGATTGAATCTCCAACATTTATCTTTTTGATAATGTCGCGAGCATTTTGGAATTCTTTTCCATAGATGATACCAGTACCAAATGTTCCCAAATCGATGAAGACATTGGCTTTCTTGATAGAAAGCACTGATCCTTCGATGATAGATTCGATGACTGGCTTATCTGTAATTTTGTCTACGTATGTTTTCATATTATAAAAATTTTTTGTCTTTTTTTATTTCCTTATCAGGAAATAAAAAATACCGCCAAAGCGGTTCCGATGACTTCTCATTTGTTATGAATCAGAAAGGGGAAATGAGGGTTATGACACCGGTGACCTTGTAATGGGACTACTATAGCATGTCCACAGAAAAAGGCAACAGAATGTATTGCTTTTATTCTGTTTTTGTTGTATAGTGTTTTTGGATAAACTAAATAGTATTACTATGAAATTAAAAGATCTTCCCGACATGACTTTGGATAAAGTATTAGGCAACATTAGATTTCTTGTTGATTATGAGAAACCAGAACTGTCCGAGGCACTAGAGCGATATTATCGATTTCTTATGTCTTATGGAGACAGCGCAGTCAATCAATTTTTGGGTCAATTTTTGATTCACGCCCCTTTGTATCAAAAAGGAACTGAAATGAAGCCTTGTATAGATATGTTTGTAACCAAACTTAAAGAAGAGGTTAAATATAGTTTGTATTTTTGGGCATCGGTTCGACTGTATGATGTTCAGTTTACATCTCCTTATTTCGGTTATGAGAGCAATGCTATTCAATATAGTGGTGCTGAAATGGACTTTTTTTTCGAAAACGGAAATATTGCCAAAGATTTTTACAAACATAGATTTTGTCTTGTTTCTATTAATTAAAAAAATCATCTCGATAAATGGTCCTTAGGGCCATTTTTTTTATGCATATTTATCCCAACATTTTGATACGGGTCAATATTGGTATTGCTCAAATTATGATATAATGAAGCTATGGTAATTTCATATCTCGGCAAACAATGTTTCAAAATAACACAAGGTGATTTGACTATTGTGCTCAATCCACCAGCAAAAGATTCGAAATTTGCAATCTCTAAATTTGGGGCAGATATTGTCCTTTCAAGTACACACACAAAAGATTTCAACGGAGGAGAATCATTTTTTTATGGCGAAAAAGAACCATTTATTATCGACGGACCAGGTTCATATGAGGTCAAAGGTCTCCTATTTGAAGGGGTTAGTATGCCAGCGATATTAGACGGGAAGACACATTTCAATACGATGTATACTTTTGAGCTCGACGGTATTCGAATCGTTTTCTTGGGAGCGCTTACTGCAACCAAGCTTTCAAGTGAAGCAACAGAACTATTAAATAGTCCAGATCTTCTTTTTGTTCCAATTGGAGGCAAAGATATTATTGGTTTCAAGGATGCTGCAAAAATTTCTGTAGCACTTGAGTCACGTATTGCTATTCCAATGGATTATGGGAACGATCAAGAAAAAGACGCACTAACAAATTTCCTAAAAGAAACAGGGCAAGAAAAAGCTGAAAAAGTTGATAAACTAACCTTGAAGCGCAAAGATGTACTCGAACGACAGGGTGCGGTGATTGTTATTAGTGAGTAATATATAAATAGTATGATTTTTTTAAACCATCTCAAAAATCAAACATACGAAAAAAAACGAGCAATCGCTCGAAATATAGCCATTGGTTTCGGTGTGGTGATGTTGATAGTATGGATTATGATTTCATTCGGATTCTCTCGAAAGGTGGTAAATTATCCAGATTTCAAAACACCATTCTCAGCTCTTTCTGCAAGTGTCGGTGATGTGGTTGATTCGGTCAGTACTGGAATAGCTAATTTAAAGAAATAAAAATATGCCTGCAAAGAAAAATACAACTGAACAAACAGAACCAATCAAGCCACACATCAACGTGGTATCAGTGAACGTTGTTGATGAAATGAAAACATCATACATCGACTACGCGATGAGTGTGATTACCGAGCGTGCACTTCCTGATGTACGTGACGGATTGAAGCCGGTGCACCGACGTATTTTGTACGCTATGCATGAGATGGGATTGACTGCGTCTGCAAAATCTCGAAAAAGTGCTGCGGTAGTCGGAGATGTGCTCGGAAAATATCACCCACACGGCGACGTTGCAGTGTATGACTCAATGGTTAACTTGGCGCAAGATTTCTCAACTCGTTATCCACTCATTATTGGACAAGGAAACTTCGGTTCTATCGATGGAGATAATGCTGCGGCGATGCGTTATACCGAAGCTCGCATGTCAAAAATCTCGAGTGAAATGCTCCGTGATCTAGAAAAGAATACGGTAGACTTCCGCCCGAACTATGATGGCAGTAAAAAAGAACCAACTGTTTTGCCTGCAGGATTGCCGAACTTGTTGCTCAATGGAACATTGGGTATTGCTGTTGGTATGGCAACAAACATTCCTCCACACAATTTGGGAGAAGTTGTTGATGCGACGATTCACCTTATTGAAAACCCAGATGCGACAACTGAAGATTTGGCAGAATTTGTCCAAGGTCCAGATTTTCCAACTGGTGGAATTGCATACAACAAAACAGATATTTTACATGCATATGCAACAGGGCGTGGAGGAGTTGTTACTCGTGGAGTAGCTGAAATTGTCGAAACAAAAAGTGGCTCTTTCCAAATTATTATTTCTTCAATTCCATTTCGTGTAAACAAATCAAATTTGATTATTTCAATTGTTGAATTGATTCAAGAAAAGAAAATCGAAGGTATCAAAGATATTCGCGATGAATCAACCAATGATATTCGTGTGGTGATTGATTTGAAGAACGGTGCTCATCCGCAAAAAGTCCTCAACTATTTATATAAACACACACAACTCGAATCTACCTTCCACTACAACGTGGTTGCAATCGTTGATGGAGTTCCACAGACATTGTCACTCAAATCAGTGTTGTCTGAGTTTATTTCTCATCGACAAATTGTTGTTCGTCGTCGCACAGAATTTGATTTACAAAAAGCAAAAGAGCGTGAACATATTTTGCTTGGTTTGAAAAAAGCACTTGATCATATCGATCGTGTGATTACTATCATTCGTGAATCAAAAGATGCTGCAATTGCAAAAGTAAATTTGATGAAAGAATTCAAATTCTCAGAATTGCAAACCATTGCGATTTTGGAAATGCGTTTGCAAAAATTGGCTGGTCTTGAACGAAAGGCTGTTGAACTTGAACTCAAAGAAAAACAAGCATTCATCGCTGAATGCGAAGCATTGCTTGCAAACAAAAAGAAAATGTTGAAAGTTATTTCAGATGAAATGCTCGAAGCAAAAGAAAAATACGGTGATGACCGTCGAACAAAGATTGTGAAGGGTGGACTCAAATCAATGAATGAAGAAGATTTGATTCCAGAAAAAGAATCAGTATTGGTGTACACCAAAGGTGGCTACGTGAAGCGTACTGATCCGTCTGAATACCGTACACAAAAACGTGGCGGTGTCGGTGTCATTGATATCGAACCAAAAGAAGAAGATTTTGTGACAATGCTTATCAATGCAAACACGCACAGTGATTTGCTCTTCTTCACCAATCTCGGCAAGGCGTATCAAATCAAAATGTACGATATTCCAGAAGGAAAGCGTGCAACCAAAGGTAAATCTATTATGAATTTCTTGTCACTCACTGGAGATGAACGAGTGACTTCAATCTTGCCAATTTCAAAAGATAAGAAAGGAAGTATGTCTCAGCTTGCACTCATTACCAAGCAAGGTGATATCAAGAAAGTCTCTGCAGAAAGTTTCAAAGATGTACGTCGTAGTGGAATTATTTCTATTAAACTTGCAAAAGATGATGAGTTGGTAGACGTACTCTCTGTAGAAAAAGGGGACACTATTATGATTGCAACGCAACTTGGTCAGTCAATCCGTTTTGCAGAAGATGATGTTCGTGAAATGGGACGAGCAGCAGGTGGTGTGCGCGCAATCAAGCTTGGCAAAGGAGACTCTGTCATTGGTGTTGATGCGGTCAAGAAAGATGAAAAAGAAGGTACTTTGCTTGTCATGACTGCAAATGGTCTCGGAAAGAAAACATCACTCAAAGAATACAAGATTCAAAATCGTGGTGGTTCTGGTATTAAGACGGCAAAGCTAACAGCAAAGACTGGCTCGTTGATTGTTGCAAAAGTAATCACTGATCAAAGTGAATTGATTGCGGTTTCTCAAAAAGGACAAATCATTCGTGTAGAACTTGCATCATTGCCAACAAGTGGACGAGATACGCAAGGTGTTCATATTATGAAGTTGCGCGAAGGGGATTCTATCGCCTCTCTAACTTGTTTGTAAGATTTTATTAAATTCCTCCAGCTACTTCGTTGTCTTCGGCGGAAAAACATTCAACGTAGCACATCTACGTCTCACATTTTTCCGCCTCGACGCCTCGTATCTGAAGTTTTTAATGAAATCTAATTTTAAAATAAGTTCTAATAAAAATATATGGAAAATAAAATTTTGATAGGTTATATAATTAGTTTCGTTTTAGGATATACTGTTTGTTCTTGGTGTAATTACGTTAGTAAGATAAATAAAGATGATTCTAAATAAAAAATAAAAAGAGCGAAAGGCGAAGCCTTTCGCTCTTTTACTTTATAACTTTCGACTTTCGACTTTATAGACTATACTTTATATATGTTTTCTAATCCCGATACAATTATTTCTCAAGCTGGAATTACTCCTGGTGCTGTGGTGCTTGATGTTGGTGCAGGAGTTGGTGCATATAGTTTTGCGTGTGCAAAAAGAATCGGAACAAATGGTAGGGTGTATGCACTCGATGTGCAGAAAGATTTACTTGTACGTCTTGCAAACGATGCACAAAAATTACATTTGAATAATGTTGAAGTGCTGTGGGGTGATGTTGAACGACTAAACGGTACAAAGATGGCAAAACATTCTGTTGACGTGGTGATTTTGGCGAACATTTTGTTCCAGTTGAGAGACAAAGAAACAGCACTCAAGGAAATTGCTCGTATCTTGAAACCAGGAGGAAGAGTAGTTGTAGTAGATTGGACAAGTTCATTTGGTGGACTTGGTCCAAAACCAGAAGATGTTATGACACTATCACAAACAGAAACACTTTTTGTAAAACATCAGTTTCATCGACAGAGTTCTATTAATGCCGGTTCGCATCACTATGGTATAATTTTTTCTATATAATATGAATCGTTTTCAAATAATTCTTTCTATTGTTTGCGGAGTTGCATTGATTGTAGCAGTCATGATGTTTTCTGGTTTTATTCCGAGCCCAAGTAGTTCAAGTAAAGCACCCGAGACAGGTGCAGTTGTTGTTTGGGGAACATTGCCACAAGGTGACTTTGGTCAAATCGCTGATGCTCTATCTAAAAAAGACAAAACACTAACATTGCGTTATATACAAATTGCACCAGACCAATTCAAAGATATGTTGACAGAGGCTTTGGCTGACAACAATCAGCCAGATGTTATTTTGTTTCCAAGTGATATTTTGACTACACTAGAATCGAGAATTACCCCCGTTCCATATGCGACATTTCCAGAAAGTGCTTTCAAGCAAACCTATATAGAGCTTGCTGAAGGATTACTTACAAATGGTGGACTGCTCGGTATTCCTGTCGGAAGTGATCCGCTTGTTTTGTACTACAATCGAGATATTTTGTCTGATGCTGGTTTTGCGCAACCAATACAATATTGGGATGATGCAGCTTCATATGTTGAAAAAATAAGAATCAAAACAATTGGTACGACAATCACTCGTGCGGCTTTCGGTATCGGATTGTATGACAATGTTTCAAACGCAAAAGCATTGATTTCGACACTACTATTGCAAGCAGGAAATCCGATTGTCGAACGAGTTGTTTCAAATGATGGATACACATACAAACCAAATTTGGCGTATGCAACTGACGCAAATGGTGCATCAATTGCCGAATCGATTATTTCTTTTTATACACGCTTCGCAAATCCGTATGACGATCTATATACATGGAATCGTTCATTGGCGAACTCTCGAGAAGCATTTCTTGCAGGAGATTTGGCGTACTATGTTGGTTTTGCAAGTGAGCTACTCAATTTACGAGAACGAAATCCAAATCTCAATTTTGCACCAACAATGATGCCACAAATCAAAAACACTGGAACCAAAACAACCTTTGCGCGTTTGTATGTTATGTCACAGGTCAAAAATGCCATCAATCCAACAGGTGCAACAAAAGTGATGACACTTTTTGCTGACCCTGATACAACAAAATTGCTCGACAGTATCTATACACTCTCTCCGGTGCACCGCAGTGTTATTGCGGATACGTCAGACGTCAAAGGGTATACAACACTCTTTTACGAACAAGCATTGATATCAAAGACTTGGTTTGATCCAAGTCCTGCACAAAGTGATGCGGTCTTTCGTGATATGATAAATGGAGTAATTACTGGTCGGATGAAAATCAGTGAAGCAGTGATCCGTGCACAAGGATTACTCGGTGCATCAAATTAATTTATGAAAAAAAGTATCAACAAAGCTATTTATGTTCTTCTTGTGGTGAGTATTGCTTTTTCTGCACTACTGTTTACCGTACAAGCGCAAAATGTTACTCCCGCTCAATTACAAGCTCAAATAACCCAACTCCAACAACAGATTGCACAAGCACAACAAGCAAATAAAACAGCGCAAGTTGCGCAATTACAACAACAGCTCAATCAGTTGCAAATGCAACAATTATCTCAAGCACTGCAATTCAAAACAGGTGTTTCTTTGTCGAATTTTACTCCGGCACAACTTCAGCAACAATTGAATCAACTCCAGCTACAGCTGATGCAAGCTCAAACAACTACCAAAGCAAGTTCAACACAGCAATTGGGAGACCAAATAGCGCAACTGCAAGCAGAACTTCAAAAAAGAAATGAAAATTGTTCAGGTACTTATGGTCAATGTATACCAAGTGTCTTGTGGAATGGCGCATATGGAGATTTTGCGATGTTTGATTCAAGTCAGGTGTTATCTGGTGGGGCAGTGCAATTGAAGGTTGATTTTCGTGGAAATCTTTTTGTTCCAAAAGGAAAAGATACACAATTGGTGCTCGGTGCACGTTCTGCAACAGCAATGTTTGATAAAAAAAGTGAAGCAAGTAAAATCGAATTACTTGCTGTAGATGCAAATGGTAAAGTTACTACTCCACAATTCTTTGGACTGCCGAATATTCAACAAATTAGCGGGATGAGTAATCCGATTAATCAAACTGATTACACAAAATACTGCACAGATATTGTGGGGCAGTGTGTGGCAATGATTGAAATTATTGGTGCACAAACAGGTATGGTGTATTTCCAAAGTAATGACTTTGTGCCAAATATTCCAATGCTTGGTGTCACCACAAATCCATTTGCTTCAACAACAAAACCAGTTGTTGATTATACAGGCAAAGAAGCGTCAGGACTAGCCACAAGTACTGCGTTGGGAAAAAATCTCACCAGTAGTCAATCGATTAGTGAGCTTTTGATTGTCTGTGACGGAGTCAAAGTGCCCTGTACCTTTGGATCAGCAATGCTCTTGCTTCAAAATGTGATCAAGCTTCTTTTGACCAAGGTTGCATTTTTGATGTTTATGTTTGGCTTGTTCTATGTCGGCTGGGTGTTTATCAACTCAGGCGGGGATGTTAAAGCTCGAGGAAAAGCAAAAGATACATTAAAGGCATTAATTATCGGGTATGTAGTTGCACTTTGTGCGTGGGTGATTGTAAAGACGATTATTGTCATGTTTGCCGGAGAAAAGCCGTCATTCGACACCTTCTTTTAATAGATATGTTGTATAATAAATATATGAAAACAAAAATTGCTTCAATTATAACCCTGTTTTTTTTACTGATAACACCAATGAGTTTGATGTATGCGCAAAATGCAAATACTACTGGAGCGGATGCACACACTACTGGCAAGGATAAGCTTTCAGATAAAGCCACTGGTGGAAGCCTCGGTCTCAGTATTCATTTGGATAATCCAATCAATGATACAGACATCATGTCTTTGATAGATCGTATTGTTGGTGTGGTGCTCAAGGTCGGTATTCCGATCATCGCACTCTTTTTGCTTTGGGCTGGTTTCCAGTATGTTATGGCTCGGGGTAATGAAAAAAAGATTACCGATGCACACCGGAATCTCGGTCACGTTTTGCTCGGTACTGCCATATTCCTTGGTGCTTATGCGATAGCCAAGGCGATTATTGCAACAGTAAACCTCATCACTAGTTAATTATATATTTTATATGAAAAAAACATTTTTAATCCTTTTCAATATACTGCTTCCTGTCGGACTCTTTGCTCAAGCAAGCAGTACTGCTTCGAGTAGTTTTTGCCCAACTAGTTTTGCCAATATCGGTGAATTACTCGCTGTATTTCTTTGTTTTATTGGGAGTTACATTATTCCAATTTTGTTTGGAGTAGCTTTTCTCTATTTCATTTGGAATATTATCGAAACAATGCGTAAGGCTGCCAATGAAAAAGAACGCAAAGATGCTCAAAAGACACTCATGATTAGTATTATTGCGTTGTTTATCATGGTGTCTGTGTGGGGGATTGTCAAAATTCTTTCGAGTACCCTCGGGCTTGGTGGATCGTTTATTCCACAGATTCGAAACATCAAATAAACAGACAAAACAGACTCTATTCACAGACCTTGCTTGCATCGCAAGGTCTTTTGTATGGTAAAATAAAGGTACGTTTCGGTGGGGTACCATCGGTCGTTTATATATTAGTTTAATTTATTTTAATTTATGGCTCCAAACCTTGGTTATATAGAAAGTGCTGGAACAGGATTTTTGGGACTCATTCAGCTTGGTATACAAATAATGATGGCTGTTGCCTTCCTATACTTTTTGTATAGTGTATACGAATTTATCACTGCAAAATCAGATGATAAGAAAAAAGAATGGAAGGGTAAACTTATGTATGGAATCATTGCGTTGTTCGTAATGTCATCTGCATGGGGAATTGTTCGTATTTTGCAAAACGTTACAGGTGCAACTAATACAACAACTCAACAACAAACTTGTCCACCAGGAATGTTTCCTCAACAAGTTAACATTAATGGAAAATTGGTTACTGTTTGTCGATAATCTTTGTTTATGTTTCTTCCTTTGATTGCTCACGCTGCGACATTTGAGTCTTTGTACAACAATTTGCTCAAATATATCGTCAATCCAGCGATTAATCTTTTGTTTACTATTGCGTTCCTAATTTTTATTTGGGGAGTAATGGAATACATGAGAGGAAAAGATGGAAGTGATGCACGCAAGAAAGGAAAAGATCACATTATCTGGGGGCTCGTCGGCTTAACTATTATGCTCGGTATTTGGGGAATTATTTACTTCATTGCTAGTTCATTTAGTTTCAAGTCACCGGAAGGAAGTGGTGTTGATGTTAATCAATACATCAAGTATCAACGAGAAACAACAAATTAGACAAGACATAAAAAAGCCCCGAGATTTATCTCGGGGCTTTGCTATTGCTAGCGAAAGAACTATTCTGGCCAAGTGGTAACAACAGGGGTCTCAGGGCAACCATCGATTGCCATAAACCTTGTTTCTCCACAATGCAGTTTGTCTGCATTAAATGGTTGGTGATTTTCTTTGTAGAAGAAAGCATCTTTTGTTACTACGATTACTTCGTTTTTTGAAGTAAGCATTAAAACACTGTCTGCATCTGCGTGTAAGAAATTCACTCCTTTCCATTCAGGAAGATACACTCCATCACTCCATACACCGTGTTTGGCGTATCTAGTTTCTTTGTGGTTTTTTGATGCAGCCTCAATATTACTTTTTGTATCTAAGTAAGCAAATAAAATACCTACTGCAAGAATAATACCACCTGTAGCTCGTTTTTCAGTAGCTATTCCGATTATTCCTAAGATAATTAATCCTTGAGATAACCAAAACCAGCCACCACTATACCAAACCTCCCAGGCTTTAGGAGAAACACGATAGAGTAATAACAATAATGCTATATACGCCAGTGCTCCAAAGAATATACCTGAAGTATTGCTTGATACAGAAACACTCGGTATGTTTAACATTTTGATTAAATTCTTCCAAGAAAGAAGAATGATACCAATTACAACAATAATTATTGCTTCCATTTTTTAATTTGTTTTTTAACTGTTTGATTTGAATTTTTCTAATGCTTTGTCAAGAATTGACGCAAACATTGCCATTTGAGAATCACTACTAGTTCCTCCTTCGAGTATATAAGTAGCATTTTTGTTTTCGCTTTGTTTTACGTATTTCAAATAATCTAATATTTGAGCTACGCTAACACCGTCAGTGACTGCTTGTTTTGTGACAAGTTTGATAAATTCAGCGTCACCAGCAGCTTCAGCAAATTTTTGTGCTTTGATACCGTCCGCTTCCGCTTTTTTGGCTTCACCTCTACCTTGACCTTCAAGTGCAAGTTTTTCTTTTTCTGCTTGAGCCGCTGTAACGGTTGATTGTTTTTTGATTTTAGCTTTTTGAGCATCATCAATCGCTTCATGTAATGTTTGACTTCCACCTAGTTTGGTGATTTCAGCCAAGATGCAATCAACCCCAACACTTTTTTGACTTTGAGTTATTATTGCTCGTCCATTGTTTTTACCTCCACCTGAAAGCAGTGAATCAAGAGCATTTTCAAGCTCTTTGTTGAGAGATTTGCCCTGACTAAGAATAATTAATTGTGCGTGAGTAAATTTTTTGAATTCAGTATTTAAAACTGAAACAGTCAACTGTCTTACGCTTTCAATTAAATTTTTCTTTTTTTCATCGATGTTCTCACCTGGAACATTTGCAATAAATTTGAATACTTCTGTGTCGATTATTTTTAATAATCCAAAAACTTTTGGACCAAAAGTGATTTGTTTGTGTAAATCATTTTTCTCCATCATTGTTTTAACTTGAGCATCTTTGTCTTGATTTTGATCGGTTGCTCCAAATCGTTTGTAATACGCCTTTTCTGCTGCATCGTTGTCTGTTTGTGTTGGATTTTCTATATCATGAAGATAGTCAGAAATCCAATACTTTTTGAACGCATCCCAATCACATGTTTCAGGTGTCGCTGTTGTAATAGCTGCCCAATCTTTAACTTCACCATTGTGAGTTTCTATTTGACCGAAATCAAAAGGAATATTGTTGGTTGAAAGAGCCATTGACTTCATAAACAGTGTCTTAAAATAAGGACCGCCTTTGACGACAATAAGTTTTTTCCCTCCAAAAATAGAAATAGCAACGACTTCATCAAGCGCACATTCGCTATAGCCATTTTTTAAAATAGCTATAGGTAAGAGAAAACTAAAACCAATGGTTATGGACCAAAGATTCTCAATAGGTTTTTCGATTATAATGCTAGTTAGGATTGCAATGATAACCAAAAGTAAAGAGGGTAGTAGTGTAAATATTATTAGATATTTCCAATACTCAGTAATACTTCCAACATCAGGAACAAAATCAATAAGACCTTTTTTCTGTGTCGGTGTATTTGCGGTACGATTTCTGTTAAAATTCAGAATCGTTTTTTTCTTGCGAAGCATTGGAATCAATGCCAGGATAAGTAAAACTGATGCAGTAATAATTATCATTGTTGTGTTATTCATATTATTTTTTCAATTTATTGATCTGCTAATATTATACACCTTATATAATAAAAAGTCAAGTAGTAGAAACAAAGAAAAACCCTTAAAAATAAGGGTTTTTCTTTGTCTTGTGCCTCGTGTAGGATTCGAACCTACGACCATCTCCTTAAGAGGGAGCTGCTCTACCAACTGAGCTAACAAGGCGTTTATTCTATAAAAACTACGTATGTAGTTTTTATTGTGCCCAGGAAAGGACTTGAACCTTCACATCTTGCGATACCAGTTCCTAAGACTGGTGCGTCTACCAATTTCGCCACCTGGGCATATTTATATTTAAAACAACCGTGCTGTTTATCTAAAGTAACATAAAAAGGGCTTAAAATCAATTTGATAGGGGGGGCTCGGTCACGAAAACTTTGTTACCTTAAGTTGGACTCGGTCCTTACAGGACCAGTACCCCAATTGGATTTTTTACTTTGCTTCGCTTGTAAAAAATCTCAATCGGGCTTCGAGTCCTCGTTACGCTTTTGTTATACAAAAGCTACGACCTCGGGCACAAAGAAATAATCTCTAGAGATTATTTCTTTGTGCCCGAGGTGGGACTCGAACCCACACGGTGTTGCCACCTGGGGATTTTAAGTCCCCTATGTCTACCATTCCATCACTCGGGCAAATATTAAGTAGGGCAGAATCGGTCACGAGTATTTTTCTTCAGAAAAATCTCTCGACCCCGACTCGGCTATTTTTTTCTGGTGAAAAAATTATGCCTCCGTCTTTCGATTCTGCACACAAGTGAAGCAGTTCACTTGTTCCTAGGTCTCAGAAAAAACCATTCTGATTGGTTTTTTCTGAGACCTAGGGCAGAATCGAACTGCCGCATATTCCTTTTGCAGAGGAACGCCTTACCACTTGGCCACTAGGTCTTATATAATTTTCTTAACTATAAACTACCAGTGAAAAACCAGCAACTAATTATCGCGAAGGAGCTGATCAATTCGTTGTCGGTTCTTTTCACCTAGGTCTATTTTAACATCTAAATAGGGGATTGCGTTTGTTTTGACTTTGTTTTTGATGTATTCACGCATTTCTCCACGATGACGTTTGAGGAAACCAAGCGCTGCTTCTTGTTTTGATTCAGGTAGCGCAGTGAAAAGTACGGTCGCATTTTTGCCGTCTTCAGAAATAGCAATGTCGGTAATAGTGATAAGAGAAGTGTTTCCTGCTTCTCTAATTGCGTATTCACTGACACAGTGTTTGATCAAGTCTTTTATTTTTTCTCCACGATTGTTGTTCATATGTTGTGATATTACTTGGCCACCATAATAAATGCTTCGAGTACATCTTGTGGTGCAATTTCGACTTTACTCTCCACCATCAATCCACATTCTTCATCAAGAATTGCTTCTTTTGTTTTGACTTTACTCTTTTGAACCTCAGTGATTTTACCTTGGCCGATTTCATTGTCACGGCGTAATATTCGAATGATACTTCCAACCTCAATTTTTCCTAAGATAACTTTTCCTCCGAGTACTTGTTTGTCTTTTGTTTGACTAAACGTACGAAGAACTTTGAGTGCACCAAGTGCTTCAAGTGTCTGCACGCGCGGGCGTTTGTTCTCAAGATTTTCTTCAAGAAATTCAGTGAGTTTGTAAATGATATTGAATAAATTGATATCAATATGAAGCTGTTCACCAATTTCTCGAGCAGTATTGTCTACTTTGACACCAAAACCAACAATCACCGTGTTTTTGTCAGTACCGGCAATCTTCATATCATTTTCACTGATATTACCAACACCTTTCGAGATGACATTGTAGGCGATTGTTTCTTGTGCCATTTTTTGTACTTCTTTCAAAATAGCTTCACAGGTACCAGTTACATCAGTACGAATAATCAGTGGAATGTAGGTCACTCCTTCCTTCAGTGTTTCTTTTGCAGGGTTTGCTTGTTCCCATAGTTTTGCAAATTCCTCAGCTTCTTTTTTGTTGGTAAATACGGTAAATGAACTACCGATAACTGGAACAGAACTCCAGCCAGAAATACGTACAGGAGAACCACAAATGACGTGGTCAACAGAACTTCCGCGTCCACTTTCGAGCATACGAGTCGGTGCAATGGCGCTTCCTGCGACAACAAATTGACCTTTTGCAATACAACCATCTTTGACGATGAGTGTTGCTTGTGCGCCAGTTTTTGGGTCCATATGAGATTCGATAACGATTCCTTCAGCAGGAGCAGTTTGATGTCCTTTGAATTCTTCCATTTCAGCCACAAGAGTGATTGTTTCAAGAAGGTCGGGGATACCAGTACCATTTTTTGCAGAGATTGCTACGACAGGTGTTGTCCCGCCGAGTCCTTCAACATACACTTGATGTTCCATCAAATCGTATTTTACTTTTTCAATATTTGCTCCTTGTTTGTCGATTTTGTTGATTGCGATAATAAATGGCACATTGTTTTTGCGAATTGTTTCGAGTGCTTCAAGTGTTTGTGTTTTGATACTATCTTCTGCTGACACAATCAAAATAGCAATGTCGGCTGCTTGTGCACCACGATCACGCATTCCAGAGAAAGCTGCGTGACCAGGTGTGTCGATAAATGTAATCAAATGGTGTTTGCCGTCAGCATCTTTGTGATCAACTTCGTATGCACTCAAATGTTGTGTGATACCACCAGCTTCGCCGTCAACGATATTTGATTTGCGAATAAAATCAAGAAGCGTTGATTTTCCATGATCAACGTGTCCCATTATTGCAACCACTGGAGGTCTTTTTGTAGCTTCATTTTTATGCATATTTTTTGATTGTTATTTTTTGGCAAAGAGAACTGATTTTTCTTCCTCAGTTAATTCGTATTCAGATTTCCATGCTTTCACTGGTTTTGCAAAAACACTCATTCTGTCTCTTGCATACAGTGATGAAAGAATAATTCCATTTCCTTCTTCGTCGATGAGTGCCATGGCAAAACTTTGTCCGCCTGAGGCATCGCCCCAAGCATTGAATCTAACTACCTCAGAACTCAATACACGTTTTTTGAGTCGTTCATCAATCATCGATGCGTATTGTTCGAGTGCAGTATTTTTTTCTGCCAAGAATTGTCCGTGGTTGATGAGGTGCTCGATGACATCGTCGATTGATTCGTGTTTTTCTGTTTTGAATACTTTCTTGATACGTCGCTCTAGTTTGATATTCCATACAAGCATACAAATGGCAAATATGCCGATTGCAATAAAACCAATGATTGTAGGAGATGGAAACATTTCCCTATAATACCTCATTTTTGTCTATTTTTCAAGGGTGAAAATATTATGAATGTGTGTGAATTTAAATCAAAGAAAATGTTTTTTGGTGTATACTATATACAATGAAATCTCGAATTTATCTTGATTACGCATCACTTGCTCCTGTTGATCGGGAAGTTAATAAACTCGTCTACTCGTTGAATAAAAAATACGTCGCCAATCCAAATGCATTGCACACTGAAGGTGTTGCAATCAGAGAAGTGTTGGAAAATGCTCGCAAAAAAATCGCAACAACATTCGGAGTGCTCTCAAAAGAAATCATTTTTACCAGTGGAGGGACTGAAAGTGATAATCTTGCAATTATTGGAGTTGTCGATGCGTATATTGGAATAGGAATTCCACATGTCATTACAACAGCCATTGAACATCCAGCGGTACTTGAAACAATTAAGTATTTAGAAAATAAAAAAAGAATTACAGTGACATATCTGCCTGTCGACACTGCGGGAATCATCAGCACCCTAGATTTGAAAAAAGCCTTAAAGAAAGAAACAATTCTTGTTTCAGTGATGTATGTCAACAATGAAATTGGAACAATCTTACCAATTGAAGAAGTTGCAAAAACAATTCGTCATTTCAAAAAACATAACGGACGAGATTCGCACAAAGCCGGCGTGTATCCATTGCTTCATACCGACGCAGCACAAGCTATCGGATTGATGGATATGCATATTCCAAAACTCGGCGTTGATTTGCTTTCATTCAATGGCACAAAAATATACGGTCCAACTGGTACCGGAGTATTGTTTGTCAAAAACGGTACACCAATTGAATCCTTGTTGAAAGGGGGAGACCAAGAACATGGATTGCGAGCCGGAACAGAAAATGTCACTTCATATATCGGACTTGCACAAGCAGTACTTATCAGTGATGAAATTAAACACAAAGAAAAAAAGCGACTAACAGAACTCAAGGCATATTTTGTAACAGAAATAAAAAAAGTATTGCCATATGTTTCGTTCAATGGAAGTCTAACAACCGCATCGCCTCATATCATAAATATTTCTGTGCCATTGCTCGACAGTGAAATTGCTATTTTGTATCTAAACGCCAAAGGATTTGCTGTTTCTGCTAAAAGTGCTTGTAAGTCAAAAGATGAAAATCCGTCACATGTATTGGTAGCGATTGGAAACACAACAAGTGAAGGAGGAATTCGTATTTCATTTGGACGAGAAACTAAAAAAAGAGACATTGATGCGTTTATCAAAGCACTGACTCAAATTGTTGACAAGTTCGGTAAAAAGATTTAAAAATATAACAAATAGAAATTAGGTAAATGAATGCAGTTCGAGGTGTGAGATTGTGTTGAAACACAATCGCAAGACCTTTTGAGATATATTTCGAGTATAATGAAGAAATATATCCAAAAGGTGTACCGTCTCTGTAAGAGAATGATTAAAATACGAGGAAGTGTACGAGTTGTACAGTGACGAGGGTTTTAGTTATTTCAACGAAGAAATGCATCATTTACGTAATTTATAATAATTATGATGCCATCATTCAATCAGTTTACAACCAAAGCAAAAGAAGCCATCAAAAAAGCTCACGAGCTTGCTATTGAGCGTGGGCAAAATCACGTCAGTAGTTTGTATTTGTTGACCGCTATTTTATTTCAAGAAGAAAGTTTGCCTGTTGCGATTCTCGAAACAATGAATGTAGATACATTGTTGCTTTCTGATTCTGTTATTGAAGAACTTGATGAACCAGAAATCAAAAGTACGGTCTCTCCGTCATATCAAATGTATTTGACGCCTGACATGGCGCAGGTGATTGAAGTGTCTCCGAAGATGGCGCAATCAACCGAAGATGAATTTGTTGGTGCAGAACATCTTTTTTTGGCAATGCTTGAAGTAGAAGGTCCGGCAAAAAGTTTGCTTGAGAAATTCAAAATCGATATCGCACAGTTTCGTACGATGATTGCTGAGAGTCGCAATGATGCGAACTTTGAAGCAAGTGGCCCAAAGAAACGTTTGATTACCAAATACACTCGCAATCTGACAGAGCTTGCAAAGGCTGACAAACTTGATCCAGTTATTGGTCGTGATACAGAAATTGCTCGTATTATGCAGATTCTTTCTCGTCGTACCAAAAACAATCCAATATTGATTGGTGAACCAGGAACAGGGAAGACTGCTGTGGCTGAAGGATTGGCGATTCGTATTGCTCGTGGCGATGTGCCTGAATCGCTCAAAAACAAAGAAGTTATCTCACTTGATATTGGACTGCTTATTGCTGGTACAAAATATCGTGGAGAATTTGAAGAACGTTTGAAGGGTATCATCAAAGAAATCGAAAAGGCTGATGGACGAATGATTTTGTTTATTGATGAAATTCACACAATCGTCGGTGCGGGTTCTTCTGAAGGATCACTCGATGCTTCAAACATGTTGAAGCCAGCACTTGCTCGTGGAGAACTGCGTGCAATTGGTGCGACAACCATCAAAGAATATCAAAAACATATTGAAAAAGATCCAGCCCTTGCTCGACGATTCCAACCAGTTTATGTCGAAGAACCAAGTACCGAAGATGCGGTGGCGATCCTTCGTGGACTCAAAGAAAAATATGAATTGTTCCACGGGGTACGTATTACTGATGATGCGATTATTTCTGCTGTTGAGCTTTCGACTCGCTACATCACCAATCGAAATCTTCCAGACAAAGCAATCGACTTGATTGACGAAGCCTCTTCATCACTTCGAATGGCACTTGAAAATAAGCCAGTACAACTCGAAGAAGCACATCGTAAAATAATGCGTCTGGAAATCGAAAAAGAAGCATTGTCGAAAGATCAAGAAAATGAAATGGCTTCTACAAAAGCATTTAAAGAAATAAAATCACGTATCAAAGAAATCGATCGTGAAATTGCTAATGCAAAAGAAAAGACGAAAGAGCTCGAACTCAAATGGCAAAATGAAAAAAGTGTCTTGGTGGATATTCGTGCACTCAAGAAAGAATTGGAAGTGCTTCGTCTCGAAGCTGAAAATGCTGAAATGAAAGCTGATCTCGCACTTGCTGCTGAGATTCGTTATGGCAAAATTCCAACTGCTGAAAAATCACTGCATGAAAAAATGGAGCGTTTGAAAAAATTGCAAAAATCTCGTCGTATCTTGCGTGAAGAAATTACCGCTGAAGATATCGCTGATGTGGTGGCACGATGGACCGGAATTCCAGTAACTCGCATGCTTGAAGAAGAACGAATCAAATTGGCTCGGATGGAAACAGAACTCAAAGCTCGTGTTCAAGGTCAAGATGAAGCAATTGAAAAGGTTGCCCAAGTGATTCGTCGTTCTCGTGCAGGAATTGCGGATCCAAATCGTCCAATCGGTTCATTTATTTTCCTCGGTCCAACTGGAGTCGGGAAGACTGAGCTTACCAAAGCGCTCGCGTCATTTATGTTCAATGATGAAAAAGCATTGATTCGTGTTGATATGAGTGAATACATGGAACGTCACAGTGCGTCAAAATTGATCGGTTCACCTCCTGGTTATGTTGGTCACGATGAAAGTGGGCAATTGACCGAAGCGATTCGTCACCGTCCGTATTCTGTCGTGCTGTTTGATGAAGTTGAAAAAGCTCATCCTGAAGTATTCAACACCTTGCTCCAAGTGCTCGATGAAGGCCGTCTAACTGATTCAAAAGGACGTGTCGTGAATTTCAAAAATGCGGTGATCATTCTCACTTCAAACATTGGTTCACAATTTATTCAAAAAATGGAAAGTCTTGGTTTCGGTGCAACGAGTGAAAAGAAAGAATATGAACAAACCAAAGACAAAGTACTCGACGCACTCAAAGATCATTTTCGTCCAGAATTCTTGAATCGTCTTGATGAAATCGTTGTGTTTGATATCTTGTCAAAAGATGCAATCAAAGAAATTGTGAAGTTGCGAATTGGTGAAGTTGCAAAGCGATTGAAAGACAAAGGAATCGAATTGCTTGTGTCTGATGATGCATATGAGCTACTCGCAAAAGATGGCTACGATCCGCACTACGGTGCACGTCCATTGAATAGATTGATTCAGACCAAGATTTTGAATCCAGTGGCGACTCACATCATTGCGGATGGGGTCACCGCAGGGGAAGAAGTCAAAGTGTCGGTCAAGAACAATGAACTCTTTGTTGAGACTAAGAAAGGTAAAAAGAAAAGTCCGGTGAAAGTAAACAAAAAAGCAAAGGCATAATAAAATCCCCGAAAGGGGATTTTATATTGAAAAAAAAAGATAAATACTGTATAGTACTACTGTTGCGTCGGTGGTAGAGTGGTCAATTACAACAGACTGTAAATCTGTCGCCCTTGGGCTTCGTTGGTTCGAATCCAACCCGGCGCACATAAATAAAAAGCTTGTGAAAACAGGCTTTTTATTTTTGAGAGACGGGTTGCGGAGTATTTTTATTTGATAAAAATGCGAGCAGGATTCGAAGCCTGATTGAGCTATTTTATGAGTTCAACGAATAAAATAGCCAATTAGGGTACAGGGTTCTGTAAGAACCGAATCCAACCCGGCGCACAAAACATAAGAAAATCCCGCTTTTGCGGGATTTTCCTATAACTCAAAAAACTTGCAAAAAAGACCCATTTTCTGTATAGTATGAGGACTATGTCAAAGCAAGACCATTTAATAAAATTGACCAACAAAACAAGTAAGGAGATTATTTATACTTTCAAGAACAAGAAGCAAAATCCTGAAAAGTTGGAAATGAAGAAATACTCTAAAAAACTACGTAAGCACGTTGTTTTCAAAGAAGCTAAGAAATAATTTTTTCTAACAAAAACTGGCCCAAACGGGCTTTTTTTGTTAGAATCAACAAACACGGGCGATTAGTTTAGTGGTAGAACAATGGTCTCCAAAACCATTGGTGGGGGTTCGATTCCTCCATCGCCCGCAAAAAAAAAAGACAGCGAAAGCTGTTTTTTTTGTGGGTGATGAGCAAGTAAACAATTTTACTTGCGAGAGGAATCGAAAGCCGGAGCCATAATTTTTCACCAGAAAAATAGGCGAGGTGGGGTCGAGAAATTTTTCTGGTGAAAAATATTCGTGACCGATTCTGAGTCTGTTAGTCGAGATTCCTCCATCGCCCGCACATTGCATTTAAATGCTATAATAAGTCCATATGGAAAAACTAAAAAATAACGCAATTTGGATTATTAGTGCAGGAATTTTATTATTCGCTGGAGCGGTATTTTTCGCTTCGAAAGATTTCTCAAAACAAGGTTCGTATGTTGAAGTAAAAGGTTTATCAGAAAAAATCGTCAAAGCTGATACGGCTATTTGGACGCTGACATTTGAGGTAAAATCAAATAGTATTGATCAACTCTATGCCGATACAGAAAAGAATATTACTGCAATCAAGAGTTTCTTGACTGAAAAAGGATTTGAAGCAAGTGAAATCAATGTGGCTCCGGTAAACATCTATCAAGATACTTACAAGGACGCAGCGTTCCGATACAACTCAACCAACCAAGTCGCGGTGTATACAAAGAAAGTTGATTTGGCAAAAAGTGCTTCAAACGAAACATTGCTTTTGGTGAAGAAAGGAGTAGTGCTCAATCAAAATTATATTTCTTTTGAATTCTCTGATCTAAATAGTGTGAAGCCAGAAATGTTGGCCGAAGCAATCAAGAATGCCAAAGAAACAGCCACTTCATTTGCACAAAACGCTGGAACAACTGTCGGGGGAGTCAATCGTGGAAACCAAGGGGTATTTGATATCACTGACAAAGACCCAGGATCTCCTGAATACAAAAAGATTCGTCTCGTTTCAACATTGCGATTTTTGTTGAATTAAAAACTATGAAATCTCTAGAAGAAATTAAGGCGCTTTATCCTGACGTAGATATCAATCAAAGTGGCGGAACTGACGCCTATCAAGAAGGATTGGAGATAATTGAGCGTGATCCAGTCGCGGTAGTTATCAAACATCCAAATGAAGAACTATATCTGATTGCTGATTGGAAGAAATCTAACTGGAAAGGATTTTTGACTGGCGGTATCGAAGAAGGAGACAGTGTTGCTGATACAGTCAAAAAAGAAATTCACGAAGAAACAGGGTACAAAAATATTTCTGTGGTGACTGAAATGGACTGTGTTTCTCATGGTTTATTTTTCCATCCAGTAAAAAATGTGAATCGTTTGGCGCATTATCATTTGGTGTTTGCGCAACTCGCTGATCTTGAAAAAGATGAAATTTCTGATGAAGAAAAATCAATTGCTGAATTTGTATGGATTCCGAAAGATGAAATTCTTGAATTACTGACAAGAAATGATATGAAAAAATTGTGGAGATATTATTGCAATATATATAAAAAATAAGTACTATTTAGATTATTACGATAGACTATATAAAATATGATTGAAGCTAGATCTTTTGTTCGAGAAATAGAGACAACAAGAAAAACACTCGAAGATAATGGTGCTGTTTTTAAGGGTGAATATATTTTAACGGATAAAATATATTCTTCTTACAATCCAGTCAAAGGTCTAGACGATGAGTTTTTAAGGCTTCGGGTATATCATAAAAATATATGGCCACAAAAAGATATTATTGTTGCTGTAAAAATTCATGACCAAAAGGAAATAGGTGTAGATGCGGAGGTTCCTCTTAAACAAGGGTTTGATTCTCTAGAAGAAGCAGAAAAATTTATACAGGAAAACCTTCTAGATAAATATAAATATGAATATCAGTTTACTCGTACCGGATGGCAATACAGTTTAAATGAAGACGAAATAGATCTAGAAAGAGTAGATGATATTAAAGATTTTTACACCGTTGAATTCAAATCAAAGACCGTTGAAGGATTAAGAAAATTAGAAATTCTTTTAAATCTTAAAGATGTTATAAGAGGCCCTATCGCTTCTCACATGAAGGAGATTATTGAGAATAATAAGTAGTAAATCGATTTGCTTACGAGAAATGATATGAAGAAATTGTGGGGCTATTATTTGGAAGAGATTATTTAATAATGTTATAATATACTTATGTTAGAAAATATTTGGTTTAAGTTTGTAGGATTGTTGCCGTCGGTAATTCTTTTTATTCTAATTCCATTAGGTATTATTTGGGTAGCTTTTCGTTTACTTAAACCTAAACTAATAGATTTTTGGAAAACACTTGGAATTTTGGCGGTTGTTTTTTTTGATAGCAAGTATATCGACGATAATAACAAGTAATGTCTTCTTGTTTTCTCATGTTGCTGTAGTCGTTGTCTCTTGGATAATATTCTTGATATTATTTGTTTTCATGATGAAAAAATACAATAATTTTTCAAAAATAGAAGCTGTAAAATTTGCTGCGTTCCTATTTATCTTTATTTTGATGTTAATGATGATGGTAAGTATTTTTAAAAGTTAGATTTTTCTAAGAAACTTTTAATTTTTTCTATTACTTCAGTATTAGTTTCTCTCGGGTCAATCCATACAATCTTTTTATTTCGTTTGAACCATGTTCGTTGACGCTTGGCGTATTTCCAGATTTCAGTTTGGAGTTTTGAAATCATTTCTTCTTGAGAAATTTTTTCTTTGACACACATTGCACCATAGCGGTATTCGAGACCAAGTGCAATCATCCGTTTCCAAGACAACCCGTTTTCGTTTAAGTTTTTAATTTCCTCTAACATTGGACTAATTCGCGCGAATAGGCGAATACTGATTTTCTCTTTCAATACTTCATCTGGTAAATCAAGTCCGATAAATAAGGTGTCATAAGGATGTGCTGATTTGATTTCAGGAACGTGGCCAAGTGCTGTTGCAATTTCGATAGCACGGATCAGTCTGACGCGATTTTTGGCATCAATTGTTTTTGTGCGAGCGCTGTCGAGTGATGCAACTTGTGCGAACAATTCTTCGGTTGTTTTTTGTTCGAGTTCTGTACGGAGTTCTTCATTCGGTGGAACTTCTGGAAATGACATTCCTTTGGTCACTGCATCAATATAAAATCCGGTGCCTCCGCATATGATAGGTACATTTCCTCGTTCAGTGATTTCTTTGATTTTCTTGTGTGTTAAACGTTTGTATTGATCAACAGAAACGACATTTTGTGGACCAGTGATATCGAGTAGATGATGGGGAACACCTTGCATCTCTGTTTCGGTGATTTTACCACTACCAATATCAAGTCCTTTGTAGACTTGGCGTGAGTCGGCTGAGATTATTTCAGCATTTATTTGAGCTTGCCCTGAACGAAGTTGAAGGGCGACACGCACGGCAAAATCCGACTTACCAGTGGCAGTCGGGCCGGTTATGATGATGAGTTTGGGTTTATCTATAGATTCATTTTGCATTATTGACACAATAGCATCTTTTGTGTTATTTTACAAATGGAGTTTTTAAATAAATAACATGCACACTAAAAATAAATTTTTTGCTCAAAGTTCTGACGATGAAAAATTCATTATCCTGTCTTTTTTACAATCTGATAAAATACCTATGCATTTTCACTTCAAAGAAAATGCTGGTGAATATTTTGCTCAACATTATTCGAAAGAATATGATTATTCTCAGAATGGCTGGTCATTATTAGTAGGTCAGAATAAAAAACTTCATCTTACTGCCATAGTTCTGTCTGTAGACAAGAAGGAACAGCAGATCGAAGTTCAGAAGTACGAATACTGGTCAGGTAATTCAGAGATACATGATGATTCTCGTTATCTAAAAACTGAACACAAATTTACTATACCGGTGAATATTATTGAATCCGTTCAGGTTTTATACGAAACAAAAATAGGTAAATGAATGTAAGCAGTCTGTTTTTTTTGCTTTAGACCCAACACTATGTGTTGGGTTTTTTAAAGAAACGGAGAGGACTCTCGCCTTACAGGCGCAGTACACCTTTTGGATATATTTCTTCGTATAACTTGAAATCTATCACAAAAGCTTTTCGAGTCCGTGCTCGTATTTTGTCTAACAAAATACTTGCGCTCTCTCCGGCATCAAAAAATCACCTTACGGTGATTTTTTTTTGTGCCGGAGAGAGGACTCGAACCTCCACCTCTTTCGAAACTCGATTTTGAGTCGAGCGCGTCTACCATTCCGCCACTCCGGCAATTGAATGACTTTTTTATAATATAACAAAATCTGCTTAAAATCAATCATCTTTTTATTTCAAACACATAACGAGTTTTGGTCTTTTGTGTTAAAATATTTCTATAAATTAGTAACACGTTAATTCATTTTTCCTATGGCGCAACTGTATTCAAACTCAATATTCTGGATTGATGTCGACAAAATCAAGCCAAATCCATATCAGCCTCGTCGTGAATTCGAGGAAGACAAGTTGCGTGATTTGGCGGACTCTATTCGTATCTATGGAATATTGCAACCACTTGTTGTATCTCGTGTTGAACGTGATACTGAAGATGGGGGAATGACTACAGAATATGAATTGATTGCAGGAGAGCGACGGTTGCGCGCATCAAAGCTTGCAGGGGTTTCGCAAGTACCTGTCGTCATTCGTATTGGAGATGATAACTTGATGAAGTTTGAATTGGCTATCATTGAGAACTTGCAACGTGAAGATTTGAATGCGGTAGAACGAGCAAAAGCATTCAAACAACTTTCAGAAAAATTTGGTTTTACTAGTACACAGATTGGACAAAAAATGGGGAAGAGTCGTGAGTATGTTGCCAATACGATTCGTATTCTTGCGTTACCAGAAGAAATTTTGCAAGCATTGTCTGAAGGAAAAATCAGTGAAGGTCACACACGTCCGTTGCTCATGTTGAAAGATCATCCGGAAGAACAGCTCGTATTGTTCAAAGAGATTTTGTACAAAAAAATTACTGTGCGTGAAGCAGAACGTTTGTCTCGCAAAATCGCGACTGACAAAGTTCGCAGGAATGAATACAAAGAAGATCCAGAATTGGTTAGTATCGAAAAGACACTACAAGAATCTTTAGGGACTCGTGTACATATCGAACGCAAAGCAGTTGGCGGGCAGATTCTGATTGATTTCTTTTCGAATGAAGACTTGGATTCATTGGTAGGTGTACTCAAATCAAGTGAGATCAAACACGATCCAAATGATGCAATCAATCGTTTTATGAAAGCGTTTGAAGTTAAAAAAGAACATAGTGATCAATTGGAAGTGGTGAATGAGCAGTCAGGAAATTCAAAAATTCCTGAAGTTCAGAATTTAGAATTGGGTGAACATGCAGAAATCGTAAATCAAATTCCTGAAATACAACACCTTGAATTGAGTGGGAACAAAGAAATAAATGAGTTTGAACAGCAAGTTCAAATGTTTAAAGATGAAGCTGAAGAGTTTAAGATTGAAACAGAAGAAGGATTGGATAGTCTAGATGATAGTACCAAAGAAGAAAAGCAGGTTGCAGATACGATTGTTGATGACTTGTATAATTTGAAGAATTTTTCACTCTAGTATAATAAAAGGCCGAATTTTGAGAAACAAAATTCGGCCTTTTATATTTTAACTAGTCTTTCTTTTTCTTCTGAAAAACTTACAGTTTCAGTACACCTTTTGGATATATTTCTTCGCATGGCTCGAAATCTATCTCAAAAGGTCTTGCGAAGTGATCCCATCACTTCTCACCATTCGGCTTCTTTTTCTGAAAACCGCGGGGCTTTTTTTCTTGTGCCAGTAGATGGAGTGCTTCGTCGAGTGTGATCGTGTATACATCGAGTGGTTTTTTGATTGAACGGAAATTTCGTTCGTGTCCGACATATGGACCAAACCGTCCGACGTTGGCAATCACATCTACTCCATCTTCGTGTTGCCCGAGCACACGAGGAAGTGACAAATATTTGAGCGCCATCTCTTCGGTGACAGTACTCGGATCAATTTCTTTTGGAATACTTGCACGTCGTCCATTTCTAGGACTTACAACTTCTTCAGCTTTTTCTTCAATCACTTCGTCAGATACAGTTTCACTTTTTTTCTTTTTCGTTGTTTTTTTAGCTACTTTTTTCTTCGCTGTTTTCTTTTTGACCACTTCACCAATTTGGACATATGGACCAAATCGTCCAGTGAGTACAAAAATTGGAAGTCCTGATTCTGGGTCGATTGCAATTGGTTCATCTTTTTTGATTTCAACGCCGTCGATTGTCAAAGCCCCGTCACAATCTGGATATGTTGCACAAGAGAGGAATTTGCCTCCACGTCCCAATTTGATGACCATGTCTTTGCCACATTTTGGACATTTGTATTTTGGATCAGCAACACCGAGTGTCGTCAGCTTATCCATTTTATCTTTTTCTTTGATGTGTTTGGTGAACGGACCATAAAAGTCTTTCAATGTTTTTGTATAGCCACGTGTTCCATCGGCAATTTCATCGAGCTCGTTTTCCATTTCTGCAGTGAAATCATCTCCGATATATTCCATGAAGTTTTCTTCAAGGAACGAAGAAACTACTTCACCAGTATCTGTTGGCTTCAAGGAACGATTGATTTTCTCCACGTACCCACGTTCTTCGATGGTACGAATAATAGACGCATAGGTTGAAGGACGTCCAATGCCACGAGCTTCGAGTTCTTTGACGAGACCAGCTTCAGAATATCTGTTTGGTGGTTCTGTTTGTTTTTCTAGTGAACCAAGTTCGATGACGCCCAATTCTTCACCCTCTTTTACTTCAGGGAGTTCTACATCTTCACCACGAGCAGCACTTTCACAAGCTAGCCATCCAGCTTTGATCAAACGTGAACCATTGGCAGAGAAATTTGGAATACCACCTTGTTTGATGTTTGCAGAAATTTTGGTTTTCAAAAGTTGTGCATCAATCATTTGTGATGAGACGGTTCGTTCCCAAATCAATTTGTACAATGCTTTTTGTTCATCAGTCGTTCCTGCAGATGCTTTTTCGGGATGAGTTGGACGAATCGCTTCGTGAGCTTCTTGAGCATTTTTTGATTTTGTTTTGTACGTACGGAGTTCTACCATTTCTTTTCCGTATTGTTTTTCGATAACACTTTTGATACTCGCGATAGATGTTTCTGAAAGCGTTGTCGAGTCAGTACGCATATAGGTGATATGTCCAGCCTCGTACAATTTCTGTGCAATTTGCATTGTGCGAGATGGAGAAAAAGCCAAACGAGTTGAAGCTGTTTGTTGTAATGTCGAAGTAGTAAACGGTGCGCGAGGTGAACGCTTTTGTTCACTCGTCTTTAGTTCAGTGACAAACCATTGATTCGCATTTCCAAGCTCGAGTATTTTTTGTACTGCTGTTTGGTCACGAGGCTCTTCTTCACAAGCTAGTTTAATTTGCACTTTCTTGGCTGTTTCAAATAGTCCTGACAATACCCAATAGGTTTCTGGAATGAATGCTTTGATTTCGCGTTCGCGTTCACAAAGAATACGAAGCGCAGGGGATTGTACACGTCCAGCAGAAAGTCCATAACGAACTTTTTTCCAGATCAAACCTGACAAATCATAACCAACCAAACGGTCGAGCACGCGACGAGCTTCTTGAGCTTTGACCAAGTTGTCATCAATATCACGCGGATGTTTCAGTGCTTCGATAACAGCTTCTTTGGTGATTTCGTGGAAAGTCACACGTTTGATTGGTGCTTTGATTTTTTTGTCAGCCTTGAGTAATTCTTGGAGGTGCCAAGAAATAGCTTCTCCTTCGCGGTCCGGGTCAGTTGCGAGTAAGATTTCTGTTGCTTTTTCTCCGAGTGATTGCAGTTCGTCAACGACTTTTTCTTTGCCTTTTGAGATTTCGTATGACGGAATAAAGCCACCGGGAATATCGATAGCTTTTTTGTTTGATTTTGGAAGATCGCGAATGTGTCCGACAGAAGCACGCACGGTATATGCGCCATCGAGATATTTCTCGATAGTTTTGGCTTTTGAAGGTGACTCAACGATTAGTAGTTTCTTTGACATAAGACCTATTAATACTACCATTTTTATATTTGTGCAAATTTATGTTTTCCACAAAATTAAATTCTTCGTATTTTTCCAAATTCCTCTTTGGTCAGATTTTTGAGTTCAAGCAACATCAAAATCGTATTTATTTGCACGATATCAAAATCGGTTTGTTCAAAAATTTCATCTTTGGTCATTGGTTCTATGAGGAGTTCGAATACTATTTTTTCGTCATCAGAAAGATTGTGCATTTGTTCACTGACTATTTTTGTCACTTCTTTTTTGATGCCGAGTGCTTCCCATAAATCTTCCGGACAAGTAATCGGTGTTGCTCCGAGTCGCAGAAATTGATTGGTGCCTTTTGATGCAGGAGAATTGATATTGCCTGGCACGACTAAGACATCACGATTATAATCGACGGCCATGCGTGCGGTGATGAGTGTTCCAGATTTTTCTTCAGCTTCAATGATCAGTACTGCACGACAAAGTCCTGCCATGATTCTATTTCGCATTGGGAAAGTCCACGTATTTGCTCGAGTTGTTGGTGCAAGTTCGGAAAGTAGTGCGCCTCCTTTTTGTACAATTTGTTTTGCAAGATTCAAATGAATTCGTGGGTAGATAACATTGTCATCAAGTCCTGATCCTGGAATCGCGATGGTTTTCAATCCATTCTCGATGGCTGATTGATGTGCGATGCCATCGATACCGATAGCGAGACCTGAAACAATCACCACTTTTTCTCCAGCGAGTGATGCGACCAATTTTTTGACAACATCTTTGCCGTACGAAGTATGTTTGCGTGAACCAACAATTGCTAGATACACATACTCATCGGGGTCGGGAAGTTCGCCGACAAGATAGAGTTCTTTTGGTGGCTGAGGAATTTCACGTAATTGCGGAAGGAAGTCATTTGGAGATAGTTTTTGAATTCTATACATATATATAGTATAGTCTAGAGCGGTAATAAATATAAAAGAATATGGGACACAAAAAATCACTTCCACTAACAGGAAAAGAAGAGAATTTTCTTGAATTACTAAGTCAAAAACTTAAAGCGGTTGATTATTCAAAACTAAAGGTAAAAAATGAACGCAAGACACTTGCTCGATTACGTCAGCAACAGAGAGATTGCCTAGCTCGGAAAAAAGTCAATTGGGAAGAAATGGAAAATACTTGGATTACGATTTAAAAAAGGCCTGTCATAGGCCTTTTTCTTTTTTTCTATTATTTGCTACAATCACCAATATGTTAGATATTCGCTTCATAAAAGAAAACAAAGATTTAATAGCTGATGGTGCCAAGAAAAAACACATCAATTTCGACGTTGATGCATTACTTGCAAAAGAAGAAGAACGACTAGGTTTGTTGCGACAAGTCGAAGAATTGCGCGCACGCCAAAATGCCGTGTCTGAAAAAATTCCATCAGCCACTGATGTTGAAAGAGCAACACTGCTTGAAGAAATGAAAGGAGTCAAAGAACAACTCCAAGCACTCGAAGATTCATACAAGACTGTTTTGAATGATTGGCAAGGAATGATGTTGTTGGTACCAAACGTGCCGGACATCACTGCTCCACAAGGTGAGTCAGAAGATGATAACGTTGTCGTTACTACTTGGGGCGACAAACCAAAATTTGATTTCGAACCAAAAGATCATATGGAAATCATGACCGCACTTGGCATGCTCGATGTTGAACGTGGTACAAAAGTGCACGGCTTCCGTGGATACTTTTTGACTGGTGATGGTGTACGGCTGTGTTTTGCAATTTGGAATTACGCACTCGAATTTTGGTCAAAGAAAGGATTCAATCCGATTATCCCTCCAATTAATGTGAAGCGTGAATCATTGCTCGGTTGCGGATTTATCCCACAAGGTGAAGTTGATATTTACAAAGCACAAGACGGCAATTATTTTGTCGGAACATCTGAAGTGCCACTGATGGGAATGTATATGGACGAAGTATTGGACAAGGCTCAATTGCCAATCAAGATGCTCGGATTTTCTCCATGTTATCGTCTCGAGGCAGGAAGTCACGCAAAAGATGTCAAAGGACTGATTCGTGTACATGAATTTTATAAATTTGAACAAGTTATACTTTGTGAAGCAAGTCACACTGAATCAGTGAAGTATCACGAAGAAGTACAAAGAAACACTGAAGAATTTATTCAATCACTCGGTATTCCGTACGAAGTTGTTGATGCTTGTACGGGTGATATGGGATTTGCAAAAGTCCGTATGTATGACACCAATCTCTGGGTACCAAAAGAAGAAAAATATCGAGAAATTGCATCAGCATCATATTTCCACGATTTTCAAACTCGACGACTTGGTATCAGATACAAAGATGAGAACGGCAAAATGCAATACACACACTCATTGAACTGTACTGCAATTCCAACTCCTCGAATCTTGGTCTCATTGGTAGAAAATTTCCAACAAGCAGATGGGACGATTAAACTTCCAGAAGTATTGGTGAAATATTTCGGGAAAGAGGTGATTGGGAAGTAATAAAAAAAAGAAAATCGCCTGATGGGCGATTTTTGTTTTCGATACTATTGATCACTGTCAGGAAAGAAATAGTCCATTTTTCTTGAAGATAAAAATGTTTCAAGAGTTTCTCCTTTTGCGAATGACTTGTTAAGTAACTCAATAAAACTTTCTTGTTTTGATAGTAATTCTTTCAGTATGTAGTAGTTGTAATAAGAACCAATTGCTGTAACAGCTCCTAATATAAGAGGAATTATGTAAAAACAAATTCCGTTCCATGATGCTATTGATATTAATACTGTTGATACGATTGCAAATGTCTGAGTAGTTAGTTTTGTTGCTAATAGCATTGGTGTAAAAAAAGATTCAATCTGGCTTTTTGTCGCCATGTATTCTGCTCTTGTCATAAAGTATATATTTTGTTCCGAAAATAATATACTTTATCAAAATATATTTGTCAAATAATCAATACGAGATAAAATAAGTTTGCTATAATAATATAAATGGATAACATTCGTCATACAAAAGATATCTTGAAACAATCGAATCAAAAGATTGTGCAGGAACGCAAAAGTAAACGCTCAAAATGGAGTATCGCGTTTTCAGTTCTTTTTGTATTGTTTGTTGTTGGGGTGGTGTTTTTTTTGCGCTGGCAAAAATTCTTGATCAACAATATCACTGTCGAAGGTGCCGTTGTTGTTGAACCGCAAATGATTGTCGATACGATCAATAAACGAATCGGTGGGAAGTATCTGTGGCTTGTTCCAAAATCAAATACACTACTGATAAGCACTGGCCGAATGGAACATAAGATTCAATCAGTCATTCCTCGTATCTCAGCTATTTCAGTTAGTCGTGTTGGTTTCAAAGGATTGCATGTTGCGATCAAAGAATATAACTCGCAATATATTTGGTGCGGTAGTGATGTTGCTCCTCTTGGAATGGATAGTAATTCGCAATGTTTGTTTATGGATAAAGATGGATTTTTGTTTGGCTACGCACCATATATTTCAGGAGATGTGTACACTGTCCTCTACGGCACAACACGCAAAAATCCTGGAACCTATGGATTTACCAAAGAACAATTTGAATCTGTCAGTCATTTATTGGCACAGATCAAAATATTGGGACTTACTGTAACCAATGTTGTACAACAACCCGAAGATGCAGATTTTTCTTTTTATATAAAAAATAATCAAAATCAAGTGACTGAAATAAAGGTATCACTCACTGACGATAGTAGTTTGATTGGCGAGCATTTGAGCTCAGTACTTGCATCAGATGTATTCAAAGATAGAAATAACGTTTTCAATATGCTATATATTGATTTACGTTTTGGAAACAAAGTTTTCTATAAAGCAAAGTAATTATGCAAATGGGTTTTTGGGAACAATTGAAAAAAGAGCACCGAGGGGATGGAAATCCTTTTTTTGCCTTGGCGCCGATGGCTGATGTGACTGATGTGGCATTTCGAAGTTTGTTTGTGAAGTATGGTAAACCAGAAGTATTGTGGACTGAATTCGTTTCTTCTGACGGACTAGCAAGTGCAGGGCGGGAAGTACTGAAACGAGACCTCGAATATACCGAAGGTGAACGACCAATCGTGGCGCAACTCTTTTCTTCGAATGTAGAGAAAATGCGACAAGCGGCGAAGTTTGTCGCCGAACTTGGTTTCGACGGTATCGATATCAATATGGGGTGTCCAGACAAAAGTATCGAGAAACAAGGTTGTGGTTCTGCAATGATCAAAACTCCAGAAATTGCAGCGCTTATCATTCAAGCAACGAAAGATGGAATTCTAGATGCTGGAAAAAATATTCCCGTATCAGTGAAGACTCGTGTTGGTTACAACAATGTAGAGATTGGGACATGGATTCCATTTCTGTTGTCACAAGATATTGCGTGTTTGACGATACATGCACGTACTCGCAAAGATTTGTCGAAAGTTCCAGCCAAGTGGGAATATGTCAAAGAAGTGGTTGCGATACGCGACAAAATGAATATACCGACATTGATTATCGGAAATGGTGATGTAGAAAATCTTGAACAAGGACGAAAACTCGCAAAAGAAACTGGTTGTGATGGAATCATGGTAGGGCGTGCTGCTTTTGGAAATCCGTGGTTGTTTGCGGGCACAACAGGAAAACAGGTGCGAAAAAATTTCATAGGAAATTTTTTCGCACCTGTCCGCACCTTCATCTTTTCTCTTATCGGCAAGAAAAATCGCTACTGGCTCAAAAACACCAAAGACATTCCAACCGAAGAAAAACTCCGTGTCCTCATTGAACATTCAGAACTTTTTGAAAAGAAATTGGGTGACGTGAAAAACTTCGCCATTATGAAAAAACATTTCAAAGCATATGTGCATGGATTCCCGGGATCCAAAGAATTACGCGTCCGTTTGATGGATGAAGGCAACAGTGCCACATTGGTCCGTCAAATCATTACCGAATTTTTGACTAAAAAATAGCTTTCATATATAGTCTGTTTGGATAAAAACATATCAAAATGGATAAAAACTTTATAATGAAAGATGTCTTACATGATATCGAAATGAGATTAAGTCATTTGCTTCTAGATCATAAAGAAGAATTACACTCTATGTATATCGACTATCACCAACCTTTTGTAAAACGGATCTGGTTTCAATCGGGTAAATATCGAATTTATTTGCACAAGATCGAGTCGTGTGATTCAAAAAAAGAAGCACTATTTCATCCGCATCCGTGGGATTCTGTGATAAGAATTGTTAAAGGTGCTTATGAAATGGGAATCGGTCATTCAGAAAATGAAGAAGCTCCTGTGTGTATTGATTCTGAAATAATGCTTGCACCAACATCTGTTTATACTATGACAGAAAAAAATGGCTGGCACTACGTCAGTCCACTGAACGATACTCCTAGTTATTCTTTGATGGTTACGGCAAATCCGAACGGTAGAGTTATGCCGATCGAGCCGAAGAAAGAGTTCAGGAAACTTGATAAAGTTGAAATTATGGATATTCTCGATGTGTTCGACAATTATTATAATTTTCACGAAGGTTCCAAAATAAGTATCTGTGACGCATTGCTGAAATAATTGCTAATGATTTCAAAAACCACTCATCATAAGTGGTTTTTTATTTTCTTCAAATTCTTGCTATAATTGCCTCATGGATCCGGTAGTAGATAATGGCATTGCCATATGTGTACAATCTGGAATTAAATAATATATTGATTAGCAAATTTAGAAGAATTTTTAACTAACTTAACGTAAAATGGCAGAACACATAATGCCATTTCTCACTACCGGATGGATTCAATCGCACTTTATCGCAAATATCGACCACAAACATTCGAACAAGTTATCGGACAAGATCACGTCGTGTCAGCTTTGGCGAGTTCTTTGGCCAAGGGTACACCAGCCCACGCATATCTCTTTACTGGTTCTCGTGGAACAGGGAAGACAACCCTTGCTCGTATCATTGCTCATGAGCTCGGTACTAGTCCGTCAGACTTGTACGAAATGGATGGTGCTTCAAACAGAAGTATTGATGACATTCGAGATTTGAAAGAAAACATCTACACGATGCCGTTTAATTCAAAATACAAAGTCTATATCATCGACGAAGTGCACATGCTAACAAAAGAAGCTTTCAACGCACTTTTGAAAACACTCGAAGAACCACCTGCATATGCACTGTTTATTCTTGCAACAACTGAACTTGAAAAAGTACCAGAGACAATTGTTTCTCGTTGTGAGACCTACAAATTGAAAAAGCCAAACGAAGCAATGCTTGCAGAATACGTCGCAAAAGTTGCCAAAGCTGAAGGATATGAAATCTCGAAAGAGGATGCAGAATTGGTGGCACTCTCAGGTGACGGAGCTTTTCGTGATACACTCTCGACATTACAAAAGGTCTTGAGTGCGACCGAAGGTAAGAAAGTTTCTGATGTTGTCGTTGCAAATTTGGTTGGTGCACCAACTTCTGCGCATATTGCAGATTTCTTGACCGCACTATTTGAAAACGATACAGAGAAGGCGATAGGAGTTATTCGTACACTTGAAGCAAATGGTGCAAGTGCCTACATCTTGTTCCAATCAATTTTGAAACGATTACATGCAATGCTCACACTTCGTGCATCAGCAACGATGGGAGAAAAGATGCTTGCGAGTTTCTCTGAACGGGAAGTTGAAATCATCAAAACAATGGTTGCAAAGAAATCTCCAATTGCTCAATCAAAAACAATCGAATCATTCCTTCACTATGGTTTGATAATAAAAAACTCTCCATTACCATTTCTACCACTTGAATTGTTTGTGGCGAAAAGCACAGAGGCTCTAGGCAACTAGGCTCTAGGTGCTAGTAAAAATAAAAAAAAGCGGAAGATTCTATCTTCCGCTTTTTAGTAAAAGCAGGTGCTTTTACTCGGCGTTTTTGTAGATGACTGATTCTTCCTGATGAAGAGGATCACAGAAAGTAGTCTCTCCTTGAATTGTTTTGCAGATAGCCTCAAAGTCAAAACCGTACTCAGATTTTGCCCATTTGCGGCTTTCTGGGCCAAAACATGAATCATTTTCTAAGCGATTGTCTTCCTGCCACATTTTTAGAGCGGCGGCGGTCATTTCTCCGAATTCTTTATCAAATTGGAGATCGTGTCCGTACCTAGCTCCACAAAGGAAAGCGTGAAGGGGACTTACGTGAGGTCCAATGGACCCTTCACCCATAAAGGGCGGTAATGTGTGTACTATATTCATTATTTTATATGAGCATTTTATAAACTCAAAAACATCCTAACATAGGCTAATTACTTTTTCCAGTATTTTTCTATATTCTCAATCGTGTAATTTTTATCCATTTGTCCTATGTAATATTTTTGTAGTTTTGAGTCAGAGATAGGGGTTCTGTCCCAATGTCTCGAAGCTACTCGTTCATACGCTTTTTCTTTGGTGAAATATAATTCTCCTAAATCAAAAAATACTAGTTTTCCTTCTTTTGTTACGCCGTAATTATTCGTCAATTTAAATGGTCGTTCACCAAAACCATAACTCCAGAATAAGAAAACTTGAGCAATATATTGATCAACAATCTTTTTATTTTCTTCAAATGAATGAATTTTGAAATATGTTTTCACGGGAACAACCTTGTCCTGTTCATATGAATAGTCATCGTGAATTATTGGATTACCAAATTCAGAACCAATAATAGACAATAGTGTTTTCAAAAAAACTAGTGATTTTTGCGCGTCAGCGTTTATCCGACAAATTCTTCGGTCAGTATGAAAAACATTTTTGGGGAAACGATAAAAGAAAATCGTCCAATATGCCTGCCAAAAAGTATTGGGTTTTTTGATGACCCTTCCATTTTCCAAATCATAAACGCTATATTGCCAACCACCACCAATTTTTTTCATAATTTTTATAGTTCTTCTAAATGAGATACATCATTCCATGTTTCGATATTCCATGGATCGCTCAAGTTATCTTCTTTGTAGCTAATTAGTGTAATACCAGTATTATTCATTCGGAAAGATCTCATAAAACTCTCGCATTCGTTTGCAGTAAGATTTTCTCCAAAAATTGCATAAGCTATGATGATTTTCAAAAAATGACCATGTATGACAACAAGAATATTGTCTTCTGGAAGATTTATTAAAAATTGCAATGCTCTATTTGCTCTATTTTTTAAATCCAAAAAGTTTTCTTCGTCAGAATAATGATATTCTAAATTGACTGCAAAATTTTCACGAATCAATCTTTCTGCATTTAAAGAAACAGGGTCATCTTTGGGGATTCCATATTGTTCGCTTGGTCGCCGTCGCTCTACAAAAAGATCTGAATATTCAATTGGTGCAGTTACTTTTTTAGAAATAATTTCCGTCGTTTGTTTGGCGCGAAACATGGTACTTGAAACAATTTTTTCAATAGAGAGTGTTCTGATTCGGTCCGCAATAAATTCAGATTGTTTGATACCAAGTTCAGTTAAAGGTGTTTCTGTCATTTGTCGAATATTTCCGGCATTTCCTTCACTTTGTCCGTGTCGTACAAAATAGATTTTTTTCATAACTTTTATTATATATTGTTTTGGTTAATTAATTCGAGTTTTTCTTGTCGAGACATTTTCTTCCAGAAACCTTCTTTCTTACGGGCCTCGGCATAAGATTCACATTCTTCGGAATATTTGAGTACCACCGGTCGGCGGATTTTGGTGTAATGTGCACCACTTTTGAGATTGTTGTGTTCATGCAGGCGCTTTTCCAATTTGTTGGTTGAACCGACATACAGTGTCTTGTCGGCACACTCAAGAATATAGGTATGATAGGGCATTGGCTTTATTATAACAATCAATTGATTTTTCTTGAAAATTTGGTATATTGTCTATACAAATCAATAATATTGGGGAATCGTCTAATGGTAGGACTTCGGATTTTGGTTCCGACTATCTAGGTTCGAATCCTAGTTCCCCAGCAAATGAAAAAATACCCAATTTGGGTATTTTTTCATTTGCTGGGGAACTTCCGCAACTGTTTTGTTGCAACAAAACAGGAGGACGGATTCGAAAAGCTTTTGAGGTAGATTTGAGCTTTGCGAAAAATATATCCAAAAGGTATACCTCCCTTTGTAAGGAGAGATTTCTTATTTGTCAGATTGATATCTAAAGTATATTATATGTTTTACTTAAGATATAAAAAATCTATGCCAAGAAAAATACCAACAATGAACGAAGTTTTCGATAAAGACAACCTTAAAAGAGCGTGGAGATGGATAAAAAGTAATCCGGATAGAAGGTATAAAGATTATTTTCGAGAACTTTATTCTGAATATTCAATAATAGAAGATTATATATTAGATGATTTATCAAACCAAATTAAATCTAAGACTTATGAACCTAGTCATGGATGTAAAATTTTTATTCCAAAATCTTCAGGTATTCTTCGTGGTTATACACTACTAACAGTTGAGGATCAAATCGTTTATCAGGCTATGGTAAATATAATCGCAGAACACCTTGTTGTTATTCCTGGAATAAAATCAAATTATTATTTAAAGAATTTCGGTAACCTCTATGCTGGTAAAAGCAGTGTTTGGTTTTATAGAAAATGGTCAGATGGATATAAGAAATTTAATGATGCCGCTAGAGATGCATTTAATAATGGTCTAACATATAGCGCAAGTTTTGATCTAACCGCATGTTATGACAGTATTGATCATAAGGTTCTTCGTCATTTTTTAAAGGAAATAAAATGCGATGATGAATTTATCGATATATTAATTTCTTGTCTAAGTAAGTGGACAGGAAATCAGTCATCACAAATTTATCATAATCACGGAATACCTCAGGGGCCACTTGCTTCAGGCTTACTGTCAGAAGTTGTTTTAAAGTATTTCGATGTTAAATATGGTAATCCTCCTCAAATGCGTTACATGCGCTATGTTGATGATATAAGACTATTTGCATCTTCGGAGAAAGAATTACGACTAATGCTTATACAATTTGATAGGCTTAGTAAAAATATCGGTCTATTTCCTCAGAGTAGTAAGATAGAAATTCATGAGGTAAAAAATATTGAAGAGGAATTAAAATCAGTAAGTAATCCAACTGAATCAGCCATTAAGTGGAAGTTTGTTAATCAGGATAAATTACAAAAAAGAATTATTGCTTTAACTAAAGGTTATAAAATAAGTAATCAAACACGTTTTAAGTATCTTTTAGCTCATGCAATACCGTCTTCTAAAATAAACAGTCGTGTATGGCGTTTATTTAAGGAAAATCCATCTAATTTTGAAACGACACTTAAATATTTTCAGAGATATGATTTTTTACCAGATAGTGTTGTTAATTTAATAATTAATGAAATTATAACTAAGCCTGTTTACTCTGCTATTACAGCAGCTCTTTTTGAAACCTTAGATGGAAGGGTTAGATCGGGACAAGTCGCACGAGTTCAAGAGTTATTAAAGAAAGAGTGGCGCCCAAATGTTCTTGGTGATGACATTGTTTTACATGTTGCTATAGGTCGTCCGGTTGTAAGGAATAATTTGATAAATACAGAAAAACAGATGCGGTTCGCCCTTGGGGCAAAAGAGTGGTACGCAAGATCCTCTCTAGTCCAGTCTCTTGATAATGGTAATATTGCTCCAAATTTTTTATCACAATTACTAAATGAAAAAATTAGAGATGATTCAAATGATACTGCTTGTTCCGCCGCAGTCATAATGGTAAAACGTAATATTGCTCTAACTGGGCAAAAGAAAAAAATAAACTTAAGAGCAGCTGCAATTCTAAAAGAAACAGGCTTAATAAGTAGAATGCCAGCTGGAGCGAGTTGGTGTGCTATTGAAATACATTTCAATAAATGGTTAGGGCAAAGTATTACAACCATAGACTGGAAAACAATCTTTGGATCTAATTACAAACAAGCCTGCACACTAGCCTTTAATTGTAGAAAGGAGGCAGCAATAAATATCACCGCGTGGGTAAATTATATGGATGTATTTAATGATTTAGTGCTTAACTCGCTGTTTCTTCATGATCCTACAATAGGTAATCATATTCTTGGAAATATTGGAGGTTCAATAAGTAGTAATAGAAGTCCCTTTGCGAGGAAGTATCCTTGTATTTTTGCAATGGCAAAAAGTATTCATGATAAAAGACTTGAAAGTGAATTATCTCACGCTCGTACAAGATCAACCGGAAAACCTACTGGTCCAATAAAACATAAATATTTTAACAAAGAAGGGAAAATATTGGTTTTAAATGCTTTTAAAGAAATTGCTCTAAAGTGGTAAATTAAGCATTTAATCTAAAAGAATTCCTTAATTGTCATTTAAATTAAAATATTCCTTCTCAAATTCATTTGATGTTATAATCACTCTATATGAACAAAGTAATCCATTTTGAATTTCCTTGGGATGACAAGGAACGGGCGAACAAATTTTATCAAGAAGTATTTGATTGGAAACCATTTGAATGGGAGGCAATGAAATATACAAGTTGGCAGACTGGCCCAGTGAATGAAAAAATGCAACCGACTGAACCAGGATTTATCAATGGTGGTTCGAGTAAAAGAGATCCTGAAATGCCTCATCCGATGTTTTATATGCAAACAGAAGATATCGATGCGACGCTTCAAAAAATTGAAGTAAATGGCGGAACAATCGTTCGTGGCAAAACAGCACTCGGAGAAAATGGGGAATACGGTTTCCTTGCATGGTTCAAAGATTCTGAAGGGAATATTCTTGGACTTTCACAATATAAGCAACCGGAATAATAGATACAATAAAAAATACCCGAAAGGGTATTTTTTATTGAGCATCAATTGATGATATACTCTATTGTATGAATACTACATATAAAAATATTGTTGCAGTTTTGATCGTTATCGCTACTTGTGTGGGAGTGTATTTCGCACTTCGTTTTCATCAAAACGCACCGGCGCCACTTGATGCAACACCGCAAAATGTAACACTCTCAGGTTCATTTACTTGTTTGCCACATATGGACACCACTGGTCCACAAACAATGGAATGTGCTTTTGGAATGAAGACTGATGATGGTGATTACTACGCTGTAAACTTCGGTGAATCAGCTGATGCAATGAATCAATTCCAAAGTGGTGCACATATCACAGCAGAAGGTTTCGTTGTTATCAAAGAAGCACTCAGTACTGATCAATGGGCGAAATACAATATGAAAGGAATTTTTACGGTTACGAAAGTTATCGACGTTATTTCTGTTACCCCTGCAGTAAACGGTAAACTCAATATCAATGTAGTGTGCGAATCAGCACTTTCGTACATGTCTTTTCCTGATGGTGCAAGTAGTGAAAAATTTGTAGCAGAATGCAAAGAGGGTAAACATCCAGAAGTTATTGAACACTACAAAGCTCAAATGGGTTTGGGTGACGGAAAGGCGATCTAAGTTAAATCTAAGGACTATATGAACAAATATAACCAACTACTTACTGATTTGAATGACGGATCAAATACTATTATTGAAAAAATTCCAGAACTTACTTATATTGGTAATCCTGTATTACGAACAAAAGCGGAAGAAGTTTCTTTTGAAGAAGGTATAAAGATAGGTAAACAGCTTCTACAGACACTGCTTGCGTATAAAGATGTTACTGGTCTTGGTGTCGGACTTGCTGCTCCTCAGATAGGTATTGGATCGGCTGTTTTTGTTACGTACAAAGATGACGTTTCTAAAATATATATTAATCCTAAAATAATTTCTACATCTGAAGAAACAAACTTATATAAAGAAAATTGTCTAAGCTCTGGTCATGTTTGGTGTGATGTTCGTAGACCAAAAGTAATTACACTTTCGTATGTTAATGAAGAAGGTAAGTCTATTACTGAAGAATATAATGATTTTTGGGCACGACTACTTCAGCATGAATATGATCATTTGTTAGGTATAGTAAATGTTGATAAAGCAACTGTTGGAACTATCGATTATCGTTTTGGTAATCCGAAAGGTGAACGATTACGGGAGTAAATAATATTCAAAAGAGCGAAACCCTTCGGGTTTCGCTCTTTTATTATAAAATAATCAAATATTTTTTTATTTCAATTAATATAATCCAGTTATTATTTGCTTGATATCATCAAGTTTCAAATTTGTTGCCAAATCAAGTGCGTCGTCGAGTGTGTTGTAATATGCTTCTTCATCATCGTTGAATTCTTTGTAAATTTCAACCAATGCAAGAGTGTATCCTAATATCGCTTTGTTTCTTTCTGGTCCATCAGTAACAGAGTCATCGATCAGTTGTTCAGCCGTAGATCTCCATTTGGTAATTAACTCTTCGTTTACTCTTGTTCCAGATTCAAGGACGAATTGGTTTTTTATTGCAAGTAGTTCAGTATTTTCAATAAAACCAAGTTCTTTTGAAATACTTTCCAGTGAGACTTCCTTGTTTTCGTTGTTATTTGGTACGGGTGGTTGTTCGAAATTCATAATATAAAAATATCTATTGATTCATTAATGATATAATTATAGCATATGCAAAAAACAATTCTCATTACTGGTGGTGCGGGATTTATCGGTTCACGATTGACGCAAACATTGCTCGACAAAGGATATAGTATTATTGTGTGTGATATGGTCGCGCCGAAGTTTTCACATGAGCGTCTAACTTTTCTTAAAATAGATGTATCAAAAGATTTGTTGCCGACAAATTATGATGGCATAGTGACGGGGATTATTCATCTGGCAGGCAAAACTATTTTTGGTCGTTGGACGGAGTCGTTCAAAAAAGGTGTGTACGATAGTCGTATTGATAGTACGGAGAACATCGTGAACTCTATCAGTGCATGGCAGAACAAACCCGAAGTGTTTATCTGTGCATCAGCATTTGGATTTTATGGAGATAAGGGTGAGGAAGTACTGAATGAAAGTGCTCCAGCTGGAACAGATTTTCTTGCAAGTGTGTGTGAGGATTGGGAAATCGAAGCTCAAAAAGCCGAAACGTTCGGTGTGCGAAGTGTGCAGATTCGCACTGCACTTGTGCTCGGCAACAAGGGATTACTTGCGCCGTTGTTTGTACCATTTAAATTCGGACTTGGTGCATGGATCGGTAGTGGGCGAGCATGGTTTCCGTGGATTCATGTTGATGACATTGTAGGGATATATGTGTTTGCGCTCGAGCATACGAGCGTCAGTGGCCCGATCAATACAAGCGCACCAGAAGCAATTCGTCAGAAACAATTTATGCAGATTTTCGGGGAAGTAATGCATCGCAAAGTGTTGTTCTCAATTCCGATTTTTATGCTTCGTCTCAAATACGGTGACCTTGCCGAAACATTCAACAATAGCGCCAAGATTTCTTCAGATAAGATACAACAGCTTGGATATGTATTCAAATATCCATCAGTCAAAGAAGCCTTACTCGATGTTGTAAACAAAAAATAATATGAACAATTTCAAAAACTATGCAGAATTATTGAAGCCGACTTGGGCACCACCGTCTTGGTTGTTTGGCCCAGTATGGACAATCTTGTACGCAATTATCTTTGTCACATTCGGAAAAGTATTTTTGATGGCAGTTCAAAAACAAATTCCGTTTGTCGTCGCATTGCCATTTATCTTGAATTTGTTTTTCAATTTCATTTTTACGCCGATTCAGTTTGGATTGAAAAATAATCTACTGGCAGGTATTGATATCTTACTGGTACTTGTGACCCTGATCTGGGCATTGATTGCAATTTTCCCCTATGCAAGAAGTGTGACGTATTGGAATATTCCGTACGTGCTTTGGGTGTCATTTGCGACGGTGTTGCAACTGACAATCACCGTGATTAATTGGAAATAAAAAGAAACCATCCGATGGGTGGTTTTTTAATAAGGTAAAGAATATTATCTATATCACCAACACTTCCGATTTTTACTGGTTTTGATGAAAATTGTCATTAGTGAGTTGGTGATAATCATTACGATTGAATGTAGAACCGTTGCTACGTTGTATGCTTGGAGTGCAAATAGTGCGAGTGCGTGACGGGTGACATTCATACTATAGAGCCAGACATTTTCACTGTGCGGATAGTTGTATGTTTTGCGAAGTGTTGGAATGAATGCAATCAAATCAATTGCAACAACGATGATGACAGAAATAGTTGGGTCATTGGTCAACGCCCAAGGAATCAGCCCGAGCAATGCGACAATCAGAAAGACGGTATCTGTTTTGGTTACGTGTTTGAAACCGTTTTTGAGTGAAAAGAAAAAGATAATGATGGTGAATATTTCTGATGCTCCGGTAGGGATTGCGCCAAGTCCTGCACCTTTGGCAAGTTGCCCGAAAAATGTCACACATGAGACGATACTCCATACGAGCCACGTGTATGCATGTGGTTGTACTTTTTCTTTGATGACATCGCGAAGATAAGGAATATTTCCGACAACCGCCATAATGGTTGCAATAATTGCGAATGTTTCTTTCATATATATAAGTGTATCACGATAATTTGGTAGAATACTTAGATGAAGCGGTTATATAAAATCAAAGCTCGTGTGTGGAAATGGCCAGGGGATGGAGGGTGGCATTTTGTCACACTCGACAAAAAGCTTTCTGCTCAAATCAAAGAAACACACGGTAAAGGATTGTTGCGAGGAACATTTACTACTGGCAAAACTTCGTGGGAGACATCGCTTTTGCCACACAAACTTTCGCAAGCATACTTGATTGCGATCAAAAGTAGTGTTCGCAAACAAGAAGGAATTTTTACTGGTGACGAAATACAAATTAGTTTTAAACTTGTCAATATGCTATAATGAAAAGCATGTTAAACATGAAGACTAAAGCTCCAGATTTCTCATTGCCCGATCAAGATGGCAAAATCTGGACCCTCAAAGATACCCTTGGTACCTATACGTTAATCTACTTTTATCCAAAAGATGATACTCCTGGCTGTACACGAGAAGCTTGTGCTATTACTGATTCTTACAAAGCTTTTGAAAAAGCGGGGATTAAGGTATTTGGTGTGTCTGTAGACAAGCCGGATAAGCATATTAAGTTTCGTGCAAAGTATAATCTACCGTTCACTTTACTTTCTGATCCCGATAAAACAATGATTACTGCTTACGGTGCAGCTCATAGTACTGGTGGTACGAGTCGTATTTCATATATTCTCGACAAAAAAGGAATGGTAATCAAGTCATATCCAAAAGTTGACCCAGGTTCTCACGCTGTTGAAATTTTGGAAGATGTTAAAAATTTGAATAAATAAAAAGTGGCGGGACACTTCGTGTCCCGCCACTTTTTATTTGTGCGTATTAAATCCAATGCGCCAAAAAAGCAATAAATAAAATCGCTGCAAGTAGTCCAAGTAATTTTTGGAAACGAGCAAGAAGACCAATAATAAGAACTGCAATAATAACTCTAATAATACCGAGTGTAAGTAATGACACCCAAATGGTGTGTAATGTTGCTTGAATAGTAGACATATATATAGTATATACGCATCAAAAATAATGGCTTGTTAATATTGTCAGAAAATTATTTGGAGTTTCGATCAAAAATATGATACACTATTTGTTCTATGTCAAAAGGTGAAGCAATCGTACGATTCGACAAAGTATCATTTGAACACGGCCCGCAAAAACCTATTCTTAATGAGGTTTCTTTTTCGATTCGCCGTGGCGCCAAGCTGACACTCATGGGGCAAAATGGTGCCGGTAAAAGTACGATTTTCGGACTCATTACTGGTGACAATAAACCAGAAGATGGAATTATCAATATTGTCGATGGTGTGACGATTGCAATTGCTCGCCAAGTTATTCCTCGCGAAGATTTAAAATTGACTGTCCGTGCATTTTTCCAGAAGTGTTTCAAAAAGCCAGTGTATGATATTGATCCTCGTATCGATGAAGTGCTCGAAGTGGTGAACTTGGTTGGACACAAAGATGTGCATGACCGCATCTTGAATACATTCTCTGGTGGACAACAAGCACGCCTTTTGCTCGCATCTGCACTGATCCAAGATCCAGATTTGCTTTTGCTCGATGAACCAACAAACAATCTCGACAAAGCGGGTATTGCGCACCTGACAGATTTTCTTATTGATTACAAAAAAACCGTGTTGGTTATTTCTCATGATGCAGAATTTTTGAACGCCTTTACTGAAGGAGTCCTATATCTCGATGTTTATACAAAAGTTGTTGAACAATATGTCGGTAACTACCACAACGTATTGAAAGACATCACTGCTCGTGTTGAAAAAGAAAATATGGCAAACGCTCAATTGCAAAAGCAAATCCAAGCCAAAAAAGAAAAGGCCAATGAATTTGCCCACAAAGGAGGACGACTTCGTCTCGTTGCAAAACGCATGCGTGAACTCGCTGAAGATTTGGAAGAAGAGATTGTTGATGTTCGCAAAGAAGACCGCACGATTCGTCCATTCAAAATTCCATGCCAAGAAGACATCATTGGTGCGATTGCAGAAATCGAATCTTTTACGATTATGAAGAATCACAAAGTCGTCGAACGCAAAGCAAAGATTTCTTTGAAGAAAAAACAGCACCTCTTGCTGGCTGGTCCAAATGGTATCGGTAAATCAACATTGCTTGAAAGTATCGTCGGAGGCAAAGCTCCTGGGGTGCGCATAACTCCAGACATCAAAGTCGGCTATTACCGTCAAGATTTTTCAACACTCAATTTCGAACACACTGTTTATGAATCATTATCAAAAGCGATGATGGAAACATTGGGGCGTATTGATGAACATGAACTTCGCTCAATTGCGGCAAGTTTCCTGATTACTGGTGATGTTATCAAAAGTAAGATTGGCACACTTTCAGAAGGACAAAAAGGTCTCGTTGCATTTGCGCGACTGGTTATCGAACGACCAGGAATGCTTATCTTAGACGAGCCGACCAACCACATCAATTTCCGTCACTTGCCGATCATTGCCAAAGCGCTCAGTGATTATGAAGGTGCGATGATTCTAGTTTCTCACGTACCGGAATTTGTAGCTCAAATTCGGATTGATGAAGTTTTAGATTTAGACAAGTAAGTCACATCAATTGATGTTACAATCACAATAATATGTATTGGCTTCCGTATTCGATTGCTTCCACAATATTGCTCGGCATATCGATGTCTTTATATAAAATGCCTTCTTTCAAGGGGTATAGTAGTTTTCTTTCTACTTTCTGGACCAATCTTTTTTCTGCGCTTTTTGTATTATCTGCGCTCTTTTTATTTAATAAAAACGATCTATTGAATGGGATTTCAACTGTTTCTTGGTATGCAATAATTTGGGGAGGATTTTTTGCGATTAATATGGTCTTGCAAAAAATTTTACTTCAGAACATTGAAACAAATTCTTTATACCCAGTAACTTCGTCAATCGGAAGTATTGTGACTGTTTTAATAGGTATTACAGTATTATCTGAACATATTTCCATTGTTCAAACCTTAGGCATTTCAATTATTTTGATTTCAGTCTTTCTTTATACAAGAAAAAGCGGTTCATTTCCTTTAGACCAAAGAACGATACTTCTTTCTCTTGGAATCATTGCATCTTCAACGGCCTCAAAGTATATTCAAAAAATGGGAGCTGATCATGATTCTGTTACTCATTTTATGATTTGGCAATATTTAGGTGCAGCACTTTTGGGATTGTGTATTGCATATATTTTTGAAAAAGGAAAATTTAAAGAAGTAACTCAATTGAGTAAATATTGGAAAGGATCAGTGCTTATCGGATTTTTCTCTGTTTTGGGAGGCTATGCAATTTTTAAAGCACTTTCATTTGGACCTCTTTCAGGTGTTTACGCGATACATCCTGCTTATACTTTTGTTGCCGGTATTTTTGGCTTTATTTTTTTCAAAGAAAAACTGACAAAAAAGAAAATGATACTCGCCTTTTTAAGTGTTGTCGGTATTATTCTTTTAAAAATTGGATAAATAATTGCGATTATTTGTGTTATAATCACTCCATATGGCAAAAGGCAACAACAGTCGCAGAAAAGAAACAAAGAAACCGAAGAAAGAAAAAGCGAAGTAAATCGATTCTTTGGTTTCATGTTTAAATAACGTTTTATGAGTAAAAAGAGTCAACACTTTGATGTAATTATTATTGGCGGAGGAGCATCAGGAATGCTTGCTGGTATTTTTGCTGCGCAAAACGGTGCCAAAGTATTGATTCTTGAAAAGAACAAAAACCTCGGTGAGAAACTGAAGATTACCGGCGGTGGACGATGCAATATTACCAATGCCGAATATGACACAAGAAAACTGCTAGCGAACTATGGCGATGGTGCGCCATTTTTGCATTCTGCGTTTTCACAATTTGGAGTGAAAGATACCTTTGAGTTTTTTGAATCAAATGGACTACCGCTTGTTGTACAAGAACGTAAACGTGCATTTCCTGCGTCTGAACGCGCGCTCGATGTATTTCGCACACTTGAAAAACTACTCATCAAGTATGACGTGAGTATTTACACTGATTGCCAAGTGACTGCAATTGAGCCAACCAAAGACGGCCAAGTGCATTCTATTTTGACCAAGAAGGGAACATATACTGCAGAAAAATATATTCTCGCAACTGGCGGGCAATCACATCCAGAAACTGGTTCAACTGGTGACGGATTCAAATGGCTTGCTCGGCTCGGTCATAGTGTCACACCACCCACACCAAGCATCGTGCCGCTCGCTGTGTCAGATGAATGGATCAAATCACTCTCTGGGGTGAGTCTCTCTTTTATGCGAATTACGTTTTATGTAAACGGAGTGAAGTCATTCAAAAAGTTGGGCAAAATTTTGTTCACACACTTTGGGCTCTCTGGTCCACTCATTTTAAATAGTGCAAAAAAAGTAGAAAACTTGCTTCATGAAGGTGCGGTGACAGCAACAATCGATGCATATCCTGATACTGATCTTGGTGCACTCGAAGACAAACTCATCAAAGCATTTGATACAAACAAAAATAAAATGCTCAAAAACATGTTTGACCAAGTGACTCCCGAAGGTACGAGTGAAGCAATTCTTTCATTGTGTCATGGTATTGATATCGACAAAAAAGTGCACAGTATCACCAAAGAAGAACGCAAACAAATTGCCAATTTGTTGAAAGCATTACCAGTCACTATCACCGGACTCATGGGATTTGATCGTGCAGTGGTTGCTGATGGTGGTGTACCAATGACTGAAATCGACACCAAAACAATGCAATCAAAGATTGTAAAAAATCTATATGTGACTGGAGACCTCCTTCATATCAATCGTCCATCTGGAGGATTCTCGTTACAACTTTGTTGGACGACGGGTTATGTTGCAGGAGTTGCATCCGCTAAAGCTGCAAAAGAAAAAACAGACGAAGAAAAGTAATAAACAAAAGCGGCGGAACCCTTCGGGTTCCGCCGCTTTTGTTTGATATAATAAATCTATGGCAGATTTCACCAAAGAGCAAAAAGCATTATTCAAAAAATTAAACACTCCTGCAAAAGTCCAAGACTTTTTGAATAAGATTCCAATCAATTTTGAATTAGACAAAGTTAATTCACTTAAGTCTCCACTCTTGGTGATGCGAGAGTGGAACGCTCACTGTATCGAAGCGGCAATTTTGGGTGCATACATTCTTTCGCTTCACGGACACAAGCCACTGCTGATGGATTTGAAAACAACCAACGAAGATTATGAGCATGTGGTTGCAGTATACAAAGTCGATGGCTATTGGGGTGCATTATCCAAGAGCAATCATTACTCACTACGTTTTCGTGATCCGGTATACAAAAACATTCGTGAATTGGCACTGTCTTATTTCAATGAATATTTCACTGACGACGGCACCAAAACATTGCGACAATATTCAGCACCGCTTGATCTCTCAATCTTTGCCGATGACTGGGTGACCGAAGAAGCATACGGATTGTGGGGGATTGATGATGAATTGGAATATATCAAGCATTATGATATCGGTCCCAAAAAGACCATGAACAAGTTACGTCTTGCAGATGAAATAGAACGCGAAGCAGGTAAAATGACACAGTACCAAAAACCTAACAAAAATATATGAACGAACAACAAATCAAAAAAGCATATTTGGCAGGCGGATGTTTCTGGGGGCTCGAAGAACTGTTTCGTACACAACCAGGAATTATTGATATCACTGCGGGTTACACTGGTGGAACAATCGATACTCCTACGTATGAAAATCACCGTGGCCACGCCGAAGCATTAGAAATTGTTTATGATGCAAATGTTACTTCATTTTGGAAATTACTCGATTTCTTTTTTCAAATTCACAATCCAACGACACTCAACCAACAAGGTAATGATGTTGGCACTTCGTATCGCTCAGCGATCTTTTATCAAAACAACGAAGAGAAAAAACAAGCCGAAGATTTCATTAAAATTGTGAATGATTCTGCTCGCTGGGATCATCCGGTGGTGACGACACTTGAGCCATTTACCAAATGGTACAAAGCCGAAGACTGCCACCAAGATTATTTACAAAAGAACCCTGGTGGTTATACTTGTCACGCAATATATTTCGACTCTTATCTTGACAAATGAGGAGCGAATAAAAGTAGTCATATTTTTATATCGTCCGAATGCTGTCAAGACAAAAACGTACTCAAATTAATTTTTACCTCAAATAATAAAAGGAGTATAATGGATATATTGTCATTTATACGAACAATTTTATGTCAGGACAAATGGAACAACTCAAAATGGGACTAGAAGTACCACAAACAGAAATACCAAAAATCGAAACGAATAGTGTGAGTGAATCTTTCGAAGAAGCTCGTGCGCGTATTTCAAAAGAAACTGGTGCAATTGAAGAGGTGATAAACCAAAGAGACGGAGAGTGGTATGTCGGCAATCTGAAACTTGCGGCATACAAAGAACTTTGGCAAGACGATAGTGATCGGAATAATCCGTACACAAAAGCAGCGTAACTAAAAAATAAAAAGTGCGCAAAATAATTTCTATATAGAAATTATTTTGCGCACTTTTTATTTTTCCACAGAAAAACACTTTCAATATTTGTGCAAATTTATACACTACAAATATATGAATAACAAAGCGACTTTTGTCAAAGTTCGCCGAATCCTGTTCATCGGATTTTCTTTTGTAGTTTTCCTCCTCCCACAATTTCATACATCGGCAAAAACAATTATTAGTAACGATATTACCAGCGATACTACTTGGACTAAGACAGGTAGTCCGTATATTATTTCAACTGATGTTTATATTGCACCAAGTGTCACCCTTACTATTGATCCTGGTGTTGTAGTGAAGTTTGCGGACTCAAATGGTTCAATCGGTGTCATTGGTACACTCAATGCCCAAGGTACCAGCACAAAGCATATTACCTTCACCTCATATGCAGATGATAGTCTCGGAGGCGATAGTAATAATGACGGAACGAGCACTGCTCCTTCATCAGGAGATTTTGACGGTTTTTATGTCGGTCAAAATGCAACATTGAATTTGAATTATGTTGATATCAGATACGCAGGCGATACACTCTTTGCAAATGAAGGAACTGCGACGATTTCAAATACAACACTCACCAAAGTTAGCAGTGGATTGGCTTTTTACAAAAGTACCAGCACTCTTTCAAATATCACTATCGATACGACAGATAGTTACCCATTGCAGTTTTATCAAAATTCAACGGCCGACTTGAATAACATCAGTATCAAAAATGCTGGTGCCGACGCGCTGCTTATTTTCAATCAGAGTACTGTAACGGTAAATGGTGCGACAGTCGGAGACTTATCTTCATCAGACAGTGGGGTGCTTGTATTTAATGGTTCAAATCTTACTGCATCAAATCTTTCAATCGGTAGTTCTTATGATGGAATTAGTACTTTCAATCAAGCGACTTTTTCTGGTGACAACATAACGGTTGCAAGTTCGACTGATGCAGGAATATTTGCTTTTAGTAATAGCGGTTGGAATAATACGACTATTTCTCTTACAAATAGTGAAATCAAAAACAATAATTTCGGTTTGCATTTTATCAACAACGTGACTGTTGGATCGATTACAAACAACAGTATTCATGGCAATACAACGGGTGCCAAAACTGAAGATACGACAAATCTCGATTTTTCAAACAATTGGTGGGGAAGTGATACTGGTCCAACTCATTCGTCGAATACTGGTGGTGCTGGCGATGTGGTTTCTGATTATATTTCATATACACCATGGCTTACCGAAGATCCGAAAAACGCTGGACCAGATACGTACTACAGTCGTATTGCCAATGCTCCAAATGGTGTGGCGCTACTTTATGATAGCCCGACAACAGGTGGTACATTGATCAAAACATTACCGAATGATTTTGCTCTCAAGGTGGTTACTCGAAAAAATACAAGCGGAAACAAGCTTGTTGCTGATAGTTTTGAATGGGCCAAAGTAATTGATCCGACAGATAATACGACACATTACACACCGTACAAAAATGTGACCACTAAAGTACTGTACTTGCCGTATGACAAAAATATTCAAACAAACCTGAAGGATATTTCAGAAACAAAAATCACTGATGCCAAAGACAGAAAAGCAGTGATTTTGGATGCAGTTGATGATTATTACAACAATGCTAGTACAACAAAGTCATTGTTTAGTTCGGATGATAACGTTAGTTCACTCAATATTTCCAAGCTCAAAAACAACAGCATTCCAAAAGAGTTAATTTTGGCAATTTTTGCACAAGAATCTGGAAGTGATTTTGATAATGAAAATGTTAGTTTTGATTATGGTCACGGTGTCAGTCAGGTGACAATGCAGGCGAAAAGTAATTCTAAGAAAAACGCAGATGACCCGAGAGGTGCTATGAGTTTGATAACGCTTGCAAACTGTAGAAATGTCTTAAGAAATTCTCAAAATCAAATTATTGATGGTTTAGACGAATACAAAAAATGCTACAAAGCTTTGTATAACAGTAAGGGAAAGTTATATGGGCAAACTTATGACAACTATGACCACAGCACCGCAAATCCTTTGTATAAACAATATTCAAATACAGCACAGTCAATATATGCAAACATCAAAGATGGTTTAGCTGTACTTTCACAAAAATATTCATACGCGCAAAATCATTCTTGTTCGAATGGAACGATCACCAAAGACGGCTATACATTCTCTTGTGATGATATTAAGAAAATCAAAACCGTCTGGGGGTACAATGGTTTTGGCAAAGATAGCACAGGACAATTGAATGGTACCTATATGTCAGACGTATCAAACAAACTCAAAAATCTTTCAAAATATTTCAAAGGTATTTCATATGCCAATACTGATAATTTGATTGAAAAACTTGCCATTGCAAACAAATATAAACAAGAAGTTTTTGTACATAGTCCAGTAGAATTGCAAATAACTGATTCAAACGGAAATACTACTGGCCTAGTGAATGGTACTGTTCAAAATGATATTGAAAATTCATTTTATAATCCTGAAACAGAAAGTGCGCTCTTCTTGTTCCCGAATGATACATATACCTACAAAGTTGTTGGTGATGGTACCGGTAGTTCATATGGATTTGATGTTGTTACTGGTTCAGGATCTTCAAATACCGCATTTTCTGCAACAGTAATGCCTATAGCAAACGGAGAAATTGATACATACACGATCAATCAATCAAAACTCTCCGACAATGATCCTGACGCAGTGACCATAGCTATTGATACTAATGGCGATGGAACACCAGAGAAAACAATTCAATCAGGAAAAGAGTTGGTCACTGCGACTCCGTATGATTTTTATTTCAAAAAGATTGTCGATGGCGGTCAATACAAAGTGAGCAAAGTCTTGCCAATTCGTATTAGGGTAACTTCTGCAAGTAAGGGAAAGATTCCATTACAAAAACCATGGATCAAGGTGACTCGTGTATCAGATGGATACAAGGCATCAATCAATCCAAACAAGCTTGATGAAGACGGAGATTGTGATAGTGATGATGAATGTTTTACCAAGCATCATAATCGGTATATCTTGAACTTGCCCAAAAATACATTGACGGCAGGTGATTGGAAGATTCAAGTCGGATTGGATGACACTGTTATTCATTCAATTGTAGTAACTATGATAAAATAATTATATGAAAAAACTACTTATCGTTTTAGGTATTATTTTGGTACTCGCAGGAGTGTTGTTTTATGTGCAATATGTACAAATGTCTCGCGCTGTCCAACCAGTATTTGTCCCACAAGTACAAAATCAAGAAACTAAAAAAGAGTCTGAAGAAATTGTTTTAGATAAAGAAAAACAAATAGGAAATTTGGTTTTTAATTATTCAAATAATTTTGAATTTCTTGTAGATGAAAAAGATACTATTAATTTAAACTTAAAAATAAAATCAGTCGGAAATGATCGATTTACTGGACAAAAAACTAGTACAGAATATACTCCAGTAAGATTTTTCTTTGATAAAAACGAAAATCCTAAAAAACTCTCAATAGAAAAATGGTTCGATATTAATTCTCCCGAATTTGAAAAACAAAGTTTTTACGACTCACTTGCAAAAGAAAGTATCACTATCGATGGAATAAATGCGTACAAAGTTCGTTTCCAGTCAAACACTCAAATCACTGGCGGATACTATGATTTGATCTCAATCTACATTCCGTATGGAACAGATATTTATCAAATTGATTCTTACGCGGTACCTCTCAAACAGGATGATCCAAGTTTGGCCCTCAATGACGAAGATATCAAAAATACGGAAGCATACGAAAAAATCGTAGATCAAATAATCCAAAGCATTCATTTTGTGAAGTAAGTTTACGCTAGTTGACTAGTGTAAACTAAAATGCTATATTAGTTTACACTAACAAATTAGTATAAACCAAACTGATATATGAAGAATATTATAGGAACAACAAAAAATCATAAAAACGGGTATACATATATATCCCTGCTATCTTTTCCTTCAGATGACATTAAGAATGTTATTCCTGTTGCATTAATTCAAAAATCGAATCATGCACAATTTCTCTTAGGAAAACTTTCTGGCATTACGGTTCTTCTTCCTGATGTTGATTATTTTATAAGTTCATATGTGATGAAAGACGCGACCTCATCTTCACAAATTGAGGGAACAAAAGCAACTTTGATTGATGCATTTGAATATGTGGCAGATCCAACTAGTCGTGATGGGACAGATGCCGACGATATCTCTCACTATGTTCAAGCATTAAATTATGGATTAGATAGATTAGCAAAAGATGAATTTCCCTTCGTACTTCGTTTTATCCGAGAACTTCATCGAGAATTAATGCAAGAAGCACGCTCTACTCATTTTGCAGATCCTGGAGAATTTAGGAAAACTCAAAACTGGATTGGTGGAACTCGACCAGATAATGCGAGTTTTGTTCCTCCTGCACCAGAAGAAATAGATGCCCCATTGAATGATTTAGAAAAATTTATGCATACTCCTTTTGTGCATCCTATTATTGATGCGGGTCTTTTGCATGCTCAATTTGAAACAATCCACCCTTTTTTGGATGGAAATGGTCGCGCAGGACGATTAATGATTACTTTTTATTTAATTCATCATAAGTATTTGGACTTGCCAGCATTATTTCTCTCTTCCTACTTTAAGAAACATCAAAAAGTTTATTATCAAAAACTCAATCAATATCATAATGGTGATATTGTCCCGTGGCTTGAATTCTTTGTTGATGCTGTAATTGATACAGCAGAGGAAGCAATAGAAATATCAAAAAAAGTAACTAAATTACGTGATCGTGATTTGGCTATTGTTGCTCAATTCAGTAAAAAAACTTCTGATATTGCTGTAAAAGTAATTCAAAAGCTATATAAAGATCCTATTGTCTCATCTACTGTTATTGCTGATTGGATTGGACAGACAAAACCCGGGGCATTAAAATTTATTGATAAGCTTATTGATACAGGTATTCTTTCTTTACATCGTAAAGCAGAAGGTACGCGCCCTTCTTTGTATGTTCATAAAGAATATCTAAAAATTTTTACTGATAAATAACGTATGAAAATCATCGTTAAGGTTAAAGCAAATGCAAAAGAGGAAAAGGTGGAGCGAGTGTCGCAGGCGACACTCGCTCTGTTCGGATTGCAAAAAGACATGGAGATCTACAAAGTCTCAGTCAAAGAACCGCCAGTAGATGGCAAGGCAAATAATGCCGTCATCAAAGCCTTGGCGAAGTATTTCGAAACGTCTCCGTCTTGTGTCACACTCGTCTCTGGTCAAATTTCGAAACAAAAAATTTTTGAAATTTCAGATTAATTCATGATAAAATATATCATATGGAAAACAGCAAAGATAAAATAATAATATATATAGATGCTGCAAATATTATTTTATTTGCAAAAAATATAAATTTAGATTTTAATATATTTAGACTAATTAATAAGTTAAAAGATAAATATAGATCAGAAAAAGTAGTGTATTTTACCGGTAGATTCAAAAGTATGGAGAATTATTTTTTGGAATTACAAGGTTCTGGAGTAGAACTGGTTTTTAAGGAGATATATAATGAAAACAATAAGCAAAAGGCAAATTGCGACGTAGAGATTTCTCGCAGAATTACATACGACGTTGATTTCAACTTTGTGAGTAAAATAATTTTATGTAGTGGTGACGGAGACTTTGCTCATATTTTAGACTTTGCAAACTCAAAAAATCTTGAAGTAAAGGTTGTTGCAACTGATCCAAAATCTTGCTCAAGAGTTATAAAAAGAAGAGAGTTTACAAAATTAAGTTTTATTACAGATTTTGGTGACGATGTCTTAAATGAAAAACCCCCGACAAGCACTTGACTTGTCAGGGTTTCTTCTGATTGGTTTTAGTATACCACATACCTTTATTTATAGTCAATCTCATGTGGAAAAAACCATTTCCATCATTATTCACAGCCTCGCTGACCATTTAGATAAACCAATTTCTTCAATCTAGCTTGTCTCTGATCAAAAAGTGTTTGAAATAACAACATAAAAACCGACACTGTCGGTTTTTATTTTGCATTTTATTTCTTTGAAACTTTCTTCACTACCTTCTTTTTCGAAACAGGGGATTTTGAACTTTTTGTCAGCTTGTGCCATTCCTTTTTCAAATGGTTCAATTCTGTTTCAACTTCTTCTGCATCAATGTTTTTGAGCTTCTTGTATTTGTCCGCTACTTCATGGACGACTTTTTCATACACTGGTTGAGTAACTTCTTGCATGTGTTCCAATTTTTCAGCAACTTCGGCTTTCATTTTGAATGCCCATGCTTTGACTGCTTTGCGATTCTTCTTGCTGTGTTCTCCGAGCAATAGATAGCTGGTGAGTGATAGTGCTGCGATACCGACTCCGACGCCAATGATCTTGAGTGGATTTGCTCCTGTTGTCTTCTTTGTTTTTGCCATAAATGATTCTTGATTAGTTATTATTCTTTTTTCGCACGGTGCGAGACTTTTGTTTTTGTGTGTTTACTACGACCTTTGAATAAGAAGTTGAAAAAGGTACTGTCGTGAATATCGTCTATCATCTCTTGTGTGGTGTCACCGATTGTCGCTATTTGGGCACTTGCTTTGGTGAGCAAGATCTCAAATGCGTGCGTGATACGAATAATCCGGACAATCAGAATACTGACCAAAATAGTCACCACAATGAAGCCAATAGAGGAGATAAAAAAGAATACGTGCATCTGTAATAAGTCGGTCATACTTCTACTGTACCACTATTGCCAAACAATAGCTTGTATTTTGGAATTTTACTATTTGACTAGATTATTTAACAGTATAAAATAAGCTTAATGAAATTACAGAATCAGAAAATTAAATTAGCCGGTAATGATATTGAAATTGAGGTTGCTTTTTTAGATAAGGAAGACGGTAAAATATTTAAAGAGCTTTTTGATATTTGGAAAGTACTCAATGCAGGTTTAGAAAAATATGGGAGAAAGGTTAATATTCCAGAAGTTATCTCAGAAGGCATGTTTTGTGTTTTTTCTAAATCAGTACGCTATCAAAGAAAAATAAAAGGAATAGGAACAGTTTCTTTTGATACTGTAAATCTTACTAAAAAAAGAAGAGAACAAATAAAAGCCAGTAGTATAAATGAAGACTTAACTTCTTTTGGACCTCGTACTGAGTGGGATGATTTGTACTTTCTAGATTTTTATAACGAAGGCAAGTTAGACGGTACTTTCAATGTTTATTTAATTCCAAATAAATTTATATACGCTAATAAGGTTAATAAAGGCCAAACAATGAAAGATCAACAAGGACAAAGCAAAAGACCTCGATTTAGTATTAAAAAAGATATAATTATAAAAAATAAAATAAAACCAATAGCTAAAAATGTAAAAGTTTGGTAATCTATTTCATTACTTTTATCATTTGTTTCGATACTGCTTCTATCACAGGTACACTTACTGAGTTTCCAGCTTGTTTATACAAAGCGGAATCAGAAATCTTCGGCAATATGTAGTCTTTAGGAAATCCTTGAATTCTAAAACATTCAAGAGGTGTTAATTTGCGAACACCTTTCTTGTCTTTAATGATAGGTACATTATGTCCACCAGTACCCATATTGGCTGTAAGTGTTGGACATACTCCACTTTTGTTTTCTCTGACATATTGTCTACGCCATTGATATACCTTGCCTTCTTCTTTTACATCTTTTTTAAGTTTTTCAAAAAGAGGTTTATCATTATAGTAATATTTTTGATCAACATTTTTTTCAAGCAGATCAGTAATTTTTGTTGTAAGTTTTACTGGTTCAGGAAATGTAAATTGTTCATAATAATCCTTATTTCTAAACCCAACAATATAAATACGTTCTCTATTTTGAGGAACATTTCCGTAATCCATAGTGTTTAAAACTTTAGATTTTACATAGTAATCTAAATCCTTCAAAGTTTCTTCGATAATTCTAAAAGTGTTGCCTCCGTCATGGCTTTTAAGATTTTTAACATTTTCAAGCATAAACCCTTCCGGTTTTCTTTTTTCGAGTATTTTTGCAATGTCAAAAAAAAGATTGCCTCTATTTTTAGGGTCATCAAAACCTTTTCTGTATCCAGCAATAGAAAAAGCCTGACAGGGAAATCCTCCTAATAAAAAATCAAACTTAGGCAAATCGTCAATTTCGATTTTTCGAATATCTTCAACAATTAACTTTGAGGTTCTAAAATTTAAATCATAAGTATCTTTACATTTTGGCTCAAAATCGTTTGCAAAGACAGTTTTAAATCCGGCATTTTCAAAGCCTATACGAATACCTCCAACACCAGCAAAAAGATCAATGGTATTAAATCCATGTTTATTTTTCTTTTCAATGCTTTTTACAGGCTCATTATTGATATTACTAATAACTTGAACTACTACACCTCTAACTTCTACATCGGTTCTAAATAGTGTCGGCATATTTGGATTTCTTGCTTCCAAATTGTAACCTTTCCCTTTTCTATATATTTTTTTTAAAGTAGCTTCATTGTCATCAATAATAGCAACAACAGTTTGTCCGTTTTCTGCAGAAGATTGTTTTTTGATAATTACAATATCTCCGTCAAAAATTCCGTCATCTATCATAGAGTCACCTACAACACGGAGTGCATAATAATCAGAAGATGATTTGATTTGTGGGTTTACGACAGAGATTGAGCCTATTTTTTCTTCGATTGCTTCGAGCGGGTATCCAGCTTTTATGCTTCCCAGTATCGGAATTTCAATAACTGATCCAAGTTCTTTCTTAGGAGATAGACCCCGTGCCAAGTTTTGAGATTTTGAAAGATAGCCTTTTTCTTTTAATGTATTTATGTGTTCGTGCACAGTGGAAACTGCTTTGAGTTTTAATTTTTTACGAGTCTCCTCGATAGTAGGAGAGATGCCGTTTTCAGAAATATAACTATTTATAAAATCTAGCACATCTTTTTGTTTTTTTGTTAGTGTTTGCATATTGCTATATAAAATATATTTTGCTACAATTTAATTATAACCGAACAAAAACCGAAAGTCTAAGCAGTTATCCACAATTACAAATTTAATTATAGAAAATGCATGTCAATAAGAAATCAATTTAATCAACATAATGGGAATACAAGAAATCAAGGAGGGGTAAATTCTTGGATTGCAGATGTGGACGCAGAAGTCTATCAAAATATAGATCAGCTAGAATCTCAAATAAACACAAATCAAAATCAAACACAAACTCAATTTAATGGTCATGAACAAAGATTGCAAAGTAATTCAAATCAAATTAATGACCATGAAAACAAGCTAAATACGCATCAAGGTATAATAAATAATATACAGAATGATTTAATTTCAAAACAAAATGAAATTTCTCAAATTTTAAATACTGAATTACCAACTAAGCAATCCTCTATTGATACAATAAATAATCGCTTAGTAGATTATGAAAAAAAGATGACTGATTATGATACTAGAATATTTAAATTTAATGAATCAGCACTGGAAAAATTAGCAGAAGCATATACAAATATGGCAGACGGTGAACTGAAAACAAAAGAAGATGATGCGAGAAAAAATGGATTAAAACAAGATCGTGATTTCTGGCTTAAACTAACTAAATATGCTTTTTTAATAATAATTGTTTACGATATTTTTGTTGTGCTATCAAAGATTATATTTCATTTAACATATCAAGAAATGCTCTCTATGCTAGCTTTAGACCTGGTTGGATTTACTGTTTTATATTTTATAGTTGCTCAATATTCATACTATAAAAAACTCTACATGGAATATAAAAATAGAGAGGTTGTAGCAAAATCATATCTTGGTGTTTTAAATAATGCAGAAACTAACGAGCACGAACGTGGAATTATTACTCAGATAGTAGCTGATACTTTATTTACTAGAAATGTTGCAGATCAAGGTGCCGATTTACCTGTAAAAGAAGCAATAAGAATTGTTGAAAAAACAGCAGAATCTACCTCAAATATTATAAAAAATAAAGTTTAAATTTCTAAATTATCAAGACGTACGAGGATTTGTCCGTATTTCAAAAAGTAGTAAAATAAACGTATATGGAACAAAACAAAAAATGTAATGCGTGTCAGAGTTGTCTGATGCCGTTTAGTAAAGATACTGGGGTGCGAGAAAGTGATATCTATTGCAGTCTTTGTTATAAGGACGGCAAATTGTGTTATGAAGGTACTGATTTGAAAGAATTTCAAAAGGTGTGTTATGAATCAATACGCAAACACGGTACGCCGTATCTGCTCGCAAAATTCTACACATGGATGATTCGTTTCGCTCCACGGTGGAAGAAGAAATAAGAGTGCTGAAGCCCGAGGGTACACTCGGGCTTTGTGCTGTGTGATACAATATACATATTATTTTTTTAAGACTTATTTTATATGTCACAAACTATACAACTATACATCGTCTCTATTTTTCAAGTAGTAATCGCGCTCGGTCTCGTCAATGTCTGGCTCGTACGTTTCAACAAACCTACCAAGTACCGAGGTGCAAGTGCAGGGAGTATGCAAGCTGAATTTTTGGCCTACGGTTTGCCAGTGTGGTTCATGTACATGGTTGGTGCTGCAAAAATACTAATCGCTACAGCAATGATCGTTGGTTTTTGGATACCGATACTCGTCTATCCAGCTTCAGCTTTGTTGGTGTTGTTGATGATCGGAGCTATTGCCATGCATAGCAAAGTCAAAGATCCGATTGTCCGAAGTGTGCCCGCAATTTTGATGTTGCTGATGGCTTTGAGTAATGTGCTTTTGATTGGATTTTCTAAATAATTTGTACGAGAGCAACATTATGCAACTAAACGAACTAACTGAAGTAGAAAAGCATGTCATTATCGACAAAGGTGAGCTTGTGTCGCAACACAAGCGCAAGACCTTTTGAGATAGATTTCGAGTTTTACGAAGAAATATATCCAAAAGGTGTACAGTTCCTGTAAGGAACAGAATGCCAAAAAGTATCCAGAAAAATATGAGTAATATAATAAAAAACAAATTAACAAAAGAAGAAGAAAGAATAATACTTGATAAGGGTACAGAGTTACCTTTTACTGGCGAATATGTAAACACCAAAGAAACTGGTGTCTATGTCTGCCGACAATGCAATGCACCACTCTATGATTCAAGTTATAAATTTGAAACGACTTGTGGTTGGCCGAGTTTTGATGATGAGATTCCTGGGGCGATAAAAAAGAGTATTGATACTGACGGATTTCGTACAGAGATCACTTGCGCGAAGTGTGGTGGGCATTTGGGGCACCTCTTCACTGGCGAAGGGCTGACTGACAAAAACATCCGCCACTGTGTGAATTCTATTTCAATGAAATTTATTCCCGGCAAATAATTGAAGTACTAAAAAATCAATATACCTAATTCGCGCGAATAGGCGAATAGTTATATTGTGTCTGGAGTGTAAGCTATGGAATATATCATCAAGAAAAATAAAAGATCAAAAAGTATTCGTATTTCTGTGAAGGGAAATGGGGAAGTGGTGGTAACGATGCCGTATCGTTTGCCGAAATATTTTGCCGAGCGATTTGTCGAAAGCAAGAAAGATTGGATTGCTGAGAAAATCACTGAAATGAAAAGTCGTCCACCGCGACCACAGAAATTGCTCGCACACTATTCGGCAAAAGATTTCAAAGAACACAAAGAGCAAGCGCTTAGATTGGTGAATGAACGAATTACACACTTCAACAAATGGTATCAATTTGATTTTGCTCATGTGGTGATACGAAACCAAAAGACTCGGTGGGGAAGTTGCTCAGGAAAGAAGAACCTGAATTTCAATTACAAAATCGTCTTTTTGCCGAGTGAGCTTGCGGACTATCTGATCGTCCATGAACTTTGTCATTTGGCACAGATGAATCACGGGCCGAAGTTTTGGGCATTGGTAGCGGAGCAGATTCCAGACTACAAAGAGCGAAGGAAACAGCTCTGTTTGTATTAAACGGCAGTACTTTGACATATTTTATATAATACTGTATAGTATAAACGGTTTATTAAAAAATATATAGATGGAATATGTACTTTTGTTCTTTGGTCTACTATTTGGCATGTTTGCCGTAATAGTTGATTCACCTGAAAAACGAGTAAGGATTTTTTTGACAGGTTTCGCTATTCTCCTTAGTTCATTGCTGTTGACCGTATCGATTCTTGCTTTTATGAATACAAGAATTATGAACATGTTCGATGTTTATTCGAAAGAAAACGGGTACTCTTTGTTTGCAATCAAGCTCACTGTCGTTTTGATGGTGACAATCAGTATTTTTCGTTTTTTATATCAAAAAACAAATAGAACATATTTTAGACTGCCTATAGTGGAATTTTAGCTCAAAGCCTCCGAGAATACGGAGGCTTTTTTATTTGTAATTATTTTCTGGAAAAATGTTAGAATAGTCGGAATGAATACTGGTAATGAAAATAATATATTGCACAATAAAACACTCGAGGCGATTTTGACCTTTTTGGTGGAGCATTATGGATGGGAAGAGTTGGGTAGACGAATTCGTATCAATTGTTTTGTTAGTGATCCAAGTATCAAGTCATCTCTCGTCTTCTTGCGCAAAACGCCGTGGGCACGAGAGAAAGTCGAAGGTTTGTATGTTTATACGGTACAACGTTTGAAAAAATAACTACCGATTTGCTATACTATCTGCATGAAGAATATATTGATAGCAATAGGAATTATTATCGTAGTTATTGTTGGTGGATACGCATTGATTGCAGGTAATCATGAGGAAACAAAAAATACTGATTATTACAATCAAACAGCCACATCAACTGACACTAATATATCTACAGCAACAACAACTTTACCAAGCACTAATAATACAAAAAAGATGACACACGCAACATTACATACAAACAAAGGAGATATCACGATCGAATTTTCTACTGCAACACCAAAGACGGTAGAAAATTTCACCAAGCTCGCACAAGCAGGATTTTATAATGAAACAAAATTTCATCGTGTGATCAAGGGCTTCATGAATCAAGGTGGCGACCCGCTTTCAAAAGATGATTCAAAGAAAATGATGTGGGGAACTGGTGGTCCGGGATATGAATTCGCTGATGAGATAACTAGTACAAATCATAATGATGTCGGCACAATCGCGATGGCAAACGCTGGGCCAAATACAAACGGTAGTCAGTTTTTCATCAACGTTGCACCAAACAATTTCCTAGATACAAAACATACCGTGTTTGGGAAAGTAACAAAAGGAATGGACGTGGTAACTGCAATCAATAACACAAAAACTGATAGTAGTGACAAACCACTTGATCCGGTGATTATCGAAAGTATTACACTCAACTAATCAAACAAAAAAACACTTCGAGATGAAGTGTTTTTTAATTTGAAAATATAGTGTATCGATTAATGCTATAGTATAAGTGTATGAAAAAAGCACTATGGGTTATTTTTGGGATTCTCATTATTATAATTATTATTCGATTTGCTAATAAAAAAGAAGTCGTTGTTGAACAACCGGTCGTAGTAGTACCAGAAACACCGATTGATTTGTGTTTCTATTCGGAAACAAAAACAAGTCGCGGATTGTATGATGTTTCGCTGCTCAAGATGAGTTTATTGAAAGGAAAAGTGACTGGAGAATTTCGTTATGTACCAGCAGAAAAAGACCGTAAGACTGGTGAGTTTGAAGGGACGGTCGGCACAGTAGATCAAGTTGCTATGGCTCGTACCGCAGATGTGTGGTGGAACGTAATGGCAGAGGGAATGCAATCAAAAGAGCAATTAAAGATTGTCTTTGGTGAGGGAACAGCACAAGCATTGTTCGGAGAAATGATTCCTGATGCAACCGGTGCGTATGTCTACAAAGACGCAACCAAAGCAACATATGGAGTACCGATGAGTGATGTTGCTTGTGCTGATGTGGATGATCGATTGATTGTCGAGCAATATATTCGTACAAACATCAAAACACTTGCAGTTGGAAAAGCGGTGCTTGGTGGCAATTGGTATGTGACAAATGTACACATTGATCCACAAACAAAAACCGGAACTATGACATACGAAGATGGGCATATTCAAAGCAGTGCTCGTTTTATGTACGAAAGAAATGAACAAGAAGTAGTGATATCAAATATCGTAAAGCTTTCAAAATAATTATCAGCAAATAAACAGCAATATATGAATAATAAAAAATCGATGATAATAGTCGGATTGGCGGTGCTTGTGGTGATACTTGGAATATATTTTTTTCCAAGCAATAGAAAAGAAATAGATACTACCGTTGTTCCTGTTGCACCTGTTGTTTCAAATACAGACAAACTTTCTACCATATATATCAGTAGTCCTGATGTATGGCCACCAAAAGTAACAACTAGTGCCACACCATTTACTTGTCCAATAGGAGGAAGTGAAATCAAGGTTAATGGAATGACCGAACAAAAAGAGATTAATGGAAAAATCTACTGTGTCACGATTGAAAGCGAAGGTGCTGCAGGTAGTGTCTATACGACATATACTTACACAACGAAATTTGAAGCAGGTGTAAAAAAACTTTCTTTTATTCTTCGTGCAACACAATGTGCAAACTATGATGAGCCACAGCAATCAGCTTGTAAAGCAGAACGCGTTGCTTTTAATCCAGATCAAATTGCAGATGCAATCGTGTCAGCGAATTAATTAGGGATTGTCAGTCAGATAGTATATACTCGCTTTAGTCGTTTTTATCATCTCTAAAAGAAAAAATATATGTCAGACGAAATCAAAGATGTTACTGCAGAAGAAGTAGTAACTACAGAAGAAACAACAGCAGCTACTATGGCTCCTGTTGCTGAAGAAGAAGCAACTCCAGTTGATGCAGAAGCTACAGAAACTGTAGAAGAAACAGCAACTGAAGAAATTGCTGCATAAGCACACAATCGCGTAAGCCGAAAACACTCCGAAAGGAGTGTTTTGCTTTGTGTTCGATAATCGCAGAAAAAGTGATTTTCTGCTAGTATAGGTACATATGATTATAAAGTCAGTCAAATTCATCAAAGGCGCGGTGGGGCAAGACGAGGTGCTCATGGACGGCAAAGACCAAATTGCCTTTATTGGGCGTTCGAATGTGGGTAAATCAAGTCTCATCAACACGCTGACCAATACCAAAATTTCTCGCACGAGTTCATTTCCTGGACGTACACAAGAAGCCAATATTTTTTTGGTGAATAATGAATTTTATTTGATTGACCTTCCGGGGTATGGATTTGCGCGCGCTTCGGGACGAGGGCGTGCATTGATTGAAGAATTAATCGAAACCGTTTTGTTTTCTCCGTGGAGTAATCAAAAAAGAGTGGTGCTTGTGATAGATGCCGAAGTTGGTATGACTGCCAAAGATATTGGGATGTTTGAAGAATTACAACATCACGGCAAAAACTTCGTAATCGTCGCCAATAAGATAGACAAGATGAACCAATCACAATATCAAAAGAGTATGAATGCAATCAAAAAGATTACTCGAGAACATCGCGTGATTCCGTTTTCAACAACACAGAAAAAGCACCTACCTGAATTGATTGATGAATTGTTCGCATAGAAAATAGGACAATACCCGGTAGTGTGCTATGGTTCTTGGGTATGTAGGATACAAGGGAACGTCGAAGCTCTAGAAGAAGAATAGTCAAAATCATAGTATATGAAAGGAACAATCAAAACTCTTAAAGAGCAAGGATTCGGATTCATCACTCGTGAAGGCGAAACAAAAGATTTGTTTTTTCACTCAAAAGAATTGAGTGGAGTAACATTCGAAGATTTGCGTGAAGGAGATGAAGTTACTTTTGAAGTAGTACAAGGCGACAAAGGCCCATCTGCTGTAAACGTAGCACGCGCGTAAGCGCAAAAATATAAAGAGCGGAAATTCCCTAGGGAATTTCCGCTCTTTATATTTTTGCGCTATCATACAGCATATGAACTATTGGCTGATAAAATCAGAAGCGAGTTGTTATTCGATTGACGATCTGAAACAAGACAAAAAGACTGCTTGGGTTGGTGTACGCAATTATCAAGCGCGCAATTTTATGACAAATGGTATGAGTGTCGGAGATTTGGTGTTGTTCTATCATTCAAACGGTGACAAAGTACATCCGACTGGTGTGTATGGTATTGCAAAAGTTGCAAGTAAGGCACATCCTGATGAAAGTCAGTTCGACAAAAAAGACCAGCACTATGAACCCAAAGCCACCAAAGAAAAACCAATCTGGTATTGTGTGGACATGGCATTTGTCAAAAAATTCAAAGCGCCGGTAACGCTGACTGATATCAAAATTGATCCGAAGCTTGCAGGAATTTTTGTCACCCAAACTGGTAGTAGACTTTCTGTTGGCCCTGTATCAAAAACACATTTTGAGTATATTGCTCAATTGGATAAGTAATCATTTTTGCTATATACTATACCTATGAAAACACCATATCACGCAAATATTGAACATGACACATTGGAAAATACTGCTTTTAGAAAAGTGGTATACACCAGTCAATTTTTACAAGTAGTTTTGATGACATTGCTTCCAGGGGAAGATATCGGCGTTGAAGTGCATCCAAACGTTGATCAATTTTTCCGTATTGAATCAGGAACAGGTACTGCTCATATCGACGGCAAAGAATACGAACTTGCAGATGGTATTTCAGTAGTAGTGCCAGCTGGAGTAGAACACAATCTCGTAAATACCGGTGATGTACCAATGAGCCTCTACACTATATACACACCACCAAACCATATCGACGGACGATTGCATCAAACAAAAGCTGATGCAATTGCGGATACTGAAGATGAAGATTTTGGTCACGGAGGAGCTCACTAATATAAAAAACCGCACGATGTGCGGTTTTTTATTGGTTTAATTTTTTCAAAAATTCAGTTCGAAGGACAAGTCCTTTGATGCCATCTGCATTACACTCGATCAATGCTTCATCATCGGTCAATTTGATGTTTTTGATCTTGGTTCCTTGTTTGAGAACAAGAGAACTTCCTTTGACTTTGAGGTCTTTGATAATGGTCACACTGTCACCATCGGCCAAAATAGTGCCGTGCGCATCTTTTGTTATGATTATTTCGTCTTCATCTTCCATTTCTGTAGTATATCGCAAAAGTATCTTTTTATATAATCCTCGATAGAAAGACTAGTCATTATGTGTCTATCTGTGGTATAATCAATGCTATTATAATGTAATCGTATCTAGAACCTCTTTCTAAAGGGGAAAGAGATATATTTAAAAAAAATTATGGCAATAGAAAAAAAGGTTAACTCTGCATTTATGAAACCTATGACTATCAGTGATGAATTGGCGGCAGTTGTTGGAAAAGGTCCAATGCCTCGTTCAGAAGTAGTCAAAGCAATCTGGGTGTACATTAAAAAGCACGATTTACAAAACCCAACAAACAAGCGTAACATTCTTGCTGATGAAAATTTGAAAAAAGTGTTTGGTGGAAAAGCTGAAGTAAGTATGTTTGAAATGACAAAGCTCGTTTCAAAACACCTTTCATAATAGGCTCAATTAAACCGCTAGCGAAGCGGTTTAATTTATAGAACTTACGCATTTGAGTAATTTCTATTTTATAAAAAAGTTAACTAATATATATGGGAAATTTCCAAGGAGGTAAAAGAGAAGGAGGATTTAGAGGTGGTGACCGTGGTGGTCGTCCAAGTTTTGGAAATAAAGGTTTCGGAGGAAATCGCGGTGGAGATCGCGGAGGTGATCGAGACACAATGATGCACAAAGCTACTTGTAGTGAATGTGGTAAAACTTGTGAAGTTCCATTTCGTCCAAATGGCGACAAACCAGTTTTTTGTAACGATTGTTTCGGTGCAAAAAGAGAAGGAGGACAAGGTGGTGACCGTGGACCAAAAAGAGATTTTGGTAACAAATTTGAAAAACGTACATCAAATACAAATTTCGAACAACGACCATCTTTTGCAAAACCTGCATCAGATAACGGTGATACAAAAAAAGCATTGTCAGAAATCAGTACAAAGCTTGATCGTTTGATCAGTGCAATTGAAAAAATGTCTCAACCAAAACCTGTTACAGTTGCAACAAAAGCTCCAGTGGCAAAAGTTGTGGAATCTAAGACAGTTGCGAAAGTTGTAGCAAAAGCTCCAGCTAAGAAAGAAGTAAAGGCTCCAGCTAAAAAAGTTGCAACAAAGAAAGTTGTAGCGAAAAAGAAGAAATAATATTTCAATAAAAATCCCCGAAAGGGGATTTTTATTATATAATCGACCTATGAATTTTAAAGAAAAAGTACTTGCTATTGTTCGCAAGATCCCACAAGGCAACGTGCTTACCTACAAGGAGGTTGCTGAAAAAGCCGATAGTCCAAATGCACCTCGTGCTGTCGGCACAGTGATGAAAAATAATTATGATTTGACTGTCCCGTGTCATCGGGTAATCAGAAGCGATAGGCATGTTGGTGAATACAATCGAGGTGGAGAATCGGCCAAAATTGCGCTTTTGAAAAAAGAAGGGGTGAAATTCAATGGCACGACTGTGCTATACTAAAGCCATACAAGTTTATTCAATTTATTTTATGATGATGACACTATTTATTATTGGGCGCGTATTGTTCGGTGGATTTTTTGTTTTGTCAGGATACAAACATTTCAAGAATCTTGCAGGAATGGCTGGTTACGCACAGTCAAAAGGAATCCCGTCCCCAAAGCTCATGGTGGTTCTTTCTGGAATCATGTTGTTGCTTGGAGGTCTTGGGGTAGTATTCTTCGTGTATGTGAAAATTGCATTGTTGTTACTCGCACTCTTTTTGATTCCAACAACATTTATGATGCACCAATTTTGGAAGGCAACTGATCCAATGCGCAAGATGAACGAATCAATTGGATTCCAAAAGAACCTTGCACTACTTGGAGCAATTATTATGTTGTTCCTCGTTCTCTAAGTTCTATGGCAGGATTTGTTATTGTTGCAACTATTAGTCAAGCAGTATTGCTGTTTGTTCACTATGTCTTGTTTCGTTTTTGGGCTGAGCAAGTATCTTTTTTGGCACGACACAAAGTTTTCTTTGGTGCGATGCTTTTTGTGCTCTCAATTTCATTTACGGTGAGCATGGTACTGTTGCGTGTTGCTCAAAACAAAATTACTGCATCAATCTATACTGTTTCTGCGATTTGGCTCGGAATGATTTTGTGGTTATTTTTTGCAACCGTGCTTTGTGTGGTGTGTTTGAAAATTATTCCGTTTTGGAATCTTTGGTGGTCTGTTGCTGTGTTGTTCGTCGCTGTCTGCATCAATGTGTACGGTGTCTATCATGGACTCGATACTAAAGTCGTCTATCAGACAATACCTGTTGCACATTTGCCGGCACAATGGGAAGGAAAGCGTGCAATCTTTTTTGCTGATACACACTATGGATTCATTCATACAAAAAACAAAGCAGAGAAAGATGCACGGTTGATTGCGTCACTTGCTCCAGACGCTATCTTTATGGCAGGTGATTTCTTTGATGGGCCGATTGATAATATGGATCAATTTGTTACTCCATACAACACTGTCGTTCCTCCGCTTGGAAAATATTTTGTCAGTGGAAATCATGAGACATATGCTGATTTACTCAAAAGTATCACGGCACTTCAAAAAGGATCATTCACTATTTTGGACAATGAAGGGATTATGCAAGTTGCTGGAATGCAAATCGTTGGTGTCCCGTATACTACCAACACTGGCAGTGATACCGATACCAAGATGACGCAATCACGACTCGCAGGACTTTCACAAAATAAGCCTAGTATCGTACTCAAACATATTCCGATTGGTATAGCTAGTATTGTTGATGCAGGAAGTACGTTTGCATTCTCAGGTCACACACACAATGGACAAGCATGGCCGTTCTCATTGCTAGTCAAAAAGATCTACGGTAAACATGCATATGGATCTTCAAAAGAAAAAGATACATTGTTTTATACAACGAGTGGTGTTGGAAGTTGGGGGCCGCCTCAACGCATCGGTACGCAAAGTGAAGTGCTTGTTGTAACATTTGTTAAAAAATAAAATTATGAAAAAAATTTCTAAAATCAAAGCGATCGTCTTATTTACCGTCTTTATCGACATTATCGGTATTGGAGTAATTATTCCAACACTGCCATTTTATGTGCAGTCGTTTGGTGTTAGTGATGCAGTGGTTACTATATTGTTCACTGTGTATGCACTACTCTCATTTATCTCTGCGCCATTTCTTGGTGCGTTGTCTGACAAATATGGACGACGCCCAGTGCTCATTTTGAGTATTGCAAGTAGTGCGATTGGGTGGTTGGTATTTGCTGGAGCAAAAAGTATTTTTGCATTATTTCTCGGGCGTATTATCGATGGGCTTGCTGCGGGAAATATTTCTTCTGCACAAAGTGCGTTGGCTGATATTGCAAAAGATGAAAAAGAACGCGCAACAAATATGGGATACATTGGTGCGATGTTCGGTATTGGTCTGATTATTGGTCCGGTGCTTGGTGGATTCATTGGAACGCTTGGGCACACTGCACCGTTTTGGTTCGTTGGAATTCTTGCAAGTATCAACACAGTGCTTGCATACTTCTTCTTGCCTGAAACACACAAAACAGAAAAACGTAGTATTGGTAAAGTGAGCGCAAATCCAATCAAACCGATTATTGATGGTTTCAAAAACAAAGACATGCGTATGTTGTTTGGAATTTTCTTTTTGTTCGGCACTGCAATTGCAATGCAACAATCAGTGTTCTCACTCTATATGTATCGTGTCTTTGCAATGAGTCCAAAAACAATCGGACTCGTCATGGCATTTGTTGGAATCGTGTTGCTTATCAATCAAATCTTTTTATTCAAAAAAGTTTGGGTCAAATACAATAGTCGAAAATTAGCAAAAATAATGTTGATTGTTTTTTCACTCGGTATTTTTATCACGGCAACACCGGTAGTAGTATTCTTTTATGCTGGATTGATTTTCACTACTATTGGACAAGGAAACTTGCGTAGTGTGTTTATGAATATGATTGCAAGTTATAATCGTGAAAAAACAGGGGAGTATATTGGTATTGCGACATCAATCATGTCACTTTCGATGGTGGCAGGCCCACTTATTGCGACGGTGGTATATCCACTAAACGCCCATGTGCCGTTTATTCTTGCAGGACTTTGTACGCTGGCATGTTTTCCATTGATCAGTAAAATCAGCAGTATTCATAGTTCGCATCATACAGCTAATTCATAACAGTTTGTTACAATATCTCTATGACACAAGCAGAAGCACTCACTATTTTGAAGACCGGCAGAAGTGCTTTTATTACCGGAGCCGCTGGTGCTGGTAAAACGTATGTATTGCGCGAATATATCAAATGGCTGGAAGAGCACCATATTCCAGTTGCTATTACTGCGTCAACGGGTATTGCCTCGACTCATATGGGAGGAATTACGATTCATGCGTGGAGTGGTATCGGTATCAAGGATTATTTGAACGAAGATGATATCGATGCATTGTGCGAACGTCGCTATTTACGAGAGCGAATTTTTGAAACACAAGTGTTGATCATTGATGAAATTTCAATGTTGCATGATTTTCGAATTGATTTGATTGATCGAGTGGTTCGAAGAGTCAAAGGGGTTGATTTGCCGTTTGGTGGAATGCAGGTTATTTTTTCTGGAGACTTTTTCCAATTACCACCGATTACACGGAGAAACAATGATGCAGATTCTCAGTTGTTTGAAGAAGAGAAAACAAGTTTCGCGTACCATAGTCGTTCATGGAAAGATTTGGATTTGGCGATTTGTTATATTCACGAACAACACCGACAAGCTGATGATATGTTGCTTGATGTGTTGAATGCAATGCGTGATCGTCGCGTTGACCGAGACATTAAAGCATTGCTTCATGAGCGAATGGTTGAACACAGTGATGTCGTTGGTACAACAAAATTGTACGCAAAAAATATCAATGTTGATGTAGAAAATGAACGAGAGCTCAACAAAATTGATACTAATTTTGTTGAATATATTATGACGGAGCGGGGGAATCCGAATCTCTGTTTGATGTTGAAAAAAAGTTGTTTGGCTCCTGAAATTCTACGGCTTAAGGTTGGGGCACAGGTGATGTTTGTCAAAAATAATTTTGACAAAGAATTCGTCAATGGAACTCAGGGAGAAGTCGTGTTTTTGTCGACCAGTGAAATTCATGTCAAAAAAAGAAATGGTGACATTGTGATTGTTCCGCAAGAGTCTTGGTCTATTGATGAGGACGGAAAAAAGAAAGCGGAAATTATGCAGTATCCACTTCGTTTGGCATGGGCTATTACGGTACACAAAAGTCAAGGGATGTCACTCGATCGAGCGGTGATGGATCTCTCTGATGTATTTGAACCAGGGATGGGATATGTGGCACTTTCGCGTCTTCGAACATTAGATGGAGTGCACCTGCTTGGTATTTCAGAGCAAGCATATATAATGCACGATGAGGTGGTGTATTTTGATGAGCAGTTTAAGATACAGTCGGAGGATATGGCGCGCGAAATTTCGTCTCTGAAAGAGGACGAAATTTCGCGCGCCCACACCGACTTCATTGCTCGCACGAGTAACAAAAAAGAAAAAATCGTCAAAAAACCAACCACTCAAATTACGCGTGAATTATTTGAAGCGGGAATGACGGTACAAGAAATCGCCAAAGAACGTGATGTAACTATCGGTACGATTGTTGATCACTTGGAAAAACTCAAAGAAGAAGATCCGTCATTTTACCTCAAACGATTGATGAAAGATCTTGGTGCGACAAAATACAAAACGATTGCAATGGCTTTTCATAAACTCGGTACACAAGATGGTGGACAACGTCCACTCAAACCAGTCTTTGAATTATTGAAAGGCAAATATGATTACGAAACAATCCGTTTAGTGAGATTGTGTCTATAAAAAAATCACCACTGTTATGTGGTGATTTTGTCATAATGTTCTTTGTGAAGTGTTACTGTTGGTTTTTTGAAAAACCAATCATTGTCCTTTTTTTCTCCAAACGGATACTCTTCTTTTTCAAAATAAATATCATGACTCGTATCTTCTACCAATCCATCAATATGAATATGAATTACATATTCTGTGCTCGTTTTTATTTCACAATAAAAATAAGCTCTACTATCTTTGGTGACTTCGGCAATCGCTAGTTCAACAGATAATCCTTCATTGAGTTTATTGCAAATTTTTTCTGCAATACGATTAATTTTGAAATTTTTGATTTTTAGGTATATCTTATAAAAAAGAAACCCTAGTAAAAAAAGAATAACACCTACGAGTGCTGGTTCGTGTATTGATTTTACTAACATTATTTAAAATATCTTGATTCCTTGCTCATCGTAGCATAGCTGATATTTTTGTCAAAAATACTTTTTGAATGATATACTCATACAACATATGCCAATCGAACAAAAAACAAAAGACAAAGCACTTTTGCAAATCGTCTATTTATTCATACTTCCGGTGTTGTTGATTTATCTAAATATTATTCCTGCACAATTTCGCGTACAATTATTAGCCATTGTTGCGCTCATTACCGTTTTTATTATGGTTCGTGAAAAATGGGATAGTGCAAAGATCGGCCTATTTAAGCGATATTCTTTAAGTACGATTATTTTGTATTGTATGTTTACGGCTATTGGTTTATGGGGGTTGCTTCATTTTGCTCGCGAATTTGGTTTTCGCCCACAAGATAATTGGTGGAAGAATGAACAATTTCTTTTGTTGTTTATTCCATTGTCTGTATTACAAGAGGTTCTATACCGAATGTTTTTGATGCCAAAGTTGAAAGAATTATTTGAGACAAGAATGACTGTTGTTTTGGTAAACGCAGCATTGTTTACTTTGCTTCATATTATCTACCCAGAACCTGCGCTTATGTTGCCACTTGCATTTGCTGGAGGACTTGGATTTGCTGCACTGTATCTCTATCGTCCAAATATTATATTGATCAGTATCACACACATTATTCTCAATTTTGTTGCAGTGCTTTTGGGCTTCTTTACTTTTGCTTCGTAGTGATATACTAAAGTAATGATAGGTAAAAAAGTTTTTATTTCATTATTTGGTTTTTTGCTCCTATGTTCAGTTGCACAAGCTGTTGATTTTGCTAATGTTGGGATTATTCAAAAAAATATTTGGTACAGCAAAGATGAGCCACAGGTAGGGGATACAATCAAAATTTATACATTGCTTTGGAATGGGTCAGTAAACACACTCACAACAACCGTATCATTTTTTGATAGCGGTGTATTGATTGGAAAACGTTCAGTTTCTGTTAACGCAAAAACAACCAAAGATGTTGCAGTTGATTGGAAAGTTACCGGCGGTACTCACAAAATTTCCGCATCAGTTTCAAATTCCATAATGACTGACACAACTGGAAAGAAAATTCAAGCGGTCCTTGAAGACACATCCACCGGTGAAGATTTGATTGTTATCAAAAATCCAATCATTCCCGTAAATGCATCAAGTACATCAATTGATGATCCAGCAAAAAATCTTTTTGAAAATACACTCAACTCACTCGATTCTTTCCGAACAAAAACAAGTGATTCACTAGAGCGCGCACAAGCTGAAGCAAAAGCTGATATGGGGGTACCGCTGACTGCAGATGATATGAAAAAATTATGGAGTGTTGCGCATACGATTCCGGATGCAGTTGATATGACCGGAGCAACTTCGACTGATGCGACTGTATATGAAAATAAGCTCAAAGATTTTTCACACGCAACAAGTGTGCAAGAACTTAAGGATTCAAATAGTTTGAAAAAACCACTCGCATATTTGAAGTATTATGGTATCGGCTTACTGTTGTTTTTGTTTTCAAATAAACTCTTTTTTTACGGAGCGATAGGTCTCATAATCATTCTCATTTTAAGAATTATTATAGGTAGAAGAAAGTAATAGAACACAAAAAGCGGCGAAACCTTCGGTTTCGCCGCTTTTTGTTGCTAATTATTCATCAATAACAAGCAGGTATATTCATGTTATAATCTTTCCATAATGTTTAAAAAGGTTATATTTTATATACTTCTTATAGCGACACTATTTACCGGTCCTTGGTGGATTTTTGGACTGCTATATATAGCAGGATTTATTTTGCAGGAAGAGTTGTGGTATGCCGGATTATGTATCGGTTTTTCGGCTGATATTCTCATGGGAGCTCATACAGCGATTTCTATGAAATACTCAATTATTGGTATATTCCTTTTTCTATTCTTTTTGTTTTTTAGATCACAAATTCGTATTCCAAAAATTCTATGATGCGTTTTTCATTTTTCAAAAAAAGAACATATCAAGAAATTGCTCCGGATGAAATATTTTTGGATTCAAAAAATTTACCAGAATTCAATACACAACAATTTGAAGGACGTCTTGAAAAACCAATTAACTATACTTCTATCATGGCAGTACTCGTTTGTTTTGCTTGTGTAGTTGTTATTTTTAGTATAAAACTTTTTAGTTTGCAAATAATTAAAGGTGAAGAATATTTTGCAAAGAGTGAAAAAAATAGTTTGCAATCAACTGCTATTTTTGCCGACCGTGGAATTATTTATGATCGCAACATGGTAGAACTTGCATGGAACGAACGACTCAAAGAAGACGATCCATTTGCTATTCGTAAATATATTAAGACACCAGGATTTGCTCATTTACTTGGATATGTTGCCTATCCACAAAAAGATGATGCTGGAAATTTTTGGCAACAAAACTTTATCGGAAAAGATGGGGTAGAAAAAACATACGGCAAATTACTCGAAGGTAAAAACGGCGCACGATTATATGAAAAAGATGTCAAAGGAAATATTCATTCTGAACAAATGATTAATAATCCAGAGCGAGGAAAAGATTTGATTCTCACTGTTGACGCAAAAGTGCAAGAGGGACTACAAAAAGGAATTGCGGATCTGGCACAAGCTTCAGGATATCGTGGTGGCGGAGGGGTTATTATGAATATTGATACCGGGGAAATTTTGGCACTGACGAGTTATCCCGAATACAACGGAGAAATATTGTCTTTGGGGAATGATCAAGAAAAAATCGCTGCCTATATTTCTGACAGTAGACGAGTGTTTATCAATCGAGTAGTGTCAGGTATCTATACTCCAGGTTCTATTGTGAAGCCCTATATGGCACTTGCTGCACTTCATGAAAATGTCATTGATCCACTAAAGACAATTTTGAGTACTGGTCAATTGGTTCTTGAAAACAAATATTCACCTGGAAACGATACTATCTTCAAAGACAACAAAGCTCATGGATATGTTGACATGCGTCATGCGCTAGCTGTTTCTTCAAACGTGTATTTCTATGAGATTGGTGGGGGATTCAAAGATCAAAAAGGATTGGGAATCAATAATATAGAAAAATACACCAAAGAATTTGGATTGAACAAGAAAACCGGTATCGATTTACCAAATGAACTTGCTGGAAATATTCCAAGTATTGATTGGAAGAAAAAAGTGTTCCCCAATGATCCATGGCGAGTCGGAGACACGTATCACACCGCAATCGGGCAGTACGGATTTCAAGTGACTCCGATTGAAATGGTTCGTGCAGTTGCTGCTATTGCAAATGGTGGTACATTGGTCAATCCGCATGTATTGAAAGAAATGGCCACAACAAAAGATTCAACAGCAATCACCATCAAAGATGAAAAAGATTATAAGGTGGTTCGGGAAGGAATGCGAATGGTGGTGACTGATGGTACTGGAGGTGCGCTCAAGTTGCCTTTTATTGAAGTTGCTGCGAAATCAGGAACTGCCCAAGTTGGTATTTCAAAGAGTCAGGTCAACTCGTGGATTACTGGATTTTTCCCTTATGAGAATCCAAAATATGCATTTGTTATATTGATGGAACGAGGACGGGCAGATGACCACACTTCAGCTTCTCATGCGATGAAATATACGCTTGAGTGGATGAATATGAATACACCAGAATACTTGAAATAAGCTTTTTATAATTTGACCTTTTGTGTCAAATTACGCTATGATTGCCCTATGGATTCCAATAAAGAATACATTACCAAGAGCCGTAAGGCTGAGTTTGAAAAAGAACTCGAATACCTCGAAGGGCCTCGCCGTCGAGAGATTTTGACTGCGCTTGAAAGTGCCAAAGCGCTTGGTGATTTGTCTGAAAACGCTGAATATCACGACGCTCGTGAACAACAAGGCCGAAATGAAGATCGTATCAAATACATCAATCACGTACTCAAAACGAGTATTCTTGTTGATGAAGATGCAAAACGCGACAGTGTTTGCGTTGGTGCGACTGTTGTTGTTAAGAAAGATAATATTGAAGAAAAAACATTCTCTATTGTTGGTGCAGAAGAAACAGATATTTTGAATGGAAAAATTTCTCACCATTCACCACTTGGTGCAATTTTGTTCGGCAAAAAAGTGGGCGACACTGCAGTACTCACAACACCAAAAGGTGATGTGTCGTATACAATAGTATCTATACACTAATATGGCATCAATCGAAGAATTACGAGACGTTCGTCTCTCAAAAATACAAAAGCTGAATGAAGCAGGAATGGAAGCTTATGCTTCTTCTGTTTCGTATACACATACGATTGCACAAGTACTTGAGCAATTTGATGAATTGGTAAATAGTGCCGAAGTAGTGACGCTTGTTGGGCGTGTGATGGGTGTTCGCGGACAAGGTGCTATTTTGTTTGTCCCGCTCAATGATGGTACTGGAGAATTTCAAGCGGTCATCAAAAAAGATACATTAGCAGAAGATAAGATGAATTTGTTTGTCGACACTGTTGATGGTGCAGATTTTATTTCTGTGACTGGAACTATTTTTACTACAGAACGTGGTGCACAAAGTTTACTCGTAACTGATTGGAAAATGTTGACCAAAGCACTTCGTCAGTTGCCAGACAAATATCACGGCATCAAAGATATCGAAGAATCATATCGCAAACGCTATTTGGATATTTTGATGGACAAAGAAGTCAAAGAACGTTTTGTGCTTCGTTCAAAGATCATCACTGCAATTCGTGCATTTTTTGATGAAAAAGAGTTTATGGAAATTGAAACACCGATTCTCCAAAACCAAGCAGGAGGGGCTATGGCAAAAGTATTTGAAACCTATCACAATGACTATGCGATGCCGATGGTACTTCGTATTGCACTTGAACTTGATCACAAGATTCTGACTACTGCAGGATTCAACCGAGTCTATGAAATCGGTAAAAATTTCCGAAACGAAGGCAGTGATCCGACACACATCCAAGAGTTTACGATGATCGAATGGTATGCGGCTTATGCATCACTCGAAGAGAATATGCACTGGACTGAAACACTGCTCAAGAAACTAGCAACTGATGTTGTCGGCAAAACTACTTTCACTGTTTATGACAAAGAAGATGTCGCTCACGAAATTGATTTCACTGCAGAATGGCCACGAATTCCATTCAATCAATTACTCAAACAAAGTTCTGGTATCGAAGTCACTGCATCGATCGAAGATATTAAGGCTAAGGCAATTGAATACGGTATGGATAAAACTGAGGCAGAAAAAACTGGCAAAGGAAATCTTCTCGACCATATTTTCAAAAAGTCAGTTCGTCTCAATTTGATTCAACCAACATTTGTGCTTGATTATCCAAGTGATTTGAAACCGTTGGCAATTCAAAATACTGATGGAACAGCCCGTGTTGCTCAATTAATTATTGCTGGAGCAGAAATCACTAATCAATACGCAGAGCTTGTTGATCCAACTATCCAGCGTGCATTGCTCGAAGCTCAAGCCAAAGCCAAAGAAGGAGGAGATGATGAAGCAATGGAAATTGATGAACGGTTCTTAACCGCAATGGAGCATGGTATGCCACCAATGACTGGATTCGGAATGGGGATTGATCGACTGGTTGCGCTATTCACTGAACAAAAAAATCTCCGAGACGTAATCTTCTTCCCAATAATGAAGCGTGAAGAATAAAAATAAAATCAGCCTGATAAGGGCTGATTTTTTTTGTGCTTAATGCACGAATGTTTCTGCTTCGTCATCCATGTCGAGCATTGTTTCTGGGTGAAGCTCTGCTTCTTCTTCAAGAATTCGTATTTCTTTTTCTGTTATTTTTTTCCAGGCAGTTTGGATTTGGGTGCGATGTTTTTTGGTCATCTCCAATCCACCTAATACCATTTGCTGAAATTTACGTTTTATTGAAGAAATAACAATCTCTCTATAATGTTTGACGATGAATTTGTCAGTTACTTTTTTGTTTGTTTTTTCATAAAAATCAACATTTGAAAGTATCTGACCGAGTGTAGTTTTTGAGTAAACATATTCCATGTTGTTTGATGAATATAATCCTTGTTTATCATACCACTACAGATATTTTTGTCCACCTGACGATACTTTTCCACAAACAATCATATGCATACTGGTGCAAAAGGGAGTACAATGGGAACAAGTGGGATAAAGTGGGTTAGACTTTATTTCACGAGAATATGTTGATCGGAGAATACACACACACCCTAGATGATAAAAAACGCGTTTCATTGCCGAGTAAATTCCGCAAGGAACTTGGCAAGCAAATCGTAATCACTCCAGGGTTGGACAATTGTTTGTTTATTTTCACCATGAGTTCATGGAAAGAAATTTCAAACAAGCTTTCTTCGTTATCTTTTTTGCAGTCTGACAATCGTGGATTTAATCGTTTCCTTTTTGGACAGGCAGGAGTCGTCGACATTGATGCTTCCGGTAGAGTATTGATTCCAGATACGCTTCGAGAGAAGGCTGGTATCAGTGCTAAAGCAGTCTTTGTCGGTGTTCAAGACCGTGTCGAAATTTGGGACGAAAGTGCTTGGTTGTCATACAAGCAAAATATAGAAAAAGAAGCCGATACTTTGGCCGAAAAGCTGGGCGCCGTGGGTGCTTTGTAAAAGAACCCACATAAATGACGTATTTCTTCGTTGAAATGACTAAACTATTCGTCAATGTACAAACCAAGTACATTTCCTCACAGTTTAGCCATCTCGCCTCGAACTACATTCATTTATGAGTGTTCTCGTAATTTTGTGATTATTCATCATTAATTATGCATTACTAATTATTCATTCTCTTATGCATATTCCCGTTCTTTTACAAGAAATTATTGATAATACAAAGCTCAAAGAAAATGATGTTTTTCTTGATTGCACACTTGGTAGTGGAGGTCACACCAAAGCAATCGCAGAAAAATTCGGCCCATCAATTCATTTGATTGGTATTGACCGAGATGCTGATGCAATTGAGCGCGCAACGCAAATATGCAAAACACTCAAAAACAAAAAATCTTTTGTTTTGTCAGAGTTTCGTAATCTTGATGTTGTGATCAATGAGCTCGGTATAGCTTCAGTCAATACAGTATTGATGGACCTCGGTCTTTCCTCTCCACAAATTGATGATTCAGGCAGAGGTTTTTCTTTTAGAAAAGATGAACCACTTCTGATGACAATGGAGAAAGATGGAGCAGGAAGTACAGTGACTGCCTATGATGTCGTCAATTATTGGAGCGAAACATCACTTGCTGATATCATTTATGGTTTCGGTGAAGAGCGATATTCTCGAAGGATTGCCAAGGCGATTTGCGAGAAGCGTGAAATCACTCCAATCAAGACAACATTTGAGCTGGTACATATTATTGAACAAGCAGTGCCATCTATCTATCGACGAGGACGAATTCATCCAGCAACACGAACCTTTCAAGCGATTCGTATTGCGGTCAACAACGAACTCGGCAACATTGAAGAAGGCGTAGCAAAAGCATTCGAGTTGCTTGCTCCACATGGCCGATTGCTGGTGATCAGTTTTCACTCACTTGAAGATCGTATTATCAAAAATTTCTTTCGTGAAAAAGTCGCTGAAGGAAGGGGAGTATCCATAACCAAAAAACCAATTGTTTCAACTGAGGAAGAGTCACACAAGAATCCTCGAGCTCGAAGTTCAAAGTTGCGCATTATAGAAAAAATATAATTTCAAACACAGTATGAATTACGTTACCATAAAATTTTCTTCTGCCACTGACACCTTTTTACAAAACAAACGGGCGGTTTTTACTATAACAAAATATACGTTTTTCTCACTTATTGCGACATACTGTGTAGCTATCGGATTTATTACATTTTCTGTGGTTGCTAAAAAAACCGTTGATAATCAAATCAAAATTGTTCGTACTGCGGTCGGTGATCTTGAATTACAATATCTACAAGCGACAAATAATATCGATACCTCGTACGCATATGCTCATGGTTTTGTTTCCGCTAACCCTGTATTTGCTTCGAAGAGTGCAGGAGTAGCTTTTCTTTCAATGAGAACCAATGCAGATCACTAATCTCAAAAAAAAATATACAAGTCTTAATCGTATCGGTTGGATCTCGATACTAATCATCTTTGCTGGTGTGCTTATTGTGGTACGCTTATTTTTTTTGCAGGTAGTTCATGGGAGAAGTTATAGCGACAAAGCTGATCGTCAATACTCAACACCAGCTGGTTCAATTTTTGAACGGGGTACTATTTATTTTTCAAAAAAAGACGGCACCACCGTATCTGCTGCAACCGTGATGACTGGTTTTCGTATTGCTATCAATCCTAAAAAGATTGTAAATCCTGAAGAAATATTTCAAAAAATAAATGCCATCGTTCCGCTTGATCGCATTTCATTCGACAAAAGTGTTGCTCGTAAAAATGATCCCTATGAAGAAATTGCAAACCGTATTTCCAAAGAACAAGCAGATCAAGTTGAAGGACTGCATTTGACCGGTGTTTCTTTGTACAAAGAAAAATGGCGTTTTTATCCAGGAGGTACGATGTCTGCTCAGACACTCGGTTTCGTTGGTTTTGATGGTGATTTACTGACCGGTAGATATGGACTTGAACGTTCATATGACAACACGCTTTCTCGTAGTAAAGATGATGCGTATACCAATCCATTTGCTGAAATTTTTACCAATATCAGTAAGACCTTTTTCAAAAATACAAACAGAGAAGGAGATATTATTACAACGATCGAACCGCAAGTGCAGTTGTACGTTGAAAAAATGTTGATTGACTTGAATACCAAGTGGCAACCGGAATCAACGGGTATCATTGTGATGGATCCAAACAATGGTGAGATTGTAGCCATTGGTTCATTGCCATCATTTAATCCAAACGAATACGGTACTTCATCTGTCGGGAACTTTACCAATCCAATGACTGAAAAAGTCTATGAAATGGGTTCTGTTATCAAACCACTCGTAATGGCTGCGGCACTTGATGCTGGTGTGGTTACCAAGGACACTACGTATATGGACAAAGGTTTCGTGCAAGTCGGTGATAGAACGATCAATAACTTTGATAAAAAAGGACGAGGAAAAGCAACGATGCAAACGGTACTTGATCAGTCTCTCAATACTGGAATGGTGTTTACTGAACAACAATTGGGTAAAGAAAAAATGCGCGACTATATGTTGGCCTATAAGATTGGCGAAAAGACCGGTATTGATCTACCTTCTGAAATCGGTGGTCTGGTGAGTAATCTGAAAAGAAACAATGAAGTTGAACTTGCCAATGCTTCTTTCGGGCAAGGTATTGCTTTGACGCCGGTTGGTGCGATTCGTGCATTCGCTTCAATTGCAAACGGTGGCATCTTGGTGACCCCACATATTGCCAAAGAGATTTTATACGCAGACACTGGTTCAAAAGTATTGGAATATCCTACTGCTCGAAATGCACTAAAACCAGAAACAACACCAAAGATTACCGAAATGTTGGTGCACATTATCGACAAAGCGTATCTCGAAGGAAAATATAGTTTACCTCACTACAGTATCGCTGGTAAGACTGGTACTGCTCAGATTGCCTTGCCAAATGGTGGTGGCTATTATGATGACAAACATATGCACTCATTCTTCGGGTATTTCCCAGCAAGTAAACCTCGTTTTATTGTCTATATGTATATTCGCGATCCAAAAGGTGTGCAATATGCCGCCCAAACACTACTTCCACAATTTGGTGAAATTTCAAAATATTTGATCAACTATTATCAAATTCCACCGGATCGATAGAACTGAGTGACTAGTTGCTAGTGACTAGGTTCTAGTAAATAAAAAACATAAACAGGAAATGAGCGCGACCTCCGTTCGCGCTCATTTTCTATTTTAAAAACTTATGTTATTATCACTTTATAAATAAGGCTCTATCGTCTATCGGTTAGGACACATCCTTCTCAAGGATGGAAGCAGGGTTCGATTCCCTGTAGAGTCACAATGATATGAGTTTTTTTAAATCAGCTAATTTTATAGATATTTATAAGATAGGAGATAACATTAATTATAGTTTAAGTATTTTAAAGGTTTTGTATAAAGCTTACAATAACTCACCAGAAGAAAGTAGGCTTCTTGTTAAACCAATAGTTATCATAAACATATCTATAACAGAAGCAATTTTGTATGATTTCATAGAAAATAGAATAAGAAAAGCAAATAGAACAGAAAAAATACTGGAGGATATATTAGATACTTTATTAAGTAAAAAACTTGATAAATTTGAACATTATATAACACAAGCAGAAAAGTATGATTTATTTGATGCAAAAGATACTAATTTTTACGAAGCAATGCATAGTCTTAGAAGAAAAAGAAATCGTATTCACATACAAGGCCATGATTGGAAAATAAAAGAAGAGGTAAATGAATACGCTGTTTTTAATGAAAAAACAAAAATTACATCCGAGAAAGTTTTAGAAAAAACCATTAATACAATGATCTCAAAATACCCCAGAAGAGAAGAATATGCTAGTTATGTAAAAGATTTTGAGCTACCTTGGGAAAAACATTTTAATGAATAATCTATAAAAAATCACCTCCGAAGAGGTGATTGATATTTTATTCTTCTGGGGATCCTTCAATTATCAATGTGTCTGGATTGATTGTATTACTGGTTATTTTAATAACATCTTTGTCTATTTTATTAAATTCTTTTTGAGAAAGTTCGAACTGATTAGTTGCTGTAGCAAGTGCTTTTCCTAGACTTTGATGGTGGGTATCATATTTTTGTAAATGATTTCCAAGTTGCTTTACTCTTTCGATAATATCCTTAGCAGACGCTTCTATTTTTAAAGCTCGCATTCCTTGTAATACTGTTTGTAAATAAGCAAGAAATGAAGTGGGTGATACTATGATAACTTTTTTAGAAAATGCATATTCTATAAGATCTTGCGTATTTATTTTTACAGCACCAACTTCCGCAACCAATAGATCATAATATATAGATTCGTGAGGAATAAACATAAAAGCAAATTCCAAAGTATTTTCTTCAGTTTTTATATATTTTGATGTTTCATCGATTCTTTTTTTGATATCTTTTTTAAATTCTTGAACAAATGGTTCAGGATTGTTTCCTGTACTATTTGCTTCAATAATTCTATTATAATTTTCTAAAGAAAATTTTGAATCAATCGGAATGATTTTATCTCCAACAAAAACAACAGCATCTACAGTGTCTCCGTTTTTAAATTTATATTGTACTTGAAATGTCTTCGGTGGTAATACTTTTGATAAAATTGTTTCTAAATAATATTCTCCCAAAATAGTTCCACGCTGTTTTGGGTTTTTCAAAATGTCTTGCAGACTTTGCAATTGGTCGGTAAATGAAATAACTTGTTTGTTGGTCTCATCAAGACGAGTTAGTTTTTCGGTAATGTCACGAATCAGTGTTTGAGATTGTGTGCTTTGGAAGCGCATATTTTCTGCGACTTCTTTTTGTGAATGAGAAAGCTTTTCATCAACGGTACGAGAAAGTTCGTTGATTTGTTGGAGCAGGAGATTGAGCCCACTTTGGTCAGCTGGGGCAGGGGCGGCATGTTGTTTTTTTAACAAAAAAAACAGAACTCCGGCCAGTAATGCAATAATTACGATGAAAAATATTGTGTTCATATTGTTGCTATTATAGCACTTTTGTATATAATGCATTTAATAAAAAGTTCTTTTACTGTCGTCCCAAGTAGTGGAGAGCGAAAAGGAGATGATTCTAAATGTCCGGGCCATATGATAGATTAGATGATTAAATGGCACGTGTGTATACAAAATGTGTTTCTTGTATTACAGATACTAAACTCACAGTATTGAAGTGATTTGGAATCAGTCGATTTCAATGGAATCCATTAGATTATAGAGTTTTTAGGGAATAATCTAATAAATCACAAGGTAAAAAGAGAGTAACTTTTTGCCACCCGGACTTATGTTCGGGTGGTTTTTCGTTTGTGTCAGCGTTTGTGAGTGATATAATTGATCTATATGAAATTATTTGGATCAAAAGATAAAAAGGTTCGCGTAGCTATTAATGGATTTGGTCGTATTGGTCGTGCATTTTTGAAGATTGCCTGGAATAGACCAGAAATTGAAATTGTTGCAGTGAATGATTTGGGAACACTCGAATCACTCGCATATCTGTTGAAATACGACACGGTGTACAAACAATTTCCTCATGAAGTCAAGGTGGTAGAAGGAGGAATTAGTATCGATGGAAAAGTAGTGAAGTTTATCGGAGAAAAAGACACTACCAAGCTTCCATGGAAAGAGTTGGATATTGATGTTGTTGTTGAATCAACGGGTCTGTTCACTGCATTTGAAAAAGCAAAATTCCACATTGATCAAGGTGCAAAGAAAGTTGTGATTTCTGCACCAAGTAAGGGAGACGGTTCTGTTAGCGGGGAAACGATCCTTCTGGGGGTCAATGAAGAAAAGTTCGGTACATGTGATATCACTTCAAACGCTTCTTGTACAACCAACTGTGCATCACCACTGATTGGAATTCTCGATGAAGCTTTTGGTGTCGAAAAAGCAGTACTTTCAACAACGCACGCATATACTGGCACTCAAGCACTTGTCGATGGTCCAAGTAAAAAGGATCTTCGTGAAGGTCGTGCCGCTGCGCAAAACATCGTCCCATCTTCAACAGGTGCTGCAATCGCCGTGACCAAAGCATATCCAAAACTCGAAGGACTTTTCGACGGCATTTCACTCCGTGTGCCAGTACCAGCAGGTTCAATCGTTGACGTGACATTCATCTCAAAGAAAAACACGACCGCCGAAGAAATAAACGCTGTATTGAAAAAAGCTTCTATGGACAACAAATGGAAAGGAATTTTTGCGGTCACCGAAGAGCCATTGGTCTCAAGTGATATTTTAGGAAATAGTCACGCATCTATTGCGGATTTGGAAATGACTCGTGTAGTAGGAGGAAACCTTGTCAAAGTCCTCGCGTGGTATGATAATGAGATGGGGTACACCTATACACTTGTCGATCATGTGATTAAGACAGGAAACAGCATTACTAAATAATTTATAAAATATATGGAAAACAATGAATACAAGACACCTACAATAACTGCAGTTGGAGAAGATGGGGCAGTAGTATCTCTTTCACAAGAAATGTTAGATAAGCAACAATTGGACGACATCAATCTGCAGTTAGTTTCAGAAATAGATCCAGTCAAAAAAGCGGAACTTGAAGCACAAGCCAAAGAACTCGAAGATAAACTTGGTTTAGAAGCTGAACATCAACTAGCTGCGTAAATAAAAATGAAAGTTTATTTTGCCTCAGACCATGCTGGATACGAACTAAAGAACGCACTTATCGAATATGTGCGTTCTTTAGGTTATGAAGTAGAAGACTTGGGTCCACATACTTATGATGCAAATGATGATTACCCGATAACAATCGAACCGCTTGCCGTAGCTATTGCAAATAGCGAAGGTCCTGAGTCTATCGAAGGACAAGAAAAAATAGCTCATCAGACAGACGTTTGTGGAATTATTATCGGCGGTTCAGGACAAGGTGAAGCCATCGTTGCGAATCGTCACGAGGGTGTACGGGCTATCGAATACTATGGTGGTGATTTGGAGATTGTGGTGCTCGGTCGCGAACACAATGATGCAAACGTGCTATCACTCGGCGCGAGATTTATCTCAGTTGATGAGGCCAAACAAGCAGTAAAATATTTCCTCGAAACTCCTTTTTCAGAAGATGTTCGACATGTTCGAAGAATAAAAGAAATAGACAAATAACATGCAAATCATACCGGCTATATTGCCTAAAAAATTCGAAGAAATCAAAGAAAAAATGGCCCAAGTAAATGGGCTTATTGATGTCGTGCAAATAGATTTGTGTGACGGACGATTTGTTCACACAATTACCTGGCCGTTTTGGCAGGGCAATGAACGACAATTTGAAAAGCTCGCCAATGAAGAAATTGCGATGCCATTTTGGGACACACTCGATATCGAATGGGATTTGATGATGAAAGAACCGCAAGATATTATTGATAATCTTATTCGTATCGGCGCCAAGCGAATTATTATTCACGCAAGTAGTGTGCCAGACCCGATTGTAATTCTTGAAAAACTCGATTCATACACACGGGAAAATATTGAGTGGGGAATTGCGATTCTTCCGCACAAAGAGAATGTCGATACCTACAAAGACGCAATAGAGCAATATGATTTCGTACAAGTAATGGGTATGGATACTATTGGTGTACAAGGATCTCATTTACTCGAAACTACATACGAAACAATTTCAGCTGTTCGAACATTATTTCCAAACAAAGAAATCAGTGTTGATGGTGGAGTGAGCCTGCAAAATGCACAGAACCTTTTTGATGCCGGTGCAACTCGACTTGTCTCAGGGACAGGAGTTTTCAGTAGTGGGGATATTTCACAAACAATAAGAACATTTAATAAGATAAAGTAGTTTTATTGTATGGAAAGATTTAATTTTGATGCCAATACAAAAGATGAAGCAGTTTCATATTTACATCACAGAGCTTTGCAATTGCTCAAATTCGATGTGTCATTGAAAGAGATTATTGTGAAAGATGAATGTGTCATTGCTATTTTTGAATACGATGGAAAAGAATATCAAGCGATCTATTTACTGTTTGATTATCGAAATAAAGGCCTGTATCCAAAGATCCAACAAGAATTAAATCTTCCAGTGCTGACTTCAAAAGAATGTTTGGTTGCAGATTATTTAGAAAAGAAACAAATTCCGTATATCGAATTTGAGCTTGAAGATTCTGTTGAATATAAATTGATTGCCCAATACTATGGCAATCAGAAAGCCAAAAGAAGCGGAGTGTATTTGATCAATCACATCGATGAAGGTTTGGCTATTTTGCATTGGATAGGAGCAACTACTATTGCACAACGTGCATACTGTTTGCATCCATTATTACAGTCAGACGAAGCTTTGATAGAAAACTATATGACAAATTACGAAAATATTGATCCTGCTGTTTTGATTGCCACAATGGAATATCGATCGGTAGCAAATGAATATCTAAGCAAAAGAAAAATCCAATCGATTGATGAAATACGATTATCGCCACTCAAAGACGTGAATGACATGTTGATTGCTGATAAAATTCAAAACTACAAAGATTTCGAACTCTATCATTTGAATACACATGAAAGAAGTGATGCACTTGTCGAATATTTTGAAAATTGGCTACGACGACTTGGTGTCCAAGAGTTGTATCAAGAATATAAAATTCGGTTACAGATAAAATAAGCTATTGTACACAAGTCTCTGTCTTATTCCCACACGTGAGAATAAATGTAATCTTTGGGTGAATATATAAAATTTTTGTTTTCTGTTATTTAATGTGTTATACATAAAAAGGAATTAAAAATTACATACATGGAGGACTATGATAGCGGTGATGACGAATACATAGAATTAGACCCAAATAGAATCCATGAAATAATTGCGGTTATGGCTGGTTTTTATGGTAGAAAGTTTGAGTGTGTTGTTGATTGGGGTTTGAAAGAATGTTACATATTTTTAGGATGGAAGGAAAAACAGTTGAAGGTGTATTATGTAGAAGTTTTATTTCTTAGAGATAGTGGAATAATTGAATTTGATTCTGGTAGTGATGAAAAGGGACAGGAAACAGAGGTATATGTTTTAACAGATGAAGCTGAAGTTAGGATAAAAGAAATTTTAAAGAATAAAATAGAATCTATCCCAAAATTAAAAGGAGGTGAATAAACTTCCTTTTTTGTTTGTCTGATACTTGTTATACTGAAATTATATTATGAGCAATCTCACCGATGAAAAAATTAAAGAATTGGAAATTAAAGCTAACGACATTCGTATTTCAATTATCGAAATGTTGATTGTTGCGGGAAGCGGACACACAGCTGGACCACTTGGTATGGCTGATATTTTCACCTATTTATATTTCCATGAACTTCGCCATGATCCGAAGAATCCTGCTTGGGAAGACCGCGATAGATTAGTCCTTTCAAATGGCCACATTAATCCAGTTCTCTACGCTACAATGGCCCACAGTGGCTATATGCCAGTCTCTGAGCTTTTGACCCTCCGCAAGTTTGGTTCTCGTCTCCAAGGTCACCCACATCGCGAATTTATGCCATGGCTTGAGAATTCATCTGGACCACTTGGTTCCGGTCTTTCTCAGTCTGTAGGTATGGCACTTGCTGACCGCATAGACAATGGTGTCAGTGGTGACAAATTTTTCTACTGTCTGCTCGGTGACGGTGAACTCGATGAAGGTCAGAACTGGGAAGCAGTCATGCTTGCCGGCAAAGAAAAATTGCACAAATTGATTGCAATTGTTGATCGCAACAATATCCAGATCGATGGCTTCACTGAAGACATCATGCCTTTGAACGATATCAACAAAAAATGGGAAGCATTCAATTGGCACGTTCAGGAAATCGACGGGCATAATTTTGAAATGATTAATGATGCAATCGGCAAAGCAAAAGCAACGTTTGATAAACCGTCAGTGATCATTGCTAAAACAATTCCAGGAAAAGGTGTCAAGGAGTTTGAACGAGATTTTCGTTGGCACGGTAATCCACCAGGACTTGGTCCCACAGATAAAATTCCAAAAGACAAACAAGGTGAAGTTGCACTTGCGGAACTTCGAACATTAGGAGGTAAAATTATAAGTGAACACGAATAAGTAGTATGTCACAAGTAATTCACGAAACAATTAAACCAGGACAAATTTATCGTCATTACAAAGGTAATCATTATAAAATTATTGTCTTAGGTAAACATTCTGAAACAGGAGAAGAGTTAGTCGCATATCAAAGACAAGAAGATGGTAATGTTTATTTTCGCCCAGTAGATTTATTTTTTAATGAAGTTGAATGGGAAGGAAAAAGTGTAATACGTTTTACCTTAGTTAGTGAATAATTCACTATGATATACTTTTAATATACATGCTTAATCCAAATGCAAAATTAAATACAAAACTGTTTGATACAGATGTTGAGCAAGTTCCAATTCGCCAAGGTTTTGGTGAAGGGCTTCTTGAAGCAGGGAAGTTGGACGAACGAATTGTCGGACTTTGTGCAGACCTTACCGAAAGTACCAAAATGAATTTATTCAAAGATGCATTTCCACATCGCTTCGTGCAAGTTGGTGTTGCAGAGCAAAATCTCGCATCTGTTGCATCTGGTATGTCAGCAATGGGTAAGATTCCATTCATTTCTTCATATGCAATGTTTTCTCCGGGAAGAAACTGGGAACAAATTCGTACAACGATTGCATACAATGATCGTGGAGTTATTATTGCAGGTTCTCATGCAGGAATCTCTGTTGGTCCAGACGGTGGTACACATCAAGCAATCGAAGACATCGCCATTACTCGGGTGATTCCAAATATGATTGTCATTTCTCCGTGTGACAGTATCGAAGCCAAAAAAGCCATACTTGCGCTTGCGAAACTCGGCAAGCCGGCATATCTTCGTCTTGCTCGTGAAAAAACTCCTGTCATTACTACAAACGATACTTCATTTGAAATCGGCAAAGCCCAAGTTATGTACGACCCTTCGACTACGCTCAGGGCAGGGAATGCCGATGTTGGAATCATTGCAACCGGTGCATTGCTTCACAAAGCACTGCTTGCCGCAAAAGAACTGACTGACAATGCAATCACTGGTGATGGTGCTCGTGTCAAAGTCCTTAATCTTGCAACAATCAAACCACTTGATGAACAAGCAATAATTCTACTTGCAAAAGAATGCGGAGCGATTGTCACCGTCGAAGAACATCAAATTGCCGGTGGTATGGGTTCTGCTGTAGCAGAATGTCTCGCAAAATATCATCCAGTGCCGATAGAATTTATTGGTGTCAAAGATATGTTTGGTCAATCTGGTACACCTGCTGAACTGATTGCTCATTATGGAATGGATGTGTCTGATATTACAAATGCTGTAAAGACAGTTTTATTAAGAAAAATAAAATAAAAAAATCCGCTTTAAGCGGATTTTTTTTATTTTATATAGTTTTCAATTTGTAATCTTCTGGAGCTTTGCTCAAGTAATCTTCAAGTTCTTTTCTTGGGAGCAATCCGGCTTGTGCGCCAATTTTTTGTACGACTGACATTGAATTGATTGGGCCCCAAGTGAGCGCAGTTTTCAAATCTTTCCCAAGTGCGAGTGCTGACACGACAGTTGAAGCAAATGCGTCTCCTGCGCCAGTACGTTCGTATGGATCATGTGGATACACCGGCATAAAGTAACATGTTCCGTCTGTGTCTCGTGCGTACGCACCATTGATCCCATCAGTCATCACGACAATCTTTGGTCCAAGTCCTGCCAACATATTCATCAACGTTTTTTTATCAGCCTCTTGTGTACCAAGAATTCTTTGTGCTTCTTCGACATTACAAAAGAATAGTTCGCTCATTTTATATATATCAGCCAAATGTTCTTTTCCTAATTTCATTTGGAATGTTCCAGGCTGGAAAACCAATTTTGTTTCTGGATGTGCTTTGAGCCAGGCAGTTATTTCGTGATGAAATGCCTCAGTGTTTTCTCCGAGTGATGTCAGATAAATCCATTTTGGTGCTTTGAAGTTTTTTGGAATATGTCGTTCAAAAGGCGAGTGATTAACTAAGATTGTTCGTTCAACATCGTACCAAAGTACATAGTGATAATTGGTCGGTAGTTTTGGATCAGTTTCCATATACGCTGTTCCAACATTATTTTCTTTCAATGTTTCTAGGCATTTTTTCCCTTCCTCATCATTTCCAACAACGCTCATCAATCCAGTAGAAAGTCCAAGTCGTGAAGCTGAGACGGCAGCATTTGCGCTGTTACCGACAGCTCGCACGATAGTCGAAGACTCGAATGGTACTTTGTCACCAAAACGTACACAAAGCTCACAAGCAGTTTGATCAATCTTGCAGTGCACATTCGCATCTTTAAGTCTAATAAAAGCATCGGTCACAATGTCTCCGATACATACAATGTCATAGGATTTATTTCCAAATAAGTTCATGAAATAAGTATATCAGAGTACTATTCTTATAATGTAGGGGAAAGTGATAAAAATTCAGTCTATTGACAAATATTCATATAGTATGGTATACTTATATAGGTAGAGTTCATTAATACATTGTTATTTAGTTATGTGAACAGAGTGGATTATGTCCTTTGTGTCCACATAATTAATTAATTAAATACCAAAATGAAAAGAAGATTATTCAACAAACTCTACTCCAAAAAACAGACTATGGGAGGTCTCGGATGCGTCATTGCCAAACTTCTTATTATATTAATGGACTTTCCATTTTTAATAATAGGAATTGACATGATGCGAGATTCCGATAATCCATACGTAAATCTTGCCGGTTTTCTCATTACTGTAGGTGCTACTATTTTGTATGTATTCCTCAATATGAAAAAACTGGTGCCTTGGTCAATGGATCTCCAAGACAGTCTGTTTAAAATCTTTTACAGAAGAGGAGCAAAATTTTATATTGATTACAATTGTGGTCTTATAAAATAACAAACTCGCACAATGTGCACGGAAAAAACCCCGTACACAGTGTGCGGGTTTTTTTCTTTTTGATTTCGCTATTGCCTAATTCGCGCGAATAGGCGAATAGTTTTAAATGGGACAAGTAAAAGCTGTCCTGTTTTTCTATATTCTGAATATCTATACTCTGATATACTTATCTTATATGAAGACACTACGCACATACATCAAAGAAGCAGAGGAAAACAAGGTTGCCATTGGGCATTTTAATATTTCAAATTTAGAAGCATTGCATGGTATTTACAACGCAGCAAAGAAGCTCAATTTACCAGTTATTATTGGAGTTTCAGAAGGTGAAGAAAAATTTGCTGGGCTTGAAGAAGTTGTTGCATTGGTACACGCAATACGTGACCGTGATAATTATCCAATATTCTTAAATGCTGATCATCATGGTAGTTTCGAATCAGTCAAAAAATGTATTGATGCAGGATTTGATATGGTCATTATTGATGTTGCAAAATTGCCGTTTGAAGAAAATGTTGCACTTACCAAACAATGTGTCGATTATGCACGTGAAGTTTCTAGTCAAACCGGTAGAGATATTTTGGTTGAAGCAGAACTTGGTTTTATCGGTTCAGGTTCAATTGTTCGAGATAGTATCCCTGAAGGCGCTGGAGTACTGACAAAACCTGAAGATGCAAAAAACTTTGTTGATATGACTGGTATCGATTTATTCGCTCCATCTGTCGGTAGTATTCACGGGCTCATCAAGTCTGGTAAACCGCATATTGATGCGGAACTTGTTGCAGAGATTAAGAGTGTGACCGGTGTACCACTCGTACTGCACGGAGGTTCAGGGCTTCGTGATGAAGATTTTACTAATGCAATACAAGCAGGAATTTCTATTGTTCATATCAATAGTGAAATCCGTTTAGCTTTCAAAGAAGCTACAGACAAATTCATGGAAGAAAATCCGGAAGAAATCACTCCTGCAAAAATTCTGCAACCAGCCGTTGATGCTATAGAGAAAGTAGTTGAAGCACGATTGAAACTATTCAATAATCTCTAAGATTATACTAAGAAATTTTCCACAAAGTCATTCGTCATAAGTAGTGTGCCTAAATGGTACAATCAATGTATTACTCGTATAACTATATAATCATAATTATGAAAAAATTTCTTGTATCGACACTCGCACTTTCTTTGATTCTTGGAAACGTTGCTTTTGCAGAAGAAATGATCACAACAACATCGGCCTCATCAACAGGTGAAGTTGAACATTCAGACAAAGGGGGACTCATACGTGATTTGAAAGAAAAAATGTCTAGTAAGAAAAGTTCAGCAGATCCAATTTGTGCTGGAACTGCAGTTGAAAAGCGTGAAAATGCTTTGATTGCCGGACTCGATACATTCAACGCTTCAATGAAAACTGCTTTGACTGCCCGTGCTACATCTTTGAAAGATGCTTGGACAAAGACAACTCCAAACGAACGAAACATGGCCCGTAAGACTGGAAGACAAGTTTTTGAAACTGCTTCAAAATCTGCTCGTACAACACTCAAATCAGTTCGTAAATCAGCTTGGGATACGTTCAAGACTGATATCAAAGCTTGCGGAGGAACAGGGAAGGAGGAGACAGCTCCAAACAGTATGTCAGAAGCGACAATGCTGTAATTAATTAGACTAATAGGTGCTAGGCATCTAGGCTCTAGCTAGAACATAAAAAGAGGCGGAAAAGCAAAGCTTTTCCGCCTCTTTTTATATCTATTGACAAATACTTATATTATATGCTATAATATAACTATAATAGTTCTTTTCAGGATTCATTTTGACTAGTTGGTTTAAGAGAGTAGATAAGGTCTTTTCTCTTAAACCAACTCTAAAAATGAAAAAAATAATTAACTTTGCTATTTCTCTGTTTGTTTTGTTAGTACTTTTTATATCAACAGGTTGTAATCAACTTAAAGAAGGAAAAGTAGTTTCAAAACATTATGAACCAACAAGAAATTACATCATGTTTATGACAATCCCTTGTGGTAAATCAATGGTATTAAAACCTTATATTGTTACCGACAATGAAGATTGGGTAATAACCATAGAAGGCTTATTTGGAGGCAAAAATCGTACTGAAGATGTATATGTAACCTCTAAGCAATATAACTGTTTACAAAAAGGAGATAACTTTTTCTTGAATGCTGACTGTAGCGCAGAAGATTTAAATAATACAAAACAAGAGAAATAAATTATAGCCCGCACGACTAACGGAAAATCCGTACATTGTGCGGGTTTTTTTTGTGTTTTTTTTATTTCCTAATTCGCGCGAATATGCGAATAGTTTTGTCTATACTCTGAATATCTATACTCTGATATACTTTATATATGAATTTCGACGATTTAAAGAACATAATAAGAGGGGATGTAGAAATGAGTGACGAAGCATTGGAGAAATATTCTCGTGATGCGAGTATATTCGTAGTTCGTCCAAAGGTGATTGTATTTCCAAAAGATTCCACTGATGTTTGTTTGTTGGTCAAATGGGTCAATGAACACAAGAAAGAAGATCCGACTCTCTCAATCACTCCACGTTGTGCAGGAACTTGTATGTCAGGTGGTTCGATCAATGAATCAATCATTCTTGATATGTCTCGTTATATGAACGGTATTGGGAAGATTACAAAGACTGATGAAATGTCGTATGGTCACAAAGTGACAGGTTATGCGACTGTACTTCCGGGAACATTCTACCGAGATTTTGAAAAAGTTACATTGGCTGAAAATTTGATCTTGCCATCATATACCGCATCAAAGGAATTGTGCGCGGTTGGTGGAATGGTAGGGAACAATAGTGGTGGAGAAAAGTCTATCAAATTTGGCAAGACTGAAGACTGGATTCGTGAATTGAAAGTCGTCTTTCGTGATGGCTATGAATACACCGTCAAACGAATGACGAAGAAAGAACTCTATCAAAAAGTCGCAGAGGTTAGTGTCGAAGCAGAACTCTACAAAGAACTGTTGCAACTGATTAATGATAACGACATGTTGATAACTTCTGCAAAACCGCAAGTATCAAAAAATTCTGCCGGTTATTATTTGTGGAATATTTATGATAAAGAAACCGAAAGTTTTGATTTGTGTAGATTGATTGTGGGCTCACAAGGGACACTCGGAATTGTTACAGAGATTACATTCAACCTGACTGATGTGACCAAAGAATCACGACTTCTTGTTGTGTTTATGAATGACCTTTCTCGATTGGGACATTTGGTTGATACGATTCTTCCGCTTGGTCCAGAAAGTATCGAAAGTTACGATGATTATAGTTTGAAATTGGCAGTGAAGTTCATGCCTGATTTCTTGAAGCGAATGAGTTTGTGGCAATTTATCAAAATGGGAATTTCGTTCATTCCTGAAGTGTTTATGATGGCAACTGGCGGTGTACCAAAACTCGTCATGATTGCAGAATTTACTGGTAATAATCTAGATGAAGTTGAGCGAGCAACAAGAAATGCACAAAAGCAAATTGCATCATTTGGTTTCAAAACACGGGTGACCAAATCAAAAGCTGATGGAGAAAAGTATTGGCGGATGCGACGAGAAAGTTTCAATATGCTCCGTAAACATGTCAAAGGCAAGCACACGGCGCCATTTATTGATGATGTGTGTATCAAGCCAGAATTTCTTCCTGTATTTTTGCCAAGACTCAATGCGTTACTTGCAGAATACAAGTTGGTCTACACGATTGCCGGACACGCAGGTAATGGCAACTTCCATATCATTCCACTGATGGATTTCACTGATACCCACACTAAAGAGGTGATTATGGAGTTATCTGAAAAAGTCTATGATTTGGTCCGAGAGTTCAATGGAACAATTACCGCCGAACACAATGACGGACTTGTTCGTACGCCGTATCTTGGAAAGATCTTTTCTCCTGAGATTTTGAATCTGTTCAAGCAAACAAAAGAATTGTTTGATCCGGAAAACATTTTCAATCCGAACAAGAAAGTTGGTACGACGAAAGAATATATGTCATCGCACATTGTGTTAGAAAAACACGATATGGTTCATGGGTCTTAAAAAAGAAAGCTCTGCAAAAATGCAGAGCTTTTATTTTTTTATTTATCAACTTCTGTTACAAAGTCGATAACGCTGGTACTATCTGATCGATCCAGGGGTTCGTCAGATATAATTCTTCCAACTTTGTAAACATTGTTGGAAAAAACTAATGCAATTCCGTAACTTCTATAGACAGTTCCTGTTTTAGGATCTTTCGAATTTGTATCTTGACCTTTCATCTTATATCTATAAGTAAAATGTCCTTCAGGTTTTTCTATAGATATTATTTTCGGTAAACTATCTTTATAGCTTTGAGAAATTTCTTTTTTACAAGATTGACTCGACAAAGCAACAAGACAGATAAGGATTGAATATATTTTTTTCATTTGTATTTAATTAGGTGGACACAAAGGACCAAGATCCGCTCTGTACACCTAACTAAATCAAAGAACTTTACTAATTGTATTATATCATATTATTAATATAATGTCAATATATTATTCCTTCCATAAATAAGACGTTTTGTATCATATTTTATTACCATAGAAAAAAGCCTCGCATTATACGAGGCTTTGTGACTGGATGTTGGAAAAATTATTGCTGAACAATGATTTTTCCAGTCAGAGTGCTTTTATCTGTCGAGAACTTATATACATACATGCCAGTACCGAATACTGAAATATCCAATGGGGTAGTGGTTTGAATATTTTTATTCAAAACCATTTTGCCTTCCAGTGTGTACACCGTCAGATTTCCTGGAATAGTTATTTCAAAAACAACACTACCATTCGATGGATTCGGAAACACACTGATCAATTGATCGTTGTTTGTTTGTGTGATTCCGTTGGTTCCTGCATCAACAGTGAATGAATGTTCATTTGAAGTAATCGTGTCTTTGTACGGACCGCCTATAGCATACGCAGTATATACATATTCACCTGGTTCTGAGAAAAAACTTCTGATAGCATGATTGGTTGCAATGTTCGTATCAACATATGTTTTGATTGTTGAAGAATTGTCTTTTTTCCAAACAGTAACAAGTAGTGTTCGTTTGAATAGTGTTTGACAACTAATCGTTACTTCTTGTTTTGCTACCGTTGTTTGTGTTGCCCAAAGAGAGTCAACATTTGGCAACGTATCTTTTCTTAAAACAATTTTGTATAACAACAATCCTGATCCGTTGGTAAACTTTCGATTCACGGTAAAAGTAAGTAAGATATTGTTATCTCCATCTAGTTGCAGATTGTTTATATCTGAACTTACTTGAGTCAGTGTATCGAATACATTGGTGTAATGCTGAACATACGAAGTTTTGATGCTTTCTGTGTCGATGATATCAAACACACTAATGGAAGTAATAAATTCTTTGTGCAATTTGTCAGCACTTCGAACATTTTTACTGCTGACCGAAAGCCATTTATCACCATAAGGTAATAATCCATTTGTTGCATTGTTGAAATACAGTGTTGCAGTAAGTGTTGTGGTGTCGATTTTATACACTCGATAGAGTGATTGACCTGTTCCATCAACAACATCTCCAAATAAAAACGGCTGATTGTTTTTGATAACAAAACTTCTCGGCGATACAGCTACTGTTGTTTCGGTAATACTGTTTCCATCTAAATCAATTTTTACAACTTTGGCAGAAGGGACTAATCCGTTACCACTAATATCTGCACGTATTTGATTTGAATCAGCATACATGAAGTATATGTGCTTATTGCAATATGCTAATGCCTGGCAAATTGATACATAGCTATTTTGCAAGCTATAAAAATTCCGTTGCCATTTGATGCTTCCATCGATATTGATAAAAGAAAGTGTGTTAAACAAACTATCATTTTGTACAATACCTCCACAGAGAATGTACCCATTAGTTACTTGTACGATTGATTGAAAAAAACTTTCACCAACCGTTTCAATTTTCCACGTCACTTTTCCATCCTTTGCATACTGATAAACACCACGGTAATTCATTACAATACAACCAGTGTTGTTTGAAATAAAAGTGTTTTGTGTCGATTGATTGGTTGGTGATTCAAATGCTATTGAATCAATAGTAGTAAGTGTTGGTCCGTATTTATAAAAATATAAATCACGGTTTTTACCATAAAAAACTAAATGAGAATACGTACTCTGTTCTATCAGTGCATTAGCACTAAAAGAGGCGAAAGAGTCATTTTTGATGTACTTTTTGTACAAATCAAAAGTATCAACCACGGTGAGTGGATAATGCTTTTGTTGGGCTAAGATCTTTTCGTTTCCGAAAAGAAATACAAATAATAAGGTCAACAATAGACCTTGGCGGAAGTGGGTAATGTGTTGCATGTATGTGTATGTAATTTTGAAGGTTCCTTATTCAAAATATCACTCACAAGGCGTATTGTCAATGAGTATAAGAAACCTCTTGATACAAAGACGTTTTAATGTTAAGATATTGCCATGATAAGTATTACAGCAACAAAGCGAAGTAAGGCAGACAAGTTGGACCAATTGCGAATTAACGGCATGGTACCAGCTGTTGTCTATGGCGCTAACACAGAAGTTACTAGTCTCGCTATCGAGTCTCGTATCCTTGTAAAAGCATGGAAAGAAGCAGGTGAAAGTACTCCAGTAGCACTTTCATATGATTCAGAAAAGAAAAACGTTCTTTTCCAAGACGTGCAATTTCACCCAGTAAAAGGGCATATTATGCATGTTGATTTCCTTGCTGTTGATATGAACAAACCAGTAGAAGTAGCAATCCAACTTGAATTCGTTGGTGTAGCACCTGCTGAAAAGAACAACCTAGGAACTTTGGTTAAAGTGCTTCACGAAGTTGAAGTTGAGGCGCTTCCAAAAGATTTGCCACACACACTTGAAGTAGACATTTCAACTTTGGTTGATTTGGATACTCAAATCACTGTTGCAGACATCAAACTTCCAGCTGGTGTGACAATGATCACTGATGGTGAAGAAGTTGTTGCGCTTGTAGCAGCTCAAAAAGAAGAATCAGAAGAATCTGCTCCGCTCGATCTCTCTGCTATTGAAGTAGAAAAGAAAGGGAAGAAAGAAGAAGCAGAGAGTAATGACTAGTGACTAATGACTAGTTACCAATAATAAATACAAAATAAAAAAATGGAACCCAGCGGGTTCCATTTTTTTATTAGTCACTGGTCATTAGTAATTGGTCATTATTTTTTATGATATAATACACGGATACATGAAAAATAAAATCTTATTCATTTTTGTTATTGGAATACTTGTTTTTTCACCTGTTGCGCATATTGCTTCAGCTGAAACTTTGACTTGTCCAACACCTGCTGAAATTAAAAACTTGAGTGAGGATGATCTTCGTCTACGTCTTCCTGTGTGTGATGCAGAAATTGCTAGTATTCAGGTGGTTATTGATAATTTGAAAGGTAAAAGTAGTTCTTTGAAAAAAGATATTGATTTACTCAATGCTCAGATTACAAAATTGAAAGCATTGATTAGTCAAAAAACCGCAATCATCACAAAGCTTTCAAAAGAGATTACAAAACACGTTGAGAAGATTAATGTGCTTGATGACAAGATTGATTTATCTCGCGACTCGTTGGCACAGCTAATCAAAAAAACCAATGAAATAGATCAGAATAATATTATGCACGTATTGTTGTCTGGAAAAACAGTTTCTGATTTTTATCGAGATTTAGATTCGTTTGCATCATTGAAACGTTCTGTAAAAAGTGCTGTTGATACGATCAAGGTAGTAAAACAAGATACTGAGACAGAAAAGAAACAATTGGAAACAAATAAGAATCAGCAGTTGGATGCGAAAGTTGAGCTTGAAAGTCAAAATAAAAAATTGAAATTAACCCAAGAAGAACAACAAAAATTGTTGAGTTTGAATGAAAAACAAAAATCTTCTTATGAAGGAGAACTCGCTGATAGACAAAGAAGAAAGAATGCAATTTTGACTAGTTTGTTCAAGTTGCGTGACACTGGTTCAATTCAATTCAAAGATGCGTATGAGTATGCCAAAGAAGCATCCGCAAAGACCGGTGTTCGTCCTGCAATGATTTTGGCAATTTTGACCCAAGAGTCAAATATGGGAAAAAATGTTGGTACTTGTAATCGTGCAGGGGATCCTGCGTCAAAGAGTTATCGAAATATTATGCCGGGTCCAGCGCAGGTTGCTTCTGGAAAATCTGGGCGCGATGATCAATCACTCTTCTTGCAAATTGTGAACGAACTTGGGCTTGATCCAGACACCACACCGCTTTCTTGTCCATCAGGAGGAGGTTGGGGAGGCGCCATGGGGCCATCACAGTTTATTCCATCTACTTGGATATCTATCCGTAATCGCGTAGCTACAGCTGTCGGTAAGGCTCATGCAAATCCATGGAATCCGGAAGATGCAATTATGGCTACCGCACTTTATTTGGCTGATCGTGGGGCAGCGGCTGGTGGATACACCGCAGAGCGTAATGCCGCTTGTCGGTATTATTCAGGGGCGGCTTGTAAAGATGGACGTAAACCACCAAATTCGTTCTATGGAAACAGTGTGACGGCAATTGCCAAGAAGATTCAAGAAACAATGATTGACCCGTTGCAGAACCTGTAAAATATGCTAGAATAGCTTTATTATGAAAAAGGAAATCCACCCAGAAAATAACCGATACGTGATATTTGAAGATAACTCAAATGGAGCACGCTTTTTGGTTATGTCAACTGTAGCAAGTAAAGAAACTGCACAATGGACTGATGGTAAAGAATACCCGCTTTTCCGTGTTGAAATCTCAAGTGCTTCACACCCATTCTTCACTGGAAATGAAAAGGTACTTGATACTGCAGGACGTGTGGATCGTTTCAAAAAGCGCGCAGCAGCTGTCAAAAAATAAATTCTTACAAACAAAAAAGCCTCACCATGTGGCTTTTTTGTTTGCTATAATAAAATACACACTATGGAATACGATATACAACAACTCAAACAAGATCACAAAACTGCTTATTTGGCAGAATATTTGGAGCGCCTAGAAAAAGAGGAAGCCGATTTGTTGTTGATGTCACAAGATCCTGAAATGGCAGAATTAGCTAAAAGTGATTTGGATACATTGAAAACGACAAAAGAAGGTGTGCTTGTTCAAATAAAAGCAATACTCGATACAGAAAAAGAAGAAATAGAATTTCCTAATGAAGTTATTTTGGAAATCCGTGCAGGTGCAGGAGGGGACGAGTCATCGCTCTTTGCTTTTGAGTTGTATGAAATGTATCAAAAATACGGAGAATCAAAAGGTTGGAATTTCAAGATTATCGACCGCTCAAATAGTGATGTTGGTGGATTCAAAGAAGTAGTAGCTGAGGCTCATGGAAAAGATATTTATAAAATGCTTCAGTTTGAAACAGGGACACACCGAGTACAACGTGTACCTGATACTGAAAAAAATGGCCGTATACACACATCTACAGCAACAGTGGCAGTGCTTCCACTTCGCAAGAAGACAACCATAGAGGTTAATCCTGCTGATTTTGAAATGGAATATTCTCGTTCAGGTGGTGCAGGAGGACAGAATGTGAACAAAGTTGAAACAGCGGTGCGTATCATTCACAAGCCAACAGGTCTCGATGTTCGTTCTACCTCAGAGCGAAGTCAATTAGCAAACAGAGAAACAGCCATGGCTATTTTGATGAACAAATTGCAAACACTGAAAGATGAAGAAGAAGCAAAAAAATATGCAGGTGAACGAAAAAATCAGATTGGAACAGGGGATCGAAGTGAAAAAATTCGTACCTACAACTTCCCACAAGACCGTGTAACAGATCACCGAATCAGACAGTCCTGGTCAAACCTTCCAGGTATTATGGCTGGAAATATCGGTAAAATTATTGATGCATTGCAAGCTGGCGAGGTGGGCGAGGAAGAAGGGGAATAATTAGGAATTACGAATTAAGAATTAGGAATGAAATCAAAAATTGGAACCTAAAAAGTTCCAATTTTTATTGTGCGTGTACTTGGAATCGGACCAAGGACCTCTGTCTTATCAGGACAGCGTTCTACCACTGAACTATACACGCGTGGTTTATTGCCAAAATATACCAAAAAAAGACTATTTTAGCAATGAGTAAGTTCAATAAAGTGTCACTCGATGTCTATTGCTATTTTACTTTTTGTGTACTATAGTTACAACGGTAAAAAGTACTTAATTAATGAAAGTAAAAAATAAAGATGTTTTAAAAGGTGTTATTATTGCTGTCGGAGATCTGTTGATTAAAAGAAAGAAGATACTCAGTTATTCTGTTACAGAAACAAGTAAAAAAACGTTTAGTTTTAAGTTTAAAATATTCAAAACCGGAACAACAAAAATAACTATCAGTAGAGAAATTATGTTTGAAAAAGAACTTCTTGGCAGAGATATTGATACTTGTGAACAGGATCGTTTTTTGATAAAAGTGGTAACTACTATTTCTGTGCATCAACTCTATTCATTTTTTAAAAAATTAATCAATGATTATCAGCTCGGATATTCTCACGAAATGTCTGTTTTTGAGAATATAGAGGAAATAATCAAGAAAGATGTATCAGTTTTAAAATCAGTACGCTTTGTTAAAAGAAAACAGGATTTAAAGGGAATAGATGTTCGTGTTACTTGTAGAGACCATAAAGGTGCTGAATGGGTTGTTCCATTGCAAATAAAAAGTTCTACTGTTAATCAAGTTGCTCACAAAAACAAGTTTCCCAAAATACCATCCCTTGTTTTCCTTGGAAAAACACACTGTCCCATCAAGTTGGAAGATCAGTTGATAGACATCTGTCTTTCATATGAGAAAGATATCATTAAACACTTTTAACACAAGGCACCCAATTTGGGTGCCTTTTTTATTACCTTCCTGTATACTGAGAATTATGACCGGTAAAATCTATATTGTCGCCACCCCAATAGGAAACCTCGGAGACATTACGTTTCGAGCAATTGATACACTCAAATTAGTGGATGCTGTTTTGTGTGAGGATACAAGAATGACTGGCAAGCTACTCAATCATTATGAAATCAAAAAACCATTGATTCGGGCAGATGCTCACACAACACAAACCACTATTACCAAGGCAATCCAACTGTTGCAAGAAGGTAAGAATCTAGCATTGGTAAGCGATGCAGGAACACCATGTATTTCTGATCCAGGAGTCTTTTTGATTAAAGAAATAATCGCCGTATGTGGACCAGAAACGATTGTGCCAATACCTGGTGCGTCAGCGGTGATTACTGCACTGTGTGCTTGTGGGATTCCGTGTAGTGAATTCACTTTTCTTGGTTTTCTTCCACACAAGAAAGGGCGACAAAGTATTTTTGAACAAATAAAACAAAGTGATAAAGTTATTGTTTTTTATGAATCTACCCATCGTCTCAAAAAGACCCTTATTTCGCTCTCTGAAATAATGCCCGAGCGTCATATTGTTCTCGCCAAAGAATTAACAAAAATGCACGAATCGTTTATCAATGGTAGTGCAGGAGAGATTATTGACTATTTGGATAATAATCCTAAAACAGAAAAAGGGGAGTTTGTTCTCATTGTTGCCCCAGAGTAAGTGCGATATACTTGTTGTATGAAAAAAGAAAAATTATTGATGATACTTGCTGTTTGGATTATTGTTTTTCCAAACCTCGGTTTTCCTCCAAGTTGGAGAAAGATATTGTTATTGATTACCGGCCTCTGTGTTGGCTTTATTGCATATTCAATAAGAAATAATCGAATCAAAAATGAACTAGCAGCAATAGTACCAGAAGTGACAACAGAGGAATATCATGAAGAAATAATTGAAGAAACTATCTAGTGTGTATGGAAACAGGCAGTAATAAAAAACAACTACAAATATCAAAAGGAGTAACGCTTGTAATAGTCGGAGCTCTTTTGTTTTGCGGTGGTTTTTTTGCGGGAACAAAAACACACAACGTTGAAGCGCAAACTATTGGTGGTGAATCAATGAGTGGTGTTGATATGAGTGTTTTTTGGAAAGTCTGGAAAACACTGGATGAAAAATCTGTTTATAAAGATAAGGCAGATGCACAAGCAAGAGTTTATGGTGCAGCACAAGGATTAGCTCAGTCACTCAAAGATCCATACACCGTGTTCTTTAATCCAGAAGAAAACAAAATGTTTAAGTCTCAAATAGAGGGTCACTTTGGTGGAGTCGGTATGGAAGTTGCAATGAAAGACGGAGTTATTACCGTCGTTGCTCCGCTCAAAGGTACTCCAGCAGAAAAAGCTGGTATCAAAAGTGGTGATAAGGTGTTGAAGATAGGAACTAAATCAACAAACAATATGACCATTGAAGATGCTATCGCATTAATACGAGGTGAAGCTGGAACTGCCGTTGATATTACTATTTACCGAGATGGAGAAAAAGACACACGTGTAATATCGCTCACTCGAGCAACAATTGTTCCGCCGATTATTGATACTGAAACAAAAGGTGATGTGTATGTGATTCGTCTCTACAACTTCGGTGAACAATCAAGTAATGCATTTAGAGATGCATTGAAGACATTTGTTCTTTCAGGTAAATCAAAATTGATTATTGATTTGCGTGGCAATCCTGGTGGATACCTTGAATCAGCGGTGGATATTGCATCATGGTTTCTTCCAAAAGAAGCTGTTGTGGTGAGTGAGGATTTTGGTACAAAGAAAGACCCCGTTATTTATCACAGTAGTGGATATAACATCTTCAATGAAAATTTGAAAATGATTATTTTGGTGGATGGAGGATCAGCTTCTGCGTCAGAAATATTGGCAGGTGCCCTCAAAGAACAAGGTAAAGCAAAGCTTGTTGGAACAAAAACATTCGGTAAAGGTTCTGTTCAAGAAGTTGTTGATATTACAAAAGATACTGCCTTGAAAGTTACTATTGCCAAATGGCTTACACCAAACGGAGTGTCTATATCTGAAAATGGACTACAACCCGATTATGTTATAAAATCGGGCAGTGATCCAAAGAAGGATTTGCAAATGGAAAAAGCATTAGAGTTAATGAAATAATATATGAAAGTAATTTTTACAAAATCACTGAAAGGTGTCGCTCAAATGGGTGACGTTAAGGAGGTTGCGGAAGGATACGGAAGAAATTTTGTCATTAAGAATGGCTACGGCGTAGAAGCGACACCTAAAGTATTGGAACAACATCTTGCAAAACAAAAAGCTATTCAATCAGGAAAACAAGTCAAACAAGCATTGCTTGCTGAAACGATTGACGCTGTTGTGGCTGAGCCTATCGTTCATGAAGTACTGACAAATGAAAAAGGTCATATGTGGAGCGGTCTTCATAAAGCAGATATCGCAAAGATTATTAAGGAGACAAAGAAGATTGCGATTCCAGAAGAGCTTATTCATCTAGATGGTGTACTAAAGGAGGTAGGTGAACATAAAATAAAAATTGATCACAAAGAACTAACGCTTATTTTGGTTTCTAAGAAAAAATAAGACAGATTCTTTTTTATCAAAATAAAAATCCCGACAGTGTCGGGATTTTTATTATTTTACGTGCACTACTTTTTTGACTTGAGTACTACCATCGAAATGCTTCTTTCTTTTTGTTCCGTAAGAAACTGTTCCATCTGCTAGAGCATAAAGAGTGTAGTCTTTTCCTGTTCCAACATTAGCACCTGCAATGATTCGAGATCCGCGTTGGCGAATAATAATGTTACCCGCGATTGCTTTTTCGCCGGCGTACTTTTTTGTACCAAGGTATTGTGCATTTGAATCGGTAAGGTTCTTAGCGGAACCACCGGCTTTTCTATGTGCCATAAATGATGATTAAAAATCTAAAATGCTTTATAATTAGTTGTGTGGACAGTATACATCTTTTGTCTAATAAAATCAAGGCTATAAAAGCGGTGATTACAAAGGAGTTTTGGGTCACTGTGGCAGTATTGACAATCATATCAATATGTAGTTTTATTGGTGGTTTTTTGATTGGGAAGGGAAGTCAGGAAAGACCAGCAGAAGACCCGGTGCTTATTTATGGCGTAAATACCTATAATACACAAAAAAGCGCTTTGTCAGTCCAAAATAAGCCGATTAACAAGACTCAAATGAGTTCAATACAATCAACTGCTAGCTATTTCGCCTCAAAAAGAGGGAAGAAATATTACCCGATAAACTGTCTTTCTAGTTCAAAACTAAAGGTTGAAAATAGGGTATACTTTGAAAGTGCTGAGCAGGCAGAGGCAAAAGGACTGTCATCTTCTGATGGTTGCTAGGTCTTTTTGTCATATAATTTATATACAATGAAATTTTTTAGAATACTTCTCATATTGTTTGTCATTTTCTCCATCTATACGATGCGTGATGATCTTAAAATTGCTTATGTAAAGATTAGTACTTTCTTGAATGATTTTAATCATGCTAGTTCTACAAGTTCTGTTGAAAATACAAATGACACTGAACAAGTCAAAGATAAGACAGTAAATAACGCAGGCGCTTTTTCTGTTATTAAAAATTTCAAAGACAAGATATCAACAAAAAACGACCCACTAACATTGGCAGGAATTATCAGCGCAACAAACAGAGAGCGTGTTTCTCACGGACTCTCACCTTTGAAAGAAAGTTTGAATTTGGATAATTCTGCAGAATTCAAAGCCAATGATATGTTGGTTCGACAATATTTTGAACACCAATCACCCGACGGAAAAGGTGTTTCTGATTTAGTTGAAAATCAAGGGTATGAATATATTATGATTGGTGAAAATTTGGCATTAGGTAATTTTGAAAACAGTGATGCTGTTGTCACTGCGTGGATGAATAGTCCTGGACACCGAGCAAATATTTTGAATTTTAGATATACCGAAATTGGTGTCGGAATTGTGAAAGGAAATTATCACGGTAATGAGGTATGGTTCGCTGTTCAACATTTTGGTTTACCACGAAATGCTTGTCCATTTGTCAGTGAGACAATAAAAAACCAAGTTGAAAATAATCAAATACATTTAGCGACACTTGAAAAAACTTTGACCACCATGAAGGGGGAGGTAACAGCACCTTCAGCGAGCAGTCTCCTTGGATACGCTGACAAAATTAAATCTTATAACAAACTTGTCGATGAATATAATAAACTTGTTTCGGATACAAGAAAATTAGTGCAAGAATATAATGACGAGGTCAAGTCATTCAACAACTGTGCTGCTTCAGGGAACTAGGTGTGGAAAACTATATATATGTCGCACAATATATCTTTTGCGACATTAATCCTTATATATTATATAAGGATTAATGTCGCAATAAGATTGACGCCCTTGTCCGACACGTGGTTTTGCTACGTGTCGGACAAGGGCTTTTGCGGCATGGTCAGATTTCTAATCACCTTAATTCCCCAAGGATTTTGTCACTTTTTTAAAAATTTTTGAAAAATAAAAATCTCCAATATGTTGGAGATTTTTATTTTCTTTTTGACTTCCCTGTCTAATTTTGTAATTTTTGGATAGCTATATCAAGTCGCTTTAAGGTCTCTTCTTTTCCAAGTACTTCACTCAATATAAATGGATCCGGAGACTTATCTTTGCCAGATAACGCATATCGCATTGGCCAAAGCGCATCACCGCGACCAACTGATTCTGTGTAGTCCCAAATAGATTTTTTAATTGACTCAGTATTCCAGTCAGTATTTTCGAGGGCCTCTAATCGCATTTTAAGACCTTCAATTATTGCGATTAACTCAGTATATTTAGTATCGGTAGTTAATTTTGTTTTTGCAAAAAAGAGTGCATCTTTTTCATAAACTGGTTGTTCGAAGTAATACGTAAGTTCGCCAGCTTCAGCTAATGTTGTAATGTCACTCCATTTTGAAATTCGTTCCATGATGATTGGCGCAATACGTGCAGTCATTTCATTTGAATATCCAGTAAGATTTCTGATTATATTTGGAATGTACATAAGCATTGCAGATTGTGTTGCATCAGGACCAAGAAGTTTGATGTATTCACGATTCATCCAATCAAGTTTTTCAATATTAAATACTCCTGCACTTTTCTGTACACGAGCTAAATCAAATTGTTCAATCAGTTCTGTGAGTGAAAAAATTTCTTGTTCAGTTCCAGGGTTCCATCCAATGAGTGCCATAAAGTTTGTAATCGCTTCTGGAAGATATCCAAGGTTACGATATTCACGTGTATCAAGTGCGCCATGACGTTTTGAGAGTTTTGTTTTGTCTGGGGCAAGAATTAGTGGAATGTGTGCATATTCAGGAAGTTCCCATCCAAATGCTTCCCAAATAAGAATTTGGCGAGGAGTATTTGGTGCATGTTCTTGTCCACGCATAACGAGTGTAATACCCATTTCAAAGTCATCAACAACATTGGCAAAATGAAAGACCGGTGTTTCGAAATCTTTAGCAATGACAAAGTCACCAAGATCAGTTGTATCGATTGAGATGGTTCCCATGATTTTGTCATCAAACGTGACTACTTTGTTTGGGTTACGAAAACGAATCACTGAGTCACGATCACCAGGTTCTTTCGGTTCTTCTTTTGAGATATATGCTTTGTCGTCAGCAATCAATTGCTCAAGGTATTTTTTATAAACCTCGGTGTTTTCTGATTGACGATACATTGCATCATATGAAAGTCCGAGCCATTTGAAAGACTCCAAGATACTATCCTCGAATTCTTTTTTTGAACGTTCTTTGTCAGTGTCTTCGATGCGAAGCAAAAATTCTCCACCGTGTTTGCGTGCCCACAAATAATTAAAAAGCGCAGATCTAACTCCACCAATATGTAGGTGTCCTGTCGGACTTGGGGCAAAACGAGTAACGACTTTTTTATCTGTCATAATATCGACAATATACCATTTTATAAGACTTTTGTCCCCTGTTTGACAAAATTAATTAATCGTGTGATTTTGCGATATCCAAAATTTCAGTAGCAATTGTTTCTGCTGCGTCAGGGCGACTCCATTTCTTTGCGGCAGTGCGCATTGCTTCATGAGTGCTTTCGTTTGAGATAATATCGTTGATTGCATTAGCGAGAATGTTTGGAGAGATGTTGTCTTCTTCAAGTACTGTACACGCACCTGCACGTGCATATGCAAAAGCATTTTTCTTGGCGTGATCACCGTTTGATTGATTGAATGGAATAAGGATTGATGGAATTCCCCAACAAGCGATTTCAAAGATTGTTGAACCTGCACGAGAAATAACGACAGAAGCAGCACCTGCGGCCATTTTCATTTGAACTGGATTGAGGAGGTCTATTGGATGATAGCGGTCTTTGTATTCATAATCATCAAGAATGACACTGGTGCGTTTGAGTACGTCATCTTTGTTTGCTTTTCCTACTTGATGGATGATTTGGTAATTTGGGAGCAATACTGGTAGTGCTTCAAGAACTGCGTCATTGATAATAGTAGAGCCTTGTGACCCTCCTAATATAAAAATGGTAGGAATACCTTTTTGTAATTTGAAAAATTCGTACGGACCTTCTTTTGCGGGTTGCAATAATTCTTTGCGGATTGGTTGCCCGGTCCACGCAGTGCGTTCTTTTGGAAAAAATTCGATAGCTTCAGGGAATGAAATAGCGATTCGTTTTGCAAATTTTCCTGCCCATTTATTTACTCGTCCTGGAGCAGAATCTGATTCGTGTATGACTACTGGAATTCGAAGAATTCGCGCTGCCATTAGTGCAGGGAAACTCGCATACGCACCTTTTGAAAAAACAACATCAGGATAAATCACAAACATTTTGATAATAGCAGTGAGTACCCCACCTGCTGTTTTGAACATATCAAAAAAGTTTTTGATAGACGGATAGATGCGAAGTTTGCCGGCTGGGACCATGACAAATGTAATGCCGTTTTCAAACAAGGCTTTCTTGTCGTATTCCTCATTCGACATGTAATAGAGTTTGACACCAGAGAGTTTTTCTCTGTCTGCCAATTCATTTACACGTTCTGCAACTGCAATGATTGGATAAAAATGTCCTCCTGTTCCTCCGCCTGTAAATAGTATCTTCATAGTTGTATTATTTTACCACAGTATTATATTTGTTGCTTCTCGACACATTCAAAATGATTCCAACTGCTGCGAGTGAAAAGAGTAATGCGGTTCCTCCGTGACTCATAAAGACAAGTGGAACGCCGGTCAACGGGAAGAGTCCGACAATCGAAGCAATGTTCAAGAATGATTGAGCAGTGATTAAAATAACAAGTCCGGTGACAAGTAATTTACCAAATTGATCATTGGTATTATTGGCAATCTTTAGTCCACGCAACGCAAAAGCCACATAGAGTGCAATGATGAGTATTCCTCCAATAAAGCCGTATTCCTCCCCCATGACGGCAAAAATTGAGTCACCTTGTGGTTCTGGAAGATAGCTGAATTTCTGAATACTTTGGCCATATCCCCGTCCAGTAATACCTCCTGAGCCGATAGCAATAAGTGATTGTTGTAATTGATATGAAGAGCCAGATGGGTCTCGAGAAGGGTCCATAAAGGTCATTAAACGGTCTTTGAGGTATGGTTTGAAGGTAAGTAGTATCAATAGCGCCAGTACTGCTACCCCGCCAGTGAGTAGAATGTGTTTCCAACGAACACCAGAAACAATGAGCATACCGAGTGCTGATACAATCATCAAAATAAGACTCTTTGTGTCAGGTTGTTTGAGGAGTACCACAGAAACAATACCGAGGAGGATAATCAGTGGCAAGATACTAAATTTGAAATCTTTGACTCTGCCTTTTGCCCATGATAACCAGCCTGCAAAATAAATCACGAATGCGATTTTCAATAATTCAGCTGGTTGAAATGATACTGGGCCAATAGAGATCCAACGTTGTGCTCCGCCGTGTTTGAGTGCAAGTGCTGGTACGAAAACTAAACAAGTTGCGCCGACAGCTCCCAAGAAAAGATAAAATGCTCGTTTTTTCCAAAAGGTGTATGGAATACGAGATGTGATATACAAAGCTATCAAGCCACCAACTAAACCAAGTAAAATATGATTGAGTACAACACTATAAAATTTCGCCGTATTTTTGGCTAGAATACCAAATGATGCTGACACAAAAGAAAAAACACCAATCACTAGTAGTGTGATGACAATTCCAAAAAATATTTTGTCGAATGGTTTATTTTTAATATCTTGTGCAGGCATTAGTAATGATTATTATACTTGAATTTTCTTTTATACAATAGAGAGTTTTTGAAAGGCTCTAGGTGACAGACGCTAGGCTCTAGGAAAAAATACACTAAGATTATTTTGCTCCGCAAAATAATCTGCTAGAGCCTACAAGCTAGCGCCTAACGACTAATGATTACAATGATTGTTCCAAGAACACTGCAGACAATACTAATAATCCAATAACGCATCGTGATGCATGGACGAGTCCAACCTTTTGCTTCGAAGTGATGATGAAGCGGTGTCACAAGAAACACTCGCTTTTTGTTTCGGTATTTGTATGAAAGCACTTGGACAACAACAGAGAATGAAGTCATGACAAGTGGAAATGCAATCAATGGCAATACAAGTACGGTGTCAGTAAGAAATGCAATAACAGAAAGGACTACCGTCAATGCGAGCATTCCTGTCTCTCCCATGTAGAATCGTGCAGGTGGAACATTAAACCAGAGAAATACCAAAATTGCTCCAGTGATCACCGCACAAAAAGCTGCGAGGTTAATCTGGTTGTTACTATACGCAATGACGGTGTATGCACCAAAAATTGGTGTGAGAACTCCAGCGGCGAGTCCATCGATGCCATCAATAACACTTGATGAAAAAACTGCGAGTGTAGTAATGATGAAGAAAAGCGTGAACCCAATTCCGCCGAGTTCAATCGGCCCCAGAAATGGAACGCCGATATATGTTCTTCCGAGTTTGAATACAAACCAAAGTGAAATAAGAAGACTGATGAAGATAATGAGTCCAACTTTTGTTTTGCGATTTGAAATAGAATCACGAGCATAAGATCCTTTACCAAACACTTGCGCAAGATCATCAATCAATCCAAGTCCTGCAGAAAGCAAAAATGCTGCAAGGGGCACGACTGTCTGACTCTTACTCAGGAAATTGAGCTTGATTGCAAGTGGTGAGTGAGAAAGTATTGAAAAAATATAAAACAATGCAATCGTGATTGAGACTGATGCCCAAATGATAATTCCTCCAACACGTGGTGTACCGAGCTCTGCTTCGGTGTTGTGAACTTTTTTAAATTCTTCTGAAACCATTTCACTATCAGTACGGGCGTGTTTTTTCCAGAGTTTGTATTTGATAAAAAATTTTGACAATGGTCCAGTAATAAGAAATCCTACAATGAAGGAAATGATAACTGGTAATAAAATTTTGATTGCGTTGTTCATATAAATGATTATTGTTCTTCAGTTTGTTTGTTGTGTTCGACCACTCTGCCAAGTAAGATGTTTTTGATTTCTTCTCGATTTTCCAAATCTGTCGGACTCGTAATGCCGAGCGATTGCATCAATTGGAGTGTTGGTTGGTAGATATATTTTCGTCCATCGTTTTCATCCACTAGTTTCTCGATGAGTCCTCTGATCGATAAGTTTCGTAAGATAAAACCCGAATTAACTCCTCGAATAAAATCAATGTCCCCTTTTGAAATATTTTCGCCGTACAAAATAATAGCCAATGTTTCAACAGCTGATTTTGAAAGTTCTCGAGTCAAATCATCTTTGCGAATTTGATCAAGTACCTTACTTGCTTCAGGATGAGTGCCGAGTGCAAAACCTTGTGGAGATTCAATCAATACGATGCCCCTTCCTTCCAATGACTCTTTGAGTATGGTGATTACTCGAACAACTTCATCAGTACTAACACTCATAATAGTTGCCAATTTTTCTACTGACAATGGTTCTGATTCTCCAAATAAGATTGCTTCAAGTAATAATTCGTTTTGCATATATTAATTTGTTGCAACACTAACTTCTGGTAATGTCTCTTGTTTAGAAATGGTGATTTCTCCATCGGTATCATTTTGCATGACTTCAAAAATCCCTTGGCGGACCAATTCAAGCATTGCCAAAAACGAGACAATCATATACACCTTTTCTTCTTTTGTTTTTGGTGTACGTGTTCCACCGAAATCAGACAACTTCATCGACATCGCGTTTTGCATACGCTCTTCGAGATTGCCGATCATTTCTTCGATTGAAATTGCTTTGCCAACTGATACTTCAGGAAGGACCTCTTCGATAGTTGGAAGTTCTTTCATTACTTTGTTGATAGCATCACGAAGAACAGCGAGATTTACTTTTTCATCTGGCGCAAATACTGGTGCGTCATTTTTACGTTCTGGTGCTAAGAAAATAAATCGATTACCGAGTCGTTTGATAATCCATTCACTGCCGCGTTTCGCTGCTTGGTATCGCTTGAGGCGATCTTCAAGTGAAGTAACTTGTTCATCTTCTTCGACAGTCAGCGTCAGGTTTGGCAATAATGAGCGAGATTTTATTAAGATCAAAGTCGCCGCAATGACCAAGAAACCTGTTTTTTCTTCGAGATTAATATCTCGTAATTCGTTGATATATCCGAGATATTCTTCGGTAACTCCTGCAATAGAAATATCGTTGATAAAGAGTTTTCGTTTTTCAATTAAGGTCAATAAGAGGTCCAATGGTCCTTCAAATTGCTCTGTTTTGATTAGAAATGACATGTCGTTATTATACCGTGACTATGGCACAATGTGAAAGTTAGTTTTGATATATTGACATATATATTATATGTGATATCATTTATTAAACCTAAAATAAAATAATAAATGGAAAATAACAAAGACATAGAAGAAATGAACATGGAAGAACTGACAGAGTTAGAAAAAAATCTTTCGGAATCGCTCAGTGAGGAAAACAACGATGATGGCCAAGGGTTAGGTTTAAGTGCCGAATTTGTTTTTGAGATTTTTGAACGAATAGATAAAAGAAAAAAAGAACTGACATAATAGCTCCTTTGTTCATATAAAATCCCGCACCTAATCAATGCGGGATTTTTTTATGGATTCAATCGTTTTACGTCGCGTGGGAGATATGTTGCTTCGCGAACGTTTGGTAGGTCGAGTAATTTCATAATCAAACGTCCTGGACCAATTCCTGCTCCTCCGTGTGGAGGACATCCGTAACGGAAGAAGTTGATATAGTCTTTGAGTGGTTCAAGACTCATTCCTTTTTCAATCGCTTGTTTCTCTAGGATTTCTACACGGTGTTCACGTTGAGCAAGTGTTGTTACTTCAATTCCACGGAATAGTAAGTCTGCGCGCTTCGAACGAGTATTGTCATCATCATGTCGCATATGATAGAACGCACTTTTTGAAACATGGTAATCAGTAATGAATACAAATTCGTGGTTCATTTCTTTTTGTACGTAGTCAGAAATTGCTCGTTCTTCTTCTGGAGAAAGATCGTGGTCTTCAGAACTTGGCACACCGAGCGTTGCAAGAATTTTTTTGACTTCAACAATCTGCATTCGTGGAAATGGACGAGACGGAATCGTAATGTTCAGATCCGGAAGATCTTTTTGTAATTGTTCAAATCCTGCAACAATCATTCCTTCTTCTTGGTCCATGATGTCGTGGTGAGAATTGATATATGAAAGTTCGAAGTCCCAACCAGTAAATTCGGTCAAGTGACGACTGGTGAAAGATTCTTCTGCACGAAATACTGGACCAACCATAAAGACACGTTCAAGACCTGAAGCCTGTGCCATTTGTTTGTAGAATTGTGGAGATTGTGCGAGATACGCTTTGCGATCAAAATAATCTACCGCAAACACTTCTGCGCCAGTTTCACTTGGTGTCGACATAAATGACGGTGTATAGATTTGGAGATAGTTGTTGTCATTCCAATAGTTGCGGAATCCTTTTTCAAGTGAAGTCCAAACTTTGAAAATTTGTGTTTTTTCTGGTTTGCGAATATCAATCCATCGGTAATCAAAACGAGTTGGTGCCTCTGTTTCTTCATCGCTCCCTTTGATAACCACTGGAATTGGAAGTTCTGGGTTTGCTACAGAAAGTACTTCGAGATTATTCACTCCAATTTCAAATGTGTCTTTTGGTCCGTCTTTGACAAGCCCTGTCACTCGGACGACTGATTCGTGTGATAATTCTTTTGCAATATCAAAAGTTGTCTCATTTGAGATTTCAATAATTGCTTGAGTTGTACCGGTAATATCGCGAACCACCATGAAGATGATTTTACTTTGCACTCGAAGTGTCTGAACAAAGCCCGAAATACTAACCTCCTCCCCTTTTTTATTACCAATATCTTTGATATATGTTCGTTCCATAATTTTTTGATTATACCAAAAAATACTGATTTTTCTAAATTAAATAAATATTGACAAGTGTATATATTTAATATATAGTAAATTCGAATAAATAACAAAAAAATATGGACCCTATACTTTTAAAAGCGGCAATCAGTATGACTGAGCATTGTTACGTTACACAGGAAATCGACAATCAAATTACCGTTGAAATCGAACCCCGATTTGAAACATCAAATCAAATTGATTTTTGGGAAAAAATCGCACTCGATCCGCCATTGTGTAATAATGACAGAGCAAATGTTTCTGTAACACTTGCAAAAGGTTTTGCTGTTGTAGAGCAGATGAATGAATCTTCTAATAAAAAGCGTTTTATGGTAGTTGCAAATGAGTATTTTACTTTTACCAATGTATACCTACATTCTCCACTTAATATGATTTCTGAAAAGAAATATGTTGTTGCTTTAGTTGCGTTACCTACTGGTGATAATTTTGAGGAATTGCTTGAGAAATGTAAAAGTTGCAGTATCGAAATTGAGAATGCTGATTTTAAACCAGTAGATCCTGACTCTCTGCCGATAAAATTACTTATCCCTGTCAAACATATCAAAACAGTTACCTTTCTTGATTGCTAAGACCAAAGCCCTGCATTGCAGGGCTTTTCTTTTTCTAGGTGAGTGTTTCTAAATAATGAATTTGACAAATATCATTATATATAATAGAATAATTTCGGAATTTAAAAACGAAAACATGGAAGCAATAATCACTAGAATCTATGCGGAGAACTGCGGTTCTTATAGGTTCGTTCAACACTCAGATGGATTTAGTCTCTTTCTAAACAAAGAAAGTACTGAGGAGTCTGTGTATGAATTTTGGAATTGTATTTTTTCTTTAAATAAAGACCCTTTTTATTTAACTGTTTGGATTAATAAAAGTTTTGCCCTAAATGTTATTTGCCTTCCCTTAGAATCTTCAGATGAATTGATGTTTGTATTGCCGATTGATGCACATAGTTATGAAAATATGTTTAATTTTTGTTCAGAAAATTTCAAACTAATTCCACCGATTGATAAGTACATGAATATCGTAAACAACGAGCTAGATCAACTTAAGCGTATCGATCAATCAAATTTCGAGTATTTCGATATTTGGCTTTCTGTAAAATTTAAAAATATTTACAGAATAAGAATGCACGAAGACGAAACACCAGAAGAAGATTATTAAGGAATCAAAAAAGCCTCGCAGTGCGAGGTTTTTTTATTTACGTTTTTCTGTAAATGATATATTTGACAAAACATCTTTTATGTAATAAAATATTTTTGGTTTATATTCTTTATAAAAATGGATAGTGAAATATTAAAAATTCATCTGAAAGATATTGCGTCTCAATTTCCGGAATCTTATGAGTTTGAAGAGCAAGGAGTGTTTCTATCTTTTAAAAGAAAAGAAACAGTAAATAGTATTGATATTAGAAATTTTTGGATTGCATTTTATAAGCTAAATATCGATATTTCAAAACATTTCATGGGTGGGCTTTCTCAAAACTTTACTTTTGAAAAACACAGCAAGATAGTCGAAAGTTTAGTCGATTCAAAAGGTAAGCTTTTTCACAAAAGAGCATTTCAGACTTCAAACATACCACTCTTTGTTTTTCCTGAATTACTGTCAATTGGTGAAAATATCTTTTTTAAAGGTGTAATGCCTTGTAATCGTAACAAAAAACCAATACTTGATGAAAACGAAAAAGAAGCATTCTTTAATGAAATTAATTTATTGACTTTTGAGATATCAGAAAAAATGCAAAAAGATATTTTTGATTTCTTATCAACACATAATGTTCCTCCTGAAAAAGTTTTGTCTTGTACTGGATTTATTCTAAATACTGATAGAATCCATGATTGGGGTATTAGTGAAGATGAGTTCTTCTAAACAAAAAGCCTCGCAGTGCGAGGCTTTTTTATTATTTATACCCTTCAGCTTGTAATTTGAACAATCGAGCATACTCACCTTTTTTGAGTTTGAGTAGTTCTTCGTGTGTACCTTGCTCATGTACTTTTCCTTCTCCAACAACAATAATTCTATCTGCGTTTCGAACTGTTGAGAATCGGTGTGAGATCATCAGTACTGTAATATCATCAGGTAGTTTTTCGAGTTCTTCAAAAATGTTTGCCTCAGCTTCTGCATCTATTGCACTTGTTGGTTCATCGAGAATCCAGAATTCTGCATTACGATAAAACATACTTGCAATAGCTAATTTTTGCCACTGTCCACCAGAAAGTTCTACTCCATCTTTGTATTTCTTACCAATCTGTGTTTGGTAACCATTTGGATGGGACATAATAAATTCATGAATGTGAGCTTTTTTAGCAGACTCAATCACTTTGTCGCTATTGAAATCCTTCGACATGTTTCCAAGGGCAATACTTTCTTCGAACGTTAAATCAAATTTAGCGAAATCTTGCGGAAGGAATCCGATTTTTTGATAGAGATTGTATTTGTCTAAATCCTCGATTTTATTTCCATTGTACAACACGTCTCCTTTTGTTGAAAAATAAAATCGTAACAGTAATTTTGTAATTGTTGTCTTCCCTGCTCCATTGAGACCGATCATCGCGACTTTTTCTCCACGCTTGATTTCAAAATTTAATCCTTCCAAGATCACTCTGTCAGATTCTGGATACGTAAAATCTACATTTTTGATTTGCAGTGATTCGAATGTTGAAAGAGTGCTTTTGCCGTTTGGAAGTACCGGTTGCATTTCAATGAATTTGAATATATCTGATACATATGGTGCGTCTTTGTACATGCGTCCGAGTGTGCGAAGCATTTGACGTAAGTTGTTGGTGAATGTATCGAAGCGCCCATTGATGAAATAGAAAGCACCGATCAATAATTGTTTAGTGAATATCTGATGAATAAGAACGATAGGCACAACAAGTTCCATTATGTTTGTAATAATATTTACTATAAGTTTTTTCTTCATGTACGCATTATCGCGTTTTAGAAAAATAGCATTGATTGTTTCTCGTGTTTCAATAATTCCTTTCAGAAAGAATGGTTTTAGTCCGTTGATCTTAATTTCTTCAACATAGTTTTTTGATCCGAAGAAATTATAAAAAGCTGAGAATTTTTTACGTTCCTCGCCTGCTTGATTTTCACAGTCCCACATTGTTTTTCCATCAAGTAATTCGGTCCAGAAATTTAAGATGGCAGGAATAATAACAAGGAGTAATAGCCACCATTTTCCAATAGAAAGAATAATGACAGTACTAATAAGCATTGGTATCAATGAATTAATACAATCAGTCAAAACGTCTCCGTAGTTTTGTAGTTTGCCGAAATACATCGAAACTCTTGTGCGTAATAGAGAAAAACCAGGACTTTCATATGTTTGGATATCGATTCGTTCTGATGCTTGTGCACTTAATAAGAAAGTTTCGGTAAAAAATTTTCTTGAGAAAAAGCTATAGACTCTCCAGTTCCATGTAGACAGTATCGAATTTAATATTCTTGCAGAAATTATAATCAGTAAGGTAAAGATTACGGTGTTGCTGAAAAATCTTTCTCCGTTGTTGTATATTGCAATGTTTAAGAAACGAGAAAAATACCACGCAGAAATGGTTGCAAATATTGCTAAAAAGATGTTTGTTAGTAGGATAATCCAAAATCTTTTACGGTCAACTTTAAAAGAAAGTTGTAAAACTTTCTTTATAGTCATCCACAAGTCTTTAATGGTAATTTTTTGTGCTTTGTTTTCTGTTTCCATGATTAAGAGATTATTCCAAATGCACCCCTACTCTCTTGCGAATAAGATTCATTTTCTTTTGGATGATCGGGCGAGCTTTTTCGGCACCTTGGCGAAGTACTTCGAGTACATATTCGCGACGTGAAGCAATTTCACTGCGACGTTTGCGGAATGGTTCGATGAATGTGTCGATATCGTCAACCAAACGCTCTTTGGCTTCTTTGTATGACATACCTTGTGTGTATGCATGTTTCAAGTCTTCGCTTTGATTGAAGAGTTTGTGAATTTGATACAACACCATATCATCAGGATTTTTGACTTCATCTGGTGCTTTTGAATCAGTTGCAATACGCATGACCAATGCTTTGATTTCGTCTCGTTCTGCAAACAGTGGAATTGTGTTGTTATAACTCTTACTCATTTTTCGTCCATCGATTCCTGGAACCGTTGCAACATTGTCCAAAATCATTGCTTCCGGTAATACAAATGTCTCTCCGTAGATTCGATTGAATTTCTCCGCAATGTCACGAGCGAATTCTACATGCTGTCGTTGATCGGCACCGACTGGAACCACTTGTGCATCTTGCACTAAAATATCTGCGGCCATCAATATCGGATAGTCAAACAATCCAACATTGGCTTCTTTACCGTTTGCGACCTTATCTTTGTATGCGTGTGCGCGTTCGAGATATGGAACGGTTGTAATACAGTTGAAATACCAGCAGAGCTCTGCAACGTCTGGTACATCTGATTGTTTGAATAAAATAACATTCTCTGGATCAAGTCCGAGTGCGAGATAATCTACCGCAATATCAAAAATGTTTTTTGATAGTTGCAGTGCGTCTTGCGTTGAATTGATAGCGTGAAGATCAGCGATAAAAATACGAGTATCGTAGTCTTTTTGTAATTCGACAAATTGCTTGATGGCGCCAAAATAATTACCAATATGAAGCGTACCTGATGGTTGGATTCCTGATAGGAGAATTTTCTTTTGCATATCCCCCATTATAGTTGAACAAAGCTTAAAATACAAAGGTGAAAAGAGTTTTTCACAGTGTGCACAGGGGGGTCTGATTTCCCAGCTACTTTTCCTACTGTTACAATGAGTTCACGATGTCACAACACAAAGGAAATCCGCAAATCCGAATACCGCCACAAGATGCTGACGCAGAACGCGCAGTGCTCGGTTCTATTATGGTCCGTTCTGGAGCAATTCACGAAGTTACGGACATTCTTGATCCGAAAACATTTTATTCTGATAAAAATGGAATCATTTTTGAAGCAATGAGAGATTTGTCGATGAAGAATGAACCAATCGACATGCTTTCTGTTGCAACGAAGCTCAAAGATAAAAAGCAGTTTGATAGTGTTGGGGGAAATGCCTATTTGGCAGAATTGACTAGTTCTGTTCCCTCTTCAACGAATGCAAAATATTATGCAGACATCGTGCAGAAGAAACACATTCTTCGTGAATTGATTCGTGCAGCTGATCACATTGCCGAGCTTGGTTTTGCAGAATCAGATGAAGACGCAGATTCTATTGTTGATCAAGCCGAAAAGCACTTACTTGATATGAAGGGGCGTCCGAACGCGACTCGTGCCGTACCAATCAAAGAAGTGTTGACCGGAGCAATGGAACGTTTTGAAAGTTTGCATCAAAATCCTGGTGGACTTCGTGGAGTACCAAGTGGTTTCAAAAAATTGGATGACATGCTTTCTGGTTTTCAAAAATCTGATTTGATTATTCTCGCCGCTCGTCCATCTGTCGGTAAGACAACATTTGCACTTGATGTTGCCAAAAATGCTGCGGTCAAACACGGTCAACCGACTATTATTTTCTCACTCGAAATGAGTTCTCATCAATTGATCGATAGAATGGTCGCTTCTCATTCACAAGTTGATGCGTGGAAACTTCGCACTGGAATTGGTTTTAAAAAAGAAGAAGAATATGAAAAGTTGCAACAAGCGGTTGGAGAATTGGCACAAGCGCCGATTTTCATCGATGACCAAGCCGGAAGTAACATCATCCGTCTTCGCAATACTGCTCGACGTATCAAAAAAGAACACGGACTCGGATTGATTGTAATCGACTACTTGCAATTGATGACTCCAGTCAAAACCTATGACAACATGGTCAACCAGGTGACCGAAATTTCTCGCGGACTCAAAGCACTTGCAAAAGAATTCGATGTGCCAGTTATTGCATTGTCACAGCTTTCTCGTGCCGTTGAATCTCGTGGTGGTGAACCAAAGCTTTCTGACCTTCGTGACTCTGGATCTATTGAGCAAGATGCTGACGTGGTGATGTTCTTGCACCGTGTTGATGACAAATTTGAAACAGGTGGTAACAATAGCTCTCGAGAAATCAAAGTAATTATCGGAAAACACCGAAATGGTCCGATTGGAGCAGTGTCTATGATGATTGATGGAAATACTACCAGCTTCCTTGAAGTTGCCAATGAATATGCCGGCGTTACTGCTCCACAAGGGCCAGCAGCTACGAACAAATACGATTTGTCGGACTTTTAATATAAGGTATTTCAGTAATTGGTATATCAGAATATAGACCAAGTAAAAGCGCGCGACCCTTGGGTCGCGCGCTTCTATATTCTGAAATAACATCATCTGATATACTGTAGTTTCAATGAACCCTATCGACAAACTAGCTGAATATTTCAAACAATTTCCTGGAATTGGTGAACGTCAATCAAAACGCTTTGTTTATTTCTTGCTGACCAAAGACAAACAGTATTTGGACTCACTTTCTGATGCAATTACTCATGTGAAAGACGGGGTGCGAATTTGTCCGTTGTGTCAGCGATTTTTCTCTGGTCCTCAAGAGATTTGTCTGTTTTGTACTACGGCTGAAGATACAACTTCCCTATTGATTGTCGAAAAAGATGCAGACCTCGAAGCCTTTCGAAAAAGCAAAACATATAACGGCTTTTATTTTGTGCTCGGTGGATTGGTGCCGATTTTGGAAAAGAATCCGAGTGAATTTTTGCGTCTACGAGAAATGGTCAAACGTGTAGTTGATTTGAAAAAAGACGGATTGAAAGAAATTGTTCTGGCTTTTTCTTTGACTCCATCAGGCACACATACCGATGAATATATTAGAAATACATTGAAAAATTATTTGGAAGGTACTGACATCAAATTGGTCAGTCTTGGACGAGGACTTTCAACTGGTACGGAGCTCGAATACTCTGATGCAGATACGATCAAATATGCGCTCAGAAATAGACAATAATAATTACTAATGACCAATGACTAATAAACAAAAGAGCGACAATCCTAGGGTTGTCGCTCTTTTGTTTTGGCTAGTAGCTAGGTGCTTTTGCTTACGCAATTGCTGAGATCTTTACTTCGATGTATGGTTGTCGGTGACCATTTTTCTTGAAGTAACGAGACTTTGACTTGTATTTGATAACATCAATTGTCTTGTAACGGTCAGCTTTTTGGAACAATGCTTCTACCTTTGCGCCTTTGATGTATGGAGCGCCGATAGTTGTATCTTTGCCATTGTCTACGAGGAGTACTTTGTCAAAAACGATTTTGTCACCCAATTTGAATTCACCATCGAGCTTCTCGATTTGGATGATTTCGCCTACAGAGACTTGGTATTGTTTGCCACCTGTTGCGATGACTGCAAACTCCTTGACTTCTTCAGTTTTTGTGGTTTTTTTGATTGCCATAATTTATAAGAAGATTATATACTATTTCACTTTTTTTGCAAGTGTTATTTGCCTAGGTTCTAGTTTCTAGTGATTAGTTGCTAGTCTGGCGAATTTTGGCTCCGCCAAAATTCGCCTTGTGATTTATTTCGAAACCTGGAACCTAGAAACTAGTCACTAGAAACTTCCCTAGTCTTCATGTTGTACTCCACACGCTATCCACTATAAAGTACTTGCTTCTATACGGTATACTATATGTAATGATTTCAAAATATACCTATAAAAAGCTTACCTGGATTGACGTCGAGTCTCCAACCAAAGAAGAGATTCTTCATTTGTCTGAAGAGTACACTATTCCCCAGTCTGTCTCTGAAGAATTGCTTACCAGCACCCTTCGTTCGAAGGTTGATTTGCATGATAACCTTATTTATCTGATTTTGCACTTCCCTCGTACACTCCACAAAGATGTCAAAGATATTGATCAAGAAATAGACTTCATTCTAGGGAAAAACTTCCTGATTACGGTCCACTATGAGCTTTCAAATCCACTCCATGAATTCTCAAAAGCTTTTGAAGTGAACGCATTACTCAAAAAAGGTATTCGTGACGAACATGCTGGTTTCCTATTCTTTTCTATTTTGAAGGAGCTCTATCATGATTCAACAGAACAACTTGAATTACTCAATGTGCAAATGCGCGAAATTGAAAAGAATATTTTTGCTCGTGAAGAAGAAAAGATGGTACAGCAAATCTCTCATATGAATCGTCAATTGCTCGATTTCAAACAAGCAATTCGTTTTCATCGCGAAACACTTCATTCTTTTGAAAATGCTGGTAAGGAATTTTTCGGCTCAAACTTCGACTATTATCTCTCTGCTATTATTGGTGAATACAACAAGGTTCAGGCAATTCTCGATGGACACAAAGAAATTTTGAATGATCTCCGTGAGACCAATGAATCACTGCTTTCTGCCAAGACCAACGAAACCGTCAAAACATTGACCATTATGTCTTTCATTATGTTGCCGTTGACGCTCATATCTGGTATTTTTGGAATGAATGCAGACTTCGTCTTTATTCACGATATTCCAGATTTCATTATTGTTATCGGAGCAATGACGCTCACCGGTGCGATAATGTTCCTTTACTTCAAACTTCGAAAATGGCTCTAAAACTCTACAATACCCTCTCTAAAGAAATTGAAACATTTACTCCGATATCGGATGATTTTGTGCGTATGTATACGTGTGGTCCGACAGTGTACGACTATACGCACATTGGTCATATGCGCAAATATATTGGTGATGATGTGCTCAAACGCACATTGCTGTTCCTTGGATACAATGTGAAGCATATTATGAATATTACTGATGTCGGTCATTTGACTGATGATGGTGATGAAGGTGGTGATAAAATGGAGCGTGGCGCCGAGAAATACGGCAAGACCGTTTGGGAATTGGCGGATTTTTATACAAAATATTTTGAAGACACAATGAACGCTGTTGGTGTCATTCCTCCAACCAAGACAATCAAAGCGACTGACAAGGTGGAAGAAATGATTGCACTCATTCGCAAATTAGAAAACATTGGTGCAACATACGAAACATCACAAGCGATTTATTTCGATGTTCGCTCTTTTCATACCTATGGTGCACTCTCTGGACAATCATTGGATGACAAACAAACTGGTGTACGTGATGACGTGATCGTAGATAGTGAAAAAAGAAATCCACAAGACTTTGTATTGTGGTTCAAACGAACTGGACGATTTGAACACCACAGTATGCACTGGCCGAGTCCATGGGGTGACGGCTTTCCTGGATGGCACATCGAATGTTCTGCAATTGCGATGAGTGAATTGGGTGAAATGCTCGACATCCACACCGGTGGTATTGATCATGTGCCAGTTCACCATGAAAACGAAATTGCCCAGAGTGAATGTGCGACCGGTCGCCCATTTGCACGATTTTGGGTACACCATGCATTCCTCAATGTTGATGGAGAAAAGATGAGTAAGAGTAAAGATAATTTCTATACCATTGATGATATTCGTGCTCACCATATCAATCCGTTTGCACTTCGGTTGCTCTTTGCGCAAACACATTATCGCAAGCCATTGAACTTCACCTGGGAATCTGTAACTGCTGCAGAAACGGCACTGGGACGTATCTATGATGCATATAAACGGCTTGGTGACGTTCTTGGTGAAATAGATAGTTCATATATCACCTCATTTGGTAGAGCAGTTGAAGATGATTTGAATACTGCAGAAGCATTGTCTGTCTTGTATGAATTGATCAAAGACACAAGTATTTCAAATGAAGATAAAAAAGCTACCTTGCTTGAAATGGATAAAGTATTTGGTTTTGGATTGGAGGATTTGAAAGATGAAGTGCTTGAGATTCCGGCTGAGGTTCAAACACTCCTCGACGAGCGTATCCTCGCTCGTACCAACAAAGACTGGTCACTTTCTGATTCTCTTCGTGATCAAATCGAATCTCACGGTTTTGTGGTCAAAGATACTGATCAAGGGCAAGAAATTAACAAAAAATAAAAACCGCTATAATGCGGTTTTTATTTTTCTAAAATCTAAACTTTAGGTGCTTCTTTGTATTCCTCCATTTCAAGTACAAACGTAGAACCTTTGCCCATACCTTCTGATTCTACATCAACCACACCTTTGTGAGCGGCAGCGATTTCTTTGGCGAGATATAGCCCAAGTCCTGAACCACCAGTATTGATCTTGCCTCCTTCACCACGAGAAAACTTTTGGAACAATTTAGCCTTGGTTTCCGGAGAGATGCCCATACCGGTATCTTTGACGGCAAAACGAACAATATTCTTCCCTGCTTTGATGATTGTTTTGACTGAAACCTCAATACTTCCTTTTTCAGTATATTTGACTGAGTTGTCGATGAAGTTGAGCAACACTTGGCGAATCTTTTCCATGTCACCATAGACAATATGTGGAAGCTCTGAATCAGCTACAAATGTAAGAGCGAGACCTTTTTTCTCAGCGGTGACCTTGAGATCCATTGCTAGCTCATATGCTTGTTTGCGTATGTCGAATGGGTCCATGACGTATTTCATTCCACCTTGCTCGATTTTGGACACATTAAGGAGGTCTTCTACTACCATTGCCAAGTGTTTACTTGATTCAAAAACTCTATCTATCGCTTCTTTTTGTTCTTTGGTGATTGCACCAAAACTTCCTTCAAGAAGCATAGAAGTATATCCCTTGATAGCAGTTAGTGGAGAGCGAAGTTGGTGAGATGCCAAAGACAAGAATTCTGTTTTCAACTTGTCGACATCTTGGAGTTTGACGTTTGCATCGGCGAGTTTACGAGAAAGGTTCTCAATAGCCTCACGCTGTTTTGTTTCTTTTCCAAAGTTTCTAAAGAGTAGATAACTAAAAAATACTGACATTACTATCGTAAAAACAGTAAGGAGTTTATCAGATGTATTTTCTACGAAAAACAACTGTGAAGCTGATAATGCCAAATATCCAACAACCAAAAATTTTGTTCCAATGTTTTTAAGGTCAAAAACTTCAAAATTTATTATTGTATACAATATTCCTGTTAAAAAGACTGGAAGAATAAAAAGACTATACAAATTTATTTCATATATACCTGTTACAGAAGAATAATATTCTGTACCACTAAAAATAAGAAAGAATAAAATAATCAAAAGGGCTGTTAATCTTATTTTTTTCTTTTGTACATAGACTTCTTTTTTAGATGCAATAACTGCCTTTATTCCAATATAAAGCACACAAATTAATTCAAAGGCTAATTTAAAATTTGTTAAAAGTATATTATTGTCTGCCTCACAAACAGATTGATTAAAGTCAGATATTGAATTGCCTGAAATTGTTATGAAAATAGCTGGAGATATCAATAAAATAAAAAGTATTTTTTCCCAAAGAGGTATATCATTTTCTTCTTTTTGTAAGATAAGCTCAAAAAAATAAACACCAAACAAGAAAAAGATAATATTTATAGCATCTAATTGTGACCACGCTGTGTACACTAAATAATAGTTATTTGAATCCCATACAATAAGGTCTCCTATTAACCAAAGCGAGAAACTAAAAACAAACATTAAAAAAACCTTAGAAAGTAAACTTTTTTTAGCTTTTATAAAAATAAAGAAAGCTAAAAGTAATCCAATCGCAACAGGAAGTATGTGTGAGTACAGAGCAACACTACGTAAATAATTTGTAGTTTCGTAGCAAGTGTTTAAAATAGGTGAAATATTTTCCATAATATATTAAAGATACTTAATTTTACCGTAATTAATTCAATAGGTCTATTGAATTAATAAAACTAAGTGTTTCGATTGGGTGGCAATACCAAAATTCAGAACCTTCTACTTCTGTTGGTTCTAGTGCTACAATCAGTGGCTTGACTCCAAATTTCTCATAAATTCTTTTGAATGCAGGTAGAAAAACATTAAAGGTAAAATCCCCCTCGCTTCCATCCATTAAGAAATTTTCAAACAGTACACCGTGGGTGATAAAAAGAGCTAAAAAATTGTCATAATATTCTTCAGATGTCTTTCCGTGTAGAGATAGCCATTGTGATGCATCAAAATAATTGGGTTTAATAGGTGCTTTTTTCTCCATCAATAAATGATGGAAATCCAGCAAACTCATTCCGTTGAGCGTTTTAACTTCTGATATTTTTTTTCCATTAAAACTGTTAAAATCAATAACAGTACTTCTTTTAATTTTTTGGCCTCCTTTTTTGCCTTCTCCTTCAAAAAACATCAGTTTTCCAAGTGATTTTTTATACTCATTGTTGGAAGTAAATTTATCTTCAGTGTATTCCCAAAATAAATTCTTTAAGTCAAGTCCGTCTGTAATTGTTAAAAAACGAAGTGTTTCGTAGTTAGGTGTACTTAGTTGTCTAAAAAGAACTGCTCTTTGTTGATCTTTTAGCGGTTCTGGAATGTCTTCATTAAGAAAATCTAAAACTTTTTTAATTAATTCTGTATTGTTTTTTCGTTCCTCTAAAATTGATTGTACTTTTTTAGGGTCGGTATATATAAAGTCGTTAAAAGTCGCATGGTCCATATAAATAAAATTATTTTACAACACTACAAGTGTCAGTTTCTTGGTCGCAAATCGTTTCCTCACATTTTGTTTGGTCATTTTTACAAACAGTTAAACAGTTATCATTTGAGCACATTTGATAATCTTTTGCATTTATTTTAAAAATTCTGTATTCAGAGAAATTATTTGGAGGACATTGTCCTGTCGAACAGTCTCGTTGAAAACAAGTTTCTTTTTGTGCATCACAATTAGTTTCAATTAAAAAATAAAAATCTTTTTTAATATAAAAATGATAAAAACCAATGATTACAGAAATCAAAAGAATAGAAAAAATCATGTAAAAGAAATAAGATTTTTTTGGTTGTTTTTCTTCCATATAAGTTTGTTGTTGCTTATTATACCACAAAAAAACTGTCCACAAGGGACAGTTTTTAAACAACATGAAAAATCAACTCAATAATTAGTGACCATGCAATATTTCCTATAAAACCTGAGATTAATAGATTTTGCCAATCTGTTTTTGTCATACCATCAAATTTCTTTGATTTTCTAACAAAGATAGTTGCCAAAAATGGATCATAAATTGATAAGATTATAAATGCTGGAATTTTACCAAGACTTATAATTTTTCGTATGAATTTATGTCCACCAGGGTTATCTTTAATGTCTTTTAAAAATTCAAATCCAAAAACGTCTTTTTTTGTCCAATCATATAATTTGATTAACAAAAAATTTAGTAACAGACTTGCAAAAAACATAACGATAAAACCAACCCAAAAACCACAAAGATATATAGCAAAAGGATACATTGCGTAATCAAAAACATATGCTGAAACTTTTGTTGTTAATATGCCACCAGAAAATATAGCGACATTTTTAATTTTTTCTTTTGTTTTCAAAATAACTCTCCTTTTTTAGTTCGGTATTATTATAGCATAATATATTGACTTTTGTCAAATATTTGCTATAATTATGAAAAATAGTACCTATTATGAAAAATATATTGTTATGTAGCTTGTTGTTTGTTACTTTTCAGATACATGCCCAAAGATTGAATCATTATCCAGAAGTCAGCTTCGCTCCCAAGTCTACTACCCCACTATTCGGATACGATTTGATGTATCTGAAGCCCAAAAAAGGAAGTATTGGTGGTTGGGGATTTGTGTACGGAGACAAAAATTCTTTTGAAGCTGTTATTGGTCCTGCGTTGATGAAAAAAGAGTTTGCTTGTGGTGTTGGTGCTGGATATGAAATCATTTCTCGCTCACCTGTCATTGCAACTTTTGTGAATTATTTTACAGAGACCAATGAGGTATATGCTTATATTGAAAAAGGTAAGACATGGTACTGGTATCAGATTTTGTTGAATAGAAATTTTGGCAAAGACAATCAATGGATTGCATGCCTCTATTCTCAAACAGGTATTGGTACTGGTGCAAAGATTGGTCACACAATTGGTCAAAAAATGTATATATCTGCCGGCGGTGGATATGACAAAGATCATTGGTCGCCAGTTGTATCTCTCGGAGCAACATTTGAAAAGTAAAAAACAACTAACAAAAATCCCGCAAGTTTGCGGGATTTTTTATATCTATGTTAGAGTCCTTCTTCTCTCAATTCTTCTACTAATTCTTTTGCTTTGCGAGAGAGTTTGTGCGGAATGTTGATTTTGATACGAAGCAGTATGTCGCCACGAATACCGCGACTATTTGGAACTCCTTTTCCTTTGATTCGAAGTAGTTCGCCGTGAGTAATTCCCTCAGGAATTTTGATGCTCACTTCCCCATCAAGTGTTTCGATTTTGCGTTCTCCTCCGAGCAAGGCCTCAGTCAGTTTGATTTCTAAATCATTGGTCAAATTCATTCCTTCGCGTTTCCAGATTTTGTGTGGAGCAACGGTGATGCGAATATACAAATCTCCGGTTGTGCCATGAGAGATCGCTTCGCCCATGCCTTGCATACGAACTGTTTGCCCATGTTCTATACCGGCTGGAATTCCAATATCAATTTTTTGTTGCTTGCGAATAATACCTGCACCTTTACACGTGTGACATTTTTCTTCAGGAATTTTTCCAGAACCATAACAAGTATCACATTCACGTTGTGTTTGGAATGATCCAAGAATCGAACGTTTTGTTTCGATGATGCGACCTTGTCCATTACAAACGTTACAGGTTTTTTGCTTGGTCCCTTTCTTTGCTCCAGAACCATCACAGTCTTCACAAACAGATTTTTTTTCTACGTTGATAGTACGAGTTACTCCGAAGACTGATTCTTCGAATGAGAGATGAAGTTCAGTTTGCATATCACTCCCGCGACGAGCTTGTGTACGTCCACGTCCGCCACCAAAAAATTCACCGAAGATGTCGCCGATGTCTCCCATATCAAATTCCACACCGCCACCATTCTGAAAGCCAGAGAAATCAAAACCACCGAAACCGCCTTGTTGTCCTCCATATGGATTACTTCCCATATTCGCTCCTGCGTGGCCAAATTGGTCGTACTGAGCACGTTTACTGTCATCTGAGAGTGTTTGGTAGGCTTCGTTGATCTTCTTGAATTCTGTATCGTCACCCTTGTTCTTGTCAGGGTGGTGCTTCATAGCGAGCTTGTGGAAAGCTTTTTTTATTTCGTCTTTTGAGGCACCTTTTGCTACCCCTAAGGTTTCATAATAATCTTTCTTCATAGTGATGCGATTATAGCAAAAACAGGCTTTATTTTCTAGTAATATGACAAAAATAAAACGGTTGGACCCTTCGGGTCCAACCGTTTTATTTTAGCTAGAGCCTAGACGCCTAGTGCCTATTAGCCTGCTTTATATTACATTTGTCCACCACCCATTCCGCCTTGCATTGGATTTGAAGGTTGTGAAGGAGTGGTTGTTGCCATTTTGTTTGAATCTTTCATAGAAAGACCAACAAACACTACACCAAGAATAAGGTGAAGCCAGTTTGCTGCACTATTACTCATGATAAGTCCCAAGATTTTTCCTTCATCATTTGAAACAAAAAATCCAAGCAACGCAACAAGAATAACAACAATACCTACAGTTTTGAGTGTCTTTGCTGTATTTGCACCTTTTGCACCCATAATAAGTACGATACCTACAATGATGTGAATAAGGTTATGAATAGCATCAACTGCAAAAATACCAAGTACTGGATTGTTTACAAAGCCAAGTAATCCAACAAGAAGTACTACTACACCCAAAATCATTGTTACTTTTTTTGTCATAAATTATTTTTTGAAATGCATTTCAATTAAAAACCGACCGATAATTTAATTATAGTAAGATTTAATTCTAATATATGGGGATAAATAAATAATTTTTAAAAAAATAAAAAAGCATCTAGTTGATGCCTTTTTTTTGCACTATTTATAAAACAATGTAAAATCAAAAATTTGTCCATTTGTTGCATATACATAACAACAAATCATACATAGATTCCATGTGCACATAACTGCTCTGGTGATAGATTTTTCTTTTTTATCAGGAATTAATTCAGCTAAGGTAAACAAAACCCAGGCGATTGGTTGCATTACTACAAACAAAACTTTGATTAAAAAGAAATCTATTTCAGGAAACACATTATCGAGCTGGTGTTCTGTCATGGACAATATTGAAGTTGCTCCGTAATCTTTGAAAAAGTTTCCGGTCGAAATAAAATCAAAACTTCTATAATGGCCAGGTTCAGGATATGCTAAATTTTCTTTATAGAAATAAGAAAAAAGCCAGACAGCGAAAATAAATAACGTAGTTGCTATAAAGCCCCACGATATATACTTCTTCAAGGGTTCCGTATTCACTCGAGTGAATAAGTCTTCATAGATAGTAGAAGATATTCTTTGTGTATTCATTTTAGTGTGTATAAAATTCCTTTTATAATATATAACAAGTATTACTATTAGTCAAGAAAAAATCTCTTACGAGCCGAAGCGGGTAAGAGATTTCAATGAGTTTGCATTTTAAGGATTATAATAATTTTTATCTTCAGTCGGAGTGATTTCTTTGTTTCTAAAGATTAGATAACAGATTGCCGATAGTGCGAATACTGATAATACAATTCCTAAGAAAATTTCAGGTGCTACCCATAATAGTAAGCCGAAAACAAAAATTAATGTTCCTATTTGATTGTTATTTTTCATTTTTTTATATTTAGTTTTATCTGTTAGTATTATATCATTTATAAATATAAAAGTCAATATAATAATAAAAAACCTTACTATGTAAGGTTTTTTATTTGAGTATAATACTCGATTATTCTTTATGTTCTCCTCCTTCGTTCACCTCTGCGTCGCGTACTTCTTCCGCTTGAGCTTCAGGAGTAGTATTTGCACTTTCGGCACTGGCTTCTTGTGCTGAGCTTGTCGAAGCATTCTGCATCGCTTCACCAATCTTTGAAAGTTCAGTAGAAAGTTCACTGAGTGCTTTTTTGATTGCTTCGATGTCAGTTCCCTCTTTTGCTGTGCGAACTGCGGCCATCTTTTCTTCTACACCTGCTTTCAAGTCTGCAGGTACTTTGTCGCCATATTCCTTCAAAGATTTTTCAGCAGAGAAGATCATCATTTCGGCGGTGTTCTTTTCATCTACTAATGCTTTCTTTTTCAAATCTTCTTCGGCGTGAGTTTCGGCATCTTGTTGCATCTTTTTGATATCTGCATCAGAGAGCCCAGAACTTGCTTCGATACGGATTGTTTGTTTCTTACCACTAGTCTTTTCCATTGCAGTCACATTGAGAATGCCGTTCGCGTCGACATCAAAAGTCACTTCAACTTGTGGCATACCGCGTGGTGCTGGTGGAATTCCTTCGAGCACGAATCGTCCGAGTGATTTGTTGTCAGATGCCATTGGGCGTTCACCTTGGGTAATGTGAATTTCTACAGATGTTTGATTGTCGGCTGCAGTTGAGAATACTTGTGAACGAGAAGTTGGAATGGTTGTGTTTCTTTCCACGAGTTTTGTCGCAACGCCTCCCAATGTTTCGATACCAAGTGAAAGTGGAATCACGTCGAGCAAAAGCACGTCTTTGACATCACCTTGCAATACACCGGCTTGGACAGCAGCACCGAGCGCTACGACTTCGTCAGGGTTGATTGAACGATTTGGTTCTTTTCCTCCGAAGAATTGCTTCACCGCTTCAACGATTGCTGGCATACGAGTTTGTCCTCCAACCATAATGATTTCGTTGATTTCAGTCATTTTGAATGGAGATGCTTCCATTGCACGCTTCGTGATTTCGATTGAACGATCGATATATTCTTGTGCGAGAGATTCCAATGTTGCACGAGTCATTTTGACGAGCAAGTGTTGTGGTCCTTCGGCAGTAGAAGTGATAAATGGAATATTGATTTCTGTTTCTGGGGTTGTTGAAAGTTCGATTTTTGCTTTTTCAGCAGCTTCATCGAGACGTTGCAATGCAAGTGGGTCTTTCATCACGTCGATACCACTTTGTTTTTTGAATTCATCAGCGATCCAAGAAATAATCTTGTAGTCGATGTTTCGTCCACCCATGTGTGCGTCACCGTCAGTTGATTTCACTTCGATCACATCGCCTGAGACTTCAAGCACAGACACGTCGAATGTTCCTCCTCCGAAGTCATACACAACAATTTTTTCTTCTTTCTTGCTATCAAATCCGTATGCAAGTGCAGCTGCTGTCGGTTCGTTGATGATACGCTTTACATCAAGACCGGCAATTGCTCCAGCATCTTTGGTTGCCTTACGTTGTGCATCGTTGAAATATGCAGGCACCGTAATGATTGCTTCAGTGATCTTTTCTCCAAGTTTTGCTTCGACATCAGCTTTGATCTTTGCAAGAATCATCGCAGAGATTTCTTCTGGACGTTGATATTTGTCGCCGAGTTTTACTTCGACTCCGCCGTCAGTTCCTTTTTGCATCTTGAAAGATACTTTGGTCAGGTCCGCTTGAACTTCTGGATCGTCAAAGTTGTGTCCCATGAAGCGTTTGATACCATAGACAGTATTTTCTGGGTTGGTCACGGCTTGGCGTTTTGCAAGTAAACCAACGAGACGGTCACCATTTTTGGCAATCGCTGCGATTGATGGAGTTGTTCGTGCTCCTTCAATGTTTTCAATAATTTTTGGTTGTCCAGCTTCGATAATTGCGACAGCTGAGTTTGTTGTTCCTAAGTCGATTCCGATGATTTTTGACATATGTTGATTCTTTGATTAATTTTTAAAAAGTAAAACGAGTAATATTCCTGATAATAAAAATATTAATGTAATAAGATATTTTTTTATATACAATAATGTATTTTCAATTCGCTCACCATTATTTTCAATTGCTTTAAGTCGGTTATATTTAATTGTATGCTCGCCTACTTCTTCATCTCCAATCAATAGATTTTTTATAGTTTTGATTGATTCTATCCACTCGATATCTTTTTCTGGTTTTTCCATAAATTTAAATTAATTCTTTGATATTTAATAATTCGCGAATCTCTTGTATAGTACTATATTCGGATTCTTTGTCGCTGGAAAACCAAATACTGTTGGAGAGTCCTATAAGTAACGAAGCGGCCTTACCAATTTTCTTGTCTCTATTTTTAGAACGGAAACATAATTGTTTATAAGTTGCTTCGAGTTCACAAGATAATAATCTTATTATTTCATTGCATTCCATTTGAACATTTTTAGGTAAATTAAGATTGTTTACGATTTTAGGTGAATGGAATTTTAATTGATTATCAATTCTAGCAATTACTTCTCTGTATTTTTGTCGAGGTTTTAAAAAGTAGTCTTGAAATATTTGACTACCAATAAAAACAAATACACCAGAAATAACTGTTTGAAAAACTGTAGTATGTATTAAATTATTAAACACCGTGAACATACTTGGATTATATACCCACCTTTTTATTTTGACAAGTATTTCGTGAACGCAAAAAGATTGTCAAAATGTGGAAAACTGGTAAAATGGAATCAATGAACGAAAAGCCAGCAAAAAAAGGTATCTCAAAGGCCATATTACAGGCGCTCAGCGGTAAAAAGGCGTATTCCCTTCCTAGTCTCAAGGAAGAACTTTCTGATACCTTGTCTGATAAATACGCCGTGACTCGGGCGGTCAAAAATATGACCGAAACTGGTTTAGTGGAAAGTCTCCAATCTGACAATCAATCATATGTGCGTCTGACCAAAGATGGCCGACAGAAATTGGTCTCGCTCAAGCTCGATGATGACACGGTGATGGTGCCGACAACGTGGGACGGCAAATGGCGCATTGTCTTACTTGATCTACCGGAGACCCGCAAAAGCGAACGTGAAAGTTTGCGTTATCTACTGAAGAAAGCCGGCTTTGTTTGTCTCAAAAACTCTGCTTGGATTTCACCATTTCCACTCGAACACCTTTTTATAAATATTAAAAATGACCTAGGTCTGACAACTGAACTTGTCATTATGACCACTGATACAATTGATGAAGCTTCACAAAAAACATTCTTTGAAGTTTTTGGAATGAAAAAATAAAAAACCTACACATTGTGCAGGTTTTTTTGTTCAAATTCAAGACGATTTACAAAAACAGGTCGTTCTTCGGGGTTTTCTTTTCCTTCGGAATCATAAGCTATTTTACCCATACGTTTGTTTGCATACGGTAATTTATTGAAATTCATCTGTAATGCTGATTCTGGTTTTATTCGTACAACCTGACTATTGCCAAGTCTGTATTCAGAATCAACATTCAAGAGGAAGATTTCGTCAGCTCGTAATTCGGGGTGGTTGGTGCTAAGGTTTATTTCTTTCATCTTTGTACAGGTGTTTAATCTGTATCGGATGATACTGTATATAAATGAAAGTGTCAAACTTCGAAGAATCCTCCCTTCTCTATTTATCGCTATCGTGTAACTATTTCTTAAACTCAAACACTTTCACTCTCGCAGGACGGATGATTCTATCCCCTATTTTGTAGCCAGATTGGATAATCGTCGCAACGGTATGATCTTTTGATTGTTCATCTGTTTCAATATTTTCAATCGCTTCGTGGATATTGTGATCAAACGGGACATTTGTTTGGTTGATTGAGGTGACATTGTTGTCGGCAAGGACACGGAGAAATTGTGCGTGAATGTATTCGATACCACTACGCCAATTTGCATCAACTTTCTCCCACGCTTCTTTGTTTGCAAATGCCATATCAAAAGAGTCGAGCACTGGAAGTAATTGTTCGATAATATCTGTCGTGACATAGGTACGCATATCTTTGCGTTTTTGTTCTTCTTCTTTTTGGAGGTTCACATAATCTGCCTTGGCACGTTGCCAGCCGGTCAGATTGTCCATTCGCTCACGTTCAGAGATTTTGAGCTTGTCACGGAGCATTTTGAGCTTCTGAGAAGCATTCATGGTATTACCTTCGCCGTCTTCGGCTTCGAAAGACACGTCATCAACATCAATCGTGTTTGTGTCTTCAATTATTTCGTCTGTGTTTAAGATTTCTTCGTCTTGCATAGTAGTTCTATTATAATGATTTTTAGCGAAAACAAAAGAGCGACAACCGAAGGTTGTCGCTCTTTTGTTTATTTTACTTTTGATTCAAGTTTTTCTACACGAACACGAAGATTTTCTGTAGATTTGTCACGAAAGATGTTCTCTGTATCTATTGTTCTTATAGAATTTCTCATTGCATGAGTATCTTCTTTTACTGAGCGAATTTCACCAATAATTGTCTCTAGTGCTTTATCAATACGATTAAAAATATCGTCATGACGTGCAAGTGTTTGACCAATAGCAATCATGTGTTTTTCAAACACTTTTTCAGTCACATATTTTTCTTCTTTTTTGACTGGAGTTTTCTTCATTAAGGATAATTATAATCCATACAGATATCAAAATACAACTGTGCATAAAAAAGAACGAAACCCTTCAGGTTCCGTTCTTTTTTGCTAGACACCTAGAGCCTATTAGCCTAGTGCCTGTATTATCGTTTTGGTCACGAGTTACTAAGTATAATTGTTCGCTACGCTCCAATTCTACTAAGTACTCCCGACCCGGCCTCGTCTGTCGCAGAGCGACATGACTGTGGCTGTCAAAACTAAAAAAGGCTCCGCAGGGAGCCTTTTTCTTAACGTTTTGACCAAGTTGGAGCTTTACGAGCTTTCTTGAGACCGAACTTGCGTCGTTCTTTTGCTCGAGGATCACGTTTCAAGTATCCTTCTGATTTTAGTTTTCCACGAGTTTCTTCGTCGAAATCAACAAGTGCACGAGCGATACCATGACGAACTGCTTGTGCTTGAGAACTGATTCCTCCGCCTTTTGTAGTGACAGTAACAGTGAATTCTTTGTCTACACCGGCAACAGTGAAAGCGTCTTTTACTGTGTGAACCAATGTTGGTGTAAAGAAATAAGTTTCAATGTCTTTACCGTTGATTGAAAAAGTAGTTTTTGAGGCTGGAGTAAGTTTAATAACCGCAGTTGAAGTTTTGCGTCGTCCTACAGTTCTGATATATCGGTCTTTTGTTGATGTTTTTTCCATACAAATTGTTTAAATAGTATTATGCAGTGATTGTTAGCAATTTCATTCGTTCTGATCGAAGTTTGTTGGCTGGCAACATTCCGTAAACAGCTAGTCTGAAAAGTTCTGCGTGGCCCTTCTTTTCGATAATGTGTTCAGAAGAAACTTGTTTGAAACCTCCTGGGTAACCAGAATAGCGTTCGTGCATTGTTTCTCGAAGACGATTTGGAGTAACTTTGATGTGTGAAGCATTGATGATTTCAACTGCTACGTCAGCAACATTGTTTTTTGTAAAAGCAGGAGTATTTTTGCCCATGAGGATAGTCGCTGCTTCTGTAGCAACGCGTCCGAGAGCTTTTCCTTTTGCATCAATAGTGTATTTCATAATGTTTCAAAATCTTATCACAAAAAATCTTTATAATCAAGTCTAAACGAGTTCGATGACTGCCATTGGTGACCCGTCACTGACACGTTGTGGCAACTTTGTGATACGTGTGTATCCACCAGTGCGCTTCTTGTATTCTGGAGCAATTTCTCCGAATAGCTTGTTTACTGCCATTTCGTTGTTGTACAAGCCTGCCAAGATGATACGGCGATTTGCCAAATTGTCTTCACGTGCGCGAGTAATCATTTTCTCAACAGTTGGGCGAAGTTCTTTTGCTTTTGCCAATGTTGTAGTGATTTTACCGTGCTCGATAAAAGAAAGAACCAAGCCTTTCAAAAGGGCGTTTCGTCCGTTTCTTGTTCTTCCAAATTTTCTTACTGAATTAGAGTGTCTCATAAGCCTATATATTAATAAATAATTATCCTTTTAGTGAAAGGTTGAAATCGCCAAGTGCTTTTTTGATTTCTTGGATACCTTTTTCTCCAATACCTTCAATTTCCAATAAATCTTCAGCACGCTTGCGAGCAATACC
>JBAXSP010000001.1:0-166155 GCA_037130655.1 bacterium | reverse complement strand
TCTCAAAAGGTTTTACGAAGTGATACTATCACTCTTCACCGCCTGCGCTTTTCGAGTCCCAACGCAAATCAAAACACTTTGATTTGCTTCACTCGCGCATAAGAAAAATCCCCAATAAAGGGGATTTTTCTTATGCGCGAGTGATGGGACTCGAACCCACGACCTTCCGCGTGACAGGCGGACGCTCTAACCAGCTGAGCTACACCCGCAATTTTTTACTTAAAAACTGCGAACTTATACTATATCACATATTGTGATGTGTCGATGGGAGGGAACGAATCTTACAGATTCTGTACACCTTTCGTATCGTACTCGCTTGCGCTTCGCGCGATAAACTCAAGGTCATCGTTCCCTCAAAATCAGATGAGTCATCATCTGATTTACCATCGGGGTGTCGATGGGAGGGAACGATCCTCCGACCTTAGCTTTATGAGTGCTACGCTCTAACCAACTGAGCTACATCGACAATATTTAAAAATACCAAATTTTCGGCAATAGACACAATAGACTGTGGCATGTCACTTGCCGAATTGTTGCGGGTCCCGGAGTCGAACCGGGTTCCCCAGGTTATGAGCCTGATGAGGTACCGTTCCTCTAACCCGCGATAGAGTTATACTGTTAAAGTATGTTGCCATTATATAGTAAAAAGTATTTTTAGCAAGCCTGTTGTTGAAAAAAGCCATAAAATACTATAGTATTGGGATATTCTTTCATTATAAGAAAAATTTCGTCGAAAATTTTTAACAACTTCGTTGATAAAAATCTTTCGACGCGAATTTATGAGAGGAAAATTAGTCGGAAAATTTTATATGGCTTTGCCATAAAAATTCTTCCGACATGATTTTTCTTTGTAGGAAAAATCAGCCGTTGTAGCTCAGTCGGTAGAGCGCATTCATGGTAAGAATGAGGTCTCGGGTTCGATTCCCGACAATGGCTCAAATGAATTCAGACGAAATCAATCTACGTATTACAGAAATCGAAAACGCCATGGCAGGTGCAGATTTTTGGAATGACAAAAATCAGGCACAGTCACTCATCAAAGAATTACAAGAATTGAAAGACAAGAAAGAAGGATTCGGTGCTTTTGATCGCGGTGGAGCTATTATGTCGATTATCTCTGGTGCGGGCGGGGACGACGCAGAAGATTTTGCGCGGATGTTGTATGAAATGTATGAGAAGTATTTTGCACGGAATAATTTTTCTTCAACTATCTTATCTAAAAGTGAAAATGATCAAAAAGGTTTCAAAAATATCACACTCGAAATTACCGGCAAGAATGTGTACGGAAGTTTGAAACACGAAAGTGGTGTACACCGACTTGTTCGCAATAGTCCGTTCAACGCAAAAGGAAAACGCAGTACTAGTTTTGTCTTAGTTGAAGTAATTCCAAAAATCGAAAAACATGCAATGCCAGAACTTGATGAAAGAGATGTAGAAGTTGATTTTACCAAAGCAGGTGGTCCTGGAGGTCAGAATGTGAACAAACGAGAAACTGCTGTACGCATTACACACAAGCCGACGGGTATCACAACTGCGTCTCGTGAAGAACGAAGTCAAGAAGCCAATCGTGAAAAAGCGATGGAATTGTTGCGTGGCAAATTATTCAAAAAAGCCGAAGACGAACACAAAGATTTGGTAGAAAGTATGCACACTGCCAAAAATACTGATATTGAATGGGGAAATCAAATTCGTAACTATGTATTGCATCCATATAAATTGGTCAAAGATTTACGAAGCAATTATGAATCTTCAAATGTAGGAGCAATTCTCGAAGATGGGGAAATCGAAGGTTTGATAGAGTCATTAAAGAAGGTATAATAATACCTATGATTCAATTCGAAAATGTGTCCAAGGTATATCAAGATGGTACTTTGGCATTAGATGATGTTACGCTCTCAATCGAACAAGGTGAGTTTGTCAGTATTATCGGACATTCTGGTGCCGGTAAAACAACACTGACAAAATTATTGCTTGCTGAAGAAAAACCAACTGACGGTTCTGTGTATTTCGAATCTATCGATGTGCACCGACTTTCAAATACTGAAGTGACAAAATATCGTCGTCGTATCGGTACGGTCTTTCAGGATTTCAAATTGTTGGCAAATAAAAATGCGTACGAAAATATTGCGTTTGCAATGGAGGCTTCAGGAAAGTCTGATGAAGAAATTCAAAATGATGTACCTCACGTACTTGAACTTGTTGATCTCACAACAAAGATTTTTAATTTTCCACATCAAATGTCAGGCGGAGAAAAACAACGCTTGGCTATCGCTCGTGCCATCATCAATCAACCAGAAGTGATTATTGCTGATGAGCCGACAGGGAACCTCGATCCAGTAAATGCCTATGAAGTCGTTCAAATTTTGAAAAAAATCAACGACCTAGGAACAACTGTTATTTTGACTACACACAACAAAGAGGTGATTGATAGTATTGGTCGTCGTGTTATTACTTTTGAAAAAGGAAAGATTATCAATGATCAAAAAGTCGGATCTTATCCAATAACTAATAAAAAATAATCGTATATGAGAAACACACTTGGATTTAAAAGAATTATTCGTGGCGGAATTCTTAACTTTAGAAGAAACGGTACCGTTTCGCTTGCTTCAGTGCTCGTGATGACAATTACGCTTTCAGTGATTGCTTTTATCGTGCTCTTTCAAGCACTACTCCAATCATCGCTCGCTGATTTGAAAAATCGCGTTGATATCTCTGTGTATATGACTACCGATACACCGGAAGAGAAAGTATTGTCACTCAAACAATCACTCGAACAATTGCCCGAAGTTGGTTCTGTTGAATATGTCTCTCGCGACAAAGCGCTCGAAGATTTTCGTATTCGTCACGCCAATGACTATGTGACATTACAAGCGTTATCAGAATTGAACGGTAATCCACTCGGTGCAATATTGAATGTTCGTGCAAAAGATTCTGGTCAATATGAAAGTATTGCTCGATTTTTAGAAAGTGAAAATGATGCAATGGCACAGTACACTGGTAGTGTCGAACGTATCAATTATTCACAAAACAAAGATATTATCGACAGGCTCAATGTGATTATTGATGGTGGTAAAAAACTTGGTTTTGCGGTGACACTCATTCTTGCCCTCGTGTCTGTGTTGATTACGTACAACACTATTCGTCTTGCAATCTATACTTCTCGTGAAGAAATCGGTGTGATGCGGTTGGTTGGTGCTGAAAACAAATATATCCGTGGTCCATTTATTGTGGAAGGATTACTTTCAGGTGTTATTGGCACCTTCATTACTATTCTCGCATTTATTCCGCTCACCATTTGGGCAGGTAGTAATCTTTCTGACTTCTTGGGAGTAAATCTGTTTAGTTACTACATCTCAAACATTTTTCAAATCTTCTTTATTATTTTGATTGCCGGAGCAATTATCTCGGCAATCTCAAGTGTTTGGGCCGTTAGAAAATATCTTACTAAATAATTTTTACGTTATATGCCGAAAGAACCACTTACAAAATACATCTTCGTCGTTGGAGGTGTAATGTCTTCCGTTGGAAAAGGAATTGCAGCTGCATCAATAGGTCGCATTTTGAAAGACAAAGGGTTTCGAGTCACCGCACTTAAAATTGATCCGTATATCAATGTCGATGCGGGTACGATGAATCCGACAGAACACGGAGAAGTGTTTGTGACTGATGATGGTGATGAGACAGATCAAGACATCGGCAACTACGAACGATTTTTGGATATCGATATTACAAAGATCAACTATATGACAACGGGTCGTGTCTATCTGTCGGTGATTGAAAAAGAGCGCGCCATGCATTATAAAGGCAAATGTGTCGAAGTGGTTCCGCATGTGCCGATGGAAATGATTGAGCGAATCAAGAAGGCAAGTCATAATGCAAAAGCTGATTTCACGATTATTGAAATTGGTGGAACGGTTGGTGAATATCAAAGTATGCTTTTCCTTGAAGGACTTCGTATGATGAAAACACAACTTCCACATGATGTCGCAACAGTAATGGTCTCATATTTACCGATTCCATCAAAAGTCGGTGAAATGAAAACCAAGCCAACGCAATACGCCGTACGTACATTGAACTCGGCTGGTATTTTTCCTGATTTTCTTCTTTGTCGCGCGGAGCGACCACTTGATGATGTTCGCAAAGAAAAAATCGCACTCTTTTGTAACGTACCAAAAGATAATGTTATTTCTGCACCAGATGTAGACAGTGTCTATGACATTCCACTCAACTTTGAAAAAGAATTATTTGGTGATCGCATCTTGAATACACTTGGCGTCAAAATTCCAACCGAAAACAAACAACCAAAAGAATGGCAAAAGTTTGTCAAAAGTACAAAAGGATTGAAGGACGAAGTTCGTATCGCCATCATCGGAAAATATTTTGATACGGGAGACTTCACGTTGTCAGATTCATATTTGTCAGTGATTGAATCACTCAAATATTCTTGTTATGCACAAAAGAAACGTCCAGTGCTCGAATGGGTCAACGCGCTTGATTTTGAAAAGGATGCAAAGAAATTAAAAAAGCTTAGTGATTACGACGGGGTGCTTGTGCCAGGAGGATTTGGTTCTCGTGGTGTCGACGGCAAATTGAAAGTGATTGAATATTGTCGCAAAAATAATATTCCATATTTCGGTATTTGTTATGGAATGCAACTTATGGTCATCGAATACGCACGCAATGTGCTTGGATGGAAAGATGCACATACTCGTGAAGTTGATCCAAAATCAAAGCATCTTGTTATTGATATTATGGAACATCAGAAATCGCTCATGGATGAAAATCGGTATGGTGGCTCAATGCGACTCGGTGCATATGAAGCAGTTTTGAAAAAGGGAACACTTGCATACAATGCCTACAAGCAAACAACTATTTCAGAACGTCACCGACATCGATTCGAAGTCAATCCACACTATGTAGAACAACTCGAAAAAGCAGGACTTATATTCTCTGGAAAATCTCCCGATGGGTCACTTTGTGAAATTGCCGAGTTGCCGACAAGTATTCATCCTTTTATGATTGGCGTACAATTTCATCCAGAATTCAAAGGACGACCACTTGCTCCACATCCAGTATTCTCTGCTTTCATCAAAGCGTCTACGGAACACAGAAAAAAGAAATAAAAAAATAATGACCAGTGACCAATTACTAGTGACTAATAAAAGATGCGGACCTTCGGTCCGCATCTTTTATTTTATTATTTTTATTAGTCCTTGGTCATTAGTCATTGGTAATTACTCGGAGTAGTTCCGGAAACGTATCATTATCATATCCAGGTTCAGTGGTGAAATGTCCACGATCGGTGAATTCTTTGTAATCAAAACCAGTGTATGTTGCTTTGATTTGTCTGACACTTTCCAAAATATATTCATCATCGTCTTCTGAACAAAACACCGTTACTCCTTTTGTTTTTTCTACAAGATTATTGTCGGGGGTGAAATCAAATGAATTCGGAAGCGATAGTGTTGCTAAGTATCCATCAGGATCAATCCATGGCGCAACCAACGCAACCTTGCCAACAGAGACGTTGTTCTCAGATAAGTATCTCAAAAGAAATCCTGCTCCATAACTATGTCCAATCAATATTGTTTCTTCAGTGAGAGGGAATTGTTCAAACACTTCTTTCCACGCTTCATATATCGGAGCATACGGTGTCGGCATTTCTGGAATTGTTACACCGACTCCTTTTGTTTCTAATTCGGTTTTAATCCACGGAAGCCAATGTTTGAATATGCCATTCTTTTCAAACTCTTCTTTGTTCGGCATTCCATGAACAATAATTGCGTTTTTCATACTACTTCATTTTATTTTCTATCGCTTCCAATTTTCCAAGGATGACAGCAATATCCTTTTCTGCTTTGATATTCACTTGGTAATCATTTTCTGCGCGTTCTTCAGAGTGTCGTCCTTGCAAATTTTGCCCAATCATCACGAGTGGCATCAAAAAGATTTGAATCATATTCGACAAGAAGAGCCAGAGTACAAAAGCAGGGAATGGGTCGAAGCGAAATTCTACTGGTGCAAAAATATTCCATGAAAACCAGAGTGTTGTCCAAATGACGATTGCAAAAAAGAATTTCATTGAACCGACAAAACTTGTTGCTCGAAGTGCAATCTTGTCGAGTTTACTCAATTTTTCTTTATGTACTTTGTTGACGTTTTTTATTTCCATTTGTGATTGAATATTATTTTACTAATGTTCCAATTTTGAAACTCGCCAATTCTTGTTCAGGTCGTCCTTGTCCGCCGTGTTGGTTCATAAATGATACAGTGCCGTCTTTACCACACAAAGAAAGTATCGCCATACGTCCACCCGGATGTTGATTGATCCATGTAGTCAGATCATATACACCACCTGAAATAGTTGTGTAGCAACTTGCACTATTGTTGTGTGTCGCGATTTGAGCGAGCGTAAATGTCGCACTAGTTTGTGTTGCTGGCTTTGTTGTTGGTTTGATTGTTTCTTTTGAAGCACTGGTTCGTCCTTCATTGTCATCGTCATCATTCTCGTTACTGTCTTCATCTTCTCGTTCTGTTTTTTGACCAACAGATTCAGTTGAAGAAGCTTCTTGTTTGTACGATTCTTCGGTTGTACTCGTTGCTTGTGTTGATTGTTTAGTGCTGTCTTGTTTGTGTGTTTTTACATATACACCTCCTCCAACCAAAAGGAGTGCAGTGATGAGTATTGCGATAATTTTATTCATCCCGTTAGAAATAGGTCGCGGTTATTTTTGAACAAAACCGAAACACTATCATATTAATTTGTTATTAAAAAATGAAAAACCCAAATAAAAAATTGCGACCGCGATTTTTGAGCGGGATTCATATACGTTCATTGTATACATAAGAGAGTACTAGTTCAAGCGTCGGAGAACGATTTATTGAATTAGAAAAAGGCACACCTCGATAGTTTTAATCGGATATGCCTTTTTTTTTGTGCATTTACCACATGCCTCGTTCTTTGATGGTTGATTGGAAACAAAGAAAACAGAGCCCGTCTCCCTTATTGATTGTATAAGGGTTATCGAAAAGGTTCAGTCCAATTTTTGCTTTTACTGGGCCTAATCCTTCCTTTTTTCTCGGCGGAGATACTGATACAGTCAGGTTATTATCATTTGGATCCGATTTTTCTAATGGTTCATTCATTATAAGAATTTGATAAAGATCGAAAACCTTCATAAAGTTCTCAGTCATACAATGAGACAGAAGAAAAGCAATTTGGTACGCCATCTTTGCTGGAATAAGTTTTACGTATTCTGGTAAGACTAAATTCCTTTGTAATACTTCTGGTGATGTTTGACCAACTTCTACTGCTTTAAGTATGACTATTCCTGATAAACTGTTTCCATAAAAAGAATGCAGGCTTAAAAAAGAAAAGAAATCTTTTTTAGCTTTGATTCTTTCATCAACATCAACACCTTTTGATTCAAGAATCATGAAAGATTTTTCAACCCTTTTCAATTGATCCTCAGCATTGTCGGAAGACATAGAATTACCATCAAATAATAGTTCTTCATTGTGTTCCTCTTTAGCGTAAAATCTCAGTAAGTTAATATCAGTGTTAATTCCCAATAAACTTGATAAATCAAGAAAGATTAGGTGATTCAAACCAACATTGAACTGATGGCTTTCTCCAGATCCTTTCCAGTATCCAAAAGGAACAGTTCTGGGTAATTTGTCGATAAGATTTTCTTTGTTCATATTTAATTGTTTTAAGTTACAGAATTTATTTTATTTCCTAAAAATTATATCATACATAAGACTATCTGTAAAATAATAGATTTTGGTACGAGAATTTTTAAAATACTTACATAAAAGTATAAGAAGTATTTTTTCTTATTTGGTGTATTTAAAAATTACGCTACTAAATAATTAGCAGTGGTTATTACATTTTTCTACTATCATATGCCCAGTGGAGCAAGGCTTGTCGTTGTCGTGGTCGGCAAAATTCATCACCAACTCGGCAATTGTTTTTGATTTGCCCTACATGTCGTACCATCTTTTGCCAGCGGTCGATTTGTCGAGCGTCTTCTTTGGGAATTCGTCGTCCCATATAATATCGGCAATACCATTCGAACCATCCTCGTGGATCGTCTTTGTATATCCAACCATTCTTTCGCCAGATTGCGAGTGATTGTGAAGCGTTCACGTTGAAATAGTTGAGGTTCTTGTCTCGTTTGCCGGTTGCCAATTTTGCTCGAGTGAACCAATCAGAAGGGTATTCATCAGTTTTTGCAACATCACGCATATACACACCACCAAAGACACCAAGTGCGAGCATTTGTTTCGGAGTGAGATCGGGTTTGAATTTCGGATCAAATTGTTTGCCCATTGGCGCAACCAATTCATATTCATATCCCTTTTGCATTTTGTTGTTAATGATTTTTTTCATATGATTTTCTATTTTAAGCTGGGAAGCTGGGATGCACCTTATTGTGAATTATTTACAAAGCTGTCGGACTTGGACTCGAACCAAGATAGTCGGTACCAGAAACCGAAGTCCTACCATTAGACGATCCGACAGCTTTGTAAACAATAAAATTCAAATACCCAAATAGTAGTCCCTATTGCCTATAATTCTTTTTGTAATTAAAAAGAATTATAACAGCAATTTCCTCGTGTGACTCGGAATCGGATAAAAAGTGAAGCAGTTCACTTTTTATACCAGAAACCGAAGTCCTACCATTAGACGATTCCCCAGCTCAGAATACAAAATAACAATACTTTTATATCATATTTTGTACTCTAAATACACTGCGTGATATACTTTATATATCATGAAGAAGTTTATTGCCGACCTTGTTCGGAATCCAAAATTTTTAGTAACGGTATTTTTGCTCGTTGTAATCCTCGGTGCTTTTTGGATTCGTTTTGCAAAACAAAAAGTCGACAATCGTCCAAATCCAAGTATTACCAATCTTTCGCTTGCGCAAACAAAAGACAAAACATTTACCAAACGCGATACCGGTATCTATATCAAAGTGCATTATCCAGAGTACCAAGAAGCTATGCCGTTTTTGGCGATTGCCAATGCAACGATTCGCACGGTTATCAAAAAAGAAATTGATAATTTTATTGCCAACGAAACTGATGTGACTGCAACTGATGACGGAGTCAGTAAGTTGACTGGTGAATATCAAATTCTGCAACCGGTGCACAGTGTCACGACGATTATTTTCAAACTCGAATCAGAATCAAAAGGTTCTGCGCATCCATACGAATATTCACAAGTTTTGCTGATTGGTGATACTGATGGACAACAAATCTATACCGAAAATTTGTTCAATAAAAAAACATTGTTCTGGAAAGATTTATCTCAATTATCAAAAGAGCAATTGAAGACCGTGCTTGCCGAAAATTATGATGAAGACATGGTAAACGAAGGTGCTGGTCCTGATCCCAAAAATTTCGACAATGTCTATTTGTCTGACACCGGACTTGTGGTGGTGTTCAATCCATATCAAGTCGCGCCATATGCGACAGGAGAGGTGAGTATTACGATTCCATATAGTGCTATTGGTAAAGATTTACTTCCTCGCTTTGGTGGTAAGTGATACAATAAAGGAATAACATATTAGTAGTTTTTAATTTTATTTTTTATGACAAAAGATTGTATGAGAAAATACTTCACTCCACACTTTGGATTGTTGTTGTTGCGTGTCGCTGTCGGTATTATTTTTATTTTCCACGGATACCAAAAGTTGGCACATATTGATCAAACAGTAGGATTCTTCGCAATGCTCGGTCTTGCAAAATTCTTTGCATACGCTATCGGCGCAATAGAACTATTGGGAGGTATCATGTTGGTACTTGGTATTGGAGCTTGTATCGTTGCACCACTACTTGCATTGGTAATGGTATTTGCAATGTTGTTGGTAAAACGCAAAATGGGATTCCAAGCAATGGAAATTGATTTGATGTTGCTCGTTGCAAACATTGCAATTCTTTCTCTTGGTTGTGGTAAATACGCAATGAAGACAAAATGCGTATGTGGCGTTTGTAATACCGGTGATTGCTGTGGCAAAGGAACTTGCGGTGGATGCGGTTCTTGCAACGGATGCGAAACTTGTGTCTGTGATGCAAGTGCTACAACTGGTACTGCAAAAACTTGTGACTGTGCTTCTTGCAAAGATGCATCTTGTGGTTGTTCAGGTAAGACTGGTGAGTCTGTATCGTAATACAGACGCAAGACCTTTTGAGATAGATTTCGAGTTTTACGAAGAAATATATCCAAAAGGTGTACTGTTCCTGTAAGGAAGGTGCGGATGTTCTTGTGGAAGCTGTTCGAAGTAATGACCAGTGTCTAATAAAAAGAGGCGAAAACCTACGGTTTTCGCCTCTTTTTTGAATAGTTTGTGTTTTATTAAATTAGTCATTGGTCACTAGTAATTAGTCATTATTTGTGTTACAATACGAGTGTTATGGATAATCCAATATTTCCAAAGAAATATGACGATTACTTCTGGAGACTACTAGCTGGTCTTGCTTCTATTATTTTATTCGGGACAATCTTATTTGATTTTTATACGAACAACAGCGAGCCTGATTTGTTAGGTCCGATTGCTATTATTTACAAAGCTATTTTGGTCATCTTCATTGCTGAAAAGGAGTTTGAACGTTGGCACGAACACCACAGCGGAAAAAGGGTTGGGGAGCGATATGTACTTATTTGGACAATTCTCGTATTTGGAATTTTGGTAGTTGATGCAATTTTGCATTTACCGTATGTGATGCCATCCGAAGTTACGACAACCTATATTGTTGTGCTCGGTATTTTCGCAATCACTCGCCGGTCAAAGATAGTATTTAATGCTCGCCAAGAACAGGTTAAAAAGTTATAAAATCGTACATTTCTGCGTTGGTGTGGTTAAAATATTCGTCAATGTACGTGTTGTACATCTCCTCATCTTTTAACCACACCGCCTTGAACTGTATCGATTTTATAACTTTTTAATTATAATTATTTTTGTAAGTTTTAATGATATAATTTAGTTTAAATATGGAACAAGAAAACAAAAAACTATGGTTTGAAGCTAATCCGTCAGAGACGGACGCTCGACCAAACAAGGTTTGGTTTAGAGCAAAATCATACGGCTGGGGCTGGACTCCATGTACTTGGCAAGGTTGGGCGGTGCTTGTGATGTATCTTTTTGTGGTTTATGGAAATTTGATTTTCATCGACAATCACGTACATTCTGACTCAGATTTTATTATCAATTTCTTTCCGAACACATACATCGTAACAGTCTTTCTGATTATCATTTGTTATGCAACCGGAGAAAAACCATCATGGCGATGGGGTAAGAAAGAAAAATAAATTATCAAAATAAAAAAGCCTCCGAAAAGGAGGCTTTTTGTTTAAAGTGTAATAACTGCGAAAGAGTTTTCTTCTTCGGTGATCAGTTGTGTGTTCTCCTGTTCTTGTCTGCCTTGAACGATATCAAGAGCATTTTGTAAGTTTGAAATCATTCGTTCAGTCAATTTGTCACCGTCCCAATATTTGAGGAAGGTATTTACTGAGTAACCATGTTTGTGAAGTTTTTGTGCAAGTGGTACATAGTTTTCTACTTTGTTCTGCCTGCCTTTACTGTTGAATGCAAGCACTTCATTTAGAAGTTCAGGTACTACTTGTTTTGCTGGTTGGTGATCACCTTTGCGGTTTTGGTTAGTTTTTTTACACATTTATCAATAGAACTTTTTACCGTTTTCAATTGTACCACAATCAAAATATAGGTCAACCATCGGTGTTTATAGTGATATTGTATAATAAACAGATATGCAATTTGCTGACGCTTACAACAAACTCAATACCAATCAAAAACTCGCTGTCGATACACTCGACGGTCCGGTGATGGTGGTAGCAGGCCCAGGAACGGGCAAGACACAAGTTCTTGCGCTTCGTATTGCCAACATTTTACAAAAGACCGACATTGGTCCAAGTGGTATTTTGTGTCTGACATTTACTCGCTCAGGAGTCACTGCAATGCGTGATCGTTTGGAATCATATATCGGTACACGGGCAAATGATGTCGTCATCAACACCTTTCACTCATTTGCAATTTCTTTGGTACAAAAACATTTTGATTTGATTGGTTTTGAAATAGAACCAAAATTGATTGATGATGCAGAAGGAGTTTTTCTCGTGGATGAAATTTTGCACGACAATGACTGGGAACATTTGCGCCCACGTACCAATCCAGCAATGTATTTCGGTGAACTCAAAAGTTTGATTTCTTTGATGAAGCGCGAACGGCTCACACACGAGCAATTTTTGGAATATATCGAAACTGAAATCAAGGAACTGAAAGAAAATCCAGATAGCATCTCTAGTCGCGGAGAAAGTAAGGGAAGTTTGAAAAAAGATGTCGAGAAGAAAATCGAAAGTCTTGAACGAACCAAAGAAGTTGTGCAATTTTATAAACTCTACGAAGAACGCAAACGTGGTCTCGGATTGATGGATTATGATGATGTGCTTTATTTTGCGGTGCGAGTGGTTGAAATATCAGATGAAGCTCGTGCTGATGTGTATGAAAATTATCAATATGTTTTGGTGGACGAACATCAAGACTCTTCGGCGGTGCAGAACAATTTCTTGAAAGCTGTTTGGGGAGATTTCGAATCGATGGGGCTTACGCCAAACATTTTCGTCGTGGGTGATGACCGCCAACTTATCTATGGTTTCTCTGGTGCAAATATCAATTATTTTACTGAATTCAAAACATTTTTTGGAAAGGCTAAATTGATTACATTGACCGAAAATTACCGTTCAACCTCTCCAATTCTCGCGCTAGCTGATGACTTACTCAGTAGTTCTATCACTGAAGAAAAACTCCGCAGTAACAGTGCAGGTGATACAGGGATCACGCTTGCGCAATATGTGTACGAACGCGATGAGATTCTCGGTGCAGGATTGTATTTCAAGCAACAAATAGCACAAGGTATTCCAGAACATGAATGTGCACTGTTGGTACCGAAAAATCGTCACGTTCGAAACGCTGTCAGTATTTTGTCACAGATGGGACTTCATGTTTCTTCAGCCGGCAATATCTCACTGTTTAGTAAACCAGAAACAGAAAGTTTGCTTCGGGTACTTTCGATTGTCGCTGATCCATTTAATGCAGTGTCGCTGTCTGCGAGTTTACTCGACAAGACAAGCGGTATTCCACCAATGATGGCACATACGTTCTTACGAAATACAAAACCGCAATATCTAACAATCGGAGAACTTACTGACAATGGAAAATCAAATGGATTATTTGATGATCAAAATGAAATTGCCACATGGGGCAAGCAACTTGAATCTTGGATCAGTACGCTGACATATGAAAAGTTGTCGTTGGTTGTCGCAACAATTGGAAATGAACTTTTGATAAACAAGGTGACAAGTCATGATGAGCTTTTACATACTGTCGAAGTAGTACGAAGTTTTATTCATACTGCACTTGCATATGAGACCAAACACGTTGGTGCGACGTTGCCCGAATTTTTGGAATATATCGAACGACTGAAATCATACGGCAACAGTATCGAACTTGCGACGTTCGGTGGAACTTCAGGTATTCAAGTTATGACACTCCATCGTTCAAAAGGTTTGGAGTACAAAGCAGTGTGGATTGCACATATGAATGAACAAACACTGATGAGTGAAAAACGCAGTGCATTTACGTTGCCAGAAAAGGTCAAAGAAAAAATCAATGAACGCACCGTCGAAGCTGCAAAACGTGAACTGTATGTGGCAATTACTCGCGCAAAAGAGTTGTGTACAATTTCTTACGCAAAAGAAAATTATGGTGGAGGAGAACTTGAGCTTGCTCGTATTGTTGCTGACTTAGACAAAAAACATTTCATCGAAAAAACAGCCGAACAAACAGAAACGGAGTTACTGGTGCATGGGCCCAAAATTTATACTGAAATTACTTCAGTCGAAAAAACTGAAACACTCGAAGCATTGAAACAATACGTCAAAGAGAATTTTGAACAAACAAATGCGACTGTCACGCTACTCAACAATTTCTTTGAGTGTCCATGGAAATGGTATTTTAGAAATTTCTTGAAACTGCCAGAAGTCAAAGGAGTGAGTCTTGCGCTCGGTTCTGCAGTACACAGTACGATTGAATTTATTTTGAAAGAAAAGAAGTTGCCGACCGACAAAATACTCAAAGCAAAAATTGAGGAGTGTCTACTGAAAGAAGGTGTACAAGACAAAAAAGAATTAAAAGACTTATCGAAATCTGCCGAAAAAGCAGTTAGTAATTGGATCAAGAATTATTATGAACATTTGGCAAAAGATCATCAATCAGAACGATCGTTGCAATTCCGTGATTCAGATTTTCCACAACTTAAAATGTACGGTAAGTTGGATCTGACTGAAACATTTCCAAATGGAGACATTGTCGTGACTGATTTCAAAACAGGTAAGCCAAAAACAAAAAGTGAGATAGAGAAAATGACCGACGAAGGACGGTTGTCTGATTATATGCGTCAATTGGCTATGTATTCGTATTTGGTGCGTGGTGGCAAAAAAGATGAGTCAGTGTCTATTTCAAAATTGCTTTTCTTAGAAGCAGAAACTAAAGACAAAAACGCATTATACAGTGCTCATATATCACAAGAGCAAATTGATTTATTGAAACGCGATATCGGTGAATACAATCAAGCATTGCAAAATGGAACATGGATAGAAAATGAATGTCATTTCAAACCGTGGGGCGGGGGAGCTGATGAGTGTCCTTACTGTGCTTTGTCTAAAAGGATTTTTAACTAGTATTGACTTTTATGTATAAATAGTGTATAGTATATTCGAAATGGAAAATACAACAAAATATATCGTACACGTTTTACCGCTACCACAGAACACGTTTACTGGTGAGAATACTCCGTACGCCGTAACAATTGAAGGAAAAGATTCTCCTATTGTTCATGTGAACAATAGAGGTCAAATTTTAAAGAAACAGTCATGGCGTGATGTCGGAAGTGTTGTTAGCTCAACACCTCAAGGTGATGACTTATCACTTATTGTAAGAGAGTTTTTTCCTAAGGGTACAAAGCACGAAGATATTTATCACATGCTTCACGGGTAAAACAGTAAACCGAAACAACAGTGTTGTTTCGGTTTTTTTGTTTTTCTAAATTTAAAACAATGGTCGAGGGCCGTTATCCAACCACCCCAAATAAAATCCAATCGCGAGTAATACGACGAGCCATACGAGTAATTTTCTGAGTGTTTTTGAATGCATTAAAACAAGTATATCAGTAAACAGATAATCAGAATATAGACAAAAGAAGCGGCGACAAGCGGAGCTTGTCGCCGCTTCTAAAAACGCAAATTTGTGGTAATATGTTCTTATAATATTATGCAACAAGAATACGAAGTAATCCTATTTTATAAATACGTCCACATAAAAGACCCGCAAGCTTTGCGTGATGAGCAATTTGCTTTGTGTCAGAAATTGGGGCTCAAAGGGCGCACAATCATCGCCTCTGAAGGTATCAATGCCACACTCGAAGGCACCAAAGAAGCCATCGCCGAATATTTGAACAATTATCTCGCAGATCCACGATTTGCAAATACCAACATCAAACGTAGTGTTGGTGATGGAAATTCATTTCCAAAATTATCAGTCAAAGTTCGTCCAGAAATCGTGACCCTTGGTCTCGGTGTGTGTGATGTCGATCCGAATGTGACAACTGGTATTCATTTGAAACCAGAAGAACTACATCAATGGATTAAGGATGGCAAAGAATTTTATATTGTTGATATGCGCAATGCATACGAACACCGCGTCGGACATTTTGAAGGTTCAGTATGTCCACCACTCGACAACTTCCGTGACTTGCCGAAATTTATCGAAAGTATCAAACACTTGAAAGACAAAACAGTGCTGACAGTTTGTACTGGCGGAGTGCGTTGTGAAAAAGCATCAGGTTATTTGATTACGCAAGGATTTACTGATGTGTATCAACTCGACAACGGTATCGTGTCATATATGGAAAAATATCCGAACGAAGACTTCGTCGGCAAATTGTATGTGTTTGATAAACGTGTGATGATGGGATTTTATACTGATGACCCAAAACACAAAGTCGTTGCTCATTGTGAAAAATGCGACGGATTGAACGAACGATTTGTGAACTGTGAAGTCATGGGCTGTCATCGTCACTTTTTGCTGTGCGAAAATTGTGAACAAGAAATGCGAAAAGAAAAAGGCATTATGAAATGCCCGGTCAAATGTACGATTTCTCGAAGTGGCAAAAAAGTCCCATCACCGTGGAGTAGAAAGTTAATAAAGTTTTTAAAGTTCTTAAAGTAATATGAAAATAGAGAAGTTTGAAGATATAATAGCTTGGCAGAAAGGAAAAGAATTGACTTTGGCTATCTATTCTATATTTAAAACATCTAAAGACTTTAGTTTTAAAAATCAAATTGAAAGAGCCTCGATTTCGATTATGAACAATATTGCCGAAGGATTCGAACGAAGAACAAATAAAGAGTTAAAAAATTTTCTCTTCATTGCTAAAGGTTCTGCTGGAGAAGTTAGGTCAATGTTAGATATGGCTCTTGAGTTAAAATATATTAACCAGAAAGATTTTGAGAAAACATATAATTTAACATTAGAAATATCTAAATTGTTATCCGGTTTTATTAAAACACTCACTTAGTCTCTAATAACTTTTAAAAAATACTTTATAAACTTTATAACTTTAAAAACTTTATGAACATATCTATAGACACAACCGAACAAGATGAATTATTAAAACAACTCGAAAGTCGTACCGACGCAGAAGCTTTGCGTATGAAGCGTTATTTGGCGATGCCAGATCTTGCTCGTACACCAGGTAGTCCACTTCATGAAATCGTTGAGCGTGTGCAAGGAGTGTCATCACTTGCAGGACTTGATGTGATTGAAATTCCAGAAATTGTTCCATCAGCGATTACGTTTGACCTGTTCGATTTCCCAGCAAATCACGTCGCTCGTTCAACATCTGATACCTACTACGCTGACGCGCAAAATATTCTTCGCACACACAATACCGTTTCTTGGTATTACTATTTCAATCATCCTGAAATAAAAGAGCGAGCTGCTCGCGGTGAACATCTTGGTGCGCTTTGTTTCGGTAAAGTATATCGCAAAGATGAAATTGATCGTCGTCACATGAATGTCTTTCATCAAATCGATGGATGGAAATTGATTCCAAATACTGAAGGCATGTTATCGCTCGATGAGTTGAAGCGTGTGTTGTCTGAAATTGTTGAAACAGTCTTTGGTCCGGAAACTGAATACCAATTCCTCGACGATACATTTCCATACACTGATCCATCAACACAAATTGAAGTGAAGGTGAAAGGTGAGTGGGTAGAAATTCTTGGTGCAGGAATGATCAAATCATCTGTCCTTGCAAAAATGGGTATCGAAGGTTACAACGGTTGGGCATTCGGTTTCGGTCTTGAGCGTCTCGCAATTTTATCAATGGAACTTCCAGATATTCGTCTCCTTTGGTCAGACGATGAACGTGTCAAAAAACAATTGGTACTCGGTCAAACCTTCAAAGAAGTAAGTAAGTATCCGCCGATTGTACGTGATATCTCATTCATCGTAGAAAACACTTTCCAACCAAACAATTATTTTGATTTGGTTCGTGATGTGATCGGTGATATGGCTGAAGAAATGGCATTGATTGATGAATATGAAAACGCTGCCAAGTTTGGCGAAGGGAAGAAAAGTTATGCATATCGCATCACCTATCGCTCTCTCGACCACACTATGACCGACGAAGAAGTGAACACTTTGCACAAAAAACTTGAAATAGAAACAGTCAAAGAATTCGGGTCAATTATTCGATAAGTAATACGGAAAATACACTGAAAAGATAAGGATTAATTCACAAAATAATGCACTTGAAAATGCGTTATTTTTGTTACAATTAAAATAATGGGACTAAGTGTATTTAAACAGCACAAAAAACTTCTTTTTTCACTCGCATTTTTTGCGGTGTTCAGTCTTTCGCTACACATTTTCGCAGCACCTCCGACCAATCCTTACTCTCAAGGCGAGACACTAGACCCGACTTGTACACCAGGAAGTACGAACTGTATCGTTTCCATTATTCCAGATCAAACTGGTAATAGTGGAAAGTATTTAACTACTGATGGTACGACCGCTAGTTGGGCTACACTTTCGGGTTCAGGCATTTCATCGCTCAATGGTTTGACCGGTTCAACGCAAACATTTGCAAGTTCAACAACAGGTACTGATTTTTCGATTACTTCATCGGGTAGTGTTCATACCTTTAACCTTCCAAGTGCTAGTGCAACTGCTCGTGGTTTGGTGACCACAGGAACACAAACATTTGCTGGAGCAAAAACATTTTCTTCTGATTTAAGTGTGAACGGTATCAATGTTGGTGCAACAAGTGGATTTTTGAATACAGTATTAGGTAAAAACACAATGGCGAGTTCTACTGATGGGCAACAAAGTATTGCGATAGGAGCTAATGCACTTTCTGGTGCAGATCATTTTGTAAACAATATAGCAATTGGAAATAATGCCCTTCGCAACGCTAGTAGTAGTCAGGCTAATATTGGAATTGGTTCTGATGCTCTATATTCAACAACTGGTAACAGTAATATTGCTATTGGTGCAAGTGCATTACGTTCTAATACATCTGGTTATTATAATGTTGCTGTTGGTGTTGAAGCTTTGTATAGCAATACAACAAATAGTGATTCTATTGGTGTTGGGTATCGTGCCCTTAAAAATGCTACAGGTATTCAAAATGTCGCACTTGGATGGGAGGCTGGAAAGTTGATCACTACTGGGCAATACAATGTGATCATCGGAGGATATGATGGCTCAGGTATTGCGACATCAAACAATAATATTATTCTTGCTGATGGATATGGAAACATAAGAATGCAGGTAGACGGAAATGGAAATATTGATTTCAAAGGACCGGTAACTATTAATGGTGGTAACATTGGTGGCGGAAGCTGGGGTGGTATTACAGGGACGATATCTTCTCAAACAGATTTGCAAAATGCACTCAATGCCAAGCAAGACGCACTCCCTTCTTTACAAGCTGGTTCCGTATTGTTTTTTGATGGTACATCAATTGCAGAGGATAGTAATAATTTCTTTTGGGATGATAGTAATAATTTTTTGGGTATTGGTACAAATACTCCGACTTCAAATTTGCATATTGCTGGAATCAATCAAACAAATTCGCAAGCACGCATTGGTTCGATTGAATTACAAACATATGCGGTAAACAATGCATGGTTGGGTGAGAACGTATATTTTAATGGCACGAATTTTGTTGCACGGGAGACTGGTACTGGAGGATTATTCTATTTTGCTGGAGACGAAGGACAGTTTCGTTTTAAAACCGCTCTTAATGCGGGTGATAGTTGGGGTTCAGGCTTCGCAAATTTTAAAGTAAATGCTGACGGTACGGTAGCCCTCGGAGGTACTGGTATGAGTGTAACTAATGGTAATTATACAGGAGCAACACTCGTCGCTACCGGTTCAGGGAAAGTTGGAATTGGTACAACTACACCAGATGCTGCACTTACGGTAAATAGTCCTGGAAGCAATCCTTTGTTTGCTGCTGTTTTGGTTACCGGTGGGGGAAATATTGTACTTGGTGGTAATGGTGGTAATAGTCCAACTATTAATTTATATCCGAACATAAGTAATACCGGGTCTTATGCTTCAAGTTATTATAATGCAAACGACGATGCTTTTTATTTGCAAACAGTAGGACTTGGTACTTCAGATATAGTACTTCGTAATTTTGATACAGGCGCAAAGGTTGTAATGAATGAAAATGGTTACTTTGGAATTGGGGATGCTACTCCAAATAGTTTACTTACCGTCGGAACTAATGATGCTTTTGAGGTTGATGCAAGTGGTAATATTTCTACTGATGGGACACTTTCTGTTGGAGGTACAGCTTTTGCTGTAGATGTAAACGGGACAATTACCTCAGCAACAGGTCTTACTTCATCAGGTGCTATTACTTTTTCAGGTCTTAATATTTCTTCCGGTGCAGGGGATGTTGTTTGTATTAATGGTAGTAACACGCTTTCTCGTGATAATTCTGGTTCTTGTGCGGTGTCGTCACAGCGATTCAAACACGATATCGTATCATTACCACTCAATGCGCTTGATACAGTCAATGCACTTCGTCCGGTCAATTTCAAATACAACGGTACTGATAAACTTCGAACTGGTTTCATTGCAGAAGAAGTTGAAAAAGTTAACAAAGATTATGTGGTGTATGAAGCAGATGGAGTCACTCCACACGGTGTGTACTATATCGATATGATCCCATTGCTTGCGAAATCAATTCAAGAACTTGATTTGAAAATCACACCAATTACATCACTTGATGTGGCGAATCCAAATTCACTTGGAAGTCTGGTCAAACAATTTTTGGCAAATACACAAAATACTATTTTAGATTTGTATGCGCAAATTATTCACGCAGATCGTGTTGAAACAAAACAATTATGTATTGGTCAAACTTGTGTCGATGAAAATCAATTGAAGCAACTCTTGCAACAGCAAGGTGGTGGAAATGCCCCGGTTACCAATGGAGGAAATTCTCCTGTAGATGAAACTGTTCAGACAGGCGAAGAAAGTGCTCCTCTCGTAACACCTCCGACTCCTGAAGCTGTGCCTCAGACAGAAAACGCACCTCAAAATGATACACCTGTACCTGCAGAATAGGAACAAAAAAAGCTGGCTTCATTGCCGGTTTTTTGGTATACTAAAAGGGTAAATTAGCTTTATTTTTCAAGGTTTTTTCAAATATTACTTGTCCCGTATGAAATTTTTGATTATGTGGATTTAGTGGTAAAATAGAAGATATAAATCAAAGAAATATTGCTTTAAAATAAACATTATTATTTAAATTTCATTTGGGATGGCAAAAGAAAAAGAAACAAAAAAAGGTTCGTACGGCGCAGATGAAATCTCGGTTCTTGAGGGTCTTGAACCAGTACGTCGTCGTCCCGGAATGTACATCGGAGGTACTGGTACTGAAGGTCTCCATCACTTGATCTGGGAAATTTTTGATAACTCTCGCGACGAGGCGATGGGAGGATATTGTGATCATATTGAAGTAACTTTTTTGCCAGGCAATCGTATTCGTGTAGCCGACAACGGTCGCGGTATTCCAGTTGATATTCACTCAAAGACAAAAGTTTCTGCACTCGAAACTGTTATGACAACACTTCACGCCGGAGGAAAATTTGGCGGTGAAGGATATAAAGTTTCAGGAGGTCTTCACGGTGTTGGTGCGTCTGTAGTAAACGCGCTCTCTATTTATACTCGTGCTGAAGTACACCGTGAAGGTGGGCGTCATGTACAAGAATATTCTCAAGGAAAGAAAAAAGCGAATGTCAAAAAAATTGGTGCATCAAAAGAAAACGGAACAATTATTACATTTGAACCAGATATTGAAATTTTTAAAGAAATCAATTTTGACTGGAACACGGTGATTCATCGTCTCGAACAACAAGCCTACTTGGTCAAAGGGCTTCGTGTAGACATCATTGATGCGCGTGAATATTCTCCACTGACACACGGCAAAGGTGATATCGAAGATACATTCTGGATCAAGTCACTTGGTTTTGAATTTCCATCAATCACATACTATTTCGAAGGAGGACTTGTTTCTCTGATTCGTAAATATACCAAAAGTGAAAAGACGATTCATGACACTATTTTTTATGTAGAAAAAGAATTGAACGATGTTGGTGTTGAAGTTGCATTGCAATATGTTGATGATATTTCAACAAAGATTGTTCCATTTGCAAACAACATTTATACCATGGAAGGTGGTACACATATCATTGGTTTCAAGACCGCACTCACTCGCGTGATTAATAGTTACGGTAAGAAAAATAACCTCATCAAAGAAGCTGACGGTGCACTTACTGGAGATGATGTGCTCGAAGGATTGGTTGCAGTTGTTTCGGTGAAGCTCCGAGAAATTCAATTCGAAGGTCAGACCAAGGTGAAGCTTGGTTCTGTTGAAGCGCAAGGTGCAACTGCATCAGTGTTCGGACAAGGGCTCGAAGCATTTTTCGAAGAGAATCCAGATCAAGCCAAAGCAATCATCAATAAATCTATTTTGGCACTCCGTGCTCGCAAAGCTGCAAAAGCTGCAAAAGACTCTATTTTGCGTAAAGGTGCACTCGAAGGAATGACCTTGCCTGGAAAATTGGCAGACTGTCAGACGAAATCTGCACTCGATTCTGAACTATTCATTGTGGAGGGAGACTCTGCGGGTGGTACTGCAAAAATGGGACGCGACCGAAAGACACAAGCGATCTTGCCACTTCGTGGAAAGATCTTGAATGTTGAACGTGCTCGTCTTGATCAAATGATCAAATCAGAACAAATTAAAAATTTGGTTGTTGCCATGGGTACATCTATCGGTGATACATTTGATTTGGAAAAGATTCGTTATCACAAGATTATTCTTGCAACTGATGCGGACGTCGATGGGGCACACATTCGTACACTTATTTTGACATTACTGTTCAGACATTTTCGTCCGATCATTGATGCAGGATATATTTATATTGCACAACCGCCATTGTACAAAATCAAACGCGGTAAAGAATTGCACTATGCATATACTGACGAAGAAAAATTCGCTATCGTCGGTGATGTTGCTCCAGATGAAATTGTAGAACTAGAAGATGGAGATACAATGGAAACCGATGAAGCAGTAGAAGAAGCAGAAAACAAAAAGAAAACAGGTAAGTGGACTATTCAACGGTATAAAGGTCTCGGAGAAATGAACGCTGAAGAACTTTGGGAAACTACCATGGATCCTGCTCGTCGTATTTTGAAACAAGTCAAAGTTGATGATGCTGAAGAAGCAAACAAAGTCTTCGATATGTTGATGGGAGGGGAGGTGCCACCACGCAAGAATTTTATTCAGTCGCATGCTAAGATGGCAAATATCGACGTATAAAAAGATTCCACTAAAATACCTCATCTGCTTCGTTGTCATCGTCACAAAAACACTCAATGTACCATCAGTACATCTCGTATTTTTCTTCCTCGACGCCTCGCATCTGAAACATTTTACTGAAATCTTAGGTTGTAGAAATTTAAAAACCACGGTTGTGAACCGTGGTTTTTTGATTGAGTTTTTGGTTAGAAGGAAAAATCATTGTCTCCGTGTATTTTATATGGAGAGGGATTTTAATCCTTACTTTTTTCAATCATTGTAAGAAGTTTTTTTTGTGACCCATACGCCTTTTGGATGGTACTTAGATGTTTCAGTTCTCATCACGAATGGTTTTTACGATAAGCAGTGCTCCGTTCACAATACCTCTTGTTTTGATTTCTCCCTCAATTATCCCGTTATGGTTAATAAAAAAGAGGCAGAGCATCAAGTCAAAGAACATAGCTTTTCTAAAGTCTTACGTACGACTCTGTAAAAGTACTATAGGAATATAGCACTTTGCCAAATAAATGCAACAATGCAATGACTAATTACCAATGACTAATGACTAGTAAAAATACAGAATAAAAAGAGCGGAACCCGAAGGGTTTCGCTCTTTTTGAATATTAGCCATTGGTCATTAGTAACTGGTCATTATTTTAGTTCAGCTTTAATCATTTCTTTTAGATCTGCAATATGACGCTCTTTTTCTTTTGCGAGGTTCGCCCAGAATGTTACTAGTTCTGGATTTCCTGAAGCATCAGTTTGATATTGATTTGAGAGACGCCATAGTGACTTTTGTTCTTGAGTCAATTGGTGCATCATGTTGTACAAATTGTTGTTTTCCATATTTTTTAGTGGCTAAGAATAATAGTTCGATTATAGCATTAGTTGAGCGTTCTGTTTTTAATTTCGTTTGAAATTTTTTCTACAAAATCATCAATACTCATTTCCATCTTATCTCCACGTCCTTCAATAGTTAGGTTACCAGAATCTTTTTCTTTGTCACCGATGACGATTTGGTACGGTACTTTTTGAGTTTTTGAGTGACGAATTCTTTTACCAAGACTGTCTTCTGTGAGTAATTCAACTCGAATATCTTCTTGTTGAAGTTTTTTGAATAATTCTTTTGCGTATGTTCCATGATGTTCTTCTGAAACAGGAAGTACTGAAACTTGTACTGGTGACATCCAAACAGGGAAGGCTCCAGCAAAGTGTTCTATTGCAACTCCAAGGAAACGTTCGAGTGATCCACTGATTGCACGGTGAATAACTACTGGACGTTCTGCCTTTCCTTCTTCGTTGGTGAATGACAAATCAAATCGTTCTGGTAGGTTGAAATCAAGTTGAACTGTTGCGAGTTGGTGTTCACGTCCAATAGCGTCCTTGAACATAAAGTCGAGTTTCGGTCCATAAAAAGCAGCTTCTCCTGGTCCTTCAAAATATGGAAGCCCGTGATCTTCACAAACCGCTGTTAATGCTTTTTCTGCTTTTTCCCAAACTTCGTCACTACCAAGATATTTGTCACTACCAATTTCACGAAGTGAAAGACGTACACGATATCCTTCAATCATTCCGAATGTTGTATAGAATTGTTTGATGATATCAACAATCGTCGCTACTTCATCATGGATTTGATTGACGCGACAAAAGAGGTGTCCATCATCTTGTGTGATAGAACGTACACGAGTAAGTCCTGAAAGTTGCCCCGTTTTTTCATCTCGGTACACTGTTGCTGGTTCAAAATAACGAACAGGCATATCACGGTAACTCCATGGTGAAGAACTGAATATTTGCATGTGATGCGGACAATTCATTGGTTTCAAGAAAAAGTTTTCTTTACTTGTTCCTCCGTGAACAGAAAACATATCTTCCATATAGTGCCCAGCGTGACCAGAAGTTTCGTACAGTGCTTCTTTTGCGATGTGAGGAGTGGTGACCCAATTGTATCCATTGTGTTTATGAAGATCCCAAAGGAAATTGGTGAGCTCTTGTCGAAGAATGGTTCCTTTTGGTTGCCAGAGTGGAAGTCCTGAGCCAACAAGGTCTGAGATAGTAAACAATGACAGTTCTTTTGCAAGTTTTCGGTGATCACGTTTTTCGGCTTCTGTTTGTTGTGTTACATAGGCATCAAGTGCTTCTTTTGTTTCAAATGCGAGTCCATAGATACGAGTCAGCATTTTGTTTTTTTCATTTCCTCTCCAGTAGGCACCAGCAACACGGTCCAATTTCCAAGAACCAGGTTTGATGTCTTGCATATTTTCAATGTGTCCACCACGACAAAGATCAGTGAAATTACCAGAAGTGTACAAAGAAATTTCTTCGCCTTTTTCGACGATTTCACCAATGAGTTCGTGTTTGTATTGATTGCCTTCAAATGTTTGTTGGGCAGTAGATGCGTCAACCGCTTGTTTACTAAAGGTACTCCAAGATGTAATCAGTTCTTGCATCTTTGCTTCGATTTTGACCAAATCATCTTCACTGATTTTTCCGGTAATATCGACGTCATAGTAGAAGCCATTGTCGATTGCTGGACCAAGTGTTAATTTTGAACCAGGATACAATTCCAAAACTGCTGCCCCAAGCAAGTGGGCGAGTGAGTGACGGAGATGTTGTAATTCTTCATGTTGCATATACTGATAAATATACCATTTTGAAGGCTTTTTACAGCTATTGACAAAATTGACCAAAATAAGTAAACTTTACAAGGACTTAATAGTTACTACTATCATGAAATTCATGAATACAATCTCCGAAGTTGAGCAATATTTGGAGACTCATGGATTTTCAGATATTGTATTACCGAACAGTGAATCGCAAGATTCAAAGTACTGTTCATATGTTGTTCTTTTTAATGCAGAAAAAGGAAAGAAAAAACTATATATACTAGTTCTCCCTTGTAACAAAGACAAGATAATCGGAAATGATTTTCTTGACGAAAAAATTGTTGAATCACAAAAAGAAACAGCTCTGCGTGCTTTGTTTAATGATGTCGGTGTTACTGCTAGTTCAGATGATCTTGAACAATTAGTTATGAATACAATCATGTCGCAAAACAAAAAACAACGACATTATGTATATATCGTTAATTCATATTTTGGAGAATTTACAAAAAATTTCTCAGATCCTAACAAGGGAGAACCCTTCCTTTTTCCATTAGAAAAACTTAGTAAAATCCTTACGGAAGACCAGAAATGGATCCTTTGGAAAATAAAAGAACGTATCAAGCAATAAACCTCTGCCACACAATGGCAGAGGTTTTTTACTTGACAAAACTTATATATAGAGTATAATTGAAGTCGAACGTACATAAAACATACAAAAAAATATGACACAACAAAAAGGTGATGGTGTCCCTGCTAATAAGCAAACATCAGATGTCTCTGCTAATAAGCAAACATCAAAAGAAATCATTATTTCAACAAAAGAAGAACTTTTCTCTTTAATTGAAAAAGCTGTAAGTTTCGGATATGACCAAATCCGTCTTCCGGCAGGCACGAGTCTTCAAGGAGACTACTCTTCCCAAGTCTGTATTCTTCGGAAAATAGGCACTAAGTGGTATATAGGCCTGTTGCCCTATAATTCACAAGCAAATAAAGAAAGGGATAAAACCCAGAAAAAAAAGAAACCAACCGGAGAGAAGCCTGAAGACACTGCTGTCAGAGAAGTTGATGAAGAATTCAAAATAAGAGTTTTTAATCTTATTGAGGTTTACAGAAAGCAAGACAATGGAAAACCTGAAGAGCGAGATGCTGATCCAGCAAAGCAGCATTTGTACAAGAAGCACTTAGTTCACCGGTACATTACTTTCGATTTTGAGGGTGAAATTGCCTTTTTCCCAGATTTCAGAAATCCAAATGATCCAGAAACAGGAAATGGATTTTGGTTATCTCTTGATTTGGCTGACGTTGAAGTTAAGTTAAATCTTAAGAGGGGACCTAAATCATTAATCTTTTTTAAACATTTAGAAACGGTGATTTCTGGAATTGAGGATCTTTTGAAAAAAATAGATTCTTATGAAGATCAAGAATTTTCAAAGAGATTGGTTTTTACGTATCAAAATTTAGTGGGGCTCCTGTAAAGCAGTGCTCACAAAAGCCGGAATCTTATTCCGGCTTTTTTCTTTACTTATTTTTCCATTTCTGCTATATTGTTTGACATATGACAGTACGAATGAGACATACACGTGCCCACAGTGCAAACCGACGTAGTCACCATGCACTAAATGGAGCTCCTATTACTACCGATGCAAAGACCGGTGCTGTTCACTTGCGCCACCGAGCATCTCTTACAACTGGTCAATATCGCGGACGAAAAGTTATCGATGTTGTGAAAAAAGTTGAAAAGAAAGCTGGTAAAAAATAATTTATCAAATCATTAATTTAGTTCTTTATAAAAATATGGCAAATAGACATCTCGCTCGCTCAATCGTTCTCCAAACACTTTTTGAATGGGATTTTAATGGGAAGACTACTAATGCACTAGATATTTTGAAACGCAATATTGCGGAATTTGGTCCTGGAATGGAAGAAGTTGAATTCCTCGAATTGCTTGTTGATGGTGTCGTCAAAAAACAAGTTATTATCGACGATATCATTACCAAAGCTGCTCCTGAATGGCCAGTCGAAAAGATTGCTGTAGCTGATCGCAATATTCTGCGTGTCGGCTTATTTGAGCTTTTGTTTGGTAATCGAGACGAAGTACCACCAAAAGTTGCTATCAATGAAGCAATCGAACTTGCCAAGAGTTTTGGCGGAGACAACTCTAGTCGCTTTATCAATGGGGTGCTCGGTGCGGTCTACAAAGAACTTGGTGAGCCAGGTAAAGATCAAATTTCTAAAAAGAAAAAACCAACTGAACCGATTGATTTTGAAAAACTTCCAATCGAACGAAAGGCTGGTGCGGTAGTGTTTGCTCGTCACGAAGCAGGTGTATCATTTGCATTTGTTCATGATGTCTTCGGTTATTGGACGCTTTCAAAAGGAACTGTTGAAGAAGGTGAGACATCAGAAGATGCAGTGATTCGTGAACTCAAAGAAGAAATTGGTGTTGATATCCGAGTGATACAAACATTGGGTGAAAATGAATACCTTGCATCTCATCCAGAAAAAGGTAAGATACGCAAGCAAGTCTCATATTTCTTGGCTGAAGCTGATTATGTTGAACTCACACTGGAACAATCAGGCGGACTTGATGATGCAAAATGGTTCACCCCAGATGAGATTGCGGATCTTCGCATGTATGATGATATTGTGCCGTTGGTAACAAAGGCAGTCGAAATTGTAAGTAAGCTTGAGAACTAAGAATCGCGTATTAAATTATTTTGATGCACGAATCATATTTCTCTATAAAATAATTAAATGATAAATTTTACAGAATTTGAAAATAAAACAGGGATTGTATTCTCTGATAAATCGCTCCTTGCACAATCTTTTACTCACCGTTCATATATCAATGAAAATGGTGGTACTAAAAATGGTCACAATGAACGTTTGGAATTTTTGGGTGATGCGGTACTTGAACTGATCACAACTGATTTCCTCTACAAAGCATATCCAGGAAACAATGAAGGAGAATTGACTGCATATCGTTCAGCGCTCGTGAACGCAATTATTATTTCTGAAGTTGCGAGTGAAATCGGAATGAACGAATACTTGCTCCTCTCAAAAGGTGAATCAAAAGATACTGGCAAGGCTCGTTCATATATTTTGGCGAATACCTACGAAGCATTTTTGGGTGCTGTGTATTTGGATCAAGGATATGATACAGCAAAGAAATTTGTCGAAGACACTTTGATGCCGAGACTTGATGAAATCGTTAGCAAGAAATTGTGGCGTGATGCAAAATCTTTGGTGCAAGAAAAAGCTCAGGAGATTTACAAAACGACACCACTCTATAAAGTAATTTCTGAAAACGGCCCAGACCATGACAAACATTTTACGATTGCGATATTCTTCGGAGAGGAAGAAATTGCTCGCGGAAAAGGGAAGTCAAAACAAGAAGCTGAACAGGCTGCGGCGACTAATGCGCTGGTAGTCAAAGAGTGGAACGACTAAGTAATGACTAATTACTAATGACGAATGACTAATAAAGAACGAAGACATTGTCTTCGTTCTTTTCGAAAGTACTGGTCATTAGTCATTGGTCATTAAAATATATTTTCTACTAACTACTTACTAAAATTTTTGCTATACTTTTATCATATATGGTGCTCAAATCTATTGAAATTTCGGGGTTCAAATCGTTTGCCAAAAAGCACACGCTTTCTTTTGATAAGCCTGTGGTGGCAGTTGTTGGACCGAATGGTTCTGGAAAATCAAACGTGGTTGAATCATTCCGATTCGTGCTCGGTGAACAATCAATCAAATCAATGCGTTCGAAATCTGGAGCAGACCTCATCTTCAAAGGCTCAAAACAATTGTCACAACTTGCTCGTGCTTCTGTCTCTATTACATTTGATAATAAGAAAAAACTATTTACGTTTACTGGTGATGGAGAAAAGAACATTTCACTCGACTTTGATGAAGTGACAATCACTCGTGAAGTTTTTCGTGATGGAAGTAACAAATACTCAATCAACGGCACTGATGTTCGTTTGAAAGACATTGTAGATCTGCTCGCATCAGTTCATATCGGTGCATCTGGTCACCACATCATTTCGCAAGGTGAAGCAGATCGTATTTTGTCTGCCAATAGCAAAGAACGACGCGTGATGATCGAAGATGCGCTCGGGCTCAAAATCTATCAATACAAAATCAAAGAAAGTGAACGTAAGCTCGAAAAGACTCGTGCCAATATGAAAGAGGTTTCGGCTATTCGTCGCGAACTTGCACCACATATCAACTTCTTGAAAAAACAGGTTGATAAGATTGCAAAGACTGAAGAGTTTCGGACAGAACTTCGTGTTTTTTACAAAGAGTATTTGGGCAAGGAATCATATGCGATCCACTCGCTTTCTCAAAAAAACAAACACAGTGTAGCTTCACACAATCAAGAATTGGAACGAATCAAAACACGAATCCAAGAAATTCAAGCAACTCGCAATCAAGTAGTTGTATACGAAGAAGAAGGATTGATTAGAGAAAAGCGTCAGGAGTTACAAAAAATCGCTTCACTTGTCGACGAGACGAGTCGTGCGATTGGGCGTCTTGAAGGAATGATTGCTTTACTTGAAAGTGACACAGCAGATAAGAAAATAATCTCTATTGCCGCTGACCGTGTCAAAGAAGTGTTTGAAAAAATAAGTACACTCGCAGATGAGAATGTATCTGATGAAAAACTTCGTGAGCATTTGGCGCAAATCAAAATTACCGCAAATCAGTTCATCGAAACAGAATTGGTGGCAGGTAAAAATACAGAAAATAAACAAGAAAAGCTCGATGAGTATCAAACGTCAAAAGAACAACTCGCACTACAGTTGGCAGGATTTATCGAAAATCGTGCACACATTGAAAACGGTATTTCAGATTTAGAAAAAATACTCACCACAAAGCGTAATGAAAAACCATTTGATGATACTGAGTACTTTGCATTAATTAAACAACAAAGTGAAATCGAAGCTGGCGAACAATTGCATCAACTAGAAGAGCAAAATTTTGAAAAACGAAAACATCTTTTCGAAGAAGAACGCAAAGAGGCAAGTGTGTTGATTGGTATCGATATTTTGAACTACGAAGAAATTGCCGGTGATATCAATGAAGAAGAGCACGAAAGTTTGCGACGCAAAATTGAACGAATGAAAATCCGTTTGGAAGAAGCGGGGATTGTCAGTGGAAACGATGTACTCAAAGAATATGATGAGACAATTGCACGTGATCAATTCCTGTCAAAAGAATTGCAAGATCTGGATGAAAGTATTTTGCATCTGACACGATTGATTGCAGATTTACGAGAAACACTCGACAGGGAATTCAAAGAAGGTGTTGAAAAAATCAATCAACGCTTCCAAGAATTCTTTGATGCGATGTTTGGTGGAGGATCGGCGTTTCTTTCTATTTCTGTGGAGCACAAAAAGCCGAGCAAGAATACAGAGGAAGACGAAGATTCTGACATACCGGTCAAATCTGATATGGAAGACCAAGAATTCCGTTTTGAACAAGGAGTTGAAATACACGTGAACTTGCCACACAAGAAAGTCAAAGATTTGCAAATGCTTTCAGGTGGAGAACGCTCTCTGACTTCAATCGCACTCTTGTTTGCAATGTCACAAGTGACACCGCCACCATTCCTCGTACTCGACGAAACAGATGCGGCGCTCGATGAAGCAAACTCTCGCCGATACGGAGATATGATTGAACGATTGTCGAAGCATACACAGCTTGTTGTGGTGACACACAATCGTGAGACGATGTCTCGAGCAGGATTGCTCTACGGAGTGACTGTGGGGGCTGACGGGGGATCAAAACTCCTTTGTGTGAAGTTTGATGAGGCGGAGCAGTACGCTAAATAATAAAATAGTGCGAAGCTGTGGGACAGCTTCGCAAAGGTTTTAGCTATCAGGCTCTAGTAAAAACATAATAAAAGCGGCGAAACCCTTGGTTTCGCCGCTTTTTGAGCTTGTAAAATAAGGAGAAAAAGTACTTGACATATAGTTTAATATGGTATATAATATGTAAGAAGTTATTTAAATAAAAAATATAAAAAATTCATTAAATGAAAAAAGCACTTTTAATCGTAGTTGTAGCTTTCGGAATGATTGCTCCTACATTTGCACAAAATTCTGTTCCTGTTCAACCTCAACAAACAGAACAACATTTTCCAACACCTTCTTCGTATTATGCACCTGCACCACAACAACCTCAAGTGATTGTGAGGAATTATTCTCCGGCACCAACGGTTCGTGTGACAAATCCTGAAGTTACTGTTCCAGTAACAATTCAGCAATTGCCACCGGTTGCCCCAATGCAAAATCCGGACGGTTTCAGTGATCATCAAAAGCTGTTTATGTTTTTATTGGCAGGATTTGTTGGTGTAGTTTGTTTTATTTGGGGATTCTTCTTTTCTCAAAGGAGATCAGGAGGTAATACTTCTGGAAATCAGCGACCTATGATTTTCTATCTATATGGTGGACACGGAGGAAATGCAGAATCTTATTCTGGCGTAGAAGTACATGACCATAAAAAATAATTTAAATTATTTTTTATGGAAACCGCATCAGCAATGATGCGGTTTTTTTTTAATTATTTTTTCTTATCTTCAATTTTATAAAAAAATCCATCACGTACACCAAAGTAGAAATTTCCTTTCCAGATAGCGGGAGTTGTTTCGATACAAGAACCGCTTGGAATTGCGAGGTTCCAGATTTGTTTGAGTTTATTTGGATCAGTGAAATCATAAGCAGTTAGATTGCCTTTGCAACTTGCTACTACTAATTTGCCATCAATGATATTTGGTGAAGACCAAGAATGTTCACCCATGTAGGTCTTTGAATAGACTTCGCCTGTTTGTCGGTCGATGGTCAAAAGGTATCCTGAATTGGTCACAGAGAATGCCAGGTTCTTTGCTAAATCTCTGGTGATTGCCATGGTAGACCATACACCACCTTCGAGATGTTCACTTGCAGGAAGTTTGATGCTCCATACAAGTGGATTGCCTTTGGTATATGGATCAAGCTTCATAATTTGTCCGATCTCTCGTCCACGCTCATTGTGACGTTGTTCTTCGCTACCTACATAGAGCATACCTTCTTCATCTATTACGATTGATGCGTCGGTATCATCGCCAGTCCAAAAATCAAAGGCGATTGGTGCAAGGCCTTCTTCTGCACGAGAAATATCAAGTCCAACAATTCGCCCAGCAGAGTTTGCAAAGTACACACGGTCTTTATAAAGTGCAGGAGAATTTTCAATACTAACTTCGATATCACCAGCATCTTTCAAAAGCTGATCAGTCCAGCCTGGCATTTGCACAAGGAATTTTGGATCGACTTGTGCTTTACCGTTTGCATCATACGAACGATTGAGTTTGATAATATAAAACCAGCCATTTTCTCCACCTTCAAAAAGGAGGTCATTCAAAATCACTGGATTACCATCCCAGTCATCATTCCATAAGCCTTTATTGTGATCTGCATTGAGTGACCAGAGTTCGGTTGGGGTGTCTCTGTCGAGTGCAAGAATACGGAGCTTGTTGTCGCGTGAACCAAAATAAATAAGCGGGAAGTTGTCTGGGTCTTTTGCGATAGAGCCCTTGATGATATCACCAGTTTGGAATTTTGGGCGTAGATCTGTCCCCGTTTCGGCGTTCACAAAGTGAACTGCTCCGTCATATGCACCGAACATTAATTCGGTGATACCATCAGCTCGTTCATCGACAACTGGTTGTCCAGTCCAGCCAGCACCACACCATTGTTTGGTTACACCTAATGTTTCAGACATTCGACACATTGCTTCTTTGGGATATTTCCATGCAATAGTCGGATTGGTTGGAAGTGGTCCGGTGCCATAACTTGAACGTGTTGGGTTGCCACGAAACATATATAGTCCGTTGGTTTGCGGATATGGTTTTGGATTGAAATGAAATTCTTTTTTGATAGCAACAACGTTTTTTGCATACATTGCGACAACTCGTTGTTCTATTTTCTGAAGCCAAAAAACCTTCATGACAAAAAGGCACAAAATAGCTATCAATATTAAAATGAACAACTTATTTTTTTTGCGCATAGTTTTTATAAAATATTTTTTTGAGACACGCATAAAATTCTGGTGAATTTTTGCTCTGCTCGTCTACCCGACTGCGCAAGTCTCAAAAAAATATTTTATTTTGAAATTCTTTTCGAACTTTTTAAACAGACAGGGTGTAATCGATAATTCTTTTTTGCATATCAGCAGCGGTCACTTTGATGCGGAGGTTGTCACCAATTTTGAATACCTTGCGACTACTTCGTCCGATGATTGTATTATCTTTGTCGTTGAATGAATAAAAGTCACTGCCCAAATCTCGCAAGCGAATCATACCTTCACATTTTGTTTCTTTTTCTTCTACGAAGATACCGTTTTTTGAAATACCAGTAACGACACCGTCGAATACTTGGCCGATTCGATATGACATATATTCAACTTGTTTGTATTTGATACTTGCACGCTCTGCTTCAGCGGCTTCTTTTTCACGATCAGAAGAATGCTGACAAATTTTCATATATTCTTCCCATTGTTCTTTTGGAACTTTGTGGCCTTGTAAATATTCTTCAAGGAGACGGTGCACGATGGTGTCTGGGTAGCGACGAATCGGAGAAGTGAAGTGTGTGTAGTATTCAAACGCTAGTCCGTAGTGGCCGATGTTTTCTGTCGAATAAATCGCTTTGGCCATTGAACGAATGATAGAAGTATGCACCGTATTCTTTTCTTCTTTGCCTTCTAGTTTTTCCAATACGCGATTGAGTTCAACTGACGGGATAATGCCGTCTTTGAGTGTGACTGGATAGCCGAGCTTCTTCAAAAAGAGTGACAACTCGTGCATCTTTTCTTTGTTAGGTAAATCGTGAATACGATAGACGAAAATATTTTCATCGAGTTCAGATTTCTTGGCGATGAATTCTGCTACCTTTCTGTTTGCAAGCAACATAAATTCTTCAATCAATTTGTTTGTGTCACCACGTTCTTTTTTGTAGACCTTGATCGGCACACCGTTTTCATCAAGCACAAAACGAACCTCATCTTGATCAAGTGACAGTGCACCTGCTTTCATTCGGGCAACCGTTAGATTTTTGGCAATTTTGTTCAATGTATCTAGTTCATCAAAAAAGATTCCAGTTTTTGCATCGATGATTCCTTGTGCTTCTTCGTAGGTAAAACGTTTGTCAGAGTGAATGATTGTTTTGCCGAACCATTCAGAAATGACATCACCTTTGTCGTTCAATTCAAACACGGCACTCATGGTGAGTTTGTCTTCATTTGGATTCAAACTACAAAGCTCGTTTGATAGTGCTTCGGGAAGCATTGGAATGGTGCGGTCTACAAGATATACAGATGTTGCGCGTTGATATGCTTCTTTGTCGAGCTCAGTGCCTGGGCGAACATAGTGTGATACATCAGCAATGTGAATACCGATTTCGAAATTATCATTGTCCAACTTTTTGAATGACAATGCGTCGTCGAAGTCTTTGGCATCGGCTGGGTCGATAGTGAATGTTGTTGTGCCTCGCATATCACGACGAATAGCTATTTCACTTGCTGGAATTCCTTCAGTTTTCCAAGCTTCAGCTTCTTTGTCTACACTACTTGGAAATGTTGAATCAAATCCTTTTTCAAGAGCGAGACCTTGCATCTCGGCATTGTTTTCCATCGGCATTCCGAGGACGTGTGTGACTTCACCTTTTGGTAGATCTGCTTGGCTTTTCCAATCAGTAATCACCGCGAACACTTTTTGCCCAAGATTTGCACCTGCAGTACAACCATCTTTGATTTCGATAGGGAGGTGCATTTTGGGATCACTTGGACGAAGTAAACATTTGCCTGATTCTTCGACAAGGGTACCGGCAAATCCGCGTTTTGAACGAGTAACGATGCTGGTGATTTTACCAGTTGGTGAACCGTATTCATTGGTGCCCGTGATGATTGCAGTGACTTTGTCGCCATGAAGCGCAGTCGCCAACATGTCAGGAGCTATCTCGATACTGTTTTCAAGATCCTTTACTTTGACGAAACCGGCACCTTTAGCTGAAATAAAAACAACCCCATCGTATTGGGTTGTATCTGTTTGATTTGAGGGAGTATTCATATAGATAAATATAACATAAAAAGCACAGTAGTATAAGGATTTAGTATAAGTATAAGGAACACAAAATACCGGGCGATTGGCTTCGCCAATCGCCCATGAATTTAAGCTAGTTGCTAGGAGCTAGACGCTAGTAGCTTGACCTACCTTGCGTTTTTGAGGTTATTCTGTTATTATCTCTCCATATGTTAGCAATCAGACTACTAAGAACAGGAAGAAAGAACGACGCCCAATTTCGCGTTGTTTTGACTGACTCAAAAAACAGTACAAAAAGTGGAAAGTTTTTAGAAATATTGGGTTCATACGCTCCAAAAGGAGATCTCGTTACTTTGAAAAAAGACCGAGTACTTCACTGGATTGCGAACGGTGCACAACCTTCACAAACAGTTCATAACTTCTTGGTTCACCAAAAAGTTATCGAAGGAACAAAGAAAAACGTACTTCCGAAAAAATCTATTACAACAAAAAGAAAGCAAAAGTAATGACCAATTACTAATGACTAGTGACCAATAAAAGAAACTTGCCGAAGGCAAGTTTCTTTTATTTTGTTTGATTAAATTAGTCATTGGTCATTAGTCACTAGTCATTAAATAAATTTATTAACAGAAGACTTTTTTTATTTATTTTATAATGTATACAGCCACTCGAAAGGTGCGCATTAAAAACTTAGACATTCTTTTATGCAGTACGACGACAAAGCGTTTCTTGAATATTTAGTGAAAGCATTGGTTGATCAGCCAGAAAAAGTAGTGATCGATCGAACTGTTGATGAAATGGGAGTACTCATTTCATTGACCGTAGACCCATCAGATATGGGGAAGATCATCGGACGCCAAGGTAATACTGCCAAGGCAATCCGTACATTGCTACGAGTAATGGGAATGAAAAATAACGCACGGGTGAATTTGAAAATCAATGAACCTGTTGGAAGTTCACATCCAGCTTCGAAATCGATTGATGAAGCATTAGCTGATTTGAAAGATCTGTAATTTCTATAGATTACAATAGTGAAATAAAAAATACGCCGGCATCGCGTATTTTTTTTGTTTTGGACATAAAGGTAGAAATATTGTATTATTCAAACAATGAAATTCCATATCGTCACGCTATTTCCAGAAATGTTTGATTCGTATCTCGGCGAATCTATTTTGGCGCGGGCAATCAAAGAAAAGAAAATCAAAGTAGATTTTGTGAATCCACGCAAATTTGTGACTGGTAAATATCGCAAAGTTTGGCCTGATGGAAATATTTCTCTACAAATCGACGAACGTCCATATGGTGGTGGCCCAGGAATGATATTGATGGCAGAGCCGATTGTTCGTGCGGTGCTTTCTATTACAAAGAAAATCAAAAAAGGAAAAGTGAAGATAATCAATTTCTCACCAAGCGGAAAAAAGTTTGATACAACGTATGCAAAAACGGTGAGTAAAAAATACGAACACATCATTATGATCTGCGGACGTTATGAAGGAGTAGATGCTCGTGCAGTCAAAATCCTGAAAGACCTGACCAAAGGGGTGGCTGATATCGAAGAAGTTTCAATCGGGGACTATGTGTTGACTGGTGGAGAAATTCCAGCAATGATTTTGATTGATTCTATTTCTCGACAAGTACAAGGCGTGCTCGGTAATTTTGATTCTCGTGAAGAAGAACGTGTCTCATCAAGTGAGTTTTATACTCGTCCGGAAATCATTGAAATAAAAGGGAAGGAAGGGAAGACAAAAAAATACAAAGTCCCACCAGTGCTACTCTCAGGAGACCATAAGAAGATTGAAGAGTGGAAGAATTCTAAAAATAACAGATAGATATAACTAAGTGTGATAAAATTAAAAGATATATAAATACCATGAATGAAGTTTCTCAAATCAATTTTAATAAGGAGTTTATTAATGGTTTGTTAAACAAGCTTAAGGTAGGGAACCGTCGAGGTATCCATCTCAATGCGCTACCTGGGCGATTTGCTTCACGGCTTGATTTGAGTGCATTTGATGCCATATCTCCTGATTCTTCACTAAATTTTTTACAAAGATTGTTAAGTGAAGAAAGGCTCTCTTTTGAAATTAATTTTGACAATATTGATATATCTAAATTAGGAGAAAATCAAAAAAATTCCCTTTTTCTTTTATCAAGAAAGTTAAATAACATAGTTTATGAGAACGAAGATCAATTTCTTGAGTTCGGTATAAAAAACTTCGGTATTGGGTATCCTATTTTAATTCGACGTGATACTAGTGATCCAACCAAGGTAATCAAAGCACCTCTACTCATTTGGAATTTAGATATACAAAAATCGGCCAATAAGACAAATTCTTGGATCATCACTCGTGATGAAAATTCTCCAATTGTACTAAATGAACTTTTGAGAAGTCACGTTGCTAGTGATGCTCAAATAAATCTCGATCAATTATCCGAATCTCTTTTAGAAGATAATTTAATAAATGAAAAGGAGCTCATTGATATTTGTAATAATATTTTATCTCAGTTAAATGTTAATTCTGAGAATAGTAAATTGAGTATTAAGTTAGAACCTTGTCCGGGTAAAGAGAAGCTTGATTCTTTGGCAACAGATAATGTTTGGATTCAATGGTCAGCTGTTTTTGGTATATATAAATCTAGAAAAGAATCTATTATTCACTGTAATGAAGAACTTCTAAAGAAACTTGAAGAATTTCAAAATAATAAACTTGTTATTGAAAGTTTTCAAACTTCCACAGTCAGTTCTGTTAAAACTGACCCAAGTAAAGAGGAGTTAATAAATTCTTTTACTGATACAGAGATAAAACTTATCCAAGGGCCGCCAGGTACCGGAAAAAGTCAGGCTTTAACAGCAATAATAACTAACACTTTGGAAAATGGTGGCAGGTGTCTAGTTGTTTGTGAAAAAAAGACAGCATTAGAAGTAATATATAGGAATTTAAAAGATGTTGGGTTGGATCAGTATATTGTAATTATAGATGACGTAAATAAAGATAGAAATGAGGTTGTAAAGAAAGCTAGGCTACGAGCAGAAAACCTATCTAGGAACATCTACAATTCAAATGATTTTGATTTAAAATATAAAAAATTTCTTAGACTAAGAGATATTTTTAATCAAAAACATACAGAACTTTTTAAAAAAGTAGTAGGTAAGAATTGGAAAGAAACAATTGGAGATTTTCTGCAAAATAGCAGAAAACATGATTATATTAAAATTGAAGAACAATTAGATTATGAGAAATATTCGTTTGAAGAAACGGAATTTTTGAATTTAAAAGATATAATTTTCAATGCTACCAATTTATATAAAGCTTTTAATATAAATAATCTTATCGCACTAAAAGAAATAAATAAAAACTTATTTAAAGTAGAATATTCAAGATTATCAAGTGATAACTTATCTAAATTTGTAAAGAATAAGGAAAAAATATTATCTGGATTACTTGAAAAAATAAACAATCTATCAGAAGAAGATATTTCTATTGGTAAGTACTTTATTACAGATCAACAAAATTTAAAAAATGGAATAGATTTTTTTCAAAAGATAAAAAATTTACTACAAGAGAGTATATCTACATTAAATGATTATCAGGATTATACTAAATATTCAGAAAAAGAATTACTCAAAATCAAAAATATTGATATTTTTGAAGCTTTTTTTAACAAAAGAAAAAAGATTTTAAATGAAAAAAAGACATCATGTTTATTAAAGATTGATACATATAATAATATAATTGATTCTGAAAAAGAATCATTAATTGGTTTGATTAATTTTGATGAAACAACAAACATATCTTCAGTTTTAGAAAAATTAAATTTACTACACGAGGAGTCGAATTTAATTATAGAAAAAATAAAAAATATTTTGAAATTAAATAAATATTTTGTAGATGAAGAAAATATCTTAATAAATGATTACGATGTATTTACTAAAAGAAAGCCAATTAATTTTGTTTCTATAAAAGGAATATCAGAGTATAAGGATTACATTGAAAAGGAGATTGTATTTTTTGATAGTTTGAAAAAAGAAATTCATGAATATGAACCATTTTATCGTTGGATGTTTTATTTAAACAAATTGAATTCAAATCAAAAATCTTTAATTTCATCACTCTGTCAATATGGTGTAGATGACTGGTTAGGTGCGTACACTGCATGGTATCTGTATGGAGCTTTGATTAATCATGAATCTAAAATTGGCTCATTGAATACTAGTGATGAAGAGCTTAAAACACTCACAGATCTTTATGATCAATTGAAAAAAGAGCAAAAACTGAAAATTCGTAGTGATTGGGACGACAATGCAAAGAATCAAAAAAATCTTTATGAAAGAAAGAATGGTTTTAATCTTCTTTATAATTTAAGAAAAAATAAAGTCTCGGACAGAGCTAATCCATTACGTAGAATTATTCAATCAGAATTTGATCTTTTCACTAGCATTTTTCCTGTGATACTTACAAATCCGGTTGCTTCTGATTCTGTGCTTCCTTTAAAACAAGGTCTGTTTGACGTGGTAATTTTTGATGAAGCAAGTCAGTTGAGAATAGAAGATGTTTTTACCTCATTCATTCGCGGAAAATACAAAGTTATTGCAGGTGATAAGCACCAAATGCCACCTTCAAGTTTTTTTGAAACAGGAGGAGTTTCAACGGATGCTATATATCAAGATATTGATGATATGGAAATATCTGAAGAGGAAATGGAGCGACAACTTGCATCAAGTGAATCACTTCTCGATTATGCAGAAAATTTACCTAAAAAAAGTTATTCATACTTAGACTATCACTATCGTTCCAAACACCCTGCTCTTATAGATTTTTCAAACGCAGCTTTTTATGGAGGAAATTTAGTTCCGTTTCCTGCTATGAATGATTATTCTCCTATTGAGCTTGTTCAAGTTAATGGGCATTATAAAAATAATATTAATGAGAGTGAAGTAAAAGAAGTTTTAAGAATTATAAGTGAGGATATTCATGTTAAACCAGACGGTACCTATCCTTCCGTAGGTATTGCTACTTTTAACTTAAAACAAAGAAATGAAATTAGAGATGCATTGGATAAGTTCAGTTCTGAAAATGAAGATTTTGCTAAAATATTAGATGGAATAAAAGAATCAGGTCTTTTTATAAAAAATCTTGAAAATATTCAAGGAGATGAAATGGATATAATTATAATCTCTACTACCTACGGAAAAGGAGATGATGGTAGATTTCTCGAGCGTTTTGGTCCAGTTAATTATACAAAAGGATATAAGCTTCTTAATGTTCTAATTACACGTGCAAAATATAAAGTATACGTTTGCACTTCGGTTCCTAAGGAAAAATATCATGGATATGAGCAAATTATAGAATCTACTGGTAATAACAAGAAAGGTATTTTTTATGCATATTTAGCTTATTCTGAAGCTGTTAGTAATGGTGATATAACTCGAGTTCAGTCTATACTTGAAAGTCTTAAACAAAATAGTCATGAGGCACCAAGAGCTAATTTTGTATTAGAAGAAGGTTTAACAGAATCTCCTTTTGAGCAAGAGGTTTATGAAATGCTTTCTGAAAAATTTTCTAAAGATCAAATTTCTATTCAACATAAAATAGGTGGTTTTAGAATTGATTTTGTTCTGAATATCAATGAAAAAAAGATAGCAATTGAGTGCGACGGTAAAACATACCATTCTTCAAATGAAGCCTATGCACATGATATGTATAGACAAAAAGAACTTAAAGAAATGGGTTTTGTTGTCTATAGAATATGGTCAACTCGTTGGTGGCATGATCATAGTAAAGAAATGGATAATTTGGTTGAATTTATTTCTAAATTATAAAATCTGTAGCTTTTTCACGGAGCGAGTGGAAAGTGTTGGCAAGGCTCTGTGCAGACGGTTGGTCGAGCAAAGCAATTTTTGACCACAAAAATATGCGTGCTTTGCCAGCACTTCTCCACGAGCGGAGCTGATATCATAATCCCAAAAATTGTCCTGTGGATAACTGATTGACAGAGGGTGGGGGATTTGGTATATTTTCTTCACGATTGATTGATTGAGTTGTGGGTGAAATTGATCTTTATCAGTGTGTTAATTTACCGATTTTTTTGCTGATTTTACACTCTTTAAATAAATAATTTAAAAAGACGCAGAGATTGCGTGTTTTCGTTTTTTATTTTTTGTGTGTACGAGAAGCTATCCTTTATATATGAAAGACATCGCAATGAGGAAGAAAAAGTACTTTTCAAAGTACAAAAAGCCGTTGGTTGAATTCCCGAATCTTATCGAGAACCAACTAGCATCTTATAAATGGCTCGTCGAACAAGGACTCAAAGAAGTATTCAATGAGTTCACTCCAATCAAAGACTATTCTGAAAAGAAGTTTGAATTGGAAATTGTTTCGTTCACTATCGGTGAACCGAAATTTGATGAAGAGCATGCACGTATCAACAAGTTGACATACGAAGTGCCAATCAAAGTTCGTTTTCGTCTTTTGAATAAAATCACTGGTTCTACAAAAGAACAAGAAATTTTCTTGTCTGATTTGCCAATGATGACTACTCGTGGAACATTCGTGATCAATGGTGTGGAACGTGTTATCGTGCCACAACTTGCTCGTTCTGCTGGTGTGTTCTTCATTGACCAAGACTTGAAAGGAAAACGCGTATTCGGTGCAAAAGTAATTCCTGCTCGTGGAGTATGGATGGAAATTGAAACTGAACAAGACGGAACACTTGCTGTTCGTATCGACAAAAAACGCAAGTTCCCTATCACTTCACTGCTTCGCGTTATGGGTTACCATACTGATGAAGCTATTATGAAGGCATTTGCAGGTACAAAGCACGAAGCTTTGATTGCACTTTCTATTGAAAAAGACACTGCAAAGAATTTGAATGATTCTTATGTAGAAATCTACAAGCGTTTGCGTGATGGAGATCTTGCAACTGCTGATAACGCAAAAGGATATATCGACTCACTTTTCGGAGCTGACCGATATGACATCTCTCCAGTTGGACGTTTTCGTCTCAACCAACAACTCGGTAAACCTACTGACAAAAAAGCACTCGAACAAAAACTTTTGACAAAGGAAGATTTGGCAATGATCGTGTCCCACACACTGACATTGAACATTACACCAAATGCAAAACCTGATGATATCGATCACCTTGGAAAGCGTCGCGTGAAGTTTATGGGAGAAATGATTCAAGCAAAGGTTCGTGTCGGTATGACACAAATCAAGCGTAACGTACAAGACCGTATGTCTACGATTGATGTTGCAACTGCAATGCCAATGCAAATCATCAACCAACGCCCACTCCAAGCTCGTATCAAAGAATTTTTCACCACAAACCAATTGTCACAATTCATGGACCAAGAAAACGTCTTGGCAGAAACAGAACACTTGCGCCGTCTTTCAGCACTCGGTTCTGGAGGACTTACTCGTGAACGCGCTTCACTTGAAGTTCGTGACGTGCACACTTCTCACTATGGACGTGTGTGTCCGATTCAAACTCCTGAAGGTCCAAACATCGGTCTCGTTGTTCACCTTGCAACATACGCAAAGATCAATGAGTTCGGTATTATCGAAACTCCATATGCAAAAGTAAAGAACGGAAAAATCACGAGTGAAATCGTGTATTTGAACGCGCTTGAAGAAGAAGAATACACTATTGCTCATGCAGCATTGAACTACGATGATAAAGGTGTAATCACTGACGAATATGTTGGTGCTCGTGTCAAAACAATTCCAGGTTTGGTAAAGCCAACAGATCTACACTTCGTAGACGTTGCAACAAACCAACCATTCTCTATTGCGGCTTCTATGATTCCGTTCCTCGATCACGATGACGCGAACCGTTCACTCATGGGATCAAACATGCAACGCCAAGCGGTACCATGTATTCGCCCAGAAGCTCCACTTGTTTCAACAGGTATGGAAGAACTCGCAGCAAAAGACTGTGGACGTATGGTGCTCGCAGCAGTTGATGGTGAAGTTGTTCACGTTGATTCTGCAAAAGTTATCATCGAAGACAAACAAGGCAAGAAACACACACAAACATTGAAATCATTCTCACAAACAAACGGATTCAATGCATTCAACCAACGACCAATCGTGTCTATGGGGCAAAAATTGAAGAAAGGAATGGTCATTGCTGACGCTTCATCAACCGATGGTGGACAAATGGCAATCGGTCAAAACGCTTTCGTTGCATTCATGCCATGGAACGGTCAAAACTACGAAGATGCGATTATCATCTCAGAACGATTGATCAAAAATAGTAAATTCACTTCAGTGCACATCGAAGAGTATGTTTGTACTGTTCGCGACACAAAGCTTGGCCCCGAAGTAACTACTCGTGATATTCCAAACGTCGGTGAAGTCAAATTGAAAGACTTGGATGAAGACGGAATCGTTCGTGTTGGTGCTGAACTCCGCGAAGGTGATATCTTGGTTGGAAAAATTACACCAAAAGGCGAAACAGAATTGACTCCAGAAGAACGTTTGCTCCGATCTATCTTTGCCGAAAAAGCTCGTGATGTAAAAGATACATCAATGCGTTTGGACAAAGGTGCACGTGGACGTGTTGTCGGTGTGCGTATTTTCTCTCGAGAACAAGGACATAATCTTGAATCTGGTATCATCAAAAAAATTATTATTACTGTTGCACAAATTCGAAACATTTCTGTCGGTGACAAACTTGCAGGACGTCACGGAAACAAAGGTGTTATCTCAGTCGTTCTTCCAGAAGAAGATATGCCATATATGGCAGACGGAACTCCTGTCGACGTGGTGCTTACACCGCTCGGTGTGCCATCTCGTATGAACTTGGGACAAGTCTTGGAACTTCACTTGGGAATGGCAGCACAAGAAGGGAATTACCAAGCGGTAGTGCCAATCTTTGGAGGTGCAACTGCTCCAGAAATTATGAAAGAATTGGGTAATGTTGGTCTTCCTGAACACGGACGCATCCCACTCTTTGATGGACGTACTGGTGAACAATTTGAAAATGAAATCGCAGTCGGCTATATGTACATCTTGAAGCTGCACCACATGGTGGAAGACAAGATCCATATGCGTTCGATTGGTCCCTACTCTCTCATTACACAACAACCACTCGGCGGTAAAGCTCAAGGTGGAGGACAACGTTTTGGAGAAATGGAAGTCTGGGCTTTGGAAGGGTACGGTGTATCACACGTCCTTCGCGAAATGATTACAGTGAAGTCTGATGATATTTTGGGTCGTTCAGCAACATATGATGCAATTATCAAAGGTGAACCATTACCACAACCAAATGCTCCGGCATCGTTTAGTGTGATGTTGAACTACCTACGAGGTCTTGCACTTCATATCAATCTTAAAAAGAAAAAATAATCTTATTATATGAAAACATTAGATACAACAGACTTCAATAGTATTGGTATCACCTTGGCTTCTCCAGAAAACATTTTGGAATGGTCATACGGTGAAGTTACCAAACCAGAAACAATCAATTATCGTACTGGACGTTCAGAACGTGGAGGATTGTTCGATGAAAAAATCTTTGGTCCTGAAAAGGATTACGAATGTTACTGTGGAAAATACAAGCGTATTCGTTATGCTGGTATCGTGTGTGAAAAATGTGGTGTTGAAGTAACTCGCGCTATTGTTCGACGTGAACGTATGGGTCACATCGAACTCGCATCCCCTGTTGCACACATTTGGTTCTTGAAAGGTGTGCCATCACGTATGGCAACACTCCTTGGTGTGCCAATCAATGAACTTGAAAAGGTTGTGTACTTCGCTGGATACATCGTCATCAAAGCTGATGCAGGAGAAAAAGAACGAATGATCAAAGAGCTTGAAAATGAATACAAGAACAAAATCAAGCTTGCAAACGATGAAGATACAAAAGACAAATTGAAAGATTTGTTTATGCAATCAAAGAAAGAGATTGTTGAACTCGTACCTGGAAAAGTGTTGAACGAAATGCAATACCACAGTTACTCATTGAAATATGGAACTTGTTTCGAAGCATCGATTGGTGCTGAAGCGATTCACAATTTGTTCAAGACAATCGACTTGGTTGAACTTCGTGATTCTGTAATCAAATCACTTGAAACAGCAAACTCTGTTGATCGTGAAAAATTGCAAAAGCGTTTGTCACTCCTTCGTGGAATGATTTCTGCACAAGTTCGTCCTGAATGGATGTTCCTTACAATGTTGCCAGTGATCCCACCAGCATTGCGCCCAATGGTTGCACTTGAAGGTGGACGTCACGCAACTTCTGATTTGAACGACCTGTACCGACGTGTTATCAACAGAAACAATCGTTTGAAGAAATTGAAAGAAATCGGTGCGCCAGATGTGATCTTGCGTAACGAAAAACGTATTTTGCAAGAAGCGGTTGACGCACTTGTCGACAACTCAATGGGAGCATCAGCAGGTGCTGCGGTGAACCAAAGTCAAAAGCGTGCATTGAAATCTTTGGCTGACAACTTGAAGTCAAAACAAGGTTTGTTCCGTCAAAACTTGCTTGGAAAACGTGTGGACTACTCAGGACGTTCTGTTATCGTTGTTGGTCCAACATTGAAACTCAACCAATGTGGATTGCCGAAACATATGGCACTTGAATTGTTCCGACCATTCGTGATTGCAAAAATTCTTGCAGGTGAATTGGCATACAACATTCGTGGAGCAAACAAATTGATCGAAGATCGTGTTCCTGAAGTATGGGCGATTCTTGATGAAGTGATTGCTGGTAAATACGTTCTTTTGAACCGTGCGCCAACATTGCACCGACTTGGTATTCAAGCCTTCCAACCAAAATTGATTGAAGGAAATGCTATTCAATTGCACCCACTCGTTTGTACTGGCTTCAACGCCGACTTCGACGGTGACCAAATGGCGGTATACGTACCACTTTCAAAAGAATCACAAGATGAAGCTGCAACATTGATGGCTGCTCACAAAAACTTGTTGAAACCACAAAACGGAGATCCGATTGCGTCAGCAAAAATGCTTGAAATTATTTTGGGTATTTACTGGATGACAAAGAACGTTGAAGGTGAAAAAGGTGAAGGAAAAGTTTTTGGAAATCCAAAAGAAGCAATGCTTGCGTATGACCATGGAATGGTTGGTATGCGTGCAAAAATCAAAGTTCGCGGAAACAAAGATGCGAAATACTCACAATACAATGGTGAACTATTTGAAACATCTGTTGGACGATTGTTGTTCAACTCAGTCTTCCCAGAAGATTTCCCATTCGTTAATGATGAAATGAGTACAAAGAAATTGCCTGCAGTACTTGATCGTATTGTGGTGTCATATGGATTTGAACAAACTCCAGTCGTGCTTGATAAAATCAAGGACTTCGGTTTCAAATACGCAATGAAATCAGGAACAACTTGGGCTATCGACAGTGTCTTTGTACCAGAAGGAAAAGCAACTGTTATTGCTGCTGGACGTAAAAAACAAGATGAAATCAATGCGCAATTTGAAGAAGGTCTTTTGTCTGGAGAAGAAAAATACCAAATGGTGATTGAAGTATGGGAACAAGCGAAAAAAGAAGTTGAAAAATTGCTTCCACAAACAGTGAGTCCAACTGGTTCATATTACGATATGATTCACTCAGGAGCTCGAGGAACAATGTCTAACTTGACTCAAATGGCAGGTATGAAAGGTTTGATCCAAAACAACCAAGGACGAACTATTGAATTCCCTGTTATCCCATCATTCATCGAAGGTCTTTCTCCGATTGAATACTTCATTACAACTCACGGTTCTCGTAAAGGTCTTTCTGACACAGCTTTGAACACTGCAAAAGCCGGATACCTTACACGTCGTCTTGTTGATGTGTCACAAGATATGATGGTGACTGAACATGATTGTGGAACAAAAGAAGGAAAGAAAGTAACAAAAGAAGTTATTTCTGGACTAGAAGTACCACTTTCAAAAGGACTTATCGGTCGCGTAACTTTGGAAGATGTCAAAGATGCAACTGGTGCAACATTGTACAAAAAAGGAACACTCTTGATGCGTGCTGATGCAAACAAGATTGAAGCAGCTGGAGTTGAATCAGTATTGGTTCGCACACCGCTCAACTGTAAGACAACATACGGACTCTGTCAGATGTGTTACGGTCTTGATCTTGGAAGAAATCATCTTGTTGATCTCGGAGAAGCTGTTGGTATTGTGGCTGCACAAGCGATCGGTGAACCAGGTACACAGTTGACACTTCGTACTTTCCACGCCGGAGGTTTGGCGGGTCTCGATATTACCGCAGGTTTGCCTCGTGTTGAAGAAATCTTCGAACGTCGCGCACCTCGTCACCCAGCAATTGTTTCAAGAACAGCTGGTGAAGTATTGGAAGTTCGTGGTACTGGTCCTGAAAAAACAATCGTTGTTCTTTCTGATACAAAACATGACGGTAAGAGTAATCAAGTTGAATATGTTGTTTCGTACCCACGTACACCAATCGTTAAAAGTGGTTCTCGTGTAGCACCTGGACAAGTATTGACTGACGGTTCTGCAAACATTGAAGAAATCTTCAAGTACGGAGGCAAACAAGTTGCTGAAGACTACATCTTGAACGAAATCAACAAAGTGTATGAAGTGCAAGGCGCATCTATTTCTCGTAAGCACACTGAAATTATTATTCGTTTGATGTTCTCACGTCGCCGTGTTACTGATGCTGGAGATACTGCATTGTCACCAGGAGATATTGTTGAAATGGCAGAATTGTTTGAAGAAAACAATCGTGCAGTCAAAGAAGGTGGCAAAGAAGCTACTGCTGAAGTAATGATTCTTGGTATCACTGAAACAGCTTTGAAGACGAAGAGTTGGTTGTCAGCTGCGTCTTTCCAAAACACAAACCGTATTTTGATCAACAGTGCCCTCAAAGGTTCTGATGATGATCTTCGTGGTTTGAAAGAAAACGTGATCGTAGGTCGCTTGATACCTGCAGGAACTGGCTTTAGTCAAAAAGACAGTACTCCTGTGAAGGTAGTAGAAGAAAACGAATAGCTTCTCTTATGCCTGACGCTGTCCGGCAAATAAAAGAACGACTCTCAATTGTCGACGTTGTCTCAGGCTATATTAGTGTTGAGAATTCCGGCAATCGATTGAAAGCACGATGTCCTTTTCATAACGAAAAGACACCGTCTTTCTATTTGTCACCAGACCGAAATACGTACCATTGTTTTGGTTGCGGAAAAGGGGGAGATATCTTTTCTTTCGTAGAAGAAATGGAAGGTATTGCTTTCAAAGACGCATTGAAACTATTGGCAGAACGTGCCGGTGTCAAAATTGAATACAAAGAAAAAAGTGCTGACGATTCAAAAAACTTATTTAGTATTTTGGAAGAAGCGACAAATTTCTTTGTTGGCAATTTGAATACTGATGTTGCAACGTATCTCAAAGAACGAGGATTAACAGAAGAAACAATCAAACAGTTTTCTGTTGGTTATGCACCAGATGATTGGCGTGCACTGACAACTTATTTGCGAGGCAAAGGTTATACCGATGCACAACTCGTTTTGTCAGGACTCGCAATCAAAACTGAAAAGGGAATTTATGACCGTTTTCGTGGAAGAATTATGTTTCCGATTGCAGATACACAAGGTCGTGTCGTTGCATTTACTGGACGCATTCTTCCGGCCCTCGTTGTCTCTGGTGTTTCGACCGGAAACACGCCGGCCAAGTATGTGAATTCTCCCGAAACGGCGTTGTTCCATAAATCAGACATCTTGTTTGCGTATGACAAAGCCAAAAATAATATTCGTTTGAAAAAACGAGCAGTGGTAGTCGAAGGACAAATGGATGTGATTTTGTGTCATCAAGCAGGGCTAACAGAAACCGTTGGTGTTTCAGGAACTGCATTGACTGACAATCACATCAATCTACTCAAACGCTTCACGGATAATATTGTTTTTTGTTTCGATGGTGATACAGCAGGAATGGCTGCTTCTGAAAAAAGTATTATGAAATCACTTTCACTTGGATGTGATACAAAAGTAGTTTTTCTCAAAGATGGCAAAGATCCAGCTGATATGGTCATCGCAGACAAAGAAGCGTTTGTTTCTTTGATTGATGCGAGTCGACCAGTGATTGATGCGTTGATTGATTTTGCAAAAGGATCAATCAAAGATATTCATGAGCTTCGAAAATATGTTGCAAGCAAAATTGTTCCGTATGTGAGAACAATTCCAGGGGCGATGGAGCGGGCACACTATACGAATATATTAGCCCGTGCTGTTGATTTGTCTGATGCAGATATCGTACAAGTTATCAACGAATATGTTGTACCAAGTACACCGACAGCTCCTAAGATTGATGAACGAAAAAAGTTGTCATCAATTGACCGAGAACGGATACTTGCAGGATATCTTTTTTGGAACGAAGAATTGGAGATGGTCAAAAAAGATGCTGTTGCCGAATTGATGAAAACGTTTTTGGATAGTGATGTAATAGAATTTCTTTCAACATTTGAAAATGAAAAAGAAGTGTTGATTAGTGAAGCGGAATTTAGTACAAACAAAAACGTTCTTCCAAACGCATTAAAAGAATCAATCTTGTTTATTGCCGAAGAACGATTGGTTGCAAAAAGTATCCTGCTCAAACAAGCAATAAAAAGTAACAGTAGTGATGAGTCTTTATTAGGAGAATATAATCGAGTTATTCAATCTCTTGACCTTGTGAAAAATAAGCGTCACGAGGTATAGTAAAAGGACATACATAATAATTATGAATAATAAAAAAACAAAAACACAATCGAAGAAGGCTCCATCAAAAAACACCAAACAGGTGACCAAAAAGGTGGCTCCTAAAAAAGTCGTTACAAAGAAAAAAGTTGCTCCAAAAGCAACCAAAAAAGTTGTAGCAAAAAAGACTGTTGTGAAAAAAGTTTTACCTACAAAAAAAGTAGCTCCTAAGAAAGTTTCATCAAAACCAGTTGCAAAACCTGCTGTCAAAGCTGTTACAAAGCCAGGTAAAAAAGGTGAAGATTTGGTTGCAAAAGCAGATGAAATGGTAGCAAAAGGTAAGAAGCGTGGATTCATTACCTATGACGAAATTTTGAAAACATTTCCAACGATTGAACAAAATGTATTGTTCCTCGATGAACTGTATGAAAAGTTGCAAGTCGCAGGTATTGATATTCTTGAAGGTGGAAATTTGCTTGATATCGATGCAGCTGTTAATGAGCTCAAAGAAGTCGGAAGATACAAAGATTCTGCATATGATTCAATTCAAATTTATTTGAAGGAAATTGGTCAATATCCATTGATCAATTCAAATGAAGAAAAAGAATTGGCGAAGCGCATCGAAGCAGGAGACATTGAAGCCAAGACGTTGCTTGCTCGTGCAAACCTTCGTCTCGTGGTGTCTATCGCCAAGAAATACTCAAACCGTAGTGCAGATCTAACACTGCTTGATTTGATTCAAGAAGGGAACATCGGTCTCTTCAAGGCCGTTGAAAAATTCGACTGGACAAAAGGCTACAAATTCTCAACCTATGCGACCTGGTGGATTCGTCAATCAATCACTCGTGCATTGGCTGACCAATCTCGAACGATTCGTATTCCGGTGCACATGGTTGAAACGATTTCAAAATACAAACAAGTACTTCGTCGTTTGACACAAGATTTGGGGCGTGAACCATTGGCTGAAGAAGTCGCAATGGAAATGGATCTTGATGTAGAAAAGATTCACGTAATCGAACAAATCAATCAAGAAACTCGTTCACTCGAACAACCAATCGGTGACGATGAAGACAAATCAACATTCGGCGAATTCATCGCTGATGATAAGATCCTTCGTCCTGACCAAGAATCTTCTCGAAGAATCTTGCAAGACCAAGTTCGTGAAGTATTGGCAGAACTTTCTCCAAAAGAACAAAAGATTTTGGAAATGCGTTATGGGCTACTCGATGGTGTACAACACACACTCGAAGAAGTTGGAAAAGAGTTTGCTGTCACTCGTGAACGTATCCGTCAAATTGAAGCAAAGGTGCATGACAAATTGCGACACAATGAAAAGATTATGAGATTGAGGAACTATTTTGACTAACGCTTCATCTTAATGGGATTAAGATGAAGAAGCTTTTGTGATATCTTTACGAGCATAGCGAAGTAAAGTATCCAAAAGGTGTACAGCCTCTGTAAGAGGGAGCGTGTGAATGTTCATACATTCACAGCGTCTGAGTGACGTCACAATATCAAAATTTTGTTCTTAAATTTTGATACTTCGACTAATATATTTTAATAAACAAAAAGAGCGGAACCCTTCGGGTTCCGCTCTTTTTGTTTTTCATTCGTAATTATTAATTACTAATTCTTAATTATTTTTTGCAGCGTCTCATCAAATTTCTCAAACTTTTGATATCCCATTATTGGAGTTGTTTCGCCAGTGGCATTATTGATGACGATAGAGAATGGAGTACCTTGTACACCAAGCGCTTGTACTTCAGCTACTTGTGCCATTATTTTTGCGTCATAGGTTTTGTTTGTCATACATTGCTCGAAATCTGTTTGTGACACACCAGCATTTTTTGCAATAGTTGGAATAGTGCTCAAATCAAGTCCGTCATTTGATTTTGTTGTTGCCATGATCTCATTCAACGCATTCCAGTAAGCAGTATTCCCTCCGATTCCGCCGATACATTCTAGTGCATTGGTTTCAAATCTTGTTTTTTTGTGCAAACTTTCAATTGGATAATTTCTGTATACCCATACGATTTTTCCTGGATATTTTTGCATTGCTTGCATCAATGTTCCGTGGAAGAGTCGGCAGAAAGGACATTCCAAATCAGAATATTCGATAATAGTAACTTGTGCACTTGCAGTGATTCCGTTTGCATAGTCATCACTTCGCAATTTCAAAATGTCTGCCGTGTTTGCTGTTTGTGTTTGAGTATCAGCTGGCTTGGTGACTTTTGGTGGAAGCTTGGGTGACTTATAAATAACCAGCGCAAGAATAATAAGTACGACGAGCACGATAGTTTTAGACAAATTGTCTTGTGTTTTGTTTTGTTCCATATGGACTATTTTAGCATATTTGATTTCTTAACAAGGTGTATATGTACTGTTGTGTGCATTGAAAATAACCTCTTTTTATGGTATTTTAGCTCTATGGAACAGGTCATAACGACCATTTTTTATTGTATTGCTTTCTTGGCGGTTTACGTCCAAGTCTTCTTTTTGGTGACCTTTTTTGAACGTCGCAAAGATATTCTTATTCGCACCGAACATATTGAACTTACTACTTACCCTAGTGTGACTATTGTCGTGCCTTGTTACAACGAAGAAAAAACCGTTGAGGGTACAATCAATTCAATTCTTTCGCTTTCATATCCAGCAGATAAACTCAAAATCAGTATTGTTGATGACGGTTCAAAAGATGGTACTTGGGATGTGGTAAGTAAATTTGCCGGTCACCCACAAATCACACTTTTTGCCAAAGAAAATGGTGGCAAACATACTGCACTCAATCATGCACTCGCATCTTTGACGACTGACTTTGTCGGTTGTCTTGATGCTGACTCATCAGTGCACCCAGAAGCATTGAAACGAATTATGACGTATTTTGATGATAAAGATACGATGGCAGTCGCTCCATCAATCGTCGTACGTGACCCAAAAACGCTCATACAGTACGCTCAAGCAGTGGAATATGATATGGGGCACTATATGAAGAAAATGCTCGCATTCAACGGAGCTATTCACGTGACCCCTGGTCCGTTTTCAATCTTTCGAAAAGAAGTGTTCGAGAACCTTGGTCCGTATCGCAAAGCTCACAATACCGAAGATCAAGAGATTGCACTTCGTATGCAAAAGCATGGCTACAAAATCGAACACGCACCAGATGCGTATGTCTTCACCAACAGTCCAAATACAATTCCAAAATTATATCGCCAACGTGTGCGATGGATTTATGGATTCATCAAGAATGCAATCGATTACAAAGAATTAATCTTTCGTTCAAAATATGGCAACATCGGACTCTTTACAATTCCGTCTGGAATGATTTCGATTTCAGCAACGATTATTATGTTGTCTTTCACGTTCTATCAATGGGCGAAATATATTGAACACAAAGCTGTGCAAATCAATACAACTGGATTGTCATTTTCATTTAGTACCGTATCTTTCGACTTCTTTTATTTCAGTACCAAGATGGCAGTATTCATTTCAGTTCTTTTGTACACACTCGTCATTTTCTCACTGATCAATGGACGTTCGATGATTCCAGGACGAAAGAAGCTCTCATGGGATATCTTCCTTTTTGTCATCATTTACTCTGTGGTGGCGCCGGTGTGGCTTCTCAAGTCAGTTTGGAACGCTATTTGGTCTAGAGAATCAAGTTGGACAGGGGAGCGTAATGTCAGTTAGAAAATACCAGAATTAATGTTAAAATGAATTTTATGCAAAACAAAGTAGATTGGAAAAAATACATCATCGTGCTCGTTATTACTATCTTGTTGTTCCTCATTGCAGGGGCACTTTCTGGGTTTTTTACTGACAAAAAACTGCAATCGATCCGCACTGTTCAAGATAAAATCGCGACAGATATTCTCTCTTCAGAAACGCAATACTCATTGCTTTCAGAGCTTTCTTGTGAAGATATTGGACAGGGAAATTTGTCAGACGAATTGAATTCAATTGCTGATAAGATTGCCTACAGTGAACAAAATTTGAAATATAGTGATGAAGTTATTGAATTGAAAAAGTACTATACGTTGCTTGAAATCAAAGACTACCTGCTTTCAAAAAAGATTGGAGAACGTTGTGGTAAACGTACACCAACAGTGTTCTATTTTTATACCACCGCTGAAAACTGTACACTTTGTACCAAACAAGGATATGTGTTGACCGAACTCCGCAGTAAATATCCAGATTTGCGCGTGTATTCATTCGACTACAACCTCGATCTTTCTGCATCAAATGCACTCCTCCGTATTTACGATATCAAAGACACAGAACTTCCGACTTTGGTCATCAATGACAAAACAAAAGTGACTGGCTTCAAATCTGTTGCAGATATCGAAAAATTGATTCCAACGCTTGTTAAAATGAAAAAAGACGCGGAGGCAACAAGTGCAACTTCAACGAAGAAATAAGTAATGAAAATAACCAAATTTGAACAATCAGGCTTCATTATAGAAAGTGAAAAAGGTTTTCGTCTGGCGATTGATATTGGCAACAAAACTCCATTGGAAAAATTGGACGGAATAAGTTGTGACACGATGCTTATTTCTCATATTCACGGTGACCACTTTTCTATAGAACAAATAAAGAAACTTAATCCAAAAACAATATTGTTACCTAGAAATTGTTACGATGTTCTGCACGAACAAAGTATTATAGATGTAGTAACAGCTTCACCTGCTGATAAGCCGGTGATAGCTAGTAATATGTGTATTATTTCAACTGAGGCAGAATATGAAGATGAAAATTTTACCCTACAAGTATTTTCTGTAGATCACGGCCCTAATCTAACTGTTCCGATTACTGAAAATTATGGATTTTTGATTAATGTTGATGATCAAAATATTTATTTTGCCGGTGATATGTTCTATGAATCAGAAATCGACGTGTCAGAACTAGTAGTTGACTATCTTCTTTTGCCTGTCGGAACATTTTATACTTTTGGCCCAGAAGAAGCATTTGACTTTGCTCAAAAATTCGAAAAGATCGGAAAGATTATTTCGATGCACTACGAAAACAAACCGGAAACCCACGGACAATTTTTAGAATTGGTAAAAGGTACTTTTGATGTAGAATAGGATTATGACTTATTGGGATATATATCAAGTAAACAGTGTCTCTGCTAATCTTATCGGAGTAAAATTCCGTGGAACAGTTCGTAAATTTGCTATAGAAAATGATATCGTTTTACTTGCAGAAAATGCACAAGATGAAGAAAATACCGTTCGTTTTGCGCTTGTTGAAAATACCTATGAAGAAGAATTATTGCAATAAATAGTTGCATTTATAAGAACGATCATTTCTGACGCAGAAGTAAAAAAAGTACTAGAGAATGTTCCAAATCCAATTTTGTCGAAACTTAAAAATAATGATGTAACGAGGTACTAATATTCTGTAAAATAAATTTATGGATAAAGAATTATTAAAACAAAACCTAACAGACCAGGGATTCCTCATTGTGTACGAATGGACGGATGAACCAGGGACTGTATACGAAGAACATAGCCACAAAGGCAGAGTAGCTTTTTATGTAACTAAAGGTTCTCTAATATTCTCAGGTGGGATTGAACAAACACTTGGTCCAGGTGAGTTTATTGAAGTACCTGTTGGAGTCAAACATACTGCTTTGGTAGGGAATGAAGGGTGCGAATATGTGGTGGGACAGGAAATAGAAGGTGATGCGTAGCTTGAAAATTTCATCCCAATAGTGTATTGTTTTTGAGGAAAAAACTCGTACACTAATTATATGCTACATATTGCTTTTGTTATGCTTGTAGGCTTTTTGTTTACACAGATGGTGTTATTGCCACCGAAAGCTTATAAAAAAACTCTCTGTGATTTTGCTGAAATAGAAGAAGAAAGAATGGTTTCTCGTTTTTGCTTTGCTGACAAACCAAACAAAGAGCTCGATGATCTATCGGATCAATTGCTGGACAGTATCAATAGTCCGATCATCTTTTTTGCAAAAAAGATGAGCCAATGGTCTATTGATTGTTTGGTTGTACTACTACTGTATCTTTTTGTTTTATGGGAAATTGAATTAGTCACAGTGGTGGGCGTTCGTATTATTTTTTCGAGTATCTTGGCTCTATGTTCGTTCATTTTTTCAGCACACCTTATTCGAATTGATGTGTATAAAAAAGAAGCCCAAAAGGATATAGAACAATTGTTTCTTAATAAGAAAAAAGAAGAGCAAAAAGCATTACAAGATTTACTGGAACGTACCTCGAGCGATTACGATGCAACCGAAACAGACTAAAAGTCTCCCCCTTAAAAGGGGTTTTTTTTGTTGCAAAATTTGGTGGATGTGATATATTTATTTGGTACTTTTAGAACAGCCTAATACCAATAGGAAAAATTCTGGTCGGAAAATTTTGACCAAAAAGTATTTCCCTGTAAGAAAATTAGTCGGAAAAATTATCAGGCTTCGCCTAAGAATTTCTTCCGACATGATTTTTCTTTGTAGGAAAAATCAGCCGCTTTAGCTCAGTTGGTAGAGCAACACTTTTGTAAAGTGAAGGTCCTCGGTTCAAGTCCGAGAAGCGGCTCAAAACAAAAAACAACATCAATTGATGTTGTTTTTTGTTTTGAGCGGTTATGTATAGATATGCATACCTTCGAGTGAATAATATTTGGTATACTAATTGTATGAAAAGTATAATTTGTTCCAATTGTAATAAGCAACTTGAAACACGTTCTCAGCTTAAATATTGTTCTAATAAATGTCAAAAAGATTTTCAATATAATTTGTATATTAAAGAATGGAAATTAAATAAAATTAAAACCACAACAAAGAATATATCAAAACATTTAAAACGATATTTTTTAGAAAAACACGGAGAAAAATGTTCTTTGTGTGGATGGCAGAAACGTAATCAAGTTACAAAAAATGTTCCACTTGAAATTGATCATATTGACGGTAATTCAATCAATAATAAAGAAAATAACCTGAGGTTGCTTTGTCCAAATTGCCACGCACTTACTCCAAATTTTAAAAGTTTAAATAAAGGAAAGGGTAGGTCTTGGAGGGTTAAGAAGTAAAAAGAAAATCCCTGTATGGGGATTTTCTTTTGGTTAGTCTTCTTGTTCGGTGTTTGTTGTTTCTTTCTCGATCTCCTCTTCAAGGGCTTTTTCCTCGGCTTCTTTATGAAGCGCTTGTTTTGTCTTTTTTATTTTGTACTTATATTCAGCAACGGTTCTGAAAAAGTATGATGTTGATTTGCTTTCACTTTCTTGCGCAAGTTGTATTGCGTGTTTGGTAGAGAACAAAGCATATACTTTTGGAAATCGTTCTTTGAAAAAAGTTCCAAACGTTGTACTTATTTTGAATTTCACCTTCGTCAACCAAATCAAGAAATCTCTGATGTGATTTTTGAGTGACAACAATACTGATCTCAAAACATATTCCAATACTTTTCTGTCGATAATCATTCTCTCGTGTTTCGCTTCCGGACCAGCTTTGTATTCCCATGCTTTGTACGCAAGAAACAAAAAGAGTGAGATAGATGAAATGATAAGAATAATTACTAGATACATATATTAGAAGTTAAATTGTTCGAAACGAACAACAGTTGCACCTTTACTTGATGCTAATTGACCGATAGTCATATTAGGGTCTTTGATGAACGGTTGTTCCAAGAGAATTTTTTCTTTGAAATAAGCAGACAATTTTCCTTCAAGGATTTTTGCTTTCATATCTGCTGGTTTGTCAGATTCATCAACTTCTTTTTGAAATACTTCAGTTACTTTGACTTTGTCGTCTTCAGTAATGTCATCTTTCTTTACGAAGTGAGGCTTCATCGCACTGATGTGCATTGCGATATCTTTTGCAAGAGATTCGTCACCACCTTCGAGTACTACTACAGAAGCATTACGTCCATTGTGAACATAGCTACCGATAGTACCATTGTCGAATGTGTATACAGAACCAACTTGCATATTTTCACCAATTTTTTGAATCAATGGATTGATGATTTCTCCTGATTGTGCGCGCATAGCATCTTCACCTTCAGCGAGAGCGATTTCTCCAAGCTTGTTTGCGGCTGCAATAAATTCTTCGTTTTTTGCAACGAAGTCAGTTTCGCAGAAGAGGACAAGCATCACTGCTTTGTTTCCGTCTTGCTTCACCACAACGAGTCCATCACCAAGTGCACGGTCAGCTTTCTTCTCAGCTGCAGCACTTGATTGTTTACTCAAGATGATTCGAGCTTTTTCGATATCACCACCAGCTTCTTCCAAAGCTTTACGGCATTGCATTACTGCGACACCGGTTTGATCTCGTAATTCCTTGATAAGGTCAACTGAAATGTTACTCATAGATATATGTAATTTAAGAACTAATAAAGTATGGAACTGTTAAGCTTTGTAAGCTTCTTTAAGTGCATTTACGATGTAAGTAACACTTGAACGTGAACCGTCGTTTCCGACAATAGGATATTTCAAACCAGTAAGATTACAGTCTGTGTTTGCAAGAGTGATGATCGGAATACCAGCTTTGTTCAATTCTTCCACTGCGATGTATTCACGCTTTGGATCGATAACGATAGCTGCATCTGGAAGGCGAGTCATTGCTGAAATACCTGAGAAGTTCTTCTCCATTTTAGCAATACTTCGGTCGATAAGTAAACGTTCTTTCTTTGTGTATTTCTCAAGTTCGCCGTTTGCTTTCTTTTCTTTCAAAGAATTCAATTCGTTCACGCGACGTTTGATTTCTACCCAGTTAGTCAACGTTCCCCCAACCCAACGTTCGTTTACGTAAGGCATACCGAGAGTCAATGCTGTTTCTTCAATTACTTTTTGTGCTTCAGGCTTGATACCAACCCAAAGGATGTTCTTGCCAGTTGCTTTCAATTCTTTGACAAAAGCTTTTGCTTTTTCTAGTTGTGCTTCGGTATCTTCAAGATTGATGATATCGATGCGGTTTTTTGTAGTGTAAATAAATGGAGCAGTTGTTGGGTGTCTACGAGTACGTGAGTAGCCGTAGTGAACACCTGCTTCAAACATGTGGTCAATTTCTGACATAGTGTAAAAAATATTAATTAAATAAAATGTTCATTTTTAAGCATTTTCAGCATATCGAAGGGAGACCTAATCCCTCATGAACATAGTGCTGATAGTACCATTTTTCTGCAGAAGTATCAATAGTTTGTCTTATCGTATATTGTGTGGTATAGTCTTTTTCGGATAAGTAATAATACAAATACATATGGATGAATTTAAAGCAGTTTTTGATGATTTGGAACAAAAAGCCAAAATGGCTTTTAAAGATTTTTATGAAGATTGGAAAAACACCACTTTCTATGGAAAGTATGGTGATGATATCACTGAAGCAAAAAAAGAATTAGATAAACTCTATGAAAAAAATCTCAACAGTGTTGCTCTGAAATTTACAGCATTGAAAACTAAAATGGTTGATCATCTCGATCAATACATGAAAAGTATCAATACTCAATTTGAGGACTTGACTGGTTTATTGCTAAAAAAATTTGAGAGTAATCTAAATTACACAAAAGATTTGATGCAAGGAAAAGATGTCAGGAAATACAAGCATCCAAATATTTTTAATGACAACTTTTATTTTTGCAGAAACAAGGCCATTCACTCCTCTGAGTTTTGGTTGAAAGTGCTTTCAGATTTTCTCATAGAAGCCAATGATATTAATAAAAACCAATGGAATGATTTCAAAAAAGAATCCAGAGCTATTATCAATAGACTTGTTGAAAAAACACTCGTTTCTAAAAAGTAAAACCAAGACCCCTTAAAGGGGGTCTTTCTTTTTGTTTTATATTGTAAAAAAGCCAATTTTGGCGTACGATAGAGCTATATGGAAGACTCAAAAAACGCAAAAAGTTACGAAAAAACAATTACTCCACGAGCAACTGATTACAATGAATGGTATTTGGATGTAATTGGAGCTGCAGACCTTGCCGAACACTCTCCGGTTAAAGGCTGTATGATTATCAAACCAAATGGTTATGCAATTTGGGAAGGTATTCAAAAAGTGCTTGATGTTGAGTTCAAGAAAAAACAAGTTCGTAATGCATATTTTCCGATGCTTATTCCTGAACGTCTTTTGAAACAAGAAGAAAGTCACGTTGAAGGTTTTGCTCCAGAGGTGGCAGTAGTTACTCACGCAGGAGGTGAAAAATTGGAAGAGTCATACGTGCTTCGTCCGACATCAGAAACAATCATGTATGATGTTTTTTCAAAATGGGTCCGTTCATATCGCGACTTACCACTACTTATCAATCAATGGGCAAACGTCATTCGCTGGGAGATGCGTACAAAACTTTTCTTGCGTACAACAGAATTTTTGTGGCAAGAAGGTCACACTGTGCACCAGGCTCCTGAAGAGGCAGATGCTTTTGCTCGTGAAATGCTTGATGTGTATAAAAACTTTTTTGAAAAGTATATGGCAATCCCAGTTATTCCTGGAGTAAAATCAGAAAGTGAAAAATTTGCTGGTGCACTCAAAACATATACTTGTGAAGCGATGATGCAAGATGGCAAAGCGTTGCAAATCGCAACGTCACACAATCTTGGAGATCATTTCGCCAAAGCATTCAACGTACAATTTTTGAATGAACAAAATACGCTTGAATACGGACATCAAACAAGTTGGGGGCTTTCAACACGTTCAATTGGTGGTTTGATTATGACGCACAGTGATGATAAAGGTTTGGTGCTACCTCCAAATATTGCGCCAATCAAGATAGTCATTGTTCCAATTACCAATGAATCAAATCACGATGCGATTGTAGAGAAGGCGAGAGAACTTGAAACAATATTGAAAGCGACATATGAATTTGGTGTCACCGTTGATGCTCGTCCACAGCTTCGTCCTGGGGAAAAATATTTCAAATGGGAAAAAGAAGGTGTGCCACTACGTATTGAATACGGACCAAAAGATATAGAAAATAATAGTTGTGTTCTTGTTCGTCGTGATACTGGAGAAAAAATAGTAACACCTCTAAATGAACTACAGCAAAAAGTTACAGAACTTTTGAGTACAATCCAAGAAAATCTTTTACAAATTGCAAAAGACCGACTAGTTGAAAAGAAAGTTACTGTTGATAGTTGGGATGCTTTTGTGTCTGCAATTGAACAAGGTCAGTTTGTACTAGCTCACTGGGACGGTACAGCAGAAACAGAAAAACAAATCAAAGAAGAAACAGGTGCAACGATTCGCTGTATTCCATTTGACAGCGCAGATGAATCAGGTGTGTGTATTAAATCAGGTAATTCATCAACTAAAAAAGTGCTCTTTGCAAAAGCCTACTAATCTACTATGTTCCAAAAGCTCTACAAGGTATTTTCAAATGAAATAGGAATCGATTTGGGAACCGCAAATACGTTGGTGTATTTGAAAGGGCACGGCATTGTCATCAATGAGCCATCAGTCGTTGTGCTCAATATAAAAACTGGTGTGATTGTTGCTGTTGGTGCAGAAGCCAAACAAATGATGGGACGAACTCCTGCTCACTTGAAAACAATTCGTCCGCTTGTTGATGGAGTTATTTCTGATTTCGAAGTAACTGAAGAAATGCTGTCATATCTGATCGGCAAAGCAGATCGAATGTCAAAGAAATTTTTCAAACCGCGTGTAGTCATCGGTGTGCCGACAGGTATTACCAACGTTGAAGCTCGTGCGGTGTATGACGCAGCCAAAAGTGCCGGCGCACGCGAAGTATTTCTTGTTGAAGAACCAGTTGCCGGCGCTATCGGCATTCATTTGCCAGTCGAAGATCCTGTTGGTTCTGTTGTTGTTGATATTGGTGGTGGTACGACTGATGTGGCAGTTATTGCGTCAGGTGGAATCGTTCATTCAAAAAATTTGAAAATCGCTGGAGACAAATTGAATACCGACATCACAACGTATTTGAAAGAAGAATTCAAATTGTTGGTTGGAGAAAAAACTGCTGAAGCAGTGAAGATGGCGATTGGTTCTGTTGTTCAAGGAGATTTTATGGAGGCTGAAGTTCGTGGACGAGATTTGCTCACCGGTTTGCCACGTGAAGTTATCGTTACTGATACTGATGTTCGTGAAGCTATCATGCCGTCTATTTTACAAATTGTTGATACCGTCAAAGAAACACTCGAAACAACACCACCAGAAATTTTGGCAGATATTTTGCAACGAGGAATTGTGTTGCTCGGTGGCGGTGCGCATATTCAAGGACTCTCTACCTTGCTTGGTGAGACACTCAATCTACCGGTGTATGTTGCCGAAGAACCACTGACTGCTGTTGCTCGCGGAACTGGTATAATACTTGAAGACATTGAACGATATAAATCATTTTTAATAGAAGGTCATCATGCTTCCGTTCCACGCTAACAAAAAAAATACTCCATCCAAAAAAACACCGCTCATTGTCGCGGGATTTTTTGCTTTGTTGGTAGTGTGCACAATGGTATTTCCATCATTCCGCGCTAATGTTGGTGGATTTTTCTTGACCATTTTTTCTCCGGTATACAAAGTCAAGAATGCGATTGGTGGAAGTTTGCATAACACAAAAAGTTTTTTTCTTTCAAAAAAATCTTTACAGCATGAAAATGATGCACTCAAAAATAAAATTACTGAACTCGATTCGTTTCGTGTAGAAAACGTAGTCTTGCAAGAAGAAAATACTTCACTAAAGAAAACACTCGGACGTACTAGTGTGAAAAAAAGAATATTGGCGACTGTGCTTTCATCAAACACCGCTTCGATGTATGACTCACTGACAATTGATGTTGGAAGTGCTGATGGAATCAAAGAAGGTGATTTGGTACTTTCTGGTGAAATTGTTTTGGGAAAGGTCACTTCCTTGTATGAACATAGTGCACAAGTTGCACTACTTTCTGCATCAGGAAATCAATTTGATGCACTGCTTGTAGATAACGGAACGGTTTTTTCAGTTAAAGGAAAAGGTGGTGGTTCATTTGAATTTGTTGTACCCCGGGGAATGACCGTACAAAATGGTATGACATTGGTTCTGCCAGCACTGCACTCATATCCGATTGCACAAGTTGGAGGGATTGTTTCCAATCAACACGAATCTTTCAAGTTGACACTTGCTCGTGCTCCGGTGAATATTGGTTCGCTTCATTTTGTAACCATAGAAATTCAATAATATGAAATTTAAAATTACCCAAAAATTAGATAACGCACTCGGACGTGCAGGAGAACTTGAAACTCCACACGGCACGATTCTGACACCAGCTTTTGTGACCGTTGGTACAAAAGGAACCGTCAAAGGACTGACTCCAGAAATGATCAAACTCGCTGGTTCGCAAGTAGTGCTCGCAAATACCTATCACTTGTATTTGGAACCAGGAGATGAACGAGTCAAAATGCTCGGCGGTTTTCCAAAGATGATGCAATGGGAAGGCCCATCAATGACCGACTCTGGTGGCTTTCAAGTTTTTTCTTTGGGTGTCGCATACGGTAAAGGTATTTCGAAATTGCTTCATCCCGAAGACCCGAGCGTGCAAATTCCAGAACGTTCATCGGCAGATGATGGTGTGCCACGACTTGCAACAATCGGAAACGACGGTGTGTCATTTCGTTCGCATATCGATGGATCACTTCATTACATTACTCCTGAAAAATCGATGGAGATCCAACACAATCTTGGTGCCGATATTATTTTTGCATTCGATGAATGTACATCACCACTTGATACCGAACGTTATCAAGAAGAAGCACTGGGGCGTACACATAGTTGGGCGAAGCGAAGTTTGGAACGTCATCACAGATTGTTGGATGAAAGCGGGGAAGAGCGAGCACTCTTTGGTGTGATTCAAGGTGGACGCAGTGAGTCGCTTCGCAAAAAATCCGCACAAGTTATTGCAGATATGAAAACCGAAGATGGAAAAATGTTTGATGGTTTTGGTATTGGAGGGTCTTTTGATAAAAATGATTTGCATACAGCGGTCAAATGGGTAAACGAAGTATTGCCCGAAGGAAAACCTCGTCATTTGCTCGGCATCGGTGAACCGGAAGATTTATTCTTTGGAGTAGAAAATGGTGTTGATTTGTTTGATTGTGTTGCACCAACTCGTAACGGACGCACCGGAACACTCTATACTCATGCAGGGAAAATCAATATCAAGAACGCGCTATTTCGTGATGATATGGGTCCAATTGATAGTGAATGCGGGTGTCCTGTTTGTAAGAATCCTGTCCCGTTAGAGGCAGGGTCTGCATCAGACCCGTTGGCTCGCACGGGATATACGAGAGCATATATTTCTCACTTGTATCACAGCAAAGAAATGCTAGCTGGAATTTTGGGCTCACTTCACAATCTCTACTTCATCAACCATCTCGTTGCCGATATGCGCCAAGCGATTTTGGAAGATCGATTTATAGAATTCAAGGAGGAATTTATGGGGAAGTATCTCAGTAAATAATATAAGAAAGCAATAGTAAAAGACCCTTTGTTATAAGGGTCTTTTACTATTGACAAATGTACATATAATATGTTATTATGTAGGAGTAGAAAGTTCTTTGAATTATAGATTAATTGGTTACTTCAGTTTCTTTACGGAATTTGAAGCAACCAAATTAATTTATATAAAAATGACAAAAGAAGAAGAAATGGAAAAAAGAAGGCTAGAAGAATATGATCGTTGGTACAGAGAAGATGAAATAGGCGGTCGTCGTTTAGAGAGTTTTTTCGAGCTACTGTACATCGGAGTACCTTTATTTCTAGTTGTATGGTTTTATTTAAATACGAATAAACAGAATCAGTCTAACGATGGTTTTAAGAAGGAATATTTAAGTCAATCATCTTCAGTGCAAAAGAAAATTACTTTATTGGGTACAAGACCATCAGGCTTTAAGCGGTTTCAGAAATGAACCGCTTTTTCTTGTCTTTATTTTTCTATTCCATTATAGTAAGTGAAAATGAAATCACATTTGAAATCTATTTTAATAATTACTGCCATCGCACTTGTTGTCGGTGGATTTTTTGTTTTTTATAAAAATACTCCAACTACGATAAAATCAAATTCATCAGTAGTTGAAACTCCTGCACCGATTGTTGTTCCAGAAATCCCAAAAGATATCACCTATCATTCGCTTGTTTTGGCGACTGATAAACCGCTGGCTGAACTGACTGCAGTTGTCGGCAAAGAAAATCTCATCACTGTACTCGGACTCAATCGCATTGATAAAAAATTCATCCGCAAAGGAATGACAATCACTGTTCCGGATAGTTTTACTGATTGGATGGAGTATTCACCATTTCCAAAAAAGATGGAATCACTGCAAGTAGTGCCAAAAATTATTTTAGTCTCACAAAAAATTCAAGCATTTGGTGTATATGAAAACGGCGTACTTGTTCGATGGGGTCCAGTTAGTACTGGCAAGAAATCTACTCCGACACCGCCAGCGTTGTATCATACGAATTGGAAAGGGAAGTCAGTTACGAGTACTGTTGATCCAACATGGATAATGCCATGGTATTTCAACCTTCAAAACCTCGAAGGAATTTCGATGCACCAATACGAACTTCCGGGTTATGCGGCCAGTCATTCGTGCGTACGTTTGCGTGAAGAAGATGCACTCTTCTTTTACAATTGGGCTGATCAATGGGTGCTTTCGTCTGACAAACAATCTGTAGCCAAAAACGGCACGCCGGTAATTATTTTTGGTGAATATGATTACAAAGTAAAATCTCCATGGAAAAATCTGCCGATTGATAAGAATGCAACGACGTTTACTGAAGAGCAAATCAACACAGTTGTAAATACCTACCTGAAATAAATATCTAATTTATTGACAAATTCATATATTTAGTTTATAAATATATCGGATAATTATTGTATATAAAAAATGATAAAAGAAGATAAATCTTTTATACCTGAGTCAGTTGACTTGATTCATTCAGGATTTGAAGTGTTTTTGAGTCAAAAAATTGAAATACCAGGAAATCAAATTGGTATCATAGGAAGATCTTTGGGTCTTTTTATTAAATTAGATTCAATTTTTCCTCAATTAAAACCCAAATTGATACCCGGTAAATCATATCAATGTAATTTTTTGAAAATTAAAAAAGAACATTTTATTCCTGCTAATGATGCACTTGTTTTTTCAAAGCGGAGAAACTCACTATTTTTTTCGATTGATGAATTCAGGCAACTAGAAGATCTGAATATTGTTCTTTTTCCTAAAAATCAAAAGATTGTTTTGTTGAACGAGATTTCAATGTTGGAGGAGGATGGTTATGAAAATCTAACCATTCCAATTGTAATTTTTGAAGAAGGTGATTCCATCGGTACTGTGTACAAATCAAATTTTGAACAACAATACAACGACGAATATCTTTTCTTAGAAATTCTCCCTGAAAACTAAGTAGTATCCCTTGCCATGATGGCGGGGGATTTTTTTGTTGACAAAACAAGTTTTATATGATAAATTGATACCGGTAAAAAGTTATTAAAAATGAAAAATATACTATTCTTATTGGTACTAGCATCAGTGCTGACAATATCCCTTTTTTCTTGTAATTCAGAAAACAAGGAACCTGAAAATCAAACAACAGTGGATTCTTCTCAAATAGAAAAGAAACCAGTGGTAAAACGTGAGTCTCCACAGGATTATGTGTTTGTACCGAGGGCGATGGAAGTCACTATTCCGGTTGAAAATAATAATGATTTTTCTGTTGAGTATGATAATGAAGAAGAGGTTGAAATTAAGGTCCCTTGTCATTCATATACTGCAAAAATTTTATTTACAGATTCACTGTTTGCAGATTATACTAAAACAAGGATTAGTTGGTATGCTGTTGATTTTAATCTTCGTGTATTGAAAACATATCCAAAAGGCGAGGAGAGTCAAAAGAAAGAGGATGAAGAAAGGATGGCAAAAGCCAAGCGTGTATTTAATAAAATTATCAATATGGATTTAAAGAACCTTTTGGTTATAAAAAGTCCAGGTAATATTATTACCGTTAAAGAAAATCTTCCACTGAAACAAAAGAAAAAACTAGGCAATGCCTATATTCGCGAAGAAGAAAACAACATTCTATGGGAAGAGTAAATTCCCAAAAAATCCTGTGAAAACAGGATTTTTATTTTTTTATACTAATTTTCCTAAATGGTGACGCAGGGTGTAAATCCAGTCTTCATCGTCTGGTGCATCTTTTTCTTTTGAAGCGAGCAGCCATTCCAAATAACCACGATCAATCTGTGCAACTTCAGCTACTGTTCTGCCAAGATGCTTACCAAAAGAGAATGAATACATCATTGATGGTCGCGATGAGACCTCAATCATTTTTTCCAACGCTTTTTCTTCGCCAACTTCTTCGGCGATTTTTTTATACAAACGAGGGAAAAGTTGTTCGAGTACTAGTACGTCACCGAGTGCGTCGTGGGCTTGTGCTTCGATTTCAATTTCCAAATAATATCGCAAGAATTGCAATTTGTGCTGTGGAATTTTGTGTTCCGGATCAAGATATCGAGCAACACGCAATGTACAGATCACATTTGCGGGAATGATATCTTCTTTGTTGATCATCATCAGATCAAATTTTGCATTGTGAGCAACAAAAATATTCTCAGGATTTTCAAGCAAACTTTTTATTCTTTGATAGTCGGCACTTTCTCGAAAAGAGGGTTTTCCCTCGATCATTTTATTTGAAATGTGTGTCACCGCACTTGCTTCTGGAGGAATTTTCTTGCCAGGATTGTAGAGTTCGCAAAAAACTTCGTCATTATGCTTATATGCCAATTGGCAGAGATAATCATCGGGTCCGATGCCGGTTGTTTCGGTGTCCAAAAAGATAAGATTCATATAAAACAAAGTATATCAGAGTATAGTATTTTAGAATATAGAGGATACAATATGTATATATGCAGATGCATGATTATGAAAAATTGGTTGTTTGGCAAAAGAGTATGGATTTTGTCATATTTGTTTACGAGATTACTAAAAAATTTCCTAAGAATGAAGATTATGCACTTACATCTCAAATACGAAGAGCTGTAATTTCAGTACCTTCAAATATTGCTGAAGGAAGTCGTCGTAATACTCAAAAAGATTTCGCTCATTTTTTAACTATGTCACTAGGGTCTTTGGCTGAACTAGATACTCAAATAAAAATAGCTGAAAGATTAAAATATGTTTCTAAAAAAGAGGAAATCGAACTATATGAAAAATTATCAGAAATAATGAGAATGTTAAATAAATTAATTGAGCGAAATCGCTAGTCTATACTCTGTTTATCTATATTCTGATATACTTTTCTATATGATTTTTGAAGATATAAAAAACAACATAAAGGAGGCAATGAAAGCAAAAGATCAAGTCCGTCTTGATGTAATGCGTGGGTTGTCATCTGCTTTTACTAATGAACTTGTAGCAACTGGTAGAAAACCACAAGAAGAGTTATCAGATGAAGAGTGTTTGAAAGTAATTACTCGTCTTGCAAAACAACGCAAAGATTCCATCGAACAATTTACCAAAGGAGGACGAATGGATTTGGTTGTTGAAGAAGAAGCACAATTGAAAGTGCTCGAAGTATTTTTACCAACAATGATGAGTAAAGAAGAAGTTGAACAACAGGTCAAAGCTATTATGACAAAGCTGGGCGAGATTGATCCAACTAAAAAAGGATTGTTGATGAAAGAAGTTATGGTAGAGCTCAAAGGTAAAGCAGACGGCAGTACCGTTAAGGAGGTGATAGACGGTTTGTTTAATGCTTAAAATTTGACGAACTTCTGCTTCAAAAATTTCGTCTTTTGTTCGCCGTATGTCATATACGCCTCGCAAAATTACTTATTTTTTCATTGAATTTCATTCAAATTTTAAGCATTAATATTATATTTATGTATAATAAGAGTAGTCATCGATTCATTATTCGTATAATTTTTTAGCTATGCGTATCTTAAAACACTTTCTTCTATTATCAATCGCGGTTTTTGTAACCCCATACATCATCAAAGGTGTCACCGTTAATCCATTTTGGGTTGCGTTCATTGTTGGTGCATGTTTGTTTGTTATCAATACCGTAATCAAACCAATTATCAATCTACTGACATTGCCAATCAATTTACTCACACTCGGACTTTTTGGTATTGTCATTAATGGTGCAATCTTTTGGTTGCTTTCAAAATACATTCCAGGGTTTGTTGTTGCAACATTCACTGCTGCGATTTTGGGTGCGCTCGTTGTCTCTGTGGTGAACTGGTTGGGTGGAAAGATTTTTGGTGATAGTGAATAATATGCATCATTTGTTCGAATTTACTTCACTTGTTGGTTCGCACCAATTTTTTACTTACGCGGTTATTGTTCTCGGTATCATTATAGAGGGTGATGTGATCGTGCTTGTTGCCGGCGCACTTTCTCATTTGGGTGCGATTTCAGTTCCGGTAACACTCGCTGTCATTATTTTAGGTGGAATTGCAAAACTCTTTTTGGGATATGGTATTGGGTCTCTTCTGGTGCGTAAGTTTGGTGCGCATCGATTTTTTATGGTGATCAAAAAGCGAATCGATTATTTTCTCCCGCGATTTGAAAGGAAGCCATTTTGGTCTATTTTTGCAGCACGATTTTTTACACTCGGACTGCATATGTTCACCCTTATTTTTTCAGGCTATTCAAAAATTCCATTCAAAAAAGTACTGAAAGCTGATTTCTCTTCATTATTTGTTTGGGCTTTTGGATTGTTTGGAATTGGGTATTTTTTCTCCTACACAGCAATGAATATCAGTCATGACTTCAGGAAAATTATTATTTTTGTACTACTCTTCATCGTCTTGTTTATCATTGTCCAAAGATTACTCATTTCTTTGGCAAAAGCAATTGCAGAATGGAGAAATAATGAGTAACAAAATACGGACCCGAGAGGTTCCGTATTTTTTATGTTATGATACGTATAATAAATTATGTGGTTTCTGAAAAAAACAATCGCGGTGCACAATGGTAGTTATCACGCAGATGATGTTTTTGCTTGCGCCACACTTTCACTTTTTTTGAAAGGTGCTATTCGTGTCATTCGTACGCGTGATCAAAAAGAAATAGACAAAGCAGATTTCGTAATTGATGTCGGTGGTGTGTATGATGCTTCTATTAACCGTTTTGATCATCATCAAATTGGCGGTGCAGGTGTTCGAACAAATACGATTCCGTATGCATCGTTTGGTCTGGTATGGAAAGAGTACGGAGTATCTGTGTGTAATGGAAACGAAGAGGTTGCAAGTATGATTGAACAGCGACTCGTTTTTCCGATCGATGCAATCGACAATGGAATGAGTTGTATCAAAGAAGCAAGTATTTTCCCATACACAATCAATGATGTGCTCTCTAGTATTGAAGCATTGGATACTGCCACAGACAAAGAGAAATATAAAGCATTTATGAATGCAGTTTCGCTCGCACAAGAAATTCTCTCTGGTGAAATTCGCAAAGCCACCAGTTTTATTACAAAAAAACAAATGATTTTGTCTGTGTTTGAATCAAGTCCAGAAAAAAGCATCTTGGTACTCGATGAATATGTCTCGCGATATGATTTGAATTCAGTGCTTCTTGAAAAACCAGAAGTGTTGTTTGTGGTGCTTCCGAGAAGTGGTACAGGAGGAGGGTGGCGAGTAGAGACTATTAAGGATTCAAATAATGAATTTACTCCGCGTAAAAAGTTTCCTGAAAGTTGGGCAGGTTTGAAAGAAAAAGAACTCGAACAAACGACAGGTGTTTCTGATGTTGTTTTCTGTCACAACTGCAGATTTTTATGTGTGACCAAAACAAAAGAAAGTGCGATGCAGATAGCAACTAAGGCACTTATAGGAGTCAATTAGTCTGTTAGTCGCTTAGTCATATAGAAAAACATATGAATGAAAATTATAAGAATCTCATTGTTTGGCAAAAAAGTATAGACCTTGTTATTGCTGTCTATGAGCTCCTCAAAGATTTTCCAGAAGATGAAAGATATGGATTGATTTCTCAGACAAGAAGAGCTGCTGTTTCTATTTCTGCAAACATTGCAGAAGGTAGGATGAGAGGAGGAGAAGTTGAGTTTAAACGATTTTTATTAATCGCATTCGCTTCAGGTGCAGAAATTGAAACACATCTTACTATTGCAAAAAGATTAAAATATGGTAATATAGAAAAGTATGAAAATGTTGAAAATCTTCTTACTGAAATCCTTAAGATACTTAGAGTATTAATAAAAAACACAAGCAAATAGATTTTCACATTCTAACGACTAAGTGACTAATAGACTAACGACTTTAAACTATGCAATTGATCGACGAAGTAACAATTAGTGCCAAAGCGGGAACCGGAGGAAACGGTGTTGTTCGTTGGCGTCAAGAAAAATACATCGACAAAGGTGGACCAAACGGTGGTGATGGTGGACGTGGAGGTGATGTCTATATTCGCGGTATTCGCGATGTTAGCATTCTCGCTCGTTACAAAGCCAAGCGTAGTTTTGAAGCAGAAAACGGTGAAGCTGGAATGGGTGGTAGTAAACATGGTTCTGATGGGGCAGACTGCATTATCGATGTGCCAGTCGGTTCTATTGTGACCAACAAGACAACCAGTTTCTCTTTTACCGTACTCAAAGAAAATGAAAAAGTTATCGTGCTTCGTGGTGGGCAAGGCGGACTCGGAAATGAACATTTCAAATCATCAACCAACACTACTCCCGAACGTGCAACTCCTGGACGAGAAGGTGACGAAGCAGATTTTCATATTGAACTTGAACTTTTTGCTGATGTTGGTTTTGTTGGATTACCAAATGCTGGCAAATCATCTCTTTTGAATGCACTAACTAATGCCAAAGCAAAAATTGGTTCATACCAATTTACGACACTTGATCCGAACTTGGGAGATTTCTATGGATACATTCTTGCAGATATTCCAGGATTGATTGAAGGTGCTTCAGAAGGGAAAGGACTTGGAACAAAATTCCTCCGCCATATCAAACGCACAAAAATGTTGGTACACCTTGTTTCTTTCGAAAACGAACATATGATGGAAACATACAAACAGATTCGTAAAGAATTGGAACAATACGCAAACGGACTTGATGCAAAAGATGAAATAATTCTTCTAACAAAAACTGACGTGACCGATGAAGCGACAATCAAGAGTACTGAAAAAGAATTTTCAAAGCTCGGCAAACCAGTATTTGTTGTGTCACTCTTTGATGACGAATCAGTCAAAAAATTCTCTGACGAACTGATCGGTGTTTTAAGAAAAAATGGATAAATAAAAAAAGCCCGTCGCATTCGGCGGGCTTTTAAATATGGGATTATATTAATTTCTATTTGATTGAGACAGTGTTGCTTTAAAGTAACAATGATCACTACAATCGTTTTCCCATGTAAAATCAAAAGAAATTTTTTCATCTGTAGATATTGCTACAGCACCTAAATCATCACTATGGAGTGCTGTAAATTTAACTTCACACTCTCCTAAGTATTTCTCATTAAGGGAAAATTGTATATTTGCAGGGTCAGTATTTTGATTTCCTGTTAACAATTTGGGAATTTCTGGAAAAGAATCATATTCTTTTGGACGGCAGAGTCCTTGTAATAGACCTGTTCCGTTCGTTTTTAAAATTTCTAATAAATGCATAATGTACTTTAGTTTAATTGGTTATTTTTAGTCCCATAAAGGAATAAAAATAACCAATTAAACACTGTATATATTATATAGTATTATAATTATTTGTCAAACAAAGCCAAAAACCATTTTCTTTGCTATAATTTCTCTATAAATTATGAACGAATATTACCCAGTCATCGGAATCGAAGTACACGCAGAATTGAAAACCAATTCGAAGATGTTTTGTTCGTGCAAAAACGACGCAGACGAAACTCGTCCGAATGTGAACATTTGTCCGGTCTGTATGGCGCATCCGGGCACACTTCCAGTACCAAACAAAAAGGCAATTGAAAATGTCATCAAAGTCGGCCTTGCAATAGGTGCTGATATTGCAGACTTTTCTGAATTCGATCGCAAAAACTATTTCTATCCTGATATTCCAAAAGGCTATCAGATCACACAATACAAATATCCAATCGTTTCAAATGGACACTTGGCGGATTTTGATATTACTCGTATTCACTTGGAAGAAGACACTGCCAACTCAAAGCATGACCGCGGAGACTTTTCTTTGATTGACTACAATCGCGCAGGGGTGCCACTCATGGAGCTTGTAACCGAAGCGCATATGTTTGATTCATTTGAAGGAGCGTCTAAGGCGACAGGGAACTTCGGACGTGAATTGCAACTACTTCTGCAATACCTCGGTGTTGGTGAAGCAAATATGGAAAAAGGTGAAATGCGTGTGGAAGCAAATATTTCTCTTGCCCAAAAAAGTAAGTTGGATGGAAAAGGTGTACCAGCAATCGTCGGACGACTTGATCTGTCAAAATACAAAGGTGCACTTGGTACCAAAACTGAAGTGAAGAATCTAAACTCATTCCGCAGTGTTGAACGCGCAGTATTGTTTGAACTCAATCGAATGAAAGAAATGATTGAAGCAGGAAAAGCTGACGAACTCGTGCAAGAAACTCGTGGCTGGGATGAAATCAAACAATCAACTTTCTCACAGCGAGCAAAAGAAGACGCTCACGACTATCGCTATTTCCCTGAACCAGATATTCCAAAATTCTATTTACATAGTTTGTTTGATTTGAACAACTTGAAAGCTGGATTACCAGAACTTCCGTCTGGACGACGTGCACGTTTTTTGAACGAATTCGGTATCAAAGCCGAAGACACAGAAAGTTATATCAATGACAAAGAACTCGGAGATTATTTCGAGCAAGTTGTTCCGTTGCTTACTGATAAAAGATACATTCAAACCGCATCAAACTTTCTGACTTCTGATTATGTTGGCATCAAGAAAACAATTCCTGAATCAAAACTTCCAACCACTGCTCACTTTGCAGAATTAGTCATACTCTTTAGTGAAAACAAAATCTCTTCTCGTACAGCAAAAGATATTCTTGCAATGATTGTCGTAAACGATGAAAGCCCTGCGAAAATAGCTGAAGAAAAGAATCTCTTCCAAAGTAACGATACCGAAGGACTCAAAATACTTGCGCAAAAAATTCTCGACGAAAATCCTGATGTTGTAGCAACTTACAAAGGTGGCAAAGAAAACGCCATTATGGCACTCGTCGGTAAGGTGATCAAAGAATCAAATGGTTCTGCAAATCCGCAATTGGTAATTGAGACATTGAAAGAGTTATTGAAGTAATATAGAAAAATATTTATATTATGTTTGCTGAAAATTCTGTCCGAAGTCTTGAGATTAAAAACCTTTTAGAGAAAGAAGGTTTTTTGAATGGCGAAATAGGTATTGCGATTATTGATCTGAAACAACAAGAACCAAAAATATTTGGATATAATATAGACCATTTTATCTATCCAGCTTCGGTCTATAAGATTTTTATCGGAGCAGAAATGTTGCGACGGGTTGAAATTGGAGATTTCTCGCTTGAACAAATGGTTGAAATAAAATCACCGAACGATGTAGATAAAGACACTCGAATTTTTTCAGGAGATACTCGCAAATTACTGAATGTTGGCGACAAGGTAAGTGTTGATTGTCTACTTGATTTGATGCTCACTCGTAGTGACAACACTGCCTCAAATACACTGATTGATTTAGTTGGGCGAGAATCTATTACAGAGCACATCATTCACAAATACAATTGGCACGGAAGCGAAGTGACACGCAAATTTCTAGATAGAATAAAAGAAGATAAACCGTATCGATTTTCTGAAACAACAATGTCTTGTGCAAGACATTGTGCAGAGTTTATGTATCTAGTTGAAACAGAACAGTTGGTTAGTCCTTTTGTTTCGAAGAAGTTGAAAGAATATATGCTCAGATGGAACAGAGAAGGGAGAGGTGGTCTTTATATTCCAGAATACATTTCATATTATCGCAAAGGTGGATGGCTCGAAACGAACTTTTATAAAACTTCACCAATAAGAGCTTTTATTAGATTGATTCAAAACAAATGGACTGTTATTCGTTGGTCTAATGATTGTGGTGTGGTCACAGGAAAGAATTCTCAGTATGTCGTTTCTGTGTTCACTGTCACCAAAACCAAAAATCCATATAAATATTTTGATATGAGAAAATGTGCTAAAGTTATTTTTGAGTATATGGAAAACTATGATCATGAAAATTAAAAAAGCACCATTACGATGGTGCTTTTTTTGATGACGATATAAAAAAGATTGTTTTGCAAAGAATCACCGATTAGTTTTTTGAGATTGATTAGTTCAATTAATCGTTGGTTTTCTATTGTTGTGATTCGTAGATAGTTTTTTCTTTCCACAATAGCTTTCCCGTAGTTTTTTGGATTCGGATCAATCAACATTGCTCGATAGAAGTTGGTATTTAGTGAAAATTTTTCCTTAAACGCAATGAGTGTTTTTTCTTCTAAAAAAAGATATTCATTGTTTTCTACACTATCAATCAATTGTCCGTAGCTTTTTGTTCTTGTATCAATAAGATGAATAATCAATGGATTATGTCTCGATACTAGAATGCATTCAAATCCCCACGAACGTTTTTGTATATCGTAACTATTCTGTTTTATTGTTTTGAAAAAGGACCAGATTTTCTTAAACATAAGTATGTTGTTTTTCCGTCTAGAAATATAGCACGGATCACATTTTAATAAAGGGGTATTGTTTGCTATAATCACTCCATAAATGTCATTATTTTCCAAAAAACTAGGGATTGATTTGGGGACAGCCAATACGCTGGTTTTTGTGCCTGGAAAGGGAATTGTTGTCAATGAGCCGTCTGTGGTGGCGGTGTCTGAGCAAGATAACAAAATCCTGGCTATCGGTATCGAAGCCAAAGAAATGATCGGTAAAACTCCAGAGCATATCATTGCTTATCGTCCAATGAAAGACGGTGTTATTGCGGACTACAGAGTCACTGAGGCGATGTTACGCTATTTCATCGGCAAAGCTACTCCTAAGTGGTCTTTGGTCAAACCAGACGTGCTTATCTCAGTTCCTGCTGGTGTGACTTCGACTGAACGCCGTGCAGTTATTGAAGCAGCGATTCGTGCCGGAGCAAAAAATGCATATGTGGTGAAGGAACCAATTCTTGCGGCACTTGGTGCAGGAATTCCAATCAACGAATCAAAAGGATACATGATCGTCGACATTGGTGGAGGTACGACAGATGCGGCCGTGATCTCGCTCGGTGGTATTGTTGCGTGTACATCGGTCAAATGTGCCGGTAATCGCATTGATCAAGCAATCGCTGATCATATGAAAAAAGTACACAATCTTGCAATTGGAGACAAAACTGCTGAAGAAATCAAAACAAAAATCGGTGCCGCGATTCCGCTCGAAGAAGAATTATTTATGGATATCAAAGGACGAGATTATATCGAAGGTTTACCAAAAACAATCAACCTTGGAACAAACGAAATAGTTGCTGCGATTGATCCAGAACTTCGTCTGATGATCGGTGCAATCAAAGAAGTGCTTGCCGAAACTCCACCAGAACTCGCTTCTGATATTATTGATTACGGTATTATTATGACTGGTGGTTCTTCGCAATTGCGCGGATTACCAGAATTGGTTTTCAGAAAAACTGGAGTGAAGGCTCGACTGGCTGACAATGCACTGTATTGTGTGGTCAATGGTACCGCAAGCACACTCGCACACTTAGATACTTACAAGAAAACACTCCTCTCTAAAAAGTAATTGAAAAAATAATTTTATATTTATGGAAGCACTACAACATCCATTACATCATGCATATGTTATCGAAGGTGGCGAGGCTGAATTTCTCGTACTCGAAGCTTTTTTGAAAGAAGCAGGAATTATCTCATCAGAGAATCCATTGTTCATTGAACGATACACACAATTTTCTATTGATGATGCTCGTGCATTCAAACAATCTGCATATGAAGCGTATGAAAAGCGCGCGATGGTGATACTCGCCGGCAGTCTTGGTTCTGAAAGTATTCAAGCGTTACTGAAATTGTTTGAAGAGCCGATCAAAGGAGTGTATATTTTTCTTATTATTCCGGATGTTGGTTCACTTGCGCCAACACTGCTTTCTCGAGTGTTTGTTATAAAAAAAGAAAAAACCGAAGAAAACAGTGAAGCGCTTTTATTTCTTCAAATGACTGTCGGACAGCGGACTGTTTGGGTCAAAGAAAAACTTGATTCATTTGATGAAGGAAAAGATGCTCGAGTGTTCACCCGGTCATTTTTGTCAGAAATTACACACAGTGCTCGAATGAGAAATTTTGATTCATCATTGATTGAGACACTGTTGCAATACACGATATTTGCAAATGATCGAGGTTCATCACCGAAGATGTTGCTCGAATATATTTCTCTCGCACTACCGGTAATAAAATAGTATAATTAAAACCTAATTTAAAAAACATATGGCATACAATTTTTCACAATTCAAAGAAGAAACAAAAAAGATTAGCGAATGGCTCGCAAAAGAATACAGCTCTTTGCATACTGGGCGTGCAACTCCATCAATTCTAGATGGTGTTATGGTTGAAGCATATGGTGCATTGTCACCAATCAAAAACGTAGCTTCAGTCAACATCGAAGACCCTCGCACACTTCGTATTGCTCCGTGGGACAAAAATCAAGTCAAAGATATCGAAAAAGCATTACAAATTGCTGACATCGGACTATCTATCGTTGCTGATAGTGATGGTATTCGTGCAATCTTCCCGATGCTGACAACTGAAAATCGTGAAAAGTTGGTCAAGATTTTGAAAGACAAAATGGAAGATGCTCGTATCTCTGTACGTAAGGCTCGCGAAGAAGTACAAAATGATATTCGTGATCAAGAAAAAGAAGGCATCCTTACCGAAGATGAAAAATTCCGCGGACAAGATGAACTACAAAAATTGGTTGATGCATCAAATGCAGAACTAGAAGCTTTGTTTGAAAAAAAGAAAGTTGAAGTAATGACGGTTTAGGTTCTAGTAGCTAGTTTCTAGTGACTAGTAAAATCACAAGTAATGTCTGATATCAAAATAAAATCATATAAAGATTTGATTGTTTGGCAGAAAGGATACGAACTAGTGAAATCTGTCTATAAAGTTTCTTCAAAATTACCGCAATCGGAAGTCTTTGCATTACAGTCACAAATGCGCCGATCATCTATTTCTATCGTTTCTAATATTGCAGAAGGTAGTAGTAGAAAAACAAGGAAAGATTATTGTCAGTTTATACATATTGCATATGGTTCTACTTCTGAATTAGAAACCCAACTTTGTTTATGTAAAGATTTGTATAATATTTCTGTCGAAAAAGAACTCGAATTACTCACTGAAATAAGTAAGATGCTTCGTGCTATTATTAATAAACTAGAACCACGTAACTAATGTTCTCTACTAGAACCTAGTCACTAGAAACTAGAAACTTGCCATTTTATGTCTATTTTAATTTTTCTTGCCATCATTATAGTGCTCGTCGTTGCTCATGAATTTGGGCACTTTATTGTTGCCAAGAAATTGGGGATTTGGGTCCAAGAATTTGCTTTTGGTTTTCCTCCACGGTTGTGGTCAAAGAAAAAGGGTGAGACAACCTATGCAATCAACGCATTGCCATTTGGTGGCTATGTGAAGCTCTATGGTGAGCAACCTGATGCGCCAGTCGAAGAATCGATGAAGCATCGCAGTTTCTCTCACAGCCCAAAATGGAAACAAGTCGCCGTATTGATTGCGGGTGTTTGTATGAATTTGATTGTCGCTATTGTACTATTCTCAATCGCTTCGATGACTGGTATGCAAGCTTCATCAAAAATGTCTTTTGGTGGACAAGTACAAAATGCCAAGTTGGTGGTGACTGAAGTACTTGCTAATAGTCCCGCTGAAAAAGCAGGAATGAAAACAGGGGATACGATTACTTCTGTTACCAACGAATCTTCTCGTATTTCAGCCGATTCTCCAAAGACAGTTCAAAATTTGGTCGCATTGAATAACGACAAACCACTCACATTTACAGTCACTCGTGCAGGTGTTGAAAAAACAATCAAAGTGGTTCCTGTTGCAAAAAATGGTGACACACCAAAGATTGGTATCGGGCTTGATATGATAGGTACACTTCACTTGAAACCATATCAAGCAGTCATGGCAGGTACTGTGGCGACGTATTATACAACGATCGAAACAGTACAAGGTCTCGGTCAGTTGATTGGAAAAATGTTTACCGGTGGTGGAGCACTCGACAACGTGACAGGTCCTGTTGGATTGGTCAAAGCAACCAAGAGTGCAGCAAGTTTTGGTTTCGTGTATTTGCTGACATTTACGGCAATGATTTCAGTCAATTTGGCGGTCATCAACTTGGTACCAATTCCAGCGCTCGATGGAGGAAAGATTTTTATTATCGCAATTGAAAAACTAATTCGCCGACCAATCGCACCAAAAGTACAAATGATATTGCAGTTGGTAGGGGTGGGACTGTTGTTGCTTTTGATGATTGTAGTGACGGTTAAAGACTTCATTAAGTAGTATTTCGAAAAAGAAAAAGAGCGCGAAACCTTCGGTTTCGCGCTCTTTACATTTGTAATTTATTGCTATATAATATATTCGAATTGTATATACAAAAAAATGAAAAAAATAATATTCGTGATCTGTTGTTTCGCTGTAGCAACACTCACACAAGCTCAAACGGGCTCGCAAAATGATCGTCGTGTTAGATGCTATCTCGATTTAAGTAAGTCAGTCAAATCAACCGTAACCTATCACGGCAAAGAAATGTACCAATTTTTGGGCAGTAAATATACTGTTCAAGATGGACAACAAGGTGGCAAAGATACGATCTTTGAAAACATCTTGCTCTGGGTTGAATCAACTGAAGGAGAACAGATTATGAATTTCTCGCGATCGATGTGGATCGAAGGTGCTTGGGTCAAATGGCGTCATGGACGATGGGTTGAAGTCAAAAACCCTTCAGAAAAAGACATTCGAAACCAAAAAGTAGTTTGTAAAATCTACAACTTTGGTCAAATCGGCCCACTACCAGGTGCTTTTGGTGGTACTGGTGTTGTTCAAAACAACAATGGCACTACTCCGAATGGAAAAATCCAAAGACCGCAGTAATTTAAAAATCGCTTCTTGCTAAAGAAGCGATTTTTTTATTTTACAACAAACCGTATACTCCTTTGTAACTCGCAATAATTCCTGCGGTTTCTCCACGAAACACAGTGACTCCGAGTGAGACAAAAGTCATCTTGTTTTGTGTTGCGAACTCCATCTCTTTCTCACTCCAACCACCTTCAGGTCCGACGAATATCACTGCTTTTTTGTATGAATGTGGTTTTGAAATTCCTTCTTTTTCTGTGTCGCAAAAAAATACTGCGTCATGCGGTGCGGTATAGGCAAAAGCATTCTTCATTGAAACTGGTTCGTGAATTTCTGGTACCCGAGCAAGTCCTGCGAGCTCTGTGGCTTCTTTTGCTATCTTTTCCAATCGATCAATACGAATATCTTTTTTGATTGTTCGGTCAGTAATCAGTGGAATGATTTGTGTTACACCGATTTCAGATGCTTTTTCTACCAAAAGTTCAAAGTGCTCTTTTTTCAAGATTGCCGCACAGAGAATCACTTCAATTTTTGGCGTAGCTTTGTTTTTGTGTTCTTTGAGTATATTTCCCTTGATTTCTTTTTTAGAAAGTTCTGATAGTGCTACTTCGATATCGAGAAATTTTGTAGTATCTACCAGAATGATTTTTTCACCTTTTTTCATTTTCAACACACTGACAATTTGTTTGACAGTATCAGGCGCATCAATCACAACGATTTTTTCGTTGATAGTAAACGGGGTAATAAAACGATGTATTTTACTCATAAATACTATAGTACTACACTTGGCAGTACCATCAAACATTTGATACAATTTACATATGAAAATTCCAGAAACAATTGACCCAAAGAGGTATAAGGTAAAGAAAGGACTTGCAGGACTCGGATTATTCGCAATGGACGATATCAAGAAAGGTGAATGGATCATCGAATACGTCGGTGAACTCAAATCAAACAAAGAAATCGAAGATAACACGACAAAATATTTATTTGAAGTAAATAGTAAATGGACAATCGACGGTTCAATGCGTTCAAACACTGCTCGATACATCAATCACGCTCACCATGCCAATGCAGAACCAGAAGTAATCAAGAATCGTGTGTTTATCCAAGCCAAGAAAAACATCAAGAAAGGAGAGGAAATTACGTACGATTACGGCAAAGAATATTACGACGAATTCATCAAGCCATACGGGTGTAAATGTGCGTATTGTCAGACAAAAGGTAAGGTTGCTAAAAAGTAGATTTTTGGTACAATCTGTAGTACAGAGAGTAATTTCTGTACATATTCCCCTGTAGCTCAGCGGCAGAGCAGAGAACTGTTAATTCTAAGGTCGTAGGTTCGATCCCTACCGGGGGAGCAAAATAAAAACTTGTACGAAAGTACGGGTTTTTATTTTGCTCCCCGAGTGAGTGATAGTAATCACTCACGTGTAGGGATCGAAAAGCGCAGGCGGTCTACGATTTTGCTACTGCAAAATTGTCGCCGAGCCGGGGTCGCGAGTACTTAGGTCCGCGCAATATGCGGAGCATATGAGCAGACTTAGTAACTCGTGACCGATCCCTATCGAATGTAATACATTGACTTTTAATTATTATAATGCTATAATATAAATTAGTAAGTTCTTTGATATTTTTGATTATTTAATCGTATTTAGTGAATTATCTTTGCTTCTTTTTTTGGAGGTTAAGACAATTTACTAAATACAAACAAATTAAATAAACAAAAAAAATGAAGACAAATATTAAAGACCTCATCGCACAAAACCCAAGCGGTTTGTTGGAAATGAAACCATCGGTAGCTATTTCTGAGTACAGAGACAATTATGGATTTGATTTGAAAGAAATCTTTACGATTTACAAATCAAAAAGAATACATGCTTCTGATGAAGAATGGTTCGCATTTGGAAATAAACCACTCAGTCAATTGTTTGTGGTTAAAGAAGAATCAGAAGGAGATCTCCTTGTTGTGTTCATTATTGAAACAATCAAAGAAGGTCGTGTGTATTGTCATTTAGTACTGTCAGATAAGGCGTTTGAAGAAATACTGAATGACAGATCTCAACATGTGCTACAGGTACATCAAATGTATTCCAAGTTTTGGAAAGATAACATTGCTATGAATATGGCAACTTGTTAAAAAGCATAACCGCTCGTAAATGGAGTATATCCAATTACGAGCGGTTTTTTATTTCAAATATTTACCGATGTATACATCCTGCCCAACAACATGGACGGCGTTTGCCGGCGACAAGATTCTCAGTCATGATTCGTATTCTGCGTTCTCTTGTTTCTGCTTTCTTTGCAGACTCTATCCAGCAGAGCCATTCATTGCGAGCAAGGGGAGTAATATCTTCCCAGACCGCCAATACCTTAGGTTTTGAGATAAGGAGTTGTTTCAAATCAGTAGAGATTTTGTGGACAGATCCGCTTGAGATGGTATTTTTCGTCATAAGGGTAGTATATCAAACCAATGGTTTTTTATTTACAGTAAGCTGTAAATTGTGTATAGTAGGGTGTATAAAGCTCTAAATTATTATACAATCAACATATATGGCAAAAAGAAAAAATTCAATCAGTAAACTAAAGTTCGTCAAAGCACATAAGCCAGCAGCTCGTGTAGCAAAGAAGATCGCACTACTTGCTTCAAGAAAAAAGGTAGTAAAAGGGAAGAAGAAGTAAAAACAAAAAAATCACCTATCGGGGTGATTTTTTTGTTTTTACTTCTTTTATGTCAGTGGATTTTCTCCGCGAATAATTCTGATGAGAAAGAGTGCTACTGCGACTACAAGGAGTATATGGATGAATCCTCCGACGAGGTGTAATCCAAAAAATCCAAGGAGCCAGATAATCAACAAGACGAGTGCAATGTTTGTAAGCATCTTAGTTGAATACTAGTTTGAAGTTTTGAAACTTGTAGGCCAAGTCATACTAACATTTCCTGCGGCGTCTGTTGTGTAGATCGCATAGTAGTATGTAGTATTTGCTTGTAGACCTGAAAGATTAATACTTTGTGAAGTGCGCAATGCGTTGTCATTTTGAGCAACACTTCCTGAAATATCAATTGAGTTCAAAGTCTCATTTGTTAGAGAAAGTGGGTATGTACTGTAGTACACAACTCCTTTTGCTAGTTCATTTGTATTCCAAGATACGTATGCATTATTATTTGTTGTTGCTACAGATACTAATGATATAATCGCTGCGTCAACATTTGCACCATTGTTTATTCCACCAGCATTCATTTGTCCGTTGATACTCGCCATTGTTGATGGACCAACACGTCCTGCACCAACACCATTTGGAGTTGGGATATTGTTTCGAACTTGGTAATTTGAAACTGCTGATTTTGTCAGAGATCCAAAGTAGCCAGTTACTTTGCCTTGAGGGTAGATAGTGTTATCTCCAGCAAGGAAACTTTGCAATGATGTAACATCAGCTCCTTTTGCACCAAGTTGTAAATAACGAGTTAGTGTATCAGCAGAAGAAAGTGCGGGGATAATGATAAGAGCCAAGGCTGTTCCAGTTAAAAGATTTTTCTTCAATGAAGAAACGATTTTATTAGCCATACTATTTTTTTTACTAAAACAAATATATTTTTTAAATACTTGTTTTAGACGATTAATTCGAGAATTCGATATTCTTGAAGTAAATCGATTTCTAAATTACACACCATAAGAGATTTCTATTGCGAATCAGGTTAGGAATACTTCGCAGTCGATTTTTAAGATTAACAAGTCTGTTTTTATGTATCGGTCATTAGATACCGTTCACCAGAGATAGTATGTGCTTAATATTGACATAAAGCAAGCTAAATTGTGTTATGACACACATATCTGATTACACCTAATTATCCTTTCTTTGTAAAATGATATACTTGTAGTATTACTACTAACTCAAAAAATATGATGGAAAACAAAAATGTACTGTATGGAGTGATTGGATTACTTGCCGGATTGCTTATCATGGGTGCGTTTACTTCGTTTGGTTCACACAGAAACTGGAACGAAAGAAATGAACGAGCTATGATGCATCAAATGCCCGACGGAAGTATGATGAGTAATACTGGAATGGATATGGAGAGTATGATGAAAGGAATGAGTGCTTCTTTGGAAGGAAAATCAGGTGATGATTTTGATAAAGCGTTTTTGTCAGAGATGATTATGCACCACGAAGGGGCGGTAGTCATGGCAAAGCAAGTCCTTGCAACATCAAAACGACCTGAATTGATCAAACTTGCAAATGACATTATTTCGGCTCAAACAAAAGAGATTGAAATGATGAAAGGATGGCAAAGTGCTTGGTTTAAATAAGTAATAAAAAAACTTCCCGAAAAGGAAGTTTTTTTATTGATATTTACAATACCAATTTAATGTGCTATTGTTGAAAATGGAAATAAATAAGTAAATAAAATGATACATAAAGAAATTTTAGACACTATTCTGACTAGTAGAAAAACATTGGTGGAATATTATACCTATCCTACCGGAACATATGGTGACAGTGTTATTGCTGAGGTTACTAAAGGTAAGCTTCAGTCCGATCCGCTGCTCGTAAGTTTCATTGATGTAATGATTCAACTTGGTGCAGCAGTTGCTGGTTACAGTAATGATAATAAAACAGCGGTGAAAGTTTATGTTGAGGATTTTGGTACTGTTTATTTTGTAAAATACGATTCTGATTTTTTTATCGTAACGAAAATTAACCAACTGGCTGGTTCTAGTGTAGTAAAAATTAATTGGAAAGTAGAATAACTAATCAAAAAAGGCTTTAAAAGCCTTTTTTATTTTTTATAATTACTTGTTATAATACTCCTATATGAAAAAACATAAAATCATTTTTTGGATTACGACAACAATTATCTTTTTATTCGAAGGGGTGATGCCAGCTTTGACTTCACAAAGTCAAATGTCTATCGATGGTATTACTAACCTTGGTTATCCACTATATTTCGTTACCATGCTGACAGTATTCAAAGTTGCAGGGGCAATTGTGCTCATTGTTCCGAAGTTCCCGAAGAATATGAAGGAATGGGCATATGCAGGATTTGGAATTGATTTCATTTGCGCCTTTTGGAGTATTTGGGCAGTAGCAGGATTTGGTCCAATGCTTTTGATTCCGGCTGTCGCATTTGTCATCCTTGCGATTTCATATAAGTATTACCACAAGTTACAAGCAGTTACTGCTCCAGTTAATCTATAATAAAAACCTCCGAAAGGAGGTTTTTTGGTATAATCAATAGTATGAATAAAAAAGTAGTAATTTTTGATGTTGATGGTGTTTTGTTTGATTCTGTAGAATTGATGCATCAAGATACAAAGGTAAGATATCCGACCTTATCAGATAAAGAGATAAGAGATTTACATACTGGTAATATTTTTGAAGAGATAAGTAAAATTACTCATCTCATGAAAGAAGAAACAGAAGAAGAGCGTAAAGAGAGAACAGAAACATATACCAAGAATAAGGCGAATGCTCCGATGTATGAAGGAATAAAAGAGCTCTTGCATCATCTTGCTGACATATGCACACTTGTAGTAAATAGTTCTGCAATTTTACCAAATTGTATACCCTTGTTTGACAGAGAAGGAATTACCGAATTATTTTCTTTTATTGCAACAAAGGAGGTGCATACGAGTAAGGTTGAAAAATTTAAGATCATTGCAGAAAAATTCAATCAGAAAATTGAAAATATGATTTTTATTACTGATACGATTGGTGATATTAAAGAAGCGAGAGAGGTTGGATTACCAACAATTGCAGTAACATGGGGAGTCCATCCGAGAGAATATTTTGAAGAGGGTATTTATGAAAATCTTATTGCAATTGTTGATACAACTACTCATCTTGAAGAGTATATTAAAAATCATTTCTAAATAAAAATTGTTAAAAATAGCTTCCTTTTTCCGGTGCGTTGAAAACCTTTCTAATTATTTTTTATTGTGGTATAAAGACCTTGGTAAAAAGCACTTTATAATAGTATGAAAAAGAATATACTCCCACAGTTGCAGTATTTGTTATACAGGATATCGTCCTCTATACAGTTTTTCTGTAAGTTTACACGAAGCCGAATGAGACTTTTCTGGTCACGTTTATATGTTCGCAAAGATGAATTTCATCATGGTTCATTAAGTCTAGATATTGACGCATTAGAAACGATGAACAAAAAACAACAAGAATGGTATTTCAATGATTTGGCACGCCGAAGAAAAATAGCTCACGAAAGGGGATTTCAAGATTTTTAAAACCGTTTTATTAAACGGTTTTTTTATTTCATACATTTTTCGATAAACTTAGAAATATTGCTTTTTGTTTATAAATATGGTTTAGTTTATATGGAATTTATACTATACAGACAAAAATGAAAGCATATACCTTTGTTCCTGGTACGGGAATCGTTCCCGGAATTGTTGCTCACGATCCAGATGGTTCTTTTGTCAAAGTCCCATATCTTTTGATGGGGAATACTGCTTCAGAAAAATCAAAAATTCTTTTTAGTGAACATCGTCCACCTGCCTACTCATTCAAAAAATGGATAGATGGTGATTATAAAAAAATAATTTATGATATCGCTTTTTATGAAGTCAGGATGACATCTGGAAAGAAACACCTCGTTGCACAACGTCCCGCCGTTTCTTCAGAAGAAGAGTTAGTTATCGTTATTCCGAAAGAGTACGGCGTTGCATTGTCAAAAGATTTTTACAATGCAGGTTTTATTTTTATGGAGAATGGGTTGCGTAAACTTTTTTATGCACCAAAATTACTTGAAGAAGTTATTTTGATAAAAGGTAAGACGCAAGAAGTGTATCTCATGCCTCAACTGACCGTTGCAATCTAATCCCGAAATTTTCGGGATTTTTTTTATTTCGTCGAGCGAGGAGCGTCTGAAAGTGTCGTTACTTTCACATCGTCCGAGTCGAAGACGAAACAAAGGTTAGTATCGCGGGATTTTACTCTGACAAAGTACGAAAGAAGCGAGTGTATGTAATATCTCAAATTCCCAGCGAAGAAACTTTATTTTGAAACATATATTGCAAAAAGTCAAAAAAAATGATAGGGTAGGGATATGGCAAAAACACTCTATATCTATGGAATTCATCCAGTACTTGAAACTATTTCTGTAAGCCCAAAAGAGATCAAAAAGATCTGGGTCAAGAAAACAAGTACACAAAAAGAAATGAACAAAATTGTCGCGATAGCACATCGTGCGCAAATCCCCGTGGAAATTTGTATGAACGATGCTCCTTTTCGCGAGCGTGTTCGTGATGCCGTCCACCAAGGTGTGATGGCAGAAATTAATCCGCCAAAAATGTTGATGCTTGGAGATTTTTTGAAGACACTTGATAAAACAAAGAATCCGAGTTTGGTTATATTGGATGAACTGACTGATCCACACAATGTTGGAGCAGTTATTCGTTCTGCGTGTGCATTGGGGGTGTCTGGGGTATTGATACCTAAGGATAATCAAGCGGGAATTACTGGTGCTGTGTATAAAACATCAGCTGGAACAGTAACGCAGATTCCCTTGGTGCAAATAGGGAATATCAATCAAACATTGCGTACATTGAAAGATGAAGGATTTTGGACATACGGACTTTCTGAAAAAGCTACGACTTCCCTGTCTGAAATTACTTTTGACTCCCCTTCAGTTTTTATTATTGGAAATGAAGAACACGGTATTGCGCAAAAGACGACAGAAATTTGTGATATCTTGGTACGTATTCCAATGAAGTCAGGCGTTGATTCTTTGAACGCATCAGTCTCATCTGCTGTATTGATTTGGGAATGGAGTAAACAAAACTTTATTTAATTACGAATTAATAATGAAATTCAAAAGAGCGCAACCGAAGGTTGCGCTCTTTTGACATAATGACATCATATGTGTATAGTGATTTCGGATTAAAAAATAAACAAATATGGATATTTTAGTGTACATAGTCGGCGGTGCTGTATTATTATGGATTTTAATACATTTTTTATATATTAAAAACAAAAACAAGAAGCAGAATCTTGCCGATATTGATCAAGAAGAAAAGGTTCAAGAACAGAAAAATCGTGATTTTATTTCTCGGATTATTGATGGAAATTATGAAGTTTTGTCAGATGAAAAGAAAATAAAAACCAAAGAACTGTTTGCTGTATGGCAGGCTTTTCAGAAAAAAATGTTTCGAGAGGCTCCGGCCAAGTATGTTAATCTGAGAAATAAGTATATGAAGGATAATAATTTAAATGCCTTTTGTATAGATTTTTCACGCCTTTCTCCAAATGCCGGCAATCAAGTTAATGGACCTACACATCAAATAGTTATCAAAGATGCTTTTACTGAACCATTTCCTTCAACTATCGATATGGATGATTGGGCAATGAAGGTTGCCGGGACTGATTTTATGGTATTGAACGGAATTAGTAAGGAGGACTCTAGAAAATATTCTTTTCATAAGAAAGAACATTTTGTAAATCACGAAATGGTTCAAGCTATTATACAGTTTGATCTGTACAAAATTAAATAGTAAATCGAATGTAACTCTCTATTTTAATAGAGAGTTTTTTATCCTCATACTTTATCCTCATACTTCTTGCTATACTGTAATCAATATGGCAGAAAATCCTCACATCACATACTTTGGAGAAACCGATCATCGCAATCGCAATGTTCGTTTTGGTATCAAAGAAAAAGATCGTGCACGTCACACGTACATCATTGGAAAAACTGGAACTGGAAAATCAACACTCCTTGAAACGTTGGCAATCCAAGACGTGAACAATGGCGAAGGGCTTGCAATTATTGACCCTCACGGTTCTTTCGCGGAACGAATTTTGGAATATATTCCTGCACACCGTATTGATGATGTGGTGTATTTTGCGCCGTTTGATTTGGAATATCCAATCGCCTTCAATGTCATGGAAAATATTGGCCCAGACAAACGTCACTTGGTCGCATCAGGACTCATGAGTACCTTCAAAAAGATTTGGCCAGACTCTTTCTCTGCTCGTATGGAACACATGCTGAACAATACGATTTTGGCACTGCTCGAATACCCGGGTTCAACGTTGATGCTCATCAACAAAATGTTTGCCGATAAAGAATTTCGTAATCAAGTTGTCGCGCACATCACTGACCCTGCGGTGAAGTCTTTTTGGGTAGATGAATTTGCTAAATATACGGACCGTTTTGCTCAAGAAGCTACACCTGCGATTCAAAACAAAATTGGACAATTCACTACCAATCCAGTTATTCGAAATATTATCGGACAACCAACGTCATCGTTCGATTTCCGAGAAATCATGGATAAGAAAAAAATCTTCATCGCTAACCTTTCAAAAGGACGTATTGGTGAGCAAAGTATGAGTCTTTTGGGTGGTACGATTATTACCAAAATCTATTTGGCTGCGATGGAACGCGCAGAAATGAGTCGCGATCAATTGGACAAAGCCGCGCCATTTTATTTCTATGTGGACGAATTTCAAAACTTTGCCAACGAAGCATTTGCACAAATTTTGTCTGAATCTCGAAAATACAAATTGGCACTAACTGTTGCGAATCAATATGTCGCACAGATGACTGAAGAAGTTCGCGATGCTATTTTGGGTAACGTTGGAACGATGATTTCGTTCCGTATTGGCCCCGATGATGCTGATATTTTTGAAAAACAATTCTCACCAGTGTTTGTGAATCAAGATTTGGTGAACCTGGGCTTCGCACAAGTATATCTTCGCTTGATGATTGATGGGCAAGAATCACGTCCGTTTTCAGCTCGAACTATTTTGCCGGTCAATGAGCCACAACCATACAGGGATAGGGTAATTGAACGTTCGAGAGAGCAGTACGCAAAACCTCGTGCAGAAGTTGAAAAGGCAATTGGTATTTCTCTCGAAGCCACAAAGGCTCCAGAACGTAAAAAAGAAGGCGATTTTTCTCAAAAAGAAAAATTTTCTCCAGCAGGGAATACAAAAGAACAATCGTCTTCATTTAAACCGACTTCCCCATCTAGTTACACTACAAAAGGACCAACAAATGCAGGTACTCAAAACCAAAAACCAAACTTCCCTGCTCCGGTAAATAAAATTAAAGAAGCTTTCAAAAATATTTTACCTGAAAAACAAGCAGTCAAAGAAGTACTGCAAACAATTGAAAAGAAAGTATTTGAACAGAAAAAAACAGCATATCGAGCACCAGAACAAGTCATACAAAAAGAAGTAACACCGCAACCTGTTGTTCAAAAAAATACTTTTTCTTCAAAAATGCACCACATCCTTCGTGAATTAGAAGGTGTTGATGAGCTTGAAAGAAATATCAACAACAAAGAAGATGAACCTAAAAAAGGACTCTCACTTTCATCACTAACAAAAGACAAATCAGCTTCGGCTGAAAAAGTTTCTTCACTCAAAGAAGCATTGATGAAAGTCTCGCACAGTGCACAAGGGGAAGCTTCGAAATCGCAAGCTCCAAAACCGGCACCGGCTCCAGCTCCAGCAAGACCGATAACTCCTCATGTTGCTGATGAGAAAAAAGAGTCGCAAAAAAGTGATACAAACAAAGAAGTTCCAGAAGATGTTCTCCGTAAACTTTTGGATGAATAGCATATGAAAAAGGCGGTAGTCTACAGCATTATTTTGTTTCTTTTAATGACAAAAAATGTCTCGGCTACTGTCTTTTTCTCTGAGATAGCTTGGATGGGTACAACGGTCTCGTCGACCAATGAATGGATTGAATTGTTTAACGATGGTGATCAAAGTCAGAATTTGGATGGATGGAAAATTGTTTCTGAAGATAATAATATTTCTATCAATCTATCAGGTACTATTTCCGCAAAAGGATATTATTTGATTGAGCGAACTGATGATGATTCTGTTGCAAATGTGCCAGCTGATTTGATTGCAACGTTCGGTCACGGACTTTCGAATGCTGGAGAAACACTGTATTTGAAAAATGATGCCGGTAATACAATCGAATCACTCAACTATACAAGTGGTTGGCCGGCTGGTGATGTTAGTACCAAAGATACAATGCAGAAAAGTGGTGGTGTATGGATCACCGCAAGTGCTACACCAAAAGCTGGTGGCACCAGTCAATCATCATCAATAACAACAAACACTACGACTACCAATACTGGTGGTGGTTTGGTTGCTCCAAACACGAGTGTTGCGGTGAAAAAAGAACCGGTGTTACCAAAAGAAGTTGTTTTGATTTCCGTACCAAAATCAATCAGTGTTAATTTGCCAATCAAATTGTCAGCCAAAGTGTTTGGTTCGTGGAGTGAAAATATTACGACTGGATATTTTGTATGGAGTATGGGGGATGGAAAATCTTTTACAACAAATTATCTTGATAAGTTGGCATATCATTATGAACGAGCTGGTGTGTATAATGTCTCGCTGTCTTATTTTGTATCGCAATATCAACCAGAACCAACATATATCGGATCAAGTACGATTACGGTATCAAAAAACACCCTTTCGATAACCAAAGACAATAATGTGTTGCTTATTAAAAATACCGGTGAAGATGACGTTGATTTGTCACAAAGTAAGATTGTCGACAATGATAATATCTTTGTTTTTCCATTCGGAATGAAAATTGTTTCAAAAGCTGAAATACCAATAACACAAACAGTTACTGGATTTTCTTTTGTATCACCATTATTAGTATCACGAGAAGGTGTTTTATTGGCCTCAATTGCGCCGATTGAAGTACCACAAATAGCTGAAGTAAGTGCGAATACTTATGTTGTTGAAGATCATAGTAGTAAATCTATTCAACGGGCAAGTGTTATTGATAATAATAGTATTGATTTGAATGCTATTGATACCGATTCGCTTGGTGCCAATGCTTCTGATGCTGGTACCACAATTCCTTCATGGTTAATCATACTCGCCTTAGTAGTTTTTGTTTTTGTCGGTGCTTTTGTAATGTATTCCAAGAAAAAAGAAAACCCATCTGTTGATGAGTTTTCTTTGATAGATGAATGATTTTTATTTCTTTGTTGTAGTAGCTGTTGTTGTAACGGCTTGAGAAAAATCTTCTGGAGAAACAATGTCGTGAGCAGGTGCTCCGTTGATAACACTGTCTATCTCTTCGGCTGTCGTTTTTGCTTGTTCAATTGTATTGGTTATTTGTTGAAGGGTACTTGAAAGCTTGAGTATAGGTGTTTCTACGACTTCCTTCTTGATTATTTCTGTTGAACTTGCAATTGCTGTAAGTGTTGTTGGTGTTTCAATCGCTGGTTCTACGTTTGTCGTGAGTGTCGAAAGGACTTCCTTGTGATCCTCGATTGTTTGTTCAAGTTTAGCTACTTCAATAACAGCATCTTTTGATTCTTGTGTCGGGTTTGCCTTGGCAACAGTCATCTGCTCATTCAATGTTGTCAGTTGTGTGTTGATTTGATTTTCAACCAAGATTTTGTTTTCAGGGGTGAGATCTCCGTTGGTACTCAATGTTTCGAGCTCTTTGAGGCGGTTTTCTACACGAGTTTTTTGCCAAACAATCTTTTGGGCAGGAGTGCGATAAGTTGATGATTTGATTTCTTCGATTACTCCAACTTTGAATGGGTAGAGTATGTCACCAGGAAGTGCGTTGTTTGCAATAGAACCACCGCCAACAAGTACAAAAATGAAAGAAAAGGCGACTACCGCTTTGCCAACCATTCCAAAAGAAGAAAAGATGTGACGTGGGTGATAAGGAGAAAGGACTGGTGCAGTGTGGAGAGATTGTACAAGACGTGCACGAATAAGCGATTTTTCTGAATCGCTCATTCGAACATTTTTCCATTGTGAATTGTTAATTTTCATAATTGAGTTTGTCTTGTAATAATTTGATACCTCGGTGGATTCGTACTGACGTGGCGTTTTCGCTTATTCCTATTGAATCCGCTATCTCACTAATTGATAATTCTTCGATTAGTTTGAAATACAACACATCTCTATATTTTGGATCAAGAGTGTCGATAACTTTCTTGACCTCTTCTACCTCTCGTTGGTGTGTTGTTTTGTCTGTATAGTGAGTATCTGTGGGGTCGAAACCTACTTCTCCGAGCTGGTCGAGTGATAATGCTTTTTTCTTTCGATAAAAGTCGATTACCGCATTACCGGCTATTTTGTATAAAAAGGCACGGAGGTTTCCAACACTTTTGCCCGATCTGATATATTCCCAGGTTTTAATAAAGGTTTCTTGGGTCAGGTCGAGCGATAGTTCACGGTCGCCAGTTTTGTAATAACAGAAGCGAAAAATAGCATCACTATACTTTTCATAGCAATCGAGGAAGGCTTTTTCTTGGTTTGTGGAATCTTCGCTATTCATCAATTATAGACGTATATGAATCCCATATATTACAGGGAAATACCGCTCTTTAAAGTATACGGTTTTTACCTTGTTTTTGCTATAGAATATCGTCAAATAGTGATATTATGAATATATGAATTCAGAGAAAAAACATAAAATTGTCATTATTGGTGGGGGATTCGCTGGTATTTCTTGTGCTCGAGAACTGGCGAAAAAGGCACCTAGTTTTGCAGAAATTATTCTTATTTCAAATAAATCATACTTTGAGTATTACCCAGCGCTTTATCGTGTGGTGACTTGCGCTTCTCCGATTGAGGTTTGTGTACCCCTTGAAGATGTCCTTCCAGAGCGGGTAAAAATAATGAAAGATGTGGTGACAAAAATCGTTCCAGAAAACAAAGAGGTTCACGGGCAAGACGGTATTGTGTATCACTATGACAATTTGGTTTTTGCACTCGGCAGTGAAGCAAACTATTTTGATATTCCTGGTGTGTCTGAGTTGGCGTTTTCTTTCAAATCAACCAATGATGCACTTCGAATCAAAAATCATATTTATGGATTGTTTGAAGAACATATGCATCCAAGTGAAGAAGAACGTGTGTCGCATTACCATGTCGTTATTGTTGGTGCTGGTCCGTCAGGAGTTGAAATTGCAGGTGACATTGTGTCATTCATGAAGCGTATTGCTCGAAAAATGAAAGTTGACCCGTCACTGGTGACCGTTGATTTGATTGAAGGGGCCGGAAAAGTATTACCATCATTACCAGCTGATGTTTCTGCAAAAGTATTGAAGAAATTACAAAGTATGGGGGTGAATATTTTCTTGAATCGTACCTTGATGAAAGAAGATGTTGAGCAAGTCTATCTTAGAGATATGTCAATGAAAGCAAAGACAGTCATTTGGACTGCGGGGACAAAAATAAATTCATTGGCAAGTAGTATGTCGGGTGTCGAACTTTCTCCACGAAGAAGAGTTGTTGTTGATGAATATCTTCGGGTGCCGGCGCACCGAGAAATCTTTATTGTTGGTGACTGTGCTCAGACACAATACACAGGACTCGCACAAACAGCGATGTTTGATGGTACATATGTTGCAACTGTGATCAATAATTCACTTCGCAATAAGTCATACAAAGAATACAAGGCACAGTCTGTTGGATATGCGATTCCAATCGGAGATAATTGGGCGGTCTTTTCTATGGGCAAATTTAAGCTGTACGGACGTTTTGCATATTTTATGAGACATGTTATCGATTTGAAGTTTTTTGCTGGCTGGATGCCATTTGGTAAGGTTATAGGGCTTTGGTTAGATGGACGCAAGTATCGAAAGGAAAATAATTTGAAAGAATATAATAAGTAATGACTAATTACTAATGACCAATGACTAATAAAAATTACAAAAAAGATACTTCATGGGAAAAGGTTTCTACTTGGTACGATGATTATCTAGAAAAAAGTGAAGACACTTTGCAAGCAAAAGTTATTGCTCCGAACTTGATTCGCCTTTTGAGTCCCAAGAAAGGAGATAGAATTGTTGATATTGCTTGTGGGCAAGGATATTTTAGTCGATTGTTTGCACTCAGTGGCGCACAAGTTGTTGGTATTGATAGTTCAAAATCGCTCATTGCTACTGCAAAAGAAAAGTCTACAGATATCAAGTATTTGATTCACAGTGCTGACAAAATGTCGGGTGTGACAGATTTATCACAAGATAAAGCGGTAATCGTACTTGCACTTGAAAATATGGATAACGTGCTCGGTGTGCTCACTGAAGCAAAACGTGTATTGATAGATGGTGGTAGTTTGCATATCGTACTGATGCATCCATGTTTCCGTATTCCAAAAGATAGTGACTGGGGATATGACGAAGCAAAAAAAGTGCAATACCGAAGAACTGATTTGTATATGAAAGAGGTTGCGTACGCGATTGATGCTCATCCTGGACAAAAAACAGCTAAGAAAATTACCACAACGTCGTATCACCGACCACTGCAATGGTATTTCAAATTATTCAAAAAGACCGGACTTTCAGTTGTCGGTCTTGAAGAATGGATTTCTCACAAAGAAAGTGGAATTGGTCCACGGAAATCTGCAGAAGACGTTGCTCGTAAGGAATTTCCGATGTTTATGTGTGTTGAATTAAAAAAATAACCACCAATGGTGGTTATTTTATTAAGCAGAAGGACCTTCGATATAGATTGTTTTGCCAGGAATATCATCAAAAGTGAATTCCATAAAAACTATTTCAGGTTTTATGTTGATAGATATGAGTAACTTCGTAAAAGGAGCTATTCCTAGTTCCGCAGAAGTTATATCTTGCTCAATCATTTCTTTTGCTTTTTTCTCTACGCTTTTCTTGAAAACGTTACTTGTTTTTATAGACATAATAGGGAACTAATTAATTTTCTAAATTATAACATATATAATTAATTTTGCAACTTTTTGGCTATTTCACCTCGTATCCATTCGGCCTTACTTTCATCTCGTTGAAAATAACCAGAAGCCATATCATATCGACCTGTTTTACTGTTTAACATAGGGACAGCGTCTTTATACGGGTTTTCTTCAGAACCCCAAGATCTTCCAGCTGTACCAAAGTCAATAATTGCAGGACCGCCATCTTTGTCTATCATAATGTTACCTTTATGAAGGTCTCTGTGATAGATATTTGCATCGTGCATTAATTTCAGTTGTCGGTTGAGTTCTTTCCAAAACGCCGTGTGATTATAGTTTTCGGGTAGTGCAACATTTCTTTCGATAATGTCTTCAAAAGAAGGCCCCATAATGCGTTCCATAATAATGTACTTATCTTTCGTTTCTTCATTTTGAATATAAGCAATAAGTGCTGGTACTCGGACACCAAGCTCTCCAATTTCTTCTTGATATTCAAATTCAGTTTCTTCGTCATTACATCTCATCTGAGGTATTTTGTGGATTTTTTTGACGCAAAGTTCCCCAAAGTGAGGATCATTAAGACCAAACACTTCTGCATTACCACCAAGACCAATACTTTCAGATCGTTCAATTAGTCGCTCCAAACACTCGTTAAGGGCTTTTTCTTCTTTCGATTCAACGTATCTTTTGATTATTTCAAATTTTGCTTCTTCCATACTGGTTAGTATATCAGGTATTTTGGTATATTTATACTGTTGAATAGGGTGTTTATTTTTGCTACAATCGTCATATGGGAATGAAGAAATTTTTAATGAAAAGTGCATTGCGAATGAAAGGGTCTTCGAAAGAAGATGCTGAACGTATTGCAGAACAATTGGAATCTAATCCAGAAATGGTCAATGCCTTGAAAGCATTGGACTCAAACAAAGAAGTTAAAGAATTGTTTGAAAAGATTCAAAAAGAAGTGGAGGAAAAAAAGAAAGAAGGAATGAATGAAATGTATGCCGGAATGCTGGTAGCAGGAAAATACAAAGCAGAAATTGCTAAACACAAAGATGTCCTTGCTCCGATCATGCAAGTAATGATGAATAAGTAAACAAAAAATCACCGTTCCCAGAACGGTGATTTTTTGTTATAGTTGTATTTATATGAGTTTATCTATCGGAATTGTTGGTCTCCCAAACGTCGGCAAATCGACGCTTTTTAATGCGTTGACCAAAAAGGGGGTGCCTGCAGAAAATTATCCATTTTGTACGATTGATCCATCAGTTGGTATTGTTGCGGTGCCTGATGACCGTCTCTACAAATTGGCAGACTTTTCAAAAACAAATCGTACGATTCCAGCCGCTATCGAATTCGTTGATATTGCTGGTCTGGTTGAAGGTGCAAGTAAGGGTGAAGGACTTGGAAACAAATTCCTTGCAAACATTCGTGAGACTGACGCAATACTCCATATGGTCCGACTATTTCCACTCTCTGGTGGTGATAAAGAAATTGCCCATGTGTATGGCAATGTTGATCCTCTTCGTGATATCGGAGTAATCAATCTTGAACTTATTTTGGCAGATTTTGAAACAGTGACGAAGCGGATTAACAATCTACAAAAAGATACAAAGAAAGGCGACAAAGAAGCGTTGTTTGAAGAAGTGCTTTTGAAACGAGTAGAAAAAGTATTGGAAGAGGGAAAATTGGCAAACAGTATTTCATATACTGAAGAAGAATTGAAAAAAGTAAAAATGTTGAACTTGCTTACGAGTAAGCCAATGATTTACGGGCTCAATAAAAAAGCTGGTGTCAAAAATCTTGATGAAGAAAAACCTGAATATTTCAAACAATTGACTGAACAAATTTTGAAAGATGGTTCACAATTTATTTTGATTGATGCAAAAATCGAAGATGAATTGAAAGATTTCGAAGGTGAAGAAAAAGATATGTTCCGCAAAGAAATGGGTGGCGAACATGACGGTATCAATGATTTGATTGGTGGCTGTTACAAATTGCTCGGACTTGAAACATACTTCACTACTGGTGTAGAAGAAACTCGTGCATGGACAATCAAAAAGGGAAGCACTGCTCCAGTTGCGGGTATGGCGATTCATACAGATTTCAAAGATAAATTCATTCGTGCAGAAGTAGTTTTTTGGAAAGACTTGCTTGATGCAGGTTCTATGGGGGAAGCTCGTTCGAAAGGATTAGTACGAACTGAAGGGAAGGAATACATCGTCAAAGACGGCGACGTCGTAGAATTCAAAATATAAATAAGTAAAACTTATTTATATTTTGAATTCGGAGATGTCGGAAATTGGCCACAAACCAATTTCCGAAGCAATTGAGTTTAAAATTTAGGAAATAAAAAAAAGATGCGTAAGCATCTTTTTTAGATTGTTATTCAAATAAAAGAATTAAAGTACTGATAATTAATATCACAATTAGTGAAATGGTCGTGGTTCCTTTGGGTGCGCTAATGCCTAAAAATTTCTTTAGACAGTACCGAACAAAAGATGCTTCGTGTGTTTTTTGATCCCAATAGACTTTCTCAGGAGCTGATTTTTCTAGTAGTGAGTTTTCTAGATATGTCAGTGGGCAATGACCTTGTCCCAACAGTTGGAATAATGCAGTACCAATGATAATCCAAATTTGGACATGGGCATACGGACGATAGAATGTTTCCACCAATGTTCCAATGAATACCATTAGAATCCAGCCTAAGTGGAAGTAAAATACATTTCTTGCAAAGCGTCGCAACGATGCTTTTGTATCTTTCATTTTTTGTACATTTAATTTTCCTTAATTACTTTAACATGTAAAGTATAAGATATCTATAAATAGTAAAAAAGACTTTTAAAATCAATTTTTTGACAATAAATTAAAATAATGTTATTTTGTTATCGGACAATTGTAATGTTATGCAAAATAAAAAAAATAATAGACTTTATATAGTCTTAGGTAAAATAGTGATACATCAAAGTATGATATCTGGAATGCCTGCCTCCCCAGAGAAGTTTAGAAATCTTTTAGGAGAATTAGAAAAATTTACCGGGTGTACGAGTGATGAATTGAAAGAAGCATATGCTTTTTTGGCATCACAATCAATACAGAGCTCTTTTTATGGAAACAATGAAATGACGCCTGTTGGCTTTAAATTAGATGCAGAGAAAAAATAATAAAATCCCGCTTTTGCGGGATTTTTTATTTTATCTTTCTCAAAATCTTTTCGATATTCTCGATTGCTTGTGGCATGTTTCTACCACCCATACAGAAGTGCTTTACGGCAGAAGTATTAATATAGATATATTGACTTTTATATTTTAAAGTAGTATTATATAAAAGGTATCTTTTAAATAAAATATATAATAATGAAAGCAAATTTATTCAAAACTCTGATGTTTATTTTCGGAGTAATCTCGTTGATTTTTGTCGTGTCTCTTTTTCCTGTTGATCTTCCGTTTAGTCTGCCTAGTATTCCATTTTACAAAGGAAATTCCTTTCACTTAAAGATTGTGGTTATGGAGCTTTTCTTTTTTTACTGCATATCTTTCAAGGAAAAAGATATCATTTCAAGATATGACAAATACTTGAAAGTATTCAATACAACGCTTCTTCTTATATTTTTGGTTCTGGATTGGTCTATTGGATTATCATCAAATGCGTTCAATAGAGTATTTATTATTCAAATGGTCTTCGGTGGTATTTTGAGTGTTGTGTTGATTGTTAGGTTATGTTTAGAACATAAAAAAAATAAAATCGATGCAATTGATTCAGATGTTTAAAATGCAAACAGCATCCTTTCGGATGCTGTTTTTTTATTCAGATTTCTTTGTTGGTTTTTTCTTTGCAGTTTGTTCTTTGAGGACAGCAATTTCTTGGAGTAACTCTTCGAGCTTCACTTCCATTTTTGCCATAATCATCGCATCGCGAGCCTTGCCTTCTTCGTCATCTTCATCCATTTCTTCTCCGATGTCTTCGACTTCTTCGCCGAGTTCTTTGACGTCTTCCTGAATGTCTTCAATGTCATCACTAATTTCTCCGACTTCACCTTGAATTTCTTCGACGTCTTTTTGGATTTCTCCAATATCTTCTTCAATGTGTTCGATGTCTTCCCCGATTTCTTCCACTCCTTCTTGAATGTCTTCCAAGTCTTTACGAACAGCGACCAACCGTCTGTTTGAACGATTGACTGACATTTGAATAAAGATTGAGAGGTAAATCGCTTCAAGTGAGACAATGGTCGTCAGTGTCAGTAATACTTTGTCTGTCGGTGCGCCAAGGAGAATTAATACGAAACAAAGAATGAAGATAATTGTGTGAAATACGATAGAAGAAACAGAGCCAATCCAACGTGTCGCACGAATTGCAAGAACTTCAATTCGTTGTCCACTTTTTGTGTTGTACTCCATTGGTTTTTGCATATATTCATTGTACTAGACATAGACAAAAAATAATATGTTTAAAACAGTAAATTTGGTATAATGTATCTATGATGGAAACAAATAATACAAATACTTCAAATAAATTCGTTCGCGTTGCACTTGTTGTTGGTCTCGTTATTGTTATCAATCTCTTTTTGAACTATACATTGTCGGTTGTATACAAAGAACCGGTGTATGCAAATTATTTTGCACAACCGCAAGTTGTTGAATCGTATACAACAAAAGAAAGTTGTCTCTCTGTTGGTGGACAATGGAGTGAGAATACTAACTATGATACTGAGTTGAAAACTGCTCCAAAAAAACAAGACGTGAGCAAAGGGTACTGTGATCCAAACTACACCAAACAAAAAGACTACGATACAAAACGCAAAGCTTATGAGCTGAACGTATTTGTCACTCTAATCGTAGCTGGAATCGCACTGACCATATTGGGAATCGTGCGACGTCACCCGATTCTTTCACCGGCGTTTACTTGGGCTGGAGTACTCTCATATATCATTGCTTCAATGCGATACTGGGGGACTGCGACAAGTATCTTGAGAGTGGTGATATTGGGAATAGCCTTAATTGCGCTTATCTATGTAGCAATTAAGAGGTTTACAGAATAAGTCAAAGAAAAAGACCGAAAACCTCAAGGTTTTCGGTCTTTTTTGATGTTCTGTAAGAAAATACCCCTTCAGGCGTCTCATATTGGGTAGATGTAGTACGGAGTACACAGCTATTGACAAAATACTATATATTGTGCTATAATACTAATGTAGAAAAGTTCTTAGATATTGTTTGGTGATCAAAGGTTATACGAGATATGTCTTTTGACCACCAAATAATATTTAAAAAAATGAATAAAATAATCACTTTAGTTATTGGATTTACCATCCTTATCGGTGCCGCTATCACTATGTACTTCTTGTTATCAGTACCAAATCTGAAAGACAGTCAAATCGAACAAATACTCGGTGCTGGAATATTTTCAGGAATCATTGGATCGGTAATTATTGTTTTAGGGTTTCAACCTAAAACTAAACCAGAAGAACTGTGCGATGAGCAACACGAGCTTGCTCATGCATAAAAGACATTAGGACTTAGGTCCAAAACCCTCAGAATTTTCTGGGGGTTTTCTTATGGAAAAAAAGTCGATTTTGGACTATACTGTTGAAATACTATGAATCCATACAATCACAAAGATATAGAGCAAAAGTGGCAAAAGGACTGGGAAGAAAAGGGAATTTATAAAGTTTCTGATGAGGTTCCTGGAAAGGAAAACTATATGGCACTTGTTGAGTTTTCATATCCGTCAGGAAATTTGCACGTCGGACACTGGTACGCTTTTGCGGTGCCAGATATTTTTGCACGTTACAAAAGAATGCAAGGATACAATGTGATGTATCCGATGGGTTTTGATGCCTTTGGATTGCCGGCAGAAAACGCGGCAATCAAATTGGGGCGTGACCCAAAAGTGTGGACATATGAACATATGGAAACAATGCGCAATCAACTTCGTTCGATGGGAGCAATGTTTGATTGGTCTCGTGAGGTTGTATCTTGTGACCCTGCATACTACAAATGGACACAATGGATGTTTACTGAATTTTTGAAAAATGATTTGGCATACCGAGCAATGACCAAGGTGAACTGGTGTCCAAAAGATATGACCGTGCTTGCTAACGAACAAGTACATGATGGTAAGTGTGAACGTTGCGGAAGTGAAGTTGTTCAAAAAGACCAGGCACAATGGATGCTTCGTATTACTAAATATGCCGATGCATTGATTGATGATCTAAAAGAGTTGAATTGGCCAGAAGAAATCAAATCTGCACAAAAAAATTGGATTGGACGAAGTGAAGGAAGTGAAATTGAATTTCAAATAAAAGATAGTGAAGCAAAAATAAAAGTATTTACCACTCGTGCAGATACGCTTTTTGGTGTGACGTATGTAGTACTTGCTCCTGAACACCCGCTTGTTGAAGTGCTTTCTTTGAACGTAAAAAATCAAGCGGACATTTTTTCATATATCGATGAGTCAAAAAAGAAATCAGAACTCGACCGTCAGCAAAACAAAGAAAAAACCGGAGTACGTCTCGAGGGGGTTTTTGCTATTAATCCGGCAAATGGTGAAGATGTGCCAGTGTGGATTGCCGACTATGTGCTTGCAGGATATGGAACTGGTGCAGTGATGGCAGTGCCTGCGCATGATGAACGCGATTTTGAATTTGCTAGAAAATACAATCTTTCAATAAAAAGAGTTATTGGTGGCAATACAAATCACGGTAATGTTCCTACAGAATATCGAAATGATCCGAGTCACTATCTCAAAAATATTGTAACCGCAAAAGATTTTTGTTTTACAGAAGACGGTCCATTAATGAATTCCGGTGATTTTAATAACATATCTTCTCAAGAAGCTCGAACAAAAATCACAGAATTTGTCGGCGGAAAATTGGTAAAGACCTATCGTTTACGTGATTGGGGAATTTCTCGTCAGCGATATTGGGGGGTTCCGATTCCGATTGTCTATGATCCGGAAGGTAACGCACATCCAATCCCAAAAGAACATTTGCCATGGCTTTTGCCGACAGATGTCGACCATACACCAGATGGGACTTCACCACTTGCTCGAAGTAAGGAATTGTTTGAACGAACAGAAAAGATTTTTGGTGCAGGTTGGAAACCGGAAGTAGAAACGATGGATACATTCGTTGATTCTTCTTGGTACTTCTATCGCTATCTTGATCCGAAAAACACTGAAGCTTTTTGTGACAAGGAGAAAATGAATAAATGGCTACCGATTGATTTGTATATGGGTGGAGCTGAACACACAACAATGCATGTGTTGTATTCACGTTTCTGGACTAAGGCTTTGAAAGATATTGGACTAGTGAATAACACTGAAGAATTTATTATTCGTCGCAACCGTGGATTGATCCTCGGTCCTGATGGAAACAAGATGTCAAAATCAAAGGGGAATGTGATTGACCCTGATGAAATTGTGCAATTACTCGGTGCTGATACGGTGCGTATGTATTTGGCGTTTATGGGGCCATATGGAGTAACAACAAATTATCCGTGGGATCCAAATGGTGTTGTGGGTGTGCGTCGATTCTTGGAGCGAGTATGGAGACTAAAAGAAAAAGTAAAAGATGTAAACTATCAAACAAAAACACCTGTATTACTTCATAAGACTATAGAAAAAGTGAGTGAAGATATAGAAAAATTTAAATTTAATACTGCAATTTCTGGGATGATGATACTTTTAAATTTTTGGGAAAAAGAAGAAGTTGTTCCTATTTATTCTTATAAAATCTTCTTGCAACTCCTTGCTCCATTTGCACCACACATGACTGAGCAATTGTGGCATGAACTTGGAGAAAGCTCTAGTATTCACCTTTCAACATGGCCGAAATACGACGAATCACTTACACAAGATGATGAGATTACAGTTGTTGTACAAATCAACGGCAAAGTTCGTGCAGAATTATTGGTACCAGTTGATATCGAAGAAGCTGAAGTCATCAAACTCGCTGTTACAAATGAAAAAATCTTGCCATGGATAGAGAGTAAGGAAATCAAAAAAACAATCTACGTCAAAGGGAAGCTGGTGAGCATTGTTCTGTAATCCACTCTAAAAAAGCTTGTTTGTTGGTATAATCTAATCTATAACGGATTATTAATTTACCAATAACTATGAACCCATCAAAACATTTCATCAAAATAGAAAAGATAGCCAAGTTTCTTTTCTTGAGTGTAACCATTGTGTTACCATTCCTCTTTTTACCAAAAGTACCCGTAAGTATTGAAGCAATAAAAGGATTTGTTTTTTCTTTTGTTGTACTTGCTTCATTCGTTTGTTGGTTGCTTGCTCGGTTGATTGATGCAAATATTGCGATACCTAAAACTCCTATTATCAAAAATATGGGGTGGTTTGCCCTTTCTTTCACCCTATCTGCATTGATTTCTCCTGTTGTTCACAAATCATTTTGGGGCAATGGTTTTGAATTCGGTACAGCTTTTAGTGTGATTATGTTGGCGATGTATGGATTTTTGGCAATTCAATATCTGCAAGAAATAGCATTGGTCAAAAAACTCTACAAACGATTACTCATTTCTTTTGTCATAACAACCCTCCTTTCTTTTACAGGTTTCTTCTTTGCTAATACAAAATTCACTTCATTGTTTGGAGTTTCTTCGAATACAAGTTTTGCTGGTTCTTGGAATGACTTGGCAATTTTTTCTGGTGGTATTGGAATGATTGTATTGTTGGCGCTCTACACAACACAGATTTCTAAATTCAAAAAAATCGTACTTAATGCGTTGCTGGTTTTGATATTGGCTGTTTTGGCTTTGATTAACTTCACTACTATTTGGTTGATTCTCGGTGTTTTTGCACTCCTTGTTTTTGTGTATATTTTGACTTTTTCTCCTGCGGATGAGACAGGCAACACTCAAAGAAAAATACCAATGGCGCCGTTTTGTGTGATTATCGTCTGTTTATTGTTTTTACTTGGAAACAATCTTGTTAGTGGTTTTATTGCAAGACAAACAGGTTTTAGTAGTGTTGATGTGAAGCCATCACTCTCTTCTACTGCTACCGTGTTTGCAAAAACAGTTACAACAGGTTCAGTTCATGCTGTTTTTGGCTTCGGTCCAAACAGATTCTCAAGTGCTTGGGCGTTGTATCATCCTGTGTCTATCAATCAAACTGATTTTTGGAACACTCCATTTAGTAGTGGTTATGGATTTCTTCCAAGTCTAGCGGTGACTGGTGGTATTTTGGGATTGATAACAATCGTACTTTTTGTTGTAGTGTTTGTATTGACCGGTATCCGTCTTGTTTTTAGAAATTTGAGAGAAAAAGATTTTAATTTTTGGGTCACTAGTTCATTCCTCGGTGCATTGTATCTATGGTTTTGTTGTTTGATTTATTCTCCGTCGCTTTCAATAATGATGCTAACGTTCTTGTTCACTGCATTGTTTGTCGCAACATTGCGAGAGCAACAACTAATCGGTGAAAAGAATATTACTTATTTGGATGACCCACGAAAAAGCTTCTTTGGTATCAGTCTTATCGTTGTCTTGCTCGTCGCATCTCTTTCTGGGATGTATCTAATTACAGAAAAATATATTTCTCTATATTCGTTCGGCAAAGGAGTGACTTCACCAACTCCGGCAACGACAGAGAAATATTTATTACGTGCAGTTTCTTTGGATTCAAAAAATGAACTATTCTACAAAACACTCTCTTCGTTTTATTTGAGTCAGTTTAATACATCAATTTCATCTCAAAATCCAGATACAAAAGCTATTCAGCAGTCATATGAATTGGCGAGATCATATGCTGATGGTGCGGTAAATGTTACTGATATAACATCTGCGGAAAACTGGAGAGCGCTGGGTGATATTTATGTAATCGGATTGAATCTCAAAAATACAGAAGCATACAATTATGCAGCCAAAGCATATGAGATGGCAAAACAACGTGATCCCAAAAATCCGATAAGTGAATTGTCTTTTGCGCAACTTGAATACGCCAACCAAAACTATGCAAAAGCAGTGGAACATATTAGTAGTGCCTTGGTTTTGAAAAATAATTATGCTGATGCGTATGTGTTACTTGCTCGAATTAATCATGCACAAAACAAAGATGATGAAGCGGTAAAAAGTTTGGATGCAATCGCGTATTATTACCCAACAAATGCAACAGCGTTGCGTGTTGCTGGTTCTGTTGCACTTGATCTTGGTTTGAATGCGCGTGCGGTAGTGTATTTGCAAAACTCTTTTGTGTACGACAATAGTTCATTGGAAACAGCTGGATTGTTGGTGCGAGCATATAGAAAGACTGGTAATAATGATGACTCAAACAAACTCCTAAGTTCACTCAGAACTGCATTCGTTGGTAACCAGGAAATGTTAAAGGCTATTGATACGCTTGATTTGGGTACAAAACAAGCACCTGCTCCAGTTGTTGATTCAAATAAGACAACAAAAACAACTAAAAAATAATCTTATTTAACATACTGTATGGTTGATCGAATTCTGAAAATGGTACATAGAGAATTTAGTAATATTCATAATGCGGCTTTTTTGCTGGGGATTTCTGCGCTCCTTTCTCAACTACTTGGATTGGTCCGTGACCGGTCTTTTGCTTCAATTGTTGGTCCGTCACAATCACTCGATATCTACTATGCATCGTTTCGTATTCCAGATTTGATGTTCAATAGTGTTTCTACTTTGGTATCGGTGACCGTGCTACTTCCATTTTTGGTCAAGATTCTACAAGAAAAAGGGAATGAGGGTGTGCGAAATTTCTTATCACAAATGTTTACGGTGTTTATGTACGGAATGATCATTCTTTCAGGAATATTATTTCTTCTGATGCCGTATTTGGTTGGATATGTTGTACCAGGGTTTACTGGTGATATGCAACACACGTTGGTGAACGTAAGTCGTTTGATGTTGTTGTCACCAATATTACTCGGACTATCGAACTTGTTCGGCTCGATAACACAAATGCAACATAAGTTTTTTGTCTACGCATTGTCACCAATTTTCTATAACCTTGGAATAATCATTGGGATTTATTTCTTGTGGCCGGTGTGTGGTATTTATGGATTAGCTATCGGAGTATTACTCGGTGCATTTTTGCATATGGCAATCAATTTGCCGGTACTTGCTCGTTCAAAAAATACCCCAACACTTGTTGCGAGTTCAAAAATCGAATGGAAAAATGTGGGCAATGTTTTTCTTCTTTCTCTTCCGCGAACACTTGCGTTGTCGCTCAATAGTTTTGCGTTGCTCGTACTTACTGCACTTGCGTCAAAACTTAACACAGGTGCTATTTCACTTTTTAATCTGTCATTCAACTTACAATCAGTGCCGATTGCAATCATCGGGTTATCGTACGGAGTAGCGGCATTTCCGGTGCTGTCAAAAGCATTTTCAGAAGGTAATATGGATTTGTACAAAGACACTATCATCAGTACTGCCAAACAAATTCTTTTCTTTTCATTGCCAGTGATTTCATTGTTTGTGATATTGCGTGCTCATATCGTCCGTGTCATTTTGGGAACAGGAGCCTTCAATTGGGACCACACACGACTGACTGCTGCGTCACTCGCGCTCTTTACCATTGCTATTGTCGGACAATGTTTCATCATTTTATTTGTTCGTGCGTATTATGCCGCTGGTAAAACTCGCAGACCACTCGTCGTGAATCTCATTTTTACTGGATCTGAAATTTTGTTTGCATATCTTTTTATTCATTTATTCAAAACCGTACCAGTATTTGCACATACGATTGAATCATTGCTTCGAGTACAAGGAGTGCACGGGACAGTCTTGTTGATGTTGTCACTTGGTTATGCTGTCGGGACACTCTTGAACGGAGTTGCGCTGTGGTTGCTCTTCCGAAACGATTTTATGAAAGGTGAACCAAGTGTGTTATTTAAACCATTTATCAAAAATCTCGGAGCGTCTATCATTATGAGTTTTGTCATGTACAAATTATTGCAAATTCTGTCTCCGCACATTGAACGCTCAACAGGTATCGGAATATTTATCCAAGGGTTTGTCGCTGGAATTGGTGGACTGATTGTGTGGGGGATGATTCATTCACTATTTAAAACAGAAGAATTTTTGTCAGTCACTCGTTCAATTTCGAAGAAGTTTTGGAAACAGGAAGTGGTGGCTGAGGAACAATAGATTTGCTTGACAGATAATTTTATATATGATACACTATTTCTAGAAACAATTGGTGGAAGACTATGGCCATAGAATTTTGGGGTAAAGGCACACATCTTCTTAAAATCAATAAATTGAGGCACTTACATGCAATCAAGCCCTCTCGTTTCTAAAATATATAAAGCCCTGTCACAAACGGGGCTTTTTTCGTGCAAAAATAGCTTATTTTTGCTAGTATAGGCACATAAATGGAACTCAAACATATTCGAAACTTTAGTATTATCGCTCACATTGACCACGGGAAGTCCACTTTGGCTGACCGGCTTTTGGAGGTGACAAATACTATCGAGAAAAGAAAGATGAAAGATCAGGTTCTCGACTCGATGGAGCTTGAACGTGAACGTGGTATTACCATCAAAATGCAACCAGTTCGAATGGAATACAAATATGAAGGTGTGGGATATCAAATGAATTTGATTGACACACCAGGTCACATCGACTTTTCTTATGAAGTTTCTCGTGCACTCAAAGCGGTTGAAGGTTCGATTCTGCTCGTTGACGCAACACAAGGTGTGCAAGCGCAAACACTGACCACATTACAAATGGCGCGTGAATCAGGACTCGTTATCATTCCAGTGCTTTCAAAAATTGATTCACCACTTGCGCGTGTTGATGATATTAAGTTGGAAGTTGCCAAATTACTCGATTGCGATATTGATAGTATTCTCACCGTGTCGGGAAAAACTGGTGAAGGAGTGCCTGAATTGTTGGCAGAAGTTATCAAACGAATCCCAGCACCGCAAACGCAAGAAGTCGACAAAGATGTTTTTCGTGGACTTGTCTTTGATTTCAAATATGACAACCACAAAGGTGTAATTGTGTTCGTGCGTGTACTCGATGGTAGTGTGAAGAAAAATGAACAACTGCTTTTTGCAATTGCAGAAGAGAAATTTATCGCACTTGAAGTTGGTGCGTTTATGCCAACTGAGTCACCGACCGAAGAAATTACCGCTGGGCAAATCGGTTATATTGTAACTGGTATCAAGAAACCAGGTATTGCATCTGTCGGAGACACCATCGTCTCTGCAAAGAAACCATTGCCGGCAATTCCTGGGTATATGCAACCTCGTCCGGTGGTCTGGGCTTCGATCTATCCAGAGGCACAAGATGACTTTAATGAGCTGAAAATGGCCCTAGGACGCCTCCGATTGTCGGATTCTGCGTTCTCATATGAAGAAGAAGCTTCAGGGCTTCTGGGACGCGGTTTTCGTGTGGGATTCCTTGGAATGCTCCACTTGGAAATCATTACCGAACGACTTCATCGTGAGTTTAATCTGGAATTGGTGGTGACTTCACCATCTATTACTTATGAAGTAAAAATGCGAAATGGTGAACAAGTCACCGTTTATTCGCCGCACCTTTTTCCAGATGATGGTTTGATTGCAGAAGTAATGGAACCATGGGTGACCGTGTCTATTATCACGCCGATGGATTATGTTTCGAACTTGATGCCATTTTTCTATGAACATGAAGCTGAAGTAATGGGAGTTGAAAATTTTGGTGACAACCGTTCACAAATATTGCTCGATATGCCACTACGTGAATTGATGCGAAACTTTTTTGATGATTTGAAGAGTAATACTTCAGGCTATGCTTCAGTCTCGTATGAAATCGGTGATTTGCGTCATGCAGAAGTAACGCGACTAGATATTTTGGTTGCGGATGAAATCGTCCCAGCGTTTACCAAAGTTATTTCAAAACGCCAAGTTGAAGAAGAAGCAGAAAAGACCGTAGAAAAATTGCACAAAGTGTTGCCGAGACAAATGTTTGCAATGAAGATCCAAGGATATGGAAACGGACGAATCATTTCATCGAGAACAGTACAAGCTTTTATGAAAGATGTGACACAGCATATGTATGGCGGTGACATTACTCGAAAAATGAAGCTCCGCGAAAAACAAAAGAAAGGAAAGAAGAAAATGAAAGAACGAGGGAAAGTGAATATTCCGCAAGAGGTTTTCATCAAGATGATGCGAAGTGGGGAATAGGGAAAAAGTATATAAGAGTATAGTATTTCAGAATATAAAAAATACAGGACGACCGAAGGTCGTCCTGTATCTTGAATTGTCTATACTCTATAATCTAAAATACTGACTATCTAAGTAATGACGGAATGTACAACATAATCATACTGATTACCACCAAAAGGCAGATAATCTTCCAAATCAGTGCAATTCTCTTTTTGTGCTTAGGATTCCAAAACATATACGATATAATATACATCTATGGATGAAAGAATGCAACAACACAAAAAGCCAGTACAATCCTTTTTTTTGAAGACACCAGTGCTTGTTTTTTGTATCGTTATTACAATTCTTTTATTACTCTCAGTGATTGATGTGTTGGGTAAGATGTCACTGGCTATTTCCAATAAACGTGCATCTGAGGCTGAATATGCCGATTTGCAAAAACACGAAATTGAACTCCGAAAAACATTAGGAGATTTGAATACAGATAGAGGTGTTGAGACAGTGATCCGTGAGCATTATCCAGTAGCAAAAGAGGGTGAGAAAGTGATTATGATTGTTGATGAACCATTGCCTACACCGGTGACTGAAAAAGATAATGCGTTTGTCGGTTTTCTCAAAAAGGTTTTTGGAAAGAAAAAATAGAAAATAATGACTAATGACCAATTACTAATGACTAAATAGTAAGAAGAATTAACTATTTTTATTTTTAAATAATCAGGTGTATAATATGATTATATAGGCATTAACTAATAAATATTATGAACACAAAGAACATAACAATCTACAGTACTCCAAGCTGTCATTTTTGCCACCTCGCAAAGGATTTTTTGACTGAACACCACATTCCTTTTACTGATATCGACGTTGCTGCTGATATTGAGAAAAGAAAAGAAATGGTAGAAAAAACTGGTCAAATGGGTGTGCCAGTTATCGAAGTAGAAGGATACGGTATCATGATCGGATTTAGAGAAGATTTGATGAAAGAGGCATTGGATATAAAATAATAAAACAACAAAAGACCCGAAAGGGTCTTTTGTGTATAATAAGAAACAATGTCTTCGTAGTTCAATGGATAGAACAACTCCGTCCTAAGGAGTAAATCTTGGTTCGATTCCAAGTGAAGACACAAAGAAATTATTTAAAATATGTTAAAATATATCCATGGAACCAAATTTACAAAATCAACTAAATGGTCAAAATAATTCAAATAATGATTTGTCTCAAAAAATTGACGAATTAATCGGATTGATAAAAGAAAATACGGTCATTGTTCGTAAAGTACGACGAGGACAACAAATCGCACAAATTACTAGAATTTTTTACTGGATTGTAATTATCGGTCTCGGATTCGGCTCTTTCTACTTCTTACAGCCATATTTGGGTAGTTTACTCAATTTGTATACCGGTGGAACAGGTGTGGGTACTGGGGGTATTCCTGATGTCAATCATTTGAAATCACTGATCGATTTGTATAAATAAATAATAAAACCTCCGATATCGGAGGTTTTATTATTTGTGCTTGGAACCCAGGCTCGGTCACGAGTTACTAACTAGAATTCTTCACTTTGTTCGAATTCTGCTAAGTACTCTCGACCCCGACTCGACTGTTTTCTAACGAAAACCATGTCTCCGTCTTTCGAGTCTGTCGTAAATGAAGCAGTTCATTTACTTTCCAAGCACCATATAAAAACCACGGGAATTCCGTGGTTTTTATATGGTGCTTGGACCCAGGCTCGAACTGGGGACCTATCCCTCTTCAGGGGAGCGCTCTACCAACTGAGCTATCCAAGCATATGTGTATTTCAATGGTTTCAATAATATCAGATTTTTTCCGTTGCGTATACCTACCAAAATAACTATCCAAGCAATATATGCACTTTTTTGATTATAGCTTATTTGTTCCATTTTTTCAATATAGGTTTATCCGACACACACACTGCTCATTCATCAGAATGGCTCTTCTGGTATACTAGGTGAAATAAAAAAAATCCCCGATTGAGTTAGGGGATTAGTTGTGGCTCCAAGGGCCACTGAATAACAATTGCATCATTTCAGGAGTAATACGTCCAGAAGATGTTTGCGGTTTTTTAGTTTCGCGGATAACTTTCCAGACACTAATTTTTTCTTTTGAGTTGATTGTGACGATCATATCTTTTATTCCTGTTTCAAGGAAATGTTCGAATGTGGCTTTGGCTTCTTTTGTTTTTGTGCCAACACCTTCGATCAGTATGATATATCTGTCTCTCAATGGATCAAGGACTATTTCAGCACTAAAGTGCTCATCCGAACTATCGAAGAGTATTGCTTCGAATTTTTCAGGTGTGAACGAAACTTGTTTTTTAACTTGTGAAAAAGACAAGGTAATAAAAAACGAGAATACTGCCAGCAATATGTGGAGTGTGGAGGTTTTCATTATGTATTTTTTTAAATAACGCCTTACGAAATATAACAGACAATGATGTGTAAGTCAAAATAAAAAAACCACCAGTTGGTGGTTTTTTTATTTTAGATCGATTTTACTTTCAACGTAGTTTGTTTACTCTTATCAATCTTTGGAATCTTAATGATAAGGAGTCCGTGTTTTTCGATGGCTTCTGCCATATCGGGTTCTACTTCTTGTGGCAGTAGAACTGTTCGAGAGAATGCACCCCAATAAAGTTCTTTGATGAAAAATTGTTCATCGGTGATTGTTTTGTTTTCTTCACGTTTACCACGAATAGTGACTTGGTCACGGGTAATGTTGATTTGTAGATCTTCTGGTCGTACACCCGCCACCATTGTTTGTACGATGATTTCGGTGGTTGTTTGATATACATCAACAGTGAGTTGACCTTCTTCTACTTCTGGTTCTTTGATTTCAATCGGTTTTGAGAAATTCTCAGCTTCTTTCGGTGTAATTGTCACAGACTTTTTCATTGCCGGCATTTCCATTGCAGGACTTTTTGTTGGTTGTGTGTTTGGTTTTGGTTGGACTTCGTCTTCAAGTCTGATACCACCAGTGAGTCGTTCGAAGAAAGATCTTTTTTTTAACATATATAAAAATTATTTAATAAATATTATTCACGCATACGCTTTAGTTTTTCAAGCAAGAGAACAACAATAATTCCAATCACCCAAAGAAAACCAAATACGTTCCACATGTTTTTGTTCTCGTTATCTATTATAAAAAAATTAAACACAGTATGCAATGCAATAGCTCCAATCATTCCAAATAAAAAATAAATTTTGCGTACCGCTTTTGTTTCGTAGAACGCTAGACCGAGGAATATACCAATCAACGCACTTGCAACTGCGTGCAATAATGTTGAGCCAAGAAAACGTAAGTTGCTAGTAATGAAAGAAATTGTTGCTTGTCCTGCGAGAATAGGTTTGATTAAGAAAAACGTATTTTCAACTGCAGCAAAACCAAGTGCTCCAGCAATCAGATACATCGGATAATCAATCGGTTCATCAAGTGCGCTGGTACCAAAAGCGATAATTGCAACAGAAAAATATTTGATGACTTCTTCGATTCCTGCCCAAATAGCAATAGAAGTTGTTCGGTCAGTGATGATTGTTGCGACAAATTTTTCAAGTGGGGTAGCAAGTAATACACCAAGTCCTCCAACTAAAAAACAGAGAAAGATAAGAACACGGGGTTCACTTCTTTCTCTGTCTTCATTAAGCCAAAAACGTAACCACAGTAGTGTTGGAATAACACCAGATAATACAGCAATGATTATTGTTTGTTGATACGCTGTGATGGCCATACTGATACCATAAGTATAGCATCTTTTTCTTGTTCGTCTTTTGGTAACAAGCTCCAAATCTCTTCAGTAACAAATGGAATAAACGGGTGCAATGCGGTGATAACTTCTTTCCATAGAGTTATCAGGAACTGGAAACGAATATTTTTTGCATGTTGATCGTCACTCAAAAATACTGCTTTTGCATCTTCAAGAAGAATATCGGCAAAGGTGTGCCAGCTGTAATGATAGAGTTTTTCTGATGCAAGGTGGAGGCGGAAGTTTTCGATATCAGTTGTCACATCAGCAAGTGTTGCTTGCCACGCTTCGTATTGTTCTTTTTCATAAACTGATTGTGAGAAGTCTGCCTGTGCGTCATTACCTTCTTGGTATGACAAAATAAAGCGAGTGATGTTCCAAAGTTTGTTGGCGAAGTTTTTGTAGCCTTTGATTTTGTTTTCATCGATTTTACTATCGGTGCCCGCTGCCGCACCAATAATAAGCGCCATGCGTCCTGCATCACTACCAAACTTTTCTGCAATTTCTATTGGATCAATGCCGTTACCAAGTGATTTTGAAAACTTTCTTCCTTGGTTGTCACGGATAACACCGGTCAAATAGAGTGTATGGAATGGAACCGTATCTAGTACATAACCTGTCATAAGAATCATTCTCGCGCTCCAAAAGAACAAGATTTCATACGCGTGAATCATTAAACTTGTCGGATGGTATGTTTCTAAGTCTTTGGTTTGATTTGGCCATCCAAGTGTTGAGAATGTCCATGTTCCAGAAGAGAACCATGTGTCGAGTGTGTCAGCATCTTGTTCCCATCCTTCACCTTCGGGAGCAGTTGTTCCACAATAAGTCTCGATTTCACTCGACTTACCGTTTTGTCTGCCGTGAGCGTCAGTCGAACGGTACCACACAGGAATTCGATGTCCGTACCAAATTTGTCGAGAAATACACCAGTCGCGTAAGTTTTCTATCCAGTGGAAATAAGTCTTTTCGAAGTGTTCAGGTAGGATAGTAATTTTTTTATCAGCTACTGCTTCACGCATAATATCTTTTAATGTCTTACCTTTGCCTGGAATTTTTTTGTTTACCGCGACGAACCATTGCAGTTTCGGTAGTGGTTCAACAATACCACCTGTTCGTTCAGCGGTACTGATATTTTGAGTGATGTCTTCTTCTTTTTCTAATAGACTTTCAGAGCGAAGCCATTCCACAATAATTTCGCGTGCTTCAGTTGTTTTTTTACCAAGTAATCGTTCGTCACCGAGCATCATTTTTGCGTACTCGTTGATTACTTGTGGGCGAGGAAGATTGTGTCTGTCAGCAATTTCCCAGTCAATGATTGAGTGAGCAGGTGTCACTCCGAGTGCTCCAGTACCAAACTCCATATCAACTTCTTTGTCAGCGATTATTTTGATGTGTATTTGTACACCACAAAACTCCAAATCATATTCTTTGCCAACAAGGTCTTTGTAACGAGTGTCGTCTGGATTAACAGCAACGGCAGTGTCACCAATTTTTGTTTCTGGTCGAGTTGTTGAAATAGCAATAGGGAAGTCTTTGCTGTATTTGAATGTATAAAGTTTTGCTTTGCGTTCCTCGTAAACAATTTCGTCATCAGCAATAGTTGTTTGTCCTTTTGGATCCCAGTTGACGATGCGGTGTCCGCGATAAATAAGTCCATCATCATACATTTTTTTGAACAATGTATTGACCGCAATATTTCGTTCTTTGTCGAGCGTAAAAGCTTCACGACTCCAATCACAAGAAGTTCCAATAATTTTGGTTTGCTCGGTAATAGTTTTGCGACTACCTGCTACAAATTCATCGATACGACGAAGCATTTCTTCTCGTCCCAAATCGTGACGACTTTTCTTTTCATTTTTTTGAATTTCTTTTTCAACTTTTGATTGTGTTGCTATAGATGCATGGTCTGTTCCCGGAAGAAGTAGTGTACGAAAACCATTCATTCTTTTGTAACGAGTAAAAATATCTTGAACTGTTAAGCCAAGTGCGTGTCCCATATGTAGTGTACCTGTCGCATTCGGTGGAGGCATAATGATACTGTATGGTTTTGCATCCGGGGCAGTGTAACCCTTTTCAACACAAATATCCGGATTGAACAATCCAGAGTCTTCCCACATCTTGTAAATCCGACGTTCTGTTTCAGTCGGGTTGTATGGTGCTAATAGTTTCGGGTCAATATTTGGTTCTTGATATTCTGGCTTCATAATATCTATAGAATATAACATTTTTAAAGATATTTGACAGTGCTGGATGTAGTATTTGACATAACATATAAAATACAGTATGATAAAAACGGCATTTTAAAAAACAAAATATAGTATTATGGTAGTAAAAGATTTTATCAACACATATACCGTTTCAGGTATTGTGTACGTTTTAAAGGAAGGAGAATTAAAAATTCTACTTGTTAGAAACAATGATGGAACAATCGGCTTTCCTGGAGGAAAAGAGGCCAAGGTGGATGCTGGTTCAATGATTAAAACATTCGAGAGAGAGTTTGATGAAGAGGTTCCTTCTGCTTCAAAGTTAACACTTGGTAACAAAACAGTTTTTTATGAGATTGTTAAAAAACGAGATGATGATGAGAATCAAAAAATGACTCATTATTTTTTGATTTCTCGACTAAAAAACGCCTTTATTCCTTTTGAAAACGGAAGAAGAGAATTTTTTGTTTCGTGGAAAGAAGTGTTTTTGTATGAAAATCTCCGTCCAACGGTGACTCCAGGCTTAACTGCTTTTTTGTTTAAGCTCAAAGAGTTGGCGAACGAAAATCATTTAATCAGAAGGGCATGGAATGATGCTTATGACAAAAATGATGATTTACACCATTTTTGTCAGGCGTTCGATTTACCTGATAGTAAGGGGAATGTTTCTGTTAAAAATTATTTAGCAGTTGATATTCTTGGAATGTCTACTGTGTTATCAAAACCGTCTTAGGACGGTTTTTCTTTTTGTTTATTTGTGGTATAGTTTTTTCGGATTAAAAATGTATATATACATGGAAACAACTGTTTTTATTATCGGTATTACCGGTGAAAATTGTGCAGGAAAAAGTGCATTAAGTAAATATATTCAACGTCGTTTTTCTAATTACAGTATTCAATACATCAATACAAGAGAAGAGATTCTCGCGATTGCAAAACATGTCGCTGAGAAAGAGCAAAGACAAATAGATTTGCTCGACAGACCTGCTTTGAGTAAATTTTCAAATGAATACACCGAACGTTTTGGTGGTGATGTCTATTGTAAAAATTTTCACTCAAGAGCATATGTTGAAAAAAGGGAAATTTTGATTATTGATTCTGTTCGCCGTGTTGATGAAGCAAGATATATCAGTAATCAAAATGGTTTATTGATTTCAGTAACAGCACAGGCAGAACATCGTTTTGAATGGGCAAAGAAAAGAGGAACTCTTACTGACAATATCAAAACACTTGAGCAGTTTATTGATCTTGATTACAAAGAATGTGCACCAGAACCTTGGCTATTGAACTTAGCTGAAACAATTAAACTTGCTAATATTCACATAGAAAATAATGTGTATAGCAAGGAAGGATTTCAGGAATCTCTTGAAGTTCGACTCGCTCCGTTTTTACTCGCTAAAGTACCTAAAAAGTATTCTACTGGATCAGGTACTCTTATAGCACCAGGTCATGGAGATTGCTAGAGTGACCACCCGCCACGAGCGACAAGATTAGTATCTTGTTCGCTTGGGGCGGTTTTTTGTTTGAGAATAGTGAAATACGTCGCAATACCGATCATCAAAGAATTGTCGGTTGAGAGTTCTTGTTCGGGAAAATATACTTTTGCGTTTTCGTTCAAGTCCAATACTTTTTTTGTTAGTACTGCTTTGATGTAGGTGTTTGCAGAAACTCCGCCTCCGACAATCAACGTTTCGCATCCGTATTCTTGCATAGCTCGCATTGTTTTGTGTACCAATACTTCAGTAACCGCATCTTCGAAATCGCGAGCGATTGCTTGTTTGGTTTGCTCGTCCAATACAAAATCATGAGTCATTCCTGGATTTTGTGTTTGTCCGTTTACTGTATAGAGTACGGCTGTTTTGATACCTGAAAAAGAAAAATCAAAATCTTTGGTGTGGATCATTGGACGAGGAAGTTTTTTGACGGGTTCAAATTGTGGGAATTGTTCTCGGTGCATTTTTGCGAGACGGGAAATGTGTGGACCGCCTGGGTATGGGAGCCCGAGAATACGGGCGACTTTGTCGAACGCTTCACCGATTGCGTCATCGAGCGTGTGGCCGATTTTTGTATAATCACCCCAGCTTTTGATCAAAACAAGTTCTGTGTGTCCACCAGAAATGAGGAGTGATAGTGCAGGAAAAGTTACTTCACGAGCATCTGGTGCAAGTAATACAGAGAGAATGTGTCCTTCCATGTGATTGACTGGTAATACTGGAATATCCCACAGCACACCAAGTGCTTTGGCAAAAGAAATACCAACCCACAGCGCTGGTTCAAGTCCTGGACCAGTTGTGACTCCGATATAATCGATATCAGGTTTTTCTAAGAGTGAAATTTCATTGATAAAAATTTCGTAAAGGTTTTCTTCCCGAGCAAGAATTTCTTTGAGTTGATTTTGTTTATCTTCGGAAAGAGCGGTTACTTCTTGTGTATGAAAAAGTTTTGATTGCTTCAAAACTTCGCTACACACCGGCCAAATATTTTTTGCGTGTTCGCGTTTGGCCATAGCAGGGAAGACACCGCCGTATTGTGCGTGTAATTCTGCTTGTGAGGCGACAACGTTTCCGAGAATAGAAAAATTGGGCGAATTCAAATCACCACTACATTCGAGTATTGAAATGGCTGTTTCGTCACAACTTGTTTCGACAGAGAGAATTTTCATATAGGTATCGTATCACAATTGATTAATTTGACAAATACACTTTTTTACACTATTGTATATTTGGAATAAAAAAATAAATAGTAGTAATGAATAATCTAATAAACCCTTTCGATGACCCGTCATTCAAAATGATTGTCCTCACCGGCCCTTCTTGTGGTGTTGGTAAAACAACGATCGTTGAAGCTATTATTGCTAGAAATCCTGCTTTTGTTAAAACAGTGACTTGTACAACACGTGAACCAGGTCAAACTGAAACAAATGGTGTTGATTACTTTTTCTTAACAAAAGAAGAATTTCAAAAAAGAGTTACTGCTAATGAATTCATTGAAACAAATGATTTAGCAAAGTCCGGAACTTTTTACGGACTTACTTTTTTAGAGTTACGCGGTTGTGTAAGAAAAGGAAAAATTCCGATTCATGTTTGTGATGTAAACGGAGCACTTGCTTTAAAAGCAAGATATCCTGATCAAATCAAAAGTGTTTTTGTGTTTGCTGATCTCGATGAGCTTGAAACTCGTATCAAAAAACGTGGACGAGACAATCCTGAAGAGATCAAATTAAGACTCGCTTTGGCAACAAGAGAATTACACGAAAGAAGAAAATTTGATGTTTCTGTTAGAAACAAAGCCGGTATGCTCGAACAAGCAAAAGACGAATTTGAAAAAATCATTACTGATTTTGTAAAAATGCAAAACCACCCTGTATAGGGTGGTTTTTTTTTGTGAGCGATACAGAATTCGAATCTGTGGCCTTCTCAACGTCAATGAGACGCTCTACCAACTGAGCTAATCGCTCGCTCTATTACGTTATCTACCAAAACAGCATAATCACTCGCTTTGTTGCGCGATAATGCAACATCAAAATAATACCTCAAAAAGCTGATTTTTGGAAGATGTGACAATTTTATTAAAAAGGAGTATTGTTAGTAAGGTTTAAAACATATAGGCTCAATGAAAAAAATAATATTACTCTGTCCAATGCTCGACATTGTCCCTGATTTCCTTACAAATTCTTGTTCAATACTTTGTATGATTGATAACAGAATAAAAGGTATTATTGAATCGGAAATCGAGAAAAAAAGTATTGATTTTTATTATTTAGATTACGCTTCTTTTGATAAAAAGATAGATAAATGGATGAAGGATATCAAATACTTTGAATCAGAAATACAGTCATTTTTTGAGGAAGAAAAAATCAATTCGGTTGTATTTTCTTTTCATCCATTTTTTGAAGATGAAATAACATCATTGGTAAAAAAAATAAATTTACTTGATCAGTATGATGTATACGGATCATTTTTTGATGAAAGTACTGGCGACGAAGAAATTCCGTTTTATTTTCAATTACCTAATCAAAATCCGGTTGCACAAAACTAAAGCCCCAACAGGGGCTTTTTCTTTGCTCAAATTTAACGTGGGAAAATGTCGGTTAATTCATCACTGCGATAAAAGAGTGTGCCGAGTTTGCCAAAAGAATAATTGGTTCCACCGATGGTAATAGTTGAGCCAGCAATTTTCGGATCTGCATTTGGATGTGATGCCTTGAATCCGATGTTGAATAACGTTACGACGACTTCTGGATTGTCTTTGATATCAAATCCGGCTTTTGCCCACTGTGCTTCGATTTCTTTGATGAAGAGTGCGGTGTAGAGATATGAATAGTAGTGATCGTGTGAATTGGTCAGACGGTCGTACAAGACCTGGTCTTTGTTTGCACCTGCGTCATATGCAATCAAATCTGCCATTCCTTCTCCTGGATAAAAATCTGAAGTAGGGTCATTGGCGAAATTCTCGATATCACGAGCAGTATCTTGTTTGATACCAGAAATACCCAAAGAGAATTTGGTGAGGGAACTCAAAATCTTGAGTGGTTCAAAATATTTTTTGAAACTTTCTCTGTTGGCGGTGAAATAGCGTAGTTGTTCAGGAGTGACCACTGATGCAATCATTCGCGGATTCACACCGGTTTGTTCGGCGACTTTTTTGATAACCAATTCATCTTTGGTCAATCCGCCTTTGACGACTTCCCATTCAGTCGTTTCGTTCCACGCACAAGCAAGCGGAGCTTTGCCGGCGTCATTTTTAATACATTCGTTTTCTGTGGTGATAGTCGGCACTTTGCCAAATGATGCATTGCGATCTTTGCTACTACCGCGGACATTGGTTAGTCCCAATTGCATGCCGACAAAAACCGCCGTAAAGACGATACCGATTACGGCAAATACCAAAACGACTGCCATTCCAATTTTTCGAGACCATTTTTTCATAACGTAATTATTTTACTATTTTAGACTTTACAATAGATCTATACATTAAATGATCATTATAAATAAGCTCATTTTTGTTTTTATGCCAAATCAACAGAAAGATTAAAAATAAGTAAATAAATTTCCAGGAATAAAAAAAGGAGATAAACAAAGTTACAGCTACTGCAATTCTTATAAAAAATAATAAATAAATAATTCTTTCTGACTCATGGTGTAAATCAGGATATTTTTGAATTAATTCGGCTTTATCAGCTATTGTAATTTCGTGCTCAACATCTGTTTGTCTAATATTTTCATATTTTTTGTCAATCAAAAAATTATTTAAAATACGAAATATGTTTATTTTTAGACTACTTAAGGTTTTTTTATCTATTTTGGGGTTTGATGAAAGTAGTCTTAATATTTTTGATTCAATAGAAAAAATTAAATCACTTATTATTAGTAGTAGTTTACCTAAAATAAACCCGATAACTAAAAAAAATAAATCAAACTCTATTCTATTTAAATTTTTAGGAATATAATCAGATGTTTGAAAAATAGATAAATATTGAAATATTAAAATTGCGCCGATGCCATATATAAGAACAATAATATCTCGAAAAGGGTGAGATATTTTTAAAGATCCTATTGATTTAAATACTTCTGTTGGACTCATTTTTCTAAAAATAATTTTATAAAAGTAATTCTACTCTTTTTTATCTGTTGTGTCACGAATCACTAAGTCTACTCGTTTACTCTGTAAACTGCGTGGACATAAGTGTTCGCGACCCCGGCTCGTGGCATTTTGTCGTAGTGCTCCAAAACGCAACACTGCGCCTTCACCACGTAGCAAAAAATCCCAAGCAGTTGGGATTTTTTGTCGTGGTGACCCCACGGAGAGTCGAACTCCGGTTAACGGATTGAAAACCCGTTGTCCTAACCATTAGACGATGGGGCCGTCTTTTGTCGTTAAAATAACAAAGATAATATAACATTTTTCCCAATTTTTGCAAATATCTAAAAAATAAAAACTCCTTTTTTAAGGGAGTTTTTTTTGTTTTAATCGGCGTCGTTTTTCGAATCGTTAAACATCTGTGGTGTTTTTCCTATAACATTTCCCCAAGTTTTTATTTTTGAGTTTTGATGTTGTCTTTCGAGGAAACCTTCCAACCACGGAGTATGGTCAATCTTTTCATCTGCCGAATATTCTTTTTCAATATCGCAAAGCATTTTGAGAAAATGTAACGGTTCCATATTGGGAAGCAGTAAATCCAAGGCCTCGCTTGAGGGAATCATTTTCAAGTTCGTATTGAATTTGATGAATCTTTCCTCGCCAATGGTAATAATAAGATGCATCATGCGTTGCGATGCCTTGAGGTCATACGCATGTATTTCGATGACATTTTGCATAACCTTTGCGAGTTTATTTTTACCAACCACTGAAACCAATACAGTATTTTCATTTACATTATTTTTGTATTGATCAAACGGAGCAAATTCTTTCTTGTCGTTCATTTTTCTGATGACGCCAGTTGTTTTGTCTATTGCGTAAAACATATGTATTATATTTAATTTTTATTCCGGAAACACTGTAACATAAAAAGTGTTGCCTGACAATAAAAGCGGCGGAACACGAAGTGTTCCGCCGCTTAACTATTTGTATTTACTGCTTATGCAACCACTGATAGATATCTTCTAAAGCTTTGACCGCTTCACCTGTGGCAATGTTGTTTTGGTGATAGCGGATGTTGGTACAATCTCCCGCGCCCCAGATACCTGCAACTGATGACATGCCAGTCCACGGATCAATGACGATTTTTCCGTGACTGTCGATGTCGACTAACCCCTTCACAATATCAGTATTTGGAATTTGGCCGATTTCTACGAACACTCCAGAGACCGTGAGTTCTTTTTGTTCGTTTGTCGTCTTGTCGAGATATGACAATCCTTCAACAAATTTGTCGCCAGTGATTTCAGTCACATCGGCATTGGTGATGATGGTGAGTTTTGGATTGGTCTTCAATTTATCAATCGTGATTTGATCAGCACGGAAGTCATTGCTTCGGTGGATCAGATATACATGCGAGCAGTAGGCGAGCAACTGAGCTGCGGATTCGAATGCGGCATTTCCTCCGCCGAGGACCGCAACTGGTTGATCAGCAAAGAGTGGCCCGTCACAACTTGCGCAATAGGTCAGTCCTTTGTGTTCAAATATATCTGCACCTTTGGCTTCGAGTTTGCGACGCCCTGAACCAGTAGCAATCAAAATACTTTTGGCAGTGATAATCTCGCCCTTTGAGTGTTCAATTTGGAAACCTCCGTCTGTTTTTGAAATTGTTTTGACCCAAGTAGGTGAGACGATGTGTAAATAGTCGCCATCGTATTTTTCTACGTGTTCACGGAGACTTTTGGCCAAGTCGGCACCTGAAATAACTGGCGTTCCTATCCAGTTTTCGATACCTTCGGATACAACAGACTGTCCGCCCCATTCTGACGTTAGAAAGACTGTTTTGAGCCGTTTACGGGCTGCATATACTGCACCTGCACAACCAGCAGGTCCGCCACCGACAATGGCTAAGTCATAGATAGTTGTATTTGTAGTAGTGTTTGTTTGCATAGAAAAAATTATAGCACGAAATTTTTAGGTTCTAGTTTCTAGTGACTAGTTGCTAGTGTATCGAAACAAAAAGAGCGACAACCTTCGGTTGTCGCTCTTTTTGTTTTAGCTAGTCGCTAGAAGCTAAATGCTAGTAGCTAGCTTCTACTTCTTTCTTCGGAGAAATGCTGGAATTGTTCCCCAGTCATCTTCGTCAGTGATTTCATCAGTTTCTTCTGTTGGAATTTCATTGTCTGCTTTGCGAAGAAGTCCTTCTGTTGGAGCTGTTTCGTGAATTTCTTTTTTGATAGGGAAAGTACTTTCTGTACGTTGTTCTACTTTTTGAACAGGTTGTTGCTGTTGTTGCACAGGACTTGCATTTCTTTCAAACAAAGATTTGCGAGGAGTGTCTACTGGAAAACCAGTTGCGATGACAGTGATTTTGATTTCGCCTTTTTTCAAACGATCATCAAATGTTGTACCGAAGATAACTTTCGCATCTTTGTCGACAGATTCAGTAACGATTTTGGCTGCCTCATTGATTTCGAGAATTCCTAGATCGTCGCCACCTGCAATAGAAAGCAATACACCACGTGCACCGTTGATAGAAATATCAAGGAGTGGGGAATTGATCGCATCAAGTGCGGCTTTGCGTGCGCGGTCTTCACCACCAGCAGTACCAACACCAATGAGTGCTGTTCCTGCGTCACGAAGGACTGCACAGATATCAGCGAAGTCGAGGTTCAATTGACCAGGAATTGTAATGAGGTCAGAAATACCTTCAACTGCTTGTCGAAGCACTTCATCACACATAGCAAATGCTTGTTTGAATCCCATATCTTTTGAAGCGATTGAAAGCAATCGGTCGTTTGGAATAACAATGATTGCATCAACTTCTTTTTCGAGTTCTGCAATACCTTGTTCTGCGAGTCTCATTCTTTGATTACCTTCGAATGAAAATGGTTTTGTGACAACAGCCACAGTGAGAATGCCCTGTTCTTTTGCTGCTTTTGCAACGATTGGTGCTGCGCCTGTTCCGGTTCCACCTCCCATACCAGAAGCGATAAATACCATATGTGCACCTTTGATGACATCTTGAATTTCAGCTTTGGTTTCTTCGGCTGCTCGGCGTCCAACATCTGGATTCATTCCGGCACCTTGTCCTTTGGTCAAGTTTTTCCCGATATGAATTTTGGCTTCAGCGAGTGAGTTGTGAAGGTCTTGGGTATCAGTGTTCATCGCAATGAAGTCAACTCCTTTGATTTTGGAATTGATCATATGGTTCAATGCGTTTTTTCCAGAACCACCAACACCGATCACTTTGATTCGGATGAATGATTCTACGTCTGGGTTTAGTCTAGGCATACATTCTTATATAGATTACGGGTAAGGCACAGGGCATGTGCAAAGAGAGTATATACCAACGCCAGAGAAAATGGAACAATGTTGACAGGGCCGATTTTTATCATATAAAAATCGGCCAAACAACACTTCTTGATGCTAAGGTGTAGTAAAAACAAAAGAGGCGGAACACGAAGTGTTCCGCCTCTTTTGTTTTATGGCATCAACTGATGCACAACATTCTTCCACAACTTTTTGATTGTTTGGATAAATGAAGTATTGTCTACTTCCATATCTACACCACTTCCAAACATTCCAGTACAAAGTCCTGCAGAGATAAACCACGATGAATCGCGTAATCTATTTTTTGAACTACCCCAAATATCCGGATCAGCGAGTTTGACTGGTAATCGCAAAATATCTTTGCCCAATTGTTCGATGTATGGATATTGTGCACCACCTCCCATAATCACCGCACCGCCCGCAAGTAATCCGCTACATTTATTTTTCTTCAAATGAGCATCGACTAATTCAAAAATATCAGTGAGTCGAGCTTGGATAATTTCATCCAATTTTTTGCGAGACAGGTCACTCATAATAGAACCTGTTTTGATTCCTTCTGCTTCGTCATATGGAATCTTGAATCCGAGCGCAATGTCTTTGGTGATTTCAGCTCCGCCGATACCGAAGACTTGGAGTGTGAGAGGAATGTCGTTTTCAAACACCACAATCGACACTGTTTCAGATCCGATATCTACGAGCACACTACCGACAGTACGTTGTTTTGAAGAAAGAGTGACAGAAGATGCTGCAAATGGACTCGCGACAACGTCCATTACTTCAATACCAGCATTGGTTACTGCAGAAAGTAAGTCATCAAGGTGTTGTGACAAACAAGTGACGAACAATACTTTTGCTTCGAGTTTGATACCTTTCAATCCATCTGGTCGCGCAGAAATCAATTTGCCATCAACTTTGTAAGCAACCGGAACACGGTGAAGAATACGTTTGTTGGTGAGAATCAAATTTTGTTCACTGTCATTGATTGCATTACTGATATCGATAGGAGAGATCTCTTTGTCGGCACGAGAGATGATAGCACTACCAACTGCGTATTCAGACGACAAACTAATACCACCAATTGAAATGATAGCTTTTTTGATTTTGATACTCGTGTTTTCTTCGGCATTCAAGACCGCTTGTTTGATGCTCATTGTTGCATCTTGCGGATTGACGATATAGCCGTGACGAAGTCCTTTTGATTCAGCTTGTCCGAAACCAATGATCTGTGGTACTGGATTTTCGCGTGTTGTAGCGGATACCGTCACACGAGTGAGATGTGTTCCAATATCAATACCGACAATTAGTTGCTTCATCAAATGATTTTGTTAGGAATTACAAAAGTGATGTAATTCTTGCTTGTAAAAAGGTTAATTAGTTTTTCGACTTCTCTGTGACGTTGAAGAATTTTTTGAATTTATTCTCTTCGTTATCCATTGTACTACCGTGATCGTATCCTTTCAAATGAAGAAGTCCGTGGATAAGTAAATATGCAATGAATTGTTCGTATGTGTAGTCGTGTTTTTGTGCTTCTTTGCGAATGGTGCCGAGTGACAAATATAATTCTCCAGCATTTGTATCGAGTGGAAAAGCAAGTACGTTTGGAACATATTCTTTTTGTCGATATTGTTTGTTCAGGTTTTGGATATGTGTCGGTGTTGCAAAAACAATCGTGAGTGAATATTTTTTGCCCAAGATTTTTTCCTTGAAACTAGCAAAAGGCAAGCGGGGAAGCTTGCCTTTTGTCATTCGTATTACTTCTAAGTTGTTAGTCGTAATCGTATCCATTGTCTTTATTTTTTTGGAATGACTTTGCCCAATTTTTGCATCTTTTGATATACTGCACGTTTTGCAATCTTCTTAAGAGCTCCATCCTTGAGTGAAAGCTTAGAGGGCTTTCGAGTCGCATAACGACGAGATTTTACTAGTTTTACAATTTCTGTTTCTTGCATTTTACGAGTAAAGCGACGGATAGTACTTGTTCCGTTCTCGTTGTTATTTTTCTTTATTTCAACATTTGTTATTGCCATATGATTTTTATATCACAAAATGGGATTTTGTGCAAATAAAAATAATGACTAGTGACCAGTGACTAATGACTAATAAAACACAGTCGGTTTTACTTCGCAAAACCGACTGTGTTTTCCGAATATTGGTCATCGGTCATTAGTAATTGGTCATTATAATATGCTATCCGGATTGATTTCTACTTTGTATGCAGGAGTAAAGGCTTGGACTTTTTGGTAAAAGGGAAATTCACGCAAATCTTCTTTTGCATTCGTCAGTGACGGCCATTCACTGCGTTTTATTTTCATCAAGACGGTTGTTTCGTACAATTCTTTTACTTTTGAAAGTGTTACGGTGTGAATGTACGGATTGTAATCAGTAAATTCTCGTTCGATCAATGTCTTATATTTTTGTGTATCTACTTTGTTTCCTTGATGTCTGATCGTAATCAGATGTACGAATGGTGGATAGCTTAGCATTTTTCGTTCGTCGACAATTTCTCTTTGCCAACCAGTCAGGTTACCGCTTTTGATGTGTGACAATAGTTTTGCATCTATTTTGTCTGTTTGAATAAGAAGTGGTGCTTTGGCTCGTTCTGACAATGCGATGATGAGTCCAACAATACTTTCATCCATTCGAAAATGTGGAATTGAAAAAAGCGTATCCATCGTAACGATGGCGATTTTGTCGATTGGTTGACGCATGAGTGGAATCGCATATTCGGTCGCAATCAAAATACCACATGGTGAAGCATAAAAATCTTCTATTATTTTTTGCCCATCTTTTTTTGAACTGATATGATCTTTGTCCAAAATAGTAATCGGTACATCTTTGCAACTATCACTCAAAAATTCTTTGACTGTTTCTGTGCCGATGCCGAGTGGGACCAAATTCCAGCCGGTACAGTGTGTACAAGATTTTGTTGCGTCTTCGGTATTACCACAACGATTACAGCTATAGATACGATTGTCTTTGCCTTTCATATAGAGCACGAGCGGTGCATCACACCCCGTACAGCGAACAGTGGTCCCGCAATCATTACAGACCGTAATCGGTGCCAGTCCTTTGCGTGGAACAAACAACATAAGATGTTCGTTATTTTCTTGTACACGGCCGAGTGCTTTTTTGAGTGGTTTTGAAATCAAACTGAATTTGTCGTTTTCATCACGCAGGCTTTCAATTTTGATTTCTGATAAATCTGGCAGACGAAGTGATGTTTGTCCGATGTGTCCGTAGTTGTCACGTTCAGCAATTGTTTCGGTGCGAAGCAATGAGTCGCCGATGATACACGGGATATGAGCTTTGCGCGCATAGGCTTCGAGTACTAGTCGCAAGTCTATATATGGATATGATAATGTTTTGTATGCACGAGAACGTTCGTGTTCGATGACAATATATGCGGTGTCATTTCTATCGAAACAAACCGCACTCGGTGTGCCGATGATGAGGAGTGGATGTTCTTCGGTAGATTTTTTCCAAATCGTATTCAATTCTTTTTGACTGATATCGCTCGTATAACTGATGGTGTATGGTTCGATACCTTTTGAAAATTCTTGTGTATAAAAATGTACATCAGCCTTGCTCGGCACAATGAAATAAATCGATTGCTTGCGAGCAAATGATTGTCTGATCAAAATTTTGTAATGTGCGATTCGTTCATCGAGTGCAGATTGAAAAAGCAAGACTTCAGATTTTTCTTGCAGTATCTTTTTTTGTTTTGGTTCTTTGATTGCAATTGTCGACAAACTATCAAGTAGTTTTGTCGGGACAAATGTTTCGATTGCTTCACCGGGACCAGCAACAAAAAACGGTGCAGTACTAATGAGTGTATCGATGAGAAATGGATCAAATGGCAGATACCCAAGCACTTTGTTGATTTTACGAATATTGAAATGCGCGCTTTTGAGCGAAGCTTTTTCTTCAGTAGCGTTGGTTGTCGAGACGACGAGCGCAGGAACATTCTTTTTACGAATTGGGACTGAGACAAGCATTCCAGGTGCAACTTCTTTTGCAGAAAAGTAACTCAATTGGTCTTTGGGAATACCTTTGGCTATTGGAATGACTGAGAGAATGTTCATAATATATGAGTAGTATAACAGAGCGATTAGTTACGAGCATCTAGCTATCAACTGATAAAATATGCAAAAAGAAAACGCACGTATTGTGCGTTTTGTTTTTTAGGCTTCACCTTGAGGTGTGCCAAAATTCATAAAATTAAAATGTTCTTGATGAGAAACAAAAATCCCTTCTAGTGCCTCAGTTAACCCTTCTCTTATGACGTCGTGTAATTTCTCCATTTTGATAATTTCATCTTGTCTTTGACTAAAAATAATTACACCTTTTTCTCTTACAAAAATAGCATCAATATTTTTTTCAGGAAACTTTTCTGCAACACTGTACCACAACATCTCGCACACCAAACGGCGTTCTTCTTGGTGTCTTTTACAAGAACATTGAAGTTTCTGTAAAGCATTCATAAAGTTAGGATCTTTTTTTCTTCGTTCAAATACTTTATGTATTTTTTTAATGTCACCATCAGGAACATTGAACAAAGTTTTGATTTCTTCGTGAGATTTTTCGTGCTCAGCCTGTCTTTTTTCTAAGAAAGCGAGGCATTTTAGCTCAAAATCATCCGCTGTTCCGATCTTTTCTTCACCATCTTTGATTTGAAACTTTTTAACTTTCCAGTCAATTGATTTAATTTCCGAATTTTTAATTTCTTGCAATAGTTTATCTATGATATTCATTTGTTTGTATATAAATTTTCCGTCTATATTTATAAAAAATTATTGACATTTTGTCAAGTATGCGTAAATACGGTATACTCCTTATATAAATGTCAAACAAAATCTTTCATTTGAAGAGCGAATTTAAACCTGATGGAGACCAACCGCAGGCTATTTCGAAGTTGGTAGAAGGTCTCAAAAAAGGAATGACCAAGCAAACACTGCTCGGTGCAACTGGTACTGGTAAAACATTCACGATTGCCAATGTGATCGACCAAGTCGACCGACCAACACTCGTCATTGCTCACAACAAAACCTTGGCCGCTCAATTGGCGCAAGAATTCCGTGTATTTTTTCCTGACGCTGCGGTGCATTATTTTGTCTCATATTACGACTACTACCAACCAGAAGCGTATATGCCGGTGACAGATACGTTCATCGAAAAAGATGCACAGATCAACAAAGAGATTGATCGTCTTCGTCATGCGACCACACAAGCCTTGCTGACACGCAAAGATGTGATCATTGTCGCATCTGTTTCTTGTATTTATGGTTTGGGTTCACCTGTTGAATACGAGAAGACGAATTTGAAATTGGCAGTCGGTATGAAAATGTCTCGAATGGATTTGATGAAGAAAATGATTGAACTTCATTTCACTCGCACGAATGCAGATTTGGAATCTGGGAATTTCCGTTCAATTGGTAATCGTGTAGACATCATGCCGATTTCAGAAACATTCACGTATCAAATAGAATTTCTTGGAGCTGAAATAAAATCTATCAACAAAGTTGATCCGATTTCTGGAATGATTTTGCAACCAGAGCAAAATATTTTTATTTTCCCAGCGAAACACTTCATCATGCGTGATGAAGAAAAAGACCGTGCAGTAAAAGCAATCAAAGCAGAACTTGCATTACAGTTGAAGAAATTTGAAAAAGAAGGGAAGTTGCTCGAAGCGGAACGTATCAAACGTCGTACGACGTATGACCTCGCGATGATCCGTGAAGTTGGATATTGTTCTGGAATTGAAAACTATTCTCGACATCTCTCTGGTAAAAAAGAAGGTGAGGCACCAGAAACATTGCTCTCATATTTTCCCAAAGATTTCTTGACCGTGATTGATGAATCGCACGTAACACTTTCACAGCTTGGTGGAATGTATGCAGGTGATGCGTCTCGCAAAAATACCTTGGTGGAATTCGGTTTTCGTTTGCCGAGTGCAAAAGACAATCGTCCACTTCGTGCTGAAGAATTTGAAAAGAAAGTTGGTCAGACGATCTATGTATCTGCAACACCAGGCAAAGTTGAAAAAGAAGTCAGTCAGCAGATTGTTGAACAAATCATTCGTCCAACAGGACTCCTTGATCCACAAATGATTGTGCGTGGCGTTATTGAACAAGGGAAATACAAAGGCCAGATTCAAGATTTCATTGATGAGACAGAAAAAGTCATCAAAAAAGGCTTTCGTGTACTTGCAACAACCTTGACCAAAAAGATGGCGGAAGATTTGTCAGTGTATTTGAAAGATCGCAAAATCAAAGCAGAGTATTTGCACTCTGATATCAAGACAATTGATCGTATTCAGATTTTGACGCAATTTCGAAAAGGAGAATTTGATGTGCTTGTCGGTGTGAACTTGCTTCGTGAAGGATTGGATCTACCAGAAGTTGCGATGATTGGTATCTTTGATGCGGACAAAGAAGGATTTCTTCGTTCAGAAACGTCACTTATTCAAACAATCGGCCGTGCAGCTCGTAATAGCGAAGGGCGAGTGATTCTCTATGCCGATGTGATGACCGGCTCACTTGAACGCGCAATCAATGAAACCAATCGTCGTCGTGCAATCCAAGAAGCCTATAACAAAAAACATAACATCACTCCGACAACAATCATCAAGCGAATCAAAGATATTACTGAAGAACTAACAAATGAACACAGCAAAGCGGTTGCATTCAATCTGTCTATCGATGAAAAGATTTTTGCTAAAGATCCGAAGAAATTGATCAAGCTGAAAGAAAAAGAAATGAATGCGGCAGTCAAAGAACTTGATTTCGAAACAGCGGCGATACTCAGAGATGAATTGATTGCGTTGAATGAAAAATTTAACCTAAAGAGTAAAAAATAAAAAACCGTTTTTGTAAACGGCTTTTTGTTGTATTTTATTCTCCATACAATAATCCAATTTTTTGTTTTGACACAAAAACAAAATTGAAATGACTTACAGATAGTGGTGTAACTTGAATACCAAAATCGGTTTCGAGCGGATACATTCCTTGTTCACCTTTGTTTTTTGTGAGAAGCAATACTTCGTCTCCCCAAAAAGGAACAACGTATGACTCTAATGGGAATTTCTCAGGTATTTCCTTAATTGATCTTATTGCATCTGAAATAGAGATTCTTGATTGAGGAATTTTTTCTATCTCTTCAATAAAATCAAAAAGATTAGAAATTTCTTTGTACTGTATATTCATTATTATTTAATTTAAACCGAATATTTTTTATCAAATATAATACGGTTTGTCAATAATGAAAAATTTAATTTGAAAAAATAAAAAAAATCTCTGTTTTAAAAACAGAGATTTTGTGTTATTCATCGTACCGTACTGTTATTCTGTAACGATACTGTCCTGCTGTGAGATCACTGCTGTATCGAGGGGGATATTTTTTTCGCCATTGATACCAAGTAATTTTATTGTAGGTATATTTCACTACTCTTCCTAAGAAGAAGGATATTCCTAGTAGGAAAATAAACAAGGTATTTGAAAATTCAATATAATTTTCTGTTTTATACTGAATATACCAATATATAGTGAATGGAAATGAAAGCCATAGTACTATATAAAAGATAAGCCATAGTATCTGACTAATACTGTTTTGTTTGTCTTTCCAACGACTGTAATGATAGAAGTACATTGAATCAGCTTTGACATTATATATTGTTGTTTTTCCTAAATACATTGCAACAAAGCAAGCTATTGTAAGTACGATATAAAAATTATATTCCATAACTATTTTTTATTTCCTCGGTCAGTCTACATCTCAAATAATTTTTTGTCAAAATACTTTCCCATATTTTATTTTCTTGAGTCTGTTATACTTTGTGTATATGAAAAAACACCTTCCATCTTTTATTGTCGTTATTGTCGTTTGTTTAATTGTCATCATTGTTCCGTCAGTTATCAGGTATAATCACAATCGATTGAACACATTGACGCAGGTTGATGCTGATTTGAATGTCAAAATTCACACCATTGATGAAATGGGTAAAGAATATACTGCACACGCAGAGTATCCATTACTGACCGATGATGAGACATGGAATACGCAAATCAATCAATTTGTCATCAGTGCTATCAGTGATTTCAAAAAAGAAGTACACGACAACAATGAGTCACGCAAAGCAACTGCTGGCCCAAATGAGAAAGTTACCCCAGTTATTGGGGATATGACCATTCGCTTCCAAGTTGGACAAATGAATCCAACAGCAGTCAGTGTCGTGTTGTTTATCGATTATTACGCAGGCGGAGCAAATGGTAACAGTACAATCAAAACATTCAACTACAATCCGCAAACAAAAACATTCCTCACACTAAATGACATCAAAGGAAAGCTTTCACTCGATGACATTGCAAAAAATGTTCGTGAAGAATTGAAGTCACAATTTTCTGATGAAAATGTTGCTTCGATGATTGACGAAGGAACGGCTTCAAAAGTAGAAAATTTTCAAAATGTTATATTCGACGCAAATACAATGACATTCTATTTTGAAAAATATGCCGTGCTTCCAGGTGTGTACGGAACTCAGACAGTTTCTATTCCAAGATTGTTGGTGCAAAATTAAAAATAAAAAACCGCAACGAATGTTGCGGTTTTTGAATGATTAATCTAACCATTCATTTTTTTCTTTGTTGTAAACAAATACAACTTGCTCAGGTGTTAATCCTGGGTCCAAGAAAATGTCAGTGATGTAAGAATTGTTTTTTTTGTTTACCAAAATGTTCTTTAATAAAAGCTCCCATTTTATTTCCCGGTATGATTTCTGGTTCATTTTGGTCATCTTCAAAAAAAACTAGAAATCTGCAATTTTCATTAAATGTTTTACCTAATGTGTTCATTTTTGTGAACTGTAATTGGTATAACGAATACAATGTTTTTGCTTTTTGGCGAAGCTTCTTAACTACAGAAAATTCTTCATCTGATAGAACCATTACTTCTGGTACATTTTCTTCTTTGCTCATCTATATTATTCTTAATAAGTTATTCCGAAAACATTATTGCTTATTTTGCATACTATGTCAAATTATTGTAATTTATGCTACACTATAACAATTCTATGGCAAACAACCCCAAATGAAATTTTCAAAAATGACTTTTGAAATAATCATGGGTATTTAATTAGATTGAACCAATTTAAACTATATGAAAACTAAAAATGAAAATTCATACGGGGCAGGAAAACATTCAAACAAAGGATTGGATCAAATCATCGTTCGCGGTGCACGAACCCATAATCTGAAGAATATCGATGTAGAAATGCCCCGCAACAAGATGGTGGTTATTACTGGTATGTCAGGGTCTGGGAAGTCTTCGCTCGCTTTCGATACGATTTTTGCTGAAGGACAACGTCGTTACGTTGAGTCTTTGTCTGCGTATGCTCGTCAATTCTTGAATCAAATGCCGAAACCTGATGTTGATGAAATCACTGGTCTTTCGCCAGCTATTTCTATCGATCAAAAATCTCGTTCAAACAATCCACGTTCGACTGTTGCAACGATTACTGAAATCTACGACTATCTTCGTGTGCTCTTTGCTCGTGTTGGTCATGCGCATTGTCCAGAATGTGGTACTGAAATCAAAAAACTTTCAAACGAAGAAATCGTTTCTTTTGTGGTGGAAAAAATCAATGCGTACTTGAAAACTCCAGTTTCAAAACGCGAAGTCATGGGTGTTGCATGGGACGAGACAGAAATCAAAATCTTGTCTCCGCTTGTTCGTGGGCGAAAAGGCGAATACTATCAAATGCTGTATGATTTGTTGAACAAAGGATTTGCAACAATCCGTCTTGATGGTGCGTACAAAAATATTCGTGAAAAAGTTGAACTGAGTAAAAACAAAAAACACACCATCGATGTGTTGGTTGATCAATTCGCTGTGCATGAATTCAAAGATGACAAAGAAGCAAGTCGCACACGTCTTGCAGAAGCAGTTGAGCTCGCACTGGTTGAATCAAATGGCTTGGTCACCATCTCTTTTGGTGATGGTAAAGAAGAAGTGACCTTGTCTTCAAAATTCTGCTGTCCAGTTGATGGATTTTCATTCCCCGAAATAGAACCCCGACTCTTTTCTTTCAATAGTCCTTACGGTGCATGTCCGACTTGTAATGGTATCGGTAGTAAATATTTTGGTGGTGATGAACCATGTGATGACTGTGGAGGCAAAAGACTTCGCAAAGAAGCACTTCATGTTTATCTTGCAAATACCAACAAACTGACAACTGAAAAAAAGAAAAAAGGTGAAAAAGAAAGCAATGGATTGAACATCGTTGATATTGCCAACCTTTCAATCGGTGAAGCGGTAGAATTTTTCAAAACACTCAAACTTACTGCTCAAGAAAAAGATATTTCTGTGCCAGTCGTCAAAGAAATTGAAGCGCGACTTGGATTTATGTTCAACGTTGGTTTGGAATACCTCCAACTTTCTCGTAAAGCAAATACACTTTCAGGTGGTGAAGCGCAACGTATTCGTCTCGCATCACAACTTGGCTCACGATTGGTGGGTGCATTGTATGTACTAGATGAACCAACGATTGGTCTACATCAACGTGATAACGACCGCTTGATTCAAACATTGCTTGATCTTCGTGATTTAGGAAACACTATCATTGTTGTAGAACACGATGAAGATACTATTTATGCGGCGGATTATATTGTCGACATCGGACCAAAAGCTGGTGTGCACGGTGGAAATGTGATCGTTCAAGGATATTTGGACGACCTCCTAACTGCCAAGAAAAATACCAGTGGTTCTCGCACACTTGCATATCTACGCGAGGAAGCGGTAATTCCTGTTCCCGAAAAACGCCGTGACAAAGAAATGGGTAGGGTCAAAATCGCTGGCGGAAAAGTATTTAATATTGAAAACATGAATGTCGAAATTCCGCTCGGTAAAATGGTGTGTATTACTGGTGTATCAGGTTCTGGAAAATCTTCTTTTATGTATGAAATCTTGCACAAGAACTTGCTCGCTCGACTTGAGCGTAAATATCGCAGTGCAAAAACATTCAACTGTACGACATTTACTGGTAGTGAATATGTCTCTCGTGTCGTGATGATTGACCAATCTCCAATCGGACGAACTCCGCGCTCAAACGTGGCGACATACACTGGTGCATTTACCCATATTCGTGATCTCTTTGCGACAAGTGAAGAAGCTCGTCTTCGTGGGTGGAAATCAAATCGCTTTTCTTTCAACGTCAAAGGCGGACGATGTGAAGCTTGTGAAGGAAATGGCATGATTGCTGTTGAGATGCACTTCTTGCCGACCGTCTATGTGACGTGTGATGTATGTAATGGTAAACGTTTTGACAAAGAAACATTGTCTATCAAATATCGTGGCGCAAGTAAGAAAATTAAACCAAAGAGTATTTATGATGTACTCGAAACAACGGTTGAAGAAGGTTTGGAATTCTTTGCTGATATTCCGGCGATTACTGATCGTTTGCAAACACTTGCCGATGTCGGACTTGGTTATTTGAAATTGGGACAAAGTGCGACAACCTTATCTGGTGGTGAAGCACAACGAGTGAAAGTTTCGAGTGAGCTGTATCGTCCGCACGTAGAAAAAACTATTTACTTGCTCGATGAACCGACTGTTGGATTGCACTATGATGACGTAGCGAATTTGCTCGGTGTACTCAATCGCTTGATTGGAAAAGGGAACACTGTCGTACTTATTGAACACAATTTGGATATTATTAAATGTGCTGACTTTATCGTTGATATTGGCCCAGAAGGTGGAACTGGAGGAGGGAAGCTTGTCGCGATTGGAACCCCTGAACAGGTAGCTAATTCATCTAAATCATACACTGGTCAGTATCTAAAAAAGGTATTAAAAAAGCGACAAGCGTAATCTGGCCTGCCCCGTACGAAATAGATAGATTGTCTATCGTCATTTTCGTTCGGGGTTGCAAAAGGAACGCCAGAAGAAGTGGCGAATGTTGCAAAGTCTTATACAGGGCAGTATTTGAAAAAAGTATTAAAAAGGAAATAAAAAAAGAGCTTAGATTAAGCTCTTTTTATTAAAATTTAGGTAATTCATCTAGTTGTCGACGAACAGCCTTTGATCCTTTTCTAATTATAAATCTTTGCATATTCAGTTTTTTAAAATCTTGATCACTTATTACCTCGTCAATAGGTTTTTCTTTGACTGGTGTATATTTAAAAATTAGTTTACCTTTTATTACACAATGAGTTACTGTTGTTGTTTTCATTTAATTTCATTTTAATCCAAAATGATAATACTATGTATATATTAATTAGTCAAATAAAAAAGCGGAGAAAAATATTCTCCGCCTCAATACCATTTACTTTTTTCAAGTTATTTTTGATGTTGCTGAATAGTCAAATAAGGTTGCAAAGTCGTATACAGGGCAGTATTTGAAAAAAGTGTTGAAGAAGAAATAAGAAAAAGCAACTCAATGAGTTGCTTTTTTATGTTAGACCTTGAACATCTCAAAAAAAGAATCGATAGGTTCTATTAATCCAATGAAATCTACTTCACCATATAAACAGATGAAAGCAGATGTTTCAGTTACACAAAACACAGCGGCATCTAGTTGACGGAGACATCTAAGGCTGGGACCTTTTAAATCTTGACCCACCTTATCCTCAGTCTTGCTGTTTTCTAAAAAAACATCCTTAAATTTTGGTAAATCTTTTTCAATAAAAGATCTCACCAAAGCATTTCTTATGCGAATCATACTATAGAGATCTGAACCACCATGTAATATGATATTAATAAAATCTTCAGTATTCAAAGTCTTTGTAATATCAGCTACATTTTCATTTTTTTTCATGGCTATTTTATTTTATTCCATAATTATCATACTACATTATGAATATAAAGTCAAATAAAAAAGAAGGACATTGTCCTTCTTTAACTGTTTAATTAAACGAGTTTTTGTTTACATAAAATCCATCCCGCAACGTTTCTATTGCTGTATTGAAATGATTTTCTTCTTGCGTGCTGTTATATAAAACTGCTCCTTCCTCTAAACCGATTGTTACTTTGTCTTTATGAAAATAAAGTTTTATTGATTTGATACAGCTATCGAGATATTTTGTATCTTTAGATGCTCGTTCCATATCAAAATGTTTGACCACCATAGACCAATTACAGATAATAATTTGGTTTTTAGTGTAAACACTAAATGCTGTTTGACCAGGCATGTGATTTTCAGGAGACTCTGCCATCGCAATAAAAGCTTCTTTGAATTTGTGTATAATTTCTTCCACGGTTATTTGTTTTTTAAAATCCAAAAATTATGATACCATATAAAAAATGAAAAGTCTACATCAGTCAATTAAATCATTGCCGAAAAATCCCGGTATTTACAAGTTCCTTTCCAAAAAAGGGGAGATTTTGTATATCGGAAAAGCCACAGATCTATCGTCCCGTGTGCGAAGTTATTTTTCTAAAGATTTGATTGTTACTCGTGGCCCAGCACTCTTGGATATGGTTACTTCGGCTGATCATGTGGAATACATACAAACCGATACCGTCATCGAAGCATTACTTCTTGAAGCTGAACTTATCAAGAAGTATCTACCAAAATACAATACAAAAGAAAAAGACAATAAAAGTTTCTTGTGTGTCGTGATTACCGATGAACCATTGCCTCAAGTTTTACAAATCCGCAAAAAAGACATCGACTTCAAAAACAATACAGCTAAGCTAAAAACGAAAACATACAAAACCACAGCTATCTATGGTCCATTTGCCAGTGGCTCACAACTTCGTGAAGCAATGAAAATCATTCGCCGGATTTTTCCATATATTGATACATCTTCGATCAAAAAAGATAATTATGAATTTTATCGCCAGTTAGGACTAACCCCTGATACAACCGATACCAAAGTTGCAGTTGCATACAAAGAAATTATCAAAAACATCAAACTCTTTTTTGAAGGTAAAAAGAAAAAAATTATTACCAATCTCAAAAAAGAAATGCTTGCGTATGCAAAAGCAAAAGAATTCGAACAAGCACAAGAAATCAAACGACGAATTTTTGCATTGGAACATATCAACGATACATCACTAATCAAGAGTGATTTCCTAGAATCTAATACAAAGAATTTAGAGTCTGCTTGGAGAATAGAAGCTTATGATGTTGCACATACCAGCGGAAAAAATATGGTTGGTGTCATGGTGGTACTTGAAAACGGTCAAATCAACAAAAATGAATATCGACAATTCAATATCAAAACGGTTAGTGGTGCAAATGATCCAGCTTCGCTCGCTGAAATTATTACTCGACGATTAGGACATGCAAATTGGGAACTTCCGCAATTGATTGTCGTTGATGGAAATGATATCCAGAAAAAAACTGCAGAAAAAGTTATCAAAACAAAAGGATTCAATATTCCAGTCGTTGCGGTAGTCAAAGATGAAAAACATCGACCAAAAGAATTGCTTGGCGAGCAAGGAACTATTTTGAAATATAAAAAAGAAATTCTTTTGACAAATAGTGAAGCACATCGATTTTCTATCGGTCTACACCGCCAAAAAAGAGGCAAGAGTTTCTTGGGATAATTTTCCCTACGCATTTTAGCAAGAAGACTTTATACTATAAGTATATATGCCTAAACTACGTGTCGGAGTTATTCGTGGAGGAACAGGAAGAGAATATAGTGATTCAATTGAAACAGGATCACGTGTTTTGGGTGCACTCTATGCATCTGGTAAATATGAGCCAATTGATATTTTGGTTGACCGTGAAGGCTTCTGGCACGTTCTAGGGGTACCTGTAGTGCCGACTGAAATAGGAAAATATGTGGATGTTATTTTCAATGCATTGCACGGACGATATGGTGAAGACGGGAAGCTGTCAAAGTTCTTTGATGATCTTGGGATTCCTCACACTGGCACCAGTGCACTTTCTGGTGCGATGACGTTAAACAAAGCGCATATGAAGGAACGTGCCAAGCAGTTGGGACTCAAAGTGCCTGCACACATTGTATTACCTGCAGTAGCTGCGCGTGATGAAGATGCTCGACGAGAAGCTGCTCATGTCTACGCCAAAATGGTGCACAGTAAACTTTCTCCACCGTGGGTTATTAAACCACTCTGGGGCACCGGAAGTCACGAAGTCCATTACGCAGAAACAATGCACCGATTGATTTCAGTGCTTGAAGATGCTTTTTTGCTCGGAGAAGACTTGCTTGCAGAAGAATATTTGTTCGGCAAAGAATTGTCTGTCGGAGTGCTTGAAGATTTTCGAAAGTCACCAACCTATCTCACTTCACCATATCATGTGTTCAAAAACGACAAGTTATTTTATCGACACGCAAAACGTGATGAGTTATACCGATTGATTCCGTACAGAGAAAAACGACAAGAGATACACGAGGCAACAGAAAAGCTGATTACTGATATGAATATTCGTCATTACGCAACGATTGAATTCATAGATACAAACAGGGGATTATATTTTATGGAAATCAATGATTTACCGTTACTCGGAGAATCGCATGTGTTCCAAAAATCAATTGATCGGTTCGGTATCACACTACCTGAGATTATCGAAGCAATGCTCGAAAAGTTTTCAGATAAGTGGTAGGGAAAATTTGTGGGACAAATTTAATTAAGAATTAATAATTACGAATTAGAAATTGAAAAAAACAGCGGAATTTCCAAAGGAAATTCCGCTGTTTTTATTAGTCACTAGTCATTGGTAATTAGTCATTACTGCTCTATATATTCGTAATATCTTGAAATGTTCCGGCTATTGTTGAAGGTCCTCCTTCTTGTGCACGATGAATTTTACAGAAAGCCAAAATTGTTCGAACCATTCCGTCGTTTCGCACAATTCTAAATTTAAACGATATTTCTGGTCGTTCAAAACGAATTGCGTCATCGATTTTTTGTCGAACCATATCGATATCTTCATGAAAAACTAAACTTTCAAATAATTCAATGCTTTGTTTCGCTTGTTCTTCTAGCCCTAGGATTTTTGATGATTGCTCATCCCAAGTAATTGTGTGTTTGGTTGGAATTTCTTTGAAATAACCAACATGTGCAATGTCTCCTATTTCTTCCAAATGTTCACGTTCATTGAAAAGTACAGTGTTTGCATCACTCAAATTTTCCACCGTCGCAACACTTTGGCGTAACAGTACATACAAAATAACAAGAAAACTAAAGAGTAATACTGCAACAATTGTAAGACTAGTACGAATAAAAATAATTTCGTTTTGCCAGTTTTCTGCACTGATATCCATACCGAGCATTGCAATCGTCTTACCGTCTTGTGTGATTGAAGTTTCGGCGCTATACCAAGTACCCCAACGGTCTGTTTGTGGAGGAGTAACGATTGTTCCACCAGCACGATAGTTATCAATTTCGAATTGTTCTGTTTCGTTATAAATATCTCCTGGAGCAGAATAGTCGGGAGAATTTTCATCTTCTGAATCAACAAGAAAAACCAATTTGTTTTGTTGGTTTACATTCATTAGATATACAAAGCGTGTATCTGCATTGAGATCACGAACTTTTTTGAGTGTTTGTTTGATTGTTTGATATGCTGGTTTACTGACGTCTGAAGCAGTACCGGTGAGTTGTATTAAATCTGAGTGATTAATAGCAAGACTTGCTGTCTCGGCACGGTCACTGAAAATGTTGGTATTTGAAGCATTGATTCTTTTGGTGACAAAACCAATACTAACAATACTCGTGACAAGCAGTACTCCAATAATAATGAAAAGTAGGACAAGGATTGATTTGTGATGTTGTTTCGTTGAATGTTCCCCCATAAGTACTATTAAGTGTACAACTTGTAGGAAAATAGGGAAGAGTGTAAGTGAGAAATTATGTTCAGTAGACACAGGACTCTCGACTACCGTCGCGGGTACTTTTCCGCCTCGCTTCGCTCGCACGGAAAAGTCTTTCGAGTCCTGACGCGAGCAAAACAGTTTGCTCCTTTAGTGTCACAAACTAAAAAACTACCAGGAGGTAGTTTTTTAGTTGTGGACCCTACAGGACTCGAACCTGCCACCCCATCATTGCAAATGATGTGCTCTACCAGATGAGCTAAGGGCCCAATAAATTACTTCTAATATTATATCTGAAACAAATTAAAATGCAACAACAGAGTCTAATTCTTTTTCATCAGAGACTTACATACAGGAACCAAAATAGAAACCATAAGAATCACTCCCATCACCGGCAACATCAATTTATCAACATTTGGAATAATATTTCCAAAGAAAAAACCAAGTGAAATAATTACAATTGTCCACGCAATTGAACCAAAGATACTGTATATATAAAAAGCGCGTTTTGGCATTTTGACCATTCCAGCAAGCAGTGGTGCAAATGTTCGAACCACTGGAACAAACCGAGCAAACAATACGGTGTGATTACCATATTTTGCAAAAAAATATTTTGTTCGAGTTATGTTTTTTTGATTCCACAAAAAATTGTCACGCATTGTTTCAAATTTTTTGGAAAAATAGGTACCAAGTATATATCCAGCACTTCCACCCAAAAATGAAGATAGTATGATAATTGGTAACAAAAGTTGAAGTGATAGGTATCCTTGCGATGCTAAAATTCCTGCACTAAACAGCAGTGTATCTCCTGGCAAGAAAAACAAAAATAGTCCTGATTCAAAAAAGACAATCAGTGCGATACCGGTGAATCCAAATATGGTGATAATTTCATTCAATGACATTGTATTTATCGTAACACAGTATCAAAAAAATTCTAAAAAAAATCCTGTCGTTATGACAGGATTAAAACTTCTTCTGTTTTGATTAACCTCACTTCACCATTTTCGAAGCGTGCGTTTAGTAATGATTCTTTGTTTATCTTTACATTAGCAAGAAAATGACCAACAAGATTAATAATTACTTCATGTCCGACGATAGCAAAACAAGTGACTCTTACCGTCTGTTCAATAATTTGTTCAGTTGTTTTGTAACACAAATTATACAGATTGGTGACCGCTTTTTCCGTCTCAGTTTTTTGATGAACTTGTGCCCATACAGAACGAATAGCTTCAGCATTATTTGTTTCCAAAAAAGTTTTTGCGTCAGTAAACAAATTTTGCTCAATCGGTGTGTATAGCCCTGATACGACACACTTTTTTACTGTTGGCCAAAGCAGTTCTGCAGTATGCTCTGCACGTTTCGTGTCTGAATGAAAAACAATTTCCGGAGGTGTTTCGGTAATTCTTTTAGATAAAGAATTCAATCGATCCAATGCTCTCGAGCTCAACTGTCGCTCTCTATCATTAGCTCGAACAACAGACTCTCCTGAACGTACTAAATAAATATTATTACTCATGTTATGTACATTATTTCCATCCAAAACTGTACCACAAAGACTTTGTTTTGTCTGCAATTGTTGTATACTCTAATACTATGAAAAAGCGAACGAAAATTATTGCAACGATTGGCCCCGCATCTCGGCCAGAAAAAATCCTTACTGAATTAGTAAAAAATGGTATGAACGTATGTCGTATCAATATGAGTCACGGTTCACACGATGAACACAAAGAAACGTTTATCAATAAAAAATCTGTCGAAGAAAAAACAGGTATATGGATTGGTACACTGGTAGACTTGTGTGGACCCAAAATCCGTATTGGAGATTTTGCAACTGGTTCAATTGAACTCAAAAAAGGACAATCATTTACTTTGACAACAACAGACTGTATTGGAGACAACACTCGTGTTTTCGTCAATTATCCGACACTCGAAGATGAAGTTACTAAAGGACAAGAAATCCTTCTCTATGATGGCAAGATTCGTCTCGTTGTGACCGGTGTCAAAGGAAGTGATGTGCATACGAAAGTACTTATTGGCGGCGAGCTCAAAAGTAAACGTGGTATCAATATTCCGAACGCAAATCTTTCAATCAAAGCACTAACTGCAAAAGATAAAAAAGATGCTATTTGGGGTATTGAACAAGGTGCAGATTATTTTGCGCTTTCTTTTGTTCGTCGCCCAAGCGATATTACTGATTTGAAAAAATTACTTACGAAACATAAATCGCAAGCTGGAATTATTGCCAAAATTGAAACACCTGAAGCCGTGGCTTGTATTGATGAAATCATTGCACTATCAGACGGCATCATGGTTGCACGTGGAGACTTGGCGGTAGAAATTGGACCGGAAAAAGTACCGTACGTACAAAAAATGATTATCAAGAAAAGTAACGAGGTTGGTAAGCCGGTAATCACGGCGACACAAATGTTGGACAGCATGATTCATAATCAAGTTCCAACTCGTGCTGAAGTATCGGACGTCGCCAACGCAATTATTGACGGGACGGATGCGGTGATGCTTTCTGAAGAAACAGCACTTGGAGAGTTTCCAATCGAAACAGTCAAAATGATGGCAGATGTTGCAAAAGAAGCAGAAAAAAATATCACTACCCACAAACGCTACAAAGTACATAACAATAGTATTGTTGATTCAGTATCTGCCTCTGTTGTACACAACGCCGAAGATATTGATGCTAAGGCAATTGTTGTACTAACAGAGACAGGTTTTACTGCGCGTGTTATTTCTCGTTATCGTCCAACACAGCCAGTGATTGCATTATCGCCATATGCTTTTCGTTGTCGACAAATTGTTCTCTCTGCTGGTTGTGAACCATATATTTTGAAACCAGTGCAATATGTAGCTCAGGCAACTGATCAGATCAAAGCACTGCTTATCAGAGAAAAAATTGCTAAGAAAGGGGACCGGATAATTATTTCTGCTGGTGTTCCGATTGGTGTTGTGGGTTCGACCAACATGATGATGGTTATTACGATATAAATTTTGTTTAGTTATGCACTTTGTTCGCTAGTGGAAATGATATAATGAGATTGTCGGATCTTTAGAATTTCACACGCACATGCGTTCATATATATGATGAATATCATTATTAAGGCTACTAACACAGAGCTTACCAGTGCAATCGAGGACTACATCCATCGCAGAATGCAGTCCATCACGAAATTTATAAAAGTATCGAATCCTATACTTCATATCGAAGTAGGGAAATCTACCAACCATCATCGTCATGGAGAAATTTTCTTTGCTGAGGGTGAGACGACTATTCTAGGCAAAAAATACTTTGCCCGAGCCGAAGCAGAAAATCTTTATACAGCAATTGATGAATTGCAAGCAGAATTGAGTAAAGAATTTTCAAGCAAAAAAGGAAAGAACCGAACACTTTTCATCAGAGGTTCTCAAAAAATAAAACACTTAATGACCGGTATTCCTTTTATTGGTAAGCGGTTTCGATAGACAGAAAAACAATAGCGCGAAAACCGAAGGTTTTCGCGCTATTGTTTTTCCTTGAAATGCGTAGTATTGTATTTTTGGAATAAATTAGTAAATGTACCATGGCAAAAGAAACTACAGTCACCGAAGTAAACCTAACCACACTATATTGGTCACATCAAAACATTTCTTAAAGAAAGAGATATTTCATCTATTGGTAATTTTGCAGTAAAGAAGCAGAAAAAACTATATGCTTTTTTTCTCAAAACCAGAGGTTTTCAAAGAATTGGATCCGGTAAAAACATGTTAATGAAAGCAATTCATAATGATTTTGCTTGCGTAGAATGTTCAATCAAAAAAGATGACACCCATCAAAAATGTATTAGTTTTCGTGATTACAATAACAATGAAGTAAAGATTCTTATTGGAGATAAAATCTACTTCATTAACGAAAATATTTTTGTAAACAAAAAAGGTGAGTCTTTTACACAAGTACTACAAACGCGAAAAATTGCAAAAGCGTCGATTTGATATCGACGCTTTTTATTTTACTGTTTCTGTACTTATTCTTAATTTAATGGTATATTGAACATTCAATAATTTTACGAAACATTTATCTATGCAAATCCGAAACATCGCAATTATCGCCCACGTTGACCATGGCAAAACAACTCTGACAGATGAGTTGATGAAGCAATGTGGAATGAACGACGGCTCAGTCTCAATGGACTCAAACGATCTTGAAAAAGAACGTGGTATTACTATTTATTCAAAAAATACCTCAGTTAATTACAAAGGTACAAAAATCAACATCGTTGATACACCAGGTCACGCGGACTTCGGTTCTGAAGTTGAGCGCGTACTTCGTTCTATCGACTCTGTGCTTCTTCTTGTCGACGCACAAGAAGGCCCAATGCCACAAACTCGTTTCGTATTGAAAAAATCTCTTGAGCTCGGTCTCAAACCAATCGTTGTCGTCAACAAAATCGACAAACCAGCAGCTAATCCAGCAAAAGTACATGAAGAAGTGCTTGAGCTATTCCTTGAACTTGGTGCCAATGAAGACCAAATCGATTTCAAAACAATCTATGCTATTGGACGTGAAGGTGTAGCAATGCGTGATCCAAAAGATGAACGCAAAGACCTCACTCCACTGCTTGATATGATTTTGGAAGAAGTGCCACTTGCAACAAAAGATGCAGACAAATCAGGTGTTGCGCAAATTTTCAACCTCGGTTACGACAACTTCTTGGGACGTCTCGCTATTGTGCGTGTCTATCAAGGGTCTATCAAAACAGGGACTGTTATTACTATCAAGAAAGCAAATGGTGAAGCTCGAACAGTACGTATTACAAAACTCTTTTCTTTCGAAGGAATTGCACGAAAAGAAGTTGCCGAACTTGGTTCAGGTGACATCGGGGTGATTGCAGGTATTGCTGATGCATATATCGGAGAAACAGTTGGTGCTGAAGGAAATTTTGAACCATTGCCAGCGATTGCAGTGGATGAGCCAACAATCTCGCTTGATTTCTTAGTGAACGATTCTCCGTTTGCTGGGCGTGAAGGTAAGTATGTGACTGGACGACAAATCCGTGAACGCCTTGAACGCGAACTTGAAATCAACGTTGGACTCAAGGTTGATTTTGATAGTGGAGATTATTACAAAGTATCTGGACGCGGAGAATTGCACGTAGCAGTGCTCTGTGAAAACATGCGCCGTGAAGGATACGAACTCCAAGTTTCTCAACCAAAAGTTATTATCAAAGAAGAAGGTAACCAAAAACTAGAACCGTACGAAGAAGTTACCATTGATGTGCCGACTGAATACTCTGGTGCTGTTATCGAAACATTGACCAAGCGTCGTGGTTTGATTACAAACATGCAAGAAAAAGATGGTATTACTCGAGTGTTGATGGAAATGCCAACTCGTGGACTCCTTGGATACCGCGGAGCATTCGTTATTGATACAAAAGGTGAAGGAATTATCTCTGCCCGTGTTCTTGAATTCCGTGAATACGCAGGCGAAATCAAAAAGCGTGATGTCGGAAGTATGACTTCTATGATCTCAGGAAAGATTGCTGGTTATGCATTGTGGAACTTGCAAGACCGTGGAATTCTCTATGTTGGTCACGGTGAAGAAGTATACGAAGGAATGGTTATTGGAAACACCTCAAAGGGTGACGAGATGTCAGTGAATCCGGTAAAAGGAAAGAATCTGACAAACGTGCGTTCATCTGGAAATGATGAAGCGATCACCTTGAAACCACCATTTACACTCACTATCGAACGAGGTCTTGAAGTAATGGCAGAGGATGAATACCTCGAAATTACTCCAAAATCTGTTCGTCTCCGAAAGAAATATTTGACCGAAACAGAGCGTAGTAAGAATGGTAAAAAATAATTAAAACACACAAAAAGAGGCGAAACCCAAAGGGTTTCGCCTCTTTTTGTGGTCTAATTATGCCCACTAGACACGTTCAACTAAGTATGATAGTATAACTAAATAACATATTAGCAATAGCATAAAAAATTACAAAAAATATGGCACAAATTACATTCAAGCCAAAACAAGTAACTAAAAAAATTCTGTCAGGTCTACAAGAGCGCGCATACGACGTTATTCACAACCGTTTCGGTCTTGGTGAAGACGCGATTCCAAAAACATTGGAATCTATTGGACAAACATACGGCATTACCCGTGAACGTGTTCGCCAAATTGAAAACGCAGCATTGAATTCTATCCGCAAATCAGATGCTTTCAAAAGTGAAGAAGCTGTTTTTTCTGAACTCAAAGAATTGATGAACGCTCACGGAAAAGTAGTGAACGAAGAAGTCTTTTTGAATGCTATTGCAAAAGACAAACTCTCTCAAAATCACATCCACCTATACATGGTGCTCCATGATGCATTTACAAAACACAAAGAAGATGATGAATTCACTACTCGTTGGAGTGTCGATGACAAGACAACAGAAAAAGTTCACACTTCATTGAAAGAACTCTACAAATCACTTTCTGATGATGAATTGATTGCTGAAGCTGATATCGTCAACAAATTCATTCTTGCAATGAAAACATTGAACGAAGAATACGCAAACGAAGAATTTGCAAAACGATGGTTAACTATTTCTAAGAAAATTGGAAAAAATCCGATGGGAGAATGGGGTTCAACTGATTCTTCAAACGTGAAGACTCGTGGAATCAAAGACTATGCATATCTCGTTATGCGCAAACACGGTTCACCAATGCACTTCAAAGAAGTTGCAAGTGCTATCTCTACTACATTTGGCAAAAAGACACATATTGCAACTTGTCACAATGAATTGATCAAAGATGCTCGTTTCGTTCTCGTTGGACGCGGAGTATACGCTTTGAAAGAATGGGGATACAAACCAGGTGTTGTACGTGATGTCATCAAAGAATTGATCAAGAAGAACGGCCCGATGTCAAAAGAAGACATTATCGACGCAGTGATGAAAGAACGTTATTTGAAGAAAAATACTATTTTGGTAAATCTCCAAAATCCAAAGTATTTCAAGAAAAACAAAAGCGGACAATACGTCGTAGCATAATGTCTAATGACTAGTGACCAATGACTAATAAAAAGAGTGCGGGCTTCGCCCGCACTCTTTTTATTTTGTTTTTAACATTAGTCACTAGTCATTAGTAATTGGTCATTATTTTTTGTGTTATAATTTCCTTATGAAAATCTTTCTAAAAAAGAGTGCAAAAAACCTAACACGCAATGCGTACAAAGGCGATGTTATGGCTGTTTTTTTATTGATTATCGGAATAGTGCTTTTTGCAACAATGGCTGGTTATTTCAAAACACACACCATCTCACTTTTTTCTGGTTTTGGAACAACTCAATCAACAACCACAACAACAAAGAAAAACAACAACATCAATAGTGGTCTTTCTCAGGAAGAGCTTGACCGTGCAAGTCGATACAATCAATCAAGTTGCGGGCTCGTAATCACTGATCCGTATCTTGGTGCACCAGTATCGTTCCCACTCAATTTTGCAGGCTATGCAAGTGGTTGTGAATGGGGAAGTCTCAACAATACCGTAGGAGAAATCCAAGTGTTTGATGGTAATGGTAGACCACTCTCTGCTCCATATGATCTTGCTTCAACAAGTGGTAGTGGTACAAATGAGTATGCTTATTTCTCACAATCACTTACTACTTTTAGAATACCTGATACCACAGCAGGTTATTTGATTATCAAAAGTGCTGTATCTGGTAACACCATACAGATTCCTATCGCTTTTCAATAATTATGGATACTACTATGATTCAAAACATTTTTGATATTATCGGAAGCACTGCTTTTATTTGGGCACCAATTATTTTGGCAATGATGGCATTTCGTTTGTGGATGTGGTACATCAATGAACAGTTTTTGGATGGACTCGAATGGACAATGCTTCAGGTTCGTATTCCAGAAGATATTGCAAAATCTCCGGCTGCAATGGAACTTGTGTTTATCAATGCGCTCTATCAAACAGGTGGCTACGGTGATTGGAAATCAAAATATTGGGATGGAAATCTTCCGTTATGGTTTTCGCTTGAAATTGTTTCTATTGAAGGTTCTATTTATTTCTTTATTCGTACACCTAAGAAATTCAAAGCAATTATTGAGTCATCGATTTTTGCTCAATATCCAAAAGTTGAAATAAATGAAGTTCCTGACTATGCCGCAAGTGTACCTGATTTCAAAAAGGACGGTGAAATAGATGTGTGGGGATCTGAATATAAACTCGACAAGGCTGATGCGTGGCCAATCAAAACATATATTGATTTCGGTCTCGATAAACCAACCAAAACAACCGAAGAATCTCCTGATCAGAGAATCGATCCAATTACTCCACTTATCGAATTTATGGGTACTCTTGGGCGTGGTGAACAAGCTTGGTTTCAAATCATTGTGCGTCCAGCAAACTGGGCACGGTATGAATGGGAAGAAGAAGACAAAGATAATCCTGGTAAAACCAAAAAAGTAGTCAAAAAATGGCAAGACCATGTCAAAAAAGAAATTGCTGATTTCAAGAAAAAATTTGAAGGCAAAGACGGTAAACCTGACAAACCAATGAGTGATTTAGAAAAGAGTCAATTGAAAGCAATGGAACGAAGTCTTACCAAGTATGGTTTTGATGCAGGAATCCGAGCAGTCTATGTGGCAAACAAAGATGCTTTTGATAAGGGTAAAGGTGGTAATTTTGGAAGTTCACTTCGTCAATTTAATACGGTTGAATTTAATTCATTCAAAGGAATGAATGGGACAAGTGTTGATTTTCCATGGCAAGATTTATTTGGCAAAGTTGTTGCAAAGAAAAAGAAGCGTATCTTGTCTGGATATAAGGCACGTGCATGGTTTTATCCACGATTTGATTACAGTAAATTTTTCAAAGTATCGCAATGGATCAACAAACCAGCACCAAAAGACATGATGGTGCTCAACACCGAAGAACTGGCTACAATCTATCACTTCCCAGGACGAGTTGCTGAAACACCAACATTTACTCGTATTACTTCAAAAAAATCAGAAGCCCCTTCAAACTTACCTATCTAATTTATACAGCAATTTATGGAGCAACCGCATACTATATTCAGAAAGTCTTTTGTTATCTTATTACTTATTTGTATTGCATTCGCAGGCTTATTGTTTGTGACAGCTCCTGAAAAAAACTTTCCAGCAAATTACACTTTTGTTGTTGAAAAAGGTGACTCACTCAAAAGTATTTCATTGCGATTACTTGACCAACATCTCATTCGCTCACGCACACTCTTTGAGTTCTTTGTGATTCTTGATGGTGGAGACAAAGGAATCAACGAAGGTGACTACCTATTTGAAAAACCACTTCCGATTTATGAAATAGCTGCTCGTTTTTCAAAAAACCAATTCGGTCTTTCAAGAGAAAAAATTACGATTCCCGAAGGATACACCAATGTTCAAATCGCCGACACGTTTGCAAATAAACTTCCACACTTCAATAAAGAAAACTTCTTGGCACAAGTTGCGGGACGAGAAGGATATTTATTTCCTGATACCTATCTGATCTTCGGTTCTCGTGATGAGAATTATGTCCTTGAAAAAATAAACAAAAATTACGAAAAGAAACTTACTCCACTGCGCGAACAAATCAACCAAAGTGGTCATTCTGAAAAAGAAATTATTATCATGGCATCACTCGTTGAAAAAGAAGCGAGCGGGGACAAAGACAGAGCAATTATCGCTGGTATTTTATGGAATCGAATTCACAAAAATATTCCACTGCAAGTTGATGCACCGTTTGCATACTTGCTCGGCAAAGATAGTAGTGAGCTTACGTTAAATGATTTGAAAATGGATTCACCATTCAACACCTATACACACAAAGGACTACCACCAGCACCAATTGGAAACCCAGGATTACTCGCAATCAAAGCGGTACTCAATCCAGAACCATCAGACTATATCTTTTATCTCCATGCACCAGACGGCACGGTCTACTATGCAAAAACATTTGCGGAACATGTGAAGAATAAAAAATATTTAAAATAATTACTGTAATCAAATTATATGAAAGACCAAAACCTCGCATTTATCGATATTGAAACAACAGGATTAAATCCTGACAAACATGAAATTATAGAAATTGGGTATGTTATTGCTTCACAAAAATGGACTGGATCAAAATGTGAACTCACACACCTCGATGAAGGAGTACTCAAGATTAAACCAGAGAGAATTCACGATGCAGACCCACAAGCGCTCCGTGTGAACGGTTATGATCCGAGCGAATGGGTATTTGCTTATACATTGAAAGAAGCGATGCAAATCTTTGCCACAAAAACAAAATCTTGTATCTTTGTTGCTCACAATGCATGTTTCGATTACGGATTCATCGACAAAGCATTTAGAGACACCATGATTCGCAATGAAATGCATTATCACAAACTCGACACACTTTCGATGTCATTCGCAAAACTGGGGTTTGATAATACTATCGATAGATATTCACTGAAGAATTTGTGTGACCATTATGGTATCAAAAACGAAAATGCACACACCGCATTGGCTGATACGAAAGCATTGTTTGAGGTCTATCAAAAGATGATGTGAATTTCCCTTCAAGGAAATTCATGTCGAAAGAAATTTTCAGGCAAAGCCTGATAAATTTTTTCGACGCAAGTTTAAATCCAAGGAAAAACAAATAAAACCTTGTGTTATATTTAGTATATGAAAAAGTCGCAAAAAGTTTTTGTTGGAATGTCAGGCGGAGTTGATTCGTCTGTTTCTGCGTATCTCCTCAAAAAAGCTGGCTATGATGTAACCGGAGTTTTTATTCGTACCTGGCAACCAGACTTCATCGAATGTACCTGGAAAGATGAACGTCGTGACGCTATACGGGCCTGTGCGCATTTGGATATACCTTATCTCGAATGTGATGGTGAAGATGCGTATAAGCACGGTGTAGCCGATTATATGATAGAAGAATATCGCAGTGGCCGCACACCAAATCCGGATGTCATGTGCAATCGAGAAGTGAAGTTCGGCACCTTCTGGCAATTTGCAAAAGAGCATGGTGCAGATTTCATTGCCACCGGTCATTATGCGCAGAACAAAGACAATGTGCTCGTCAAAGGGATTGATCCTGCAAAAGACCAATCATATTTCTTATGGACGCTCGACAAGCAAGATTTGAAACATACATTATTTCCAATTGGTCACTTAGAAAAAACTGAAGTACGCAAAATCGCCAAACAAATCGGACTGCCACAAGCAACCAAGAAAGATTCTCAAGGTGTTTGTTTCTTGGGTCCACTTGATATGAAAGAGTTTCTCAAGGAATATATCCCAGAAGCTCGCGGAAAAGTGCTCAACGAACATGGCAAAGAAATCGGCTATCATGATGGTGCAGTTTTTTATACATTGGGCGAACGCCATGGATTTACCATTACTGACAAGACACCAAACGATAGCGCCTATTATATCGTTGCCAAAAATCTTGATGAAAATACACTGACCGTTTCAACAAGTACCGAAAATCACACAGCATTCGAACAAACGACTTTTCATGTAGAAAAAACTAATTGGAATATGGTCATAGATGAGAAAAAAACCTACGAAGCGCAAATTCGCTATCACGGAGAATTTCTGAAATGTCATATAGATCCACATGCAAATATCGTGAAATTCAAAAAACCAATTCTCGTATCAAGTGGACAATCGATTGTGGTATACGATGGGGAATTGTGTGTTGGGGGGGGAATCGTCGGATAAAATAAAGTTCTTGAGTATGTTGACATAATTTACTTTTATATGGTAATATACTGACGGTAAAAAAACTTTTAAAAAATGAAATATAATTTTATTGTATACGCAATAACACTTCTTGGAATTACTGAAATCCTTGGTTTCTCATCATCGATATTTTCTACTCAAAAAAACCAGCAGAATATCGAGTTACTTTTATTGGTCTCGGCACAGCTCTTTATGTTTTATGCAGTCAGCAACTTAACACTGAAAGGACTTAATTTCGTTGGGTCGTATGTGTCCGTACTCTTTATTTTATGTGTAGCTTCTGGTACTTTATCGGGAATATTTACAGTAGGTTATTTTTTGGATTTGAGTTCTGAAAAAGTTATTCCTATGACTATTCACTTAAGCAAATACAGTATGGTCAGTATGATCTGCTGTCTTGCCCTTAGAAAATTTACACCTTCACAGGGTTAACAATCACAAAAGCCGCTCTGCGGCTTTTTTATATACATACATTGCATGGGATGTTATACTTTTATTCACATGGAATCCCGTTAGAAATCGCGGTCGCGATTTACTAAAAAGAGGGATGTATTTTATTAGATATAATTTAAATTAGGATTTCGGATCAATTAGTTAATGACCGCGACCTATTTCTAACGGGATGGAACAAATTTTTGATGCACAAACAATTACTTTTATTACCAAACTCTCTTTAGCAATGCTCTTTGGAATGGTTATCGGTACTGAACGTCTTCTTGCCCACAAAACAGCCGGAATGCGTACCTACGCACTTATTTCAATGGGTTCTGCGCTCTTTATCATTATTTCAATTCTTGTCTCTGCTCAATATGTGGGCATTGTAAACTTCGACCCACTTCGTCTTGCTGCACAAGTAGTCGCAGCGACTGGATTCTTGGGTGCAGGACTAATCTTTGTCAAAAACGGCAGTGTGACTGGATTCACCACATCAACCGGTCTTTGGGTATCAGCTGCAATCGGTGTAGCTACTGGTTTTGGTCTCTACAAACTCGCCTTTGTTGCCACTATGCTCGTCCTATTCATCTTTATTGCACTTTGGTTCCTCGAACAACGACTTCGTAATACAAAGTTTTTCGAAAACAACACACCGATGGAATAGTGCTTAAAAAACTTCTCATTGAGAAGTTTTTTGTTTGCTTTTTTATCTAGTTAACGGTAGTATTGTTTTTGGTAAAAGCACTTTAATCATATGGGTTACAGAAAACGTTTAAGCGTAAGCGGGCCATTTCCATCACTTACCGAGGGAGTCAAGGTTCCACAAATTTTTTGGATCAAAATCAACCGTTGGTGTGAAAACACTAAACACATCAGAAAACTTGCAAATAAACATTTGCAAACCAAAAAACCAGTCTTCACAAACCGAACAACATTCAAGTAGTCCTCACAAAGTCGCCAACCGGCGACTTTTTCTTTTACTCATTTTTCGATATACTCAAGCCATATGAAAAAAGAACTTGCCTGGAAAAATACTACCGATTTTCTTGATTATCTGAACAAAACATATGCCAAATTACACACAGATTATGAAAATTTGTTTTGGGTTTCGTATATGTATGATCATACAGTAGACAAAAAGAAAGATACTGCAATGAATGCTCGTGATGCATTTCGTGCAAACAGTTCACTTTTGGAACAAACTCGTACGTTCATCAAAACAACAAAAGGCACAAACAAAGAACGATTATTACTATGGGAACGTTTTTTCAGCTTATACCAAACTCCTACCGAAGCATTACAACTCAAAGACACTATTGCCATACTCGAATCAAAGATTCAGCAAACACGCGCAGACAGAACACAAGGATACATTGACCCAACAAACAAAAAATTTGTAGCTAGTTCGGTCAATGGCATCAAGAACTTGATGGCAACAGCAGATGATGAAAAAGTTCGTAAAGCTTGTTTTGATGCATTACAAACAATGAGTGAACCACTGCTTGATGATTTTCTCAATCTCATTAAACTTCGAAATGACTATGCAAAACTGCTTGGATACGAAGATTTTTATGCGTACAAACTGAACATTGAAGAAGGGATGACAAAAAAAGAAGTTTTTGGAATCTTCGACACGATTTATGAAAAAACAAAATACGGCTTCAAAGAAATTCGCGAATTAGAGAAAAAGCAAAAAGGACTTCGAAAGCCGTGGAACTTTAGTTATATGATTTCTGGCTCTTTTACCAAAGAAGAAGATCCGTATTACCCATTTGAAAACGCACTTGCGCTTTGGGGTCGTTCGTTTTCTGCGCTAGGGATAGATTTCAAAGGAGGAACATTGCAATTGGATTTATTAGAACGAGAAGGAAAATATAATAACGGCTTTTGTCATTGGCCAACACTCGTTTCTTTCGAAGGAAGCAAACGAATTCCTGGAAAATCAAATTTTACTTGTAATGTTATTGTTGGAGATATTGGTGATGCAGTAGATGGAATGAACACGCTTTTTCATGAAGGAGGTCACGCTGCGCACTTACTCAATTCAGAAATGAAAGATGTTTGCGTCAATCATGAATACGCACCGATGTCGACCGCTTGGGCAGAAACACAAAGTATGTTTTTGGATACCGTATTCTCAAGTATTGAATGGCGAATGCGTTATGCCAAAAAAACTGATGGAACTCCATATCCATTTGAATTATTTGAAAGAAAAGTTCGTACACTACACCCGATCGCTCCACTTGGAATGATGGGGATTATGATGGTCATGTATTTCGAAAAGGCATTATACGAGGAGAAGAATCTTACTACAGAAAAAATCAAAACGATTGCCAAAAAAGTATTTTTGAAATACACCGATAGAAGTGAGGCGTCTCTTGGATTACTCGAAATTCCACATATTTATGCATGGGAAAGCACTTGTTCATATCATGGATATGGACTTGCGGAGCTATCTCTCTCACAATGGCGGGAATATTTCTACAACAAATACGGTTACATTGTAGACAACCCAAAGGTTGGAAAAGAAATGATGCACGTTTGGAAATATGGCGGAGCAAAAACATTTCCAGAATTCGTAAAATTAGCAACTGGAAAGAAACTGTCACCAAATGCGTATATCAAAAGTGTCACTGGAACAATCAATCAAAAATTAGCGAGAGCAAAGAAACGAATTGCGGATTTGAAAAAAGTAAAACCATACAAAAAACCAATCAACTTCAATGCACAAATCAAAATGGTTCATGGTAAACAGGAGATTGCAAACAACAAGAAAGGTTTCGACAAAATGGCGGAGGTCTATGGAAAATGGATAAAAGAGCAGTATAAAAAATAACAAAAGAGCGGAAAATTTCGAAGAAATTTTCCGCTCTTTTTATTTACCCCTTTTTTCGCTATAATCTAGAAACTATGCAATCAAATGAAATCCGCCAGCGCTTCCTCGCTTTTTTTGAAAAACGTGGTCACAACATAATCCCATCAGCTTCACTCGTACCTGAAAATGATCCTTCAGTACTTTTCAATACGGCCGGTATGCAACCACTCGTGCCATATTTGATGGGAGCAAAACACCCAATGGGTACTCGCATTGCCGATGTACAGAAATGTGTCCGTACTGGCGACCTTGATGATATCGGAGACAACCGTCACTTCTCATTTTTCGAAATGATGGGCAACTGGTCACTTGGAGACTTGAAGAGCCCTGACGGTATTGGAACGGGCTATTTCAAAGAAGATGCAATCAAATGGTCATATGAATTCCTCACATCAAAAGAAGAAGGGCTTGGCCTTGATGTTAACCGTCTGTATGTGACGATTTTTGAAGGTGATGAAAATGCACCATTTGACGAAGAAAGTAAAAACGTTTGGATGAGTTTAGGGATTCCAGAACATCGTATCTATGCACTACCAGCAGATGATAACTGGTGGAGTCCTGGCGACAACGGCCCATGTGGTCCATGTTCTGAAATGTTTTATGATATGCAGGGCGGTATTGGAGATCTTTCAAAAGAAGGATTTATTGAAGCGGTGCAAAAAGAAGACATTATCGAAATCTGGAACGATGTGTTTATGGAATACAAGAAAAAGGACGGTAAAGTTATCGGCAAACTCGCACAAAAGAACGTGGACACTGGCGCAGGGCTAGAGCGTATCACTGCGGTGATGCAGGGTAAAAAAACTGCATACGACACGGATTTACTTGCTGATGTGTTAGAAAAAATAAAATCAGAAGCACAAAATTATAACGAAAATTATGCTCGTGTTATTACTGACCACTTGCGTACCGCATTGTTTATGGTTGCAGATGGTGTTCTTCCATCGAACAAAGACCGCGGATACATTCTACGACGTCTAATTCGTCGTTCTGTTGTTCGTTCTTTAAAACTTTCTTTTCCAGGAACAGTTACTGATGAAATTATAAAAATTTATATAGAAAAGTATAAAAATATCTACCCCGAAGTAAATTTAGAAAAGAATACTGAAATCATTCGTAATGAAATAATTAAATTCAAAAAAACCGTTGAAGACGGAATCAAAGAATTCGAAAAAGGTGTTGATCCATTTATCCTCGCAACCACCTACGGTTTTCCAATCGAACTGACTGAAGAATTGGCAAAAGAAAAGGGAATTAGTGTTGATAGAGCAAGGTTCGACAAAGAAATGGACGAGCACAAAAAACTTTCTCAAAGCGCCTCTGCAGGAATGTTCAAGGGTGGACTTGCAAATACCAACGAACAAACAACCAAGCTTCACACCGCTCATCACTTGCTACTCAAAGCATTGCAAGAAGTACTCGGATCAAGTGTCCACCAAAAAGGTTCAAATATCACCGAGGAACGCCTCCGTATCGATTTTTCTTTTGATCGAAAGATGACTGACGAAGAAAAAGCTCAAGTTGAATCAATCGTGAATGAACAAATACAAAAAGGACTCAACGTTGTCCGTCGTGAACTACCACTCGAAGAAGCAATGAAGCTCGGTGCCGAAATGGAATTCGGTGCAAAATATCCAGAAGTTGTTTCTGTGTACTTTATCGAGGATGAACATGGCAACGTATTCTCAAAGGAATTCTGCGGAGGACCACACATCACCAACACCAAAGAAATCGGTCATTTCAAAATAGGCAAAGAAGAAGCCGTCGCCCAAGGTATCCGTCGCATCAAAGCAACGATTGAATAATATTCAATAAAAAAAGAAACCTCGACCAATTGGTCGAGGTTTTTGTTAGGAAATATTTACTAATCGTAAAATTTCTTGTCTGAATTTTTCTTCTTCTCTTGCTGTTTCTTGAGCTTCCTTTTTATCTTGTTCTTCTTGCCTTAATTTCTCTTGTTGTTTTTCATTATACGCAACAATGTCTTCTTGTAGTGTTGACTGGATCTCTTCACGCAATCGCTTGAGTTCTAGTGACTTAATCTTTTCTTCATTCGGATCATGCTCTCCTTTGGTAACAATAACAAAATACTCAACGTCTTCTTTGTCTGGATATTCTGGAACAAGCCATTGTTTTTTTATAAAACCAAGAGAACGGTATTCATAAGGCTCATTTCCATAAAATCCAAGCCACCCAACAAAAACAAGCATACAGGCTATTACAATTAACACGGCTGCAATACGACTATCAATGTCTTGGTGTTTATAGTGCACATCCAAAAGAACACGCAGATATATCGACCCGATGACATAAGAAAAACAGGATATAAACAACCCACCGAAGTTTCCATCATCAAGATTCCAACAATTTTCTACAAGTTCCTCATTGTTAAAATTATCGTATAATCTGTTCATTTTTCTTGCTTGCTTTTTTTTATTGAAAAAATAGTATCCAGCAACAGTGCCCCCAATTGAAAACAAAAGATATACAATTACATCTAATTCAATCAACGGGAACAGTAGTTTAGTGATAGGTAAAAACAGAACAGGGGAAAGCATTAGAAGGAGTGCCCAAACAGGGGCGGTCATTTTATTTTTCATGTAAAGATATTTTATTCCAAAACAAATCTATACTTTAATAGGCATAATGTCAATGATTTTTCTTGACAAAAAGTCATTATATTTGTTATTGTCCGAAAGGATTTAAAAAACAATATACATGACTACAGAAACAATGGTATCTTCTTGGAATGATATTCTTCCTAAGGTAAACAACACCGGTATTTATCATCAATTACGTGAACAATTCCTATACTACGAAATTTTTCAAGAGAAATTCATAGCACCAGTAGATGAGCAACTCCTTTTGTCTTGGTACAAAAAAATTAAAGAAGATCTTCAATTAGCTTTTTCTTTATTTAGTATTGAAAAACTACATTACATCCCTTTTACGGTGGTTTTTCCAGAAAATATCTTACTACTCAAAGACCTGATGTATGAAATTAATCTTACTAATAAAGACGGAATTATTTCGACAGAGGTTTCAAAAAACGCAAAAATGTTTCTTGATGATTACAATACTGATATATTTCCATATTTGATATTTGCTACAGATATTTCAAATAGGTACAAATATCAAGGAGATGAATATAAGGCAACAATGGAACATTTTGATAAGATAAAATATCGACATCGTTCCTTGATACTGAGAGAAGCACTTTCTGTTGCACTCCTACAGCCAGAATATTTTCATTCTCGCTTCAGAGGGTTGCAAATCGGTGGCTCAACAATAAGGCCAAAAAACGATTCAACAGATAGTAACGTTTTTATCTACCGACTAGGTACTGGAAACAATGCTCGCTTGAGAATTGAAACAATAGGAGATTTTTTCTACGATGAAGAATTTCCAATACCAACTACTTGTATTTTAGTATAAAAAATCCCCGCGAAAGCGGGGTTTCTTTTTAATTGACATAAAGGTCATATAATGTTATTATATTGATAGGTAAGTATACCGAAAAAAGAACCTTAAAACAAAATAAACGATGAAAAAGTTATTATTATTTATTCTATTATTCGGCGGAACAATAGGACTGACCAACGCACAGGATATAAAAGTCCTCAATTCTTATTTGCAAAAAGCTCAGACTCGCTACAAAAAGATCAAAGAAATTGGAGATTCCATAGTAACATTGGGATTACAAACAAAATTAACACACAAAGATTCGATATCTGTACGAAACAAAGTACTTCGAATCACTGCTGAGATTAGTGCATTTCAAACAATAATGAAAGAATTAGAACAATATTCGATCAAAGAATTTGCAAAAGGAACTAAAAAGACCGATGCGGAGGAGGATCAGTTACTGAAAACTAGTAGAGACATTGATGACCTGAGTGGTGAAGTACAAAAAATGACATACTCAGTTTTAGTAGTTACTCCACGATTTATGTTTCGATAAAAACTTTCTCAACAATTTTAAACCTGTACACGTTGTATGGGTTTTTATTTTGTATCCTCATACCTATCCGCATACTTCTTGCTATACTATGCGTATGTCGTGGTTCAAATCAAAAAACAATTCCAAAACAGTTGCACTGTTTGATATTGGTAGTGGAGATATCGCTATCGGTATTGCAAAAGTATTTGATAACGTAGAAATTCCACCGCTACTTCTCTACACACATCGCCAACCAATTCCAATAGATGAAGAACTAGACTTCAATATGTTCATCAAAGGAATGACACAAGCACTCGAAGGTGCGAGTGAAAAAGTTCATGATGCAAAAGTTGGAAAAATCGATGAGGTTCGTTGTTTTCTTGGTTCACCATGGTTTGCTTCACAGACTCGTACGATTGAATACCAAAAAACAATTCCGTTTACCGTCACCAAAAACCTGCTCGACGATTTGGTTGCCAAAGAAGTCGCACTTTTTTCAAAAACAGACATGTTGAAATATACAAGCTCTGAAAAAATGACTATGATCGAAACAGTGACCATCAACTGCAAGCTCAATGGCTATGAAGTTGGTTCACCGTATCAAAAAAACATCACCACACTTTCTGTTGATCTCTTTTTGAGTATGGGACCTGAAGGGATTTTGCATCAAATACGAGACATTATTCACAAATACATTCATGTACCAGCTGGTAATTTTAGATTCCACACAAGTATCTTTTCAGAATATGTCCTCCTTCGAGATCTTTTTGTGCACAACGAAAACTATATGATAGTCAATATTGATGGAGAAATTTCTGATATTTCTTTTATAAAAAACAACGTCCTCTATGAAAGCGTTTCATTTCCAATTGGTAAAAACGCTCTTATTAGAGCTATTGCAGAAGGAAATGGTGGTATCAAATCCGCCACGTCATTACTTGCGGGTTATATTTCAGGTCATTTAGAAATCGAAATGCACAACAAAATAGAGCAAACACTCGCAACTGTTCGAACAGAATGGCTTAGTCTTTTTAGTAAATCTCTGACCGGACTTGCGTCACACCGGTCCCTCCCATCAACTATTTTCCTTATTACCGAAGATCAAGTAACCAACTGGTTCACTGACGCAATCAAACGTGAAGAATTCTCTCAATATATGTTGAGCGACAAACGTTTCTCTGTCATAGCACTTTCAGCCCCATCAATCAACGAATATTGTACTTTCAAAGAAGGTGTCAGTATTCACCAATATGATTTGATTACTCATTTATTATACGTATCACGTCACGGCGACAAATAAATATGAAAAAACTTCTCGAAGACATTGTTCGACCAGAACATGAAATACATATAGACGCAGGTCACACACACCCGTCTCTTTCGCATGAAATAATTCAAACAATTGGAAGAGACAAGATTCTTACTCCTGAAAAAAAGCATCTATCACCAAGATTTTTTCTTTGGATTGTTGTTCTACTGCTTTTGGTTTGGTCAGTAATTGCAATACTTCACTCATTTCGTGAAGCAACCATTGTCATTGATCCATTTGTTCAAAAATTTGATTTGAAAGATGCTATTTTTTCAGGTCAAAAAAGCGGGGGAGGAGACGAGCTCAAATATGAAATTATTCAAATAAAAAATGAAGTAACTACGACACTCGAAGGCACCAAAAACACCTCAAACACTGCAACCTTTGCAAAAGGAGCCATTACTTTTACCAATACAGACACGAAACAAAAAGTAACACTCGTACAAGGCACTACTTTTGTTGATACAAACGGAAACGAATACGAGCTTACCGGCAAACTTGTTATTCCAGTAGCCAAAAAGGTCAAAACAGATATTGTTCCAAGTAAGACAACCGGTACCATCAAAGCCAAAGAACTTGGCTCAAAATACAATGCAGAAAATCTGTTGCTAAATTTCAAAGACACAAAACTACAAAAACCAACACTCAGCCTTAGTCAGGTGACAATGAAAGACGGCAAAGATACTGGTGCATACCAAGTAACAGGCGAAGTGTTGCAAAAGACATATACCGAACTTGATCAAAAACTTCGAGAAAAACTTTACATCCAAGCACAAGCACAACTTCCTGAAGGCTTTATCATTTTTAGAAATGGTGGAACATACACTATCAGCAACTTTAATCCAGTTGTCACTGGTGCAGATCAAACTGTTCCAGTGACATTACAAGGAAGTGCTTCATTCTTTATTTTTGAACGAAAAAATCTCGAAAAAACAATCGCTGGTTCAATTGGTATCAAAGATGATGAAAGTACTTATATGATTCCAAAACTTACTGATCTTGATATCAAATACCTCTCAATGACAGATATAAATAGCGCTACCGTTGCCATTTCTGGTGAAGGACTGATTATTTGGAGAATAGACGACAGAGACATCAAACAAAAAATACTTGGCGCACAAAAAAACAATCTCAAGAACATTCTCAAAGAGGTAAAGTCGATTGCCAACATCAATATCAAGATGACTCCATTTTGGGAACAAAATTTACCCGACAAAAGCGACAAAATAACGATTATTGTCAATAATCCTATTGACGGTAAATGATTATTTTGTTACACTCTTTCCACAACTGTTCATGAGCAATAAAGATGAGATTATTTCCAAAGGAATCGTAACAGAAGCGTTACCTAATACGCTTTTTAGAATTGAATGCGATGGCAAAGAAGTACTCGCATACCTTTCTGGTAAAATGCGCATGCATCGTATCAAGGTTCTTGTCGGAGATAATGTTGAAGTCGTCCTCGATCCCTACGGCGGAAAAGGAAGGGTTGTAAAAAGATTATAAATAGTGTATAGTTTATTCCTATCTGGAAAACCATCGAATTCAGGCAAAAAACCTGATTCAATGGTTTCCCGTTAATATTTTATTATGAAAATCAAAGCTTCAGTAAAAAAGATTTGTGCGAAATGTAAGATGGTCAAAAGAGCTGGCCACCTGCATATTATCTGTGCAAATCCGAAGCATAAACAAAAACAATAATTCTTATGCGTATCGTCGGTATTACCATCCCAAATGAAAAGCGTCTCGAAATCGGCCTAACTGTCGTTTACGGTATTGGACGTCCGCTAGCACACACAATCTTGGACCAAGCTAAGGTTGCTTATGGAACAAAAGCAAAAGATCTTACTATTGATGAAGAAAATACACTTCGTAAATTGATAGAAGAATTGAAAATCGAAGGTAATTTGAAGCGTGAAGTGTCTGCAAACATCAAACGTTTGAAGGATATCAAAGCATATCGCGGCGTTCGCCATATGAAGAAGCTTCCTGTTCGTGGTCAAAGAACAAAGACAAATTCTCGAACTGTTCGCGGTAATGTCAGAAAGACAATGGCGAGTGGACGAAGAAAAGAATCTAAAACATAATTTTTAATACTATGGGAAAAAAACGTATACCAACAAAAAAGGGTGGAACTGATGCTGTAAAAGGTAGTAGTAATCGCACACCAAAAAAGAAGATTGCTGAAGGAACACTTCACATTGAAGCTTCTTTTAACAACACAAACGCAGTTGTTACTGACAAAAACGGTAACGCAGTATTTTCATCTTCTGCTGGAGCTTTGGGCTTCAAAGGCGCAAAAAAGGGTACTCCTTTTGCTGCTTCGAAAGTAGGTGAAGTATTGGGTGAAAAGTCAGCTGCACTTGGCATCAAATCTGTTGATGTTGTAGTCAAAGGTGTCGGTTCAGGTCGCGAACCAACAATTCGTGCTTTTATGGGATTTGGTATTGATATCACCGCAATTCGTGACATCACTCCTGTACCTCACAATGGTCCGAAACCTAAGAAACCTCGTCGAGTATAATAATCAATCATTTATATGGGAACTCAAACTAAAAAATATAAAATTTGTCGAAGACTTGGTGCTGGTGTTTATGAAAAATGCCAAACACAAAAGTTTGCATTGTCTCAAGCAAAACGAGGCAAGAGTGATAAGCGTCCAAAAGCGCCTTCTGCATACGGTCTTCAATTGATCGAAAAGCAAAAGACTCGTTTCTCTTATGGTATTTCAGAACGTCAATTGAGTAATTACGTCAAAGAGGCATCAAAGTCTCGCGATATTTCTCCTGCAGACAAACTCTATGAAATCCTAGAGCGTCGTCTCGACAACGTTGTATACCGTCTTGGTATCGCAGGAACACGCGCACTCGCTCGTCAAATCGTTGCTCACGGACACATCTTTGTAAACGGAAAACGCTTGAAAATTCCAGCATACATCGTTACAGCAAATGATGTCATCACTATTGCTCCATCATCACAAAAGAGTCCACTCTTCTCTAACATAGAAACAAAGGTGAAAAGTTACACCTGGCCGAATTGGTTACAGTTTGATCCGGGGTCTGTAAAAGCAACCGTTACAGGTGTGCCAAAAAATACTGAAGGATACATGAATCTCAATACCGTACTCGAGTTTTATAGTCGATAGTTTATTATTCGCTTTTTAAATCACATGTATATGTTTGATCATTCAATAAAACTTCCATCACAACCACGCGTTACTCTCGAAGAGGGAAACAAGGGTATTTACGAAATAGACGGCTTGTATCCAGGATACGGTCACACTATTGGTAATTCATTGCGCCGTATTATCCTTTCATCACTTCCAGGTTACGCAGTAACTTCTGTCAAAATTGACGGAGTAAGTCATGAGTTCTCTTCAATCGAAGGTGTCAAAGAAGATGTTATCAATCTTTTATTGAACTTGAAATTTGTTCGCTTTGCAGTAACTGGAGACGAACCTCAAATCGTTACACTTTCAGTAAAAGGACCAAAAATCGTTACTGGTAAGGATATCGTCTGTGGTGGACAAGTAGAAGTTGCAAACCCTGATCAATACATTTGTGAATTGACTGGCAAAGCAAATCTTTCTGCAGAAATCACTATCGAAAAAGGACTTGGTTTCGTTTCAAAAGAAGATCACCACAAAGGCAAAATGGATATCGGTGCTATCGGTCTCGATGCAATCTTTTCTCCAATCCGCCGTGTATCTTACGATGTTGAAAATATGCGTGTTGATGACAACACAAATTTCAACCGCGTTCGTATGACTATCGAAACAGACGGAACTATTTCTCCTCGTGAAGCATTGGAATCTGGTGTTATGATCATGATTCGCCAACTTGAAGCAGTATTGAATGTCAAAGTAGTTGGAGAAAAATCTGACACAGCAGAAGTTACTGCTCCAGAAGAAACATCAAAAGAAAAGATGTCAGAAACAGACGCACAAGAACTTTCAGATGTTTTGAAGACTCGAATCGATACACTTGATTTGACTACTCGCACATTGAACGCTTTGACAAATGCAAACATCCGCACTGTTGGAGGTATTGC